>NZ_JAAWWD010000097.1 GCF_021404545.1 Aestuariivita sp.
CCCGTTTCTCTCCGGGGGGGGGGGCGGTCAGGAACTTGGCCCCAACATCGCCAGCGTGAACGCCGCCGATCTCAATGGCACAGGGCTCTTTCGCCAGATCCCAAGTCCCGCCCACATCAGCCGGATCACCAGCTTTGAAAGCCCGGTGCAATATGCCGACTGGCGCGCTATCAATGCACAGGCCCTGATTACAGGCGCGGTCAGCACGGATGGTGCCGGGCGCATCATCGCCAAATTCCGCATCTATGACGTGTTTTCCGGTCAGGAACTGGGCGCAGGTCAACAGCTTGTCGGAACACAGGACGGCTGGCGGCGTATTGCCCACAAGGTTGCCGATCAGGTCTATAGTCGCATCACTGGCGAAGGCGGTTATTTCGACAGCCGCGTTGTCTTTGTTGCCGAGAGCGGCCCCAAGGATCAGCGCGCTAAGCGGTTGGGTATAATGGACTATGATGGTGCCAATGTGCAGTATCTGACCGACAGCACCAGCATTGTTTTGGCACCCCGCTTTTCCCCCACCGGCGACCGGGTGCTTTACACCAGCTATGAAACTGGCTTTCCGCGCATCTATGTGCTCGACGTGGCCAATGTTGGGCGTCGCGAATTGCCCACACAGGACCCGACCATGAGCTTTGCGCCCCGCTTTGCCCCCAATGGGCGCACCGTGGTCTATTCGCTGACCCAAGGCGGCAATACCGATCTTTATACGATGGACATCGGCAGTGGTGCCAGCACCCGGCTAACCACCGCCCCCTCTATCGAAACCGCACCCAGCTATAGCCCCGATGGCAGCCAGATCGTGTTCGAGAGCGACCGCTCCGGAACACCGCAGCTTTACATCATGTCCGCAGGTGGCGGCGAGGCCCGGCGCATCAGCTTTGGCGAGGGGCGCTACGGCACGCCCGTCTGGTCGCCGCCCGGCGATCTTGTGGCCTTTACAACACCGGGCGTAATCTAAAACAGGTCCCGACCAATACCGGGGCCAGCGATCCTTCGGGGTCACCGCTTCAGAATTGAACCCACAAGGCCCGCGTTTCCTTGGGACGCGGGCTGTGATATGACAGGCCAAGGCAGAAACGAATGGGGCTAAAATGACCTATCTGAGCAAGACACTGATCCTCTGTGCAGGGCTGGCACTGGCCGCTTGTACCAATCCCAACCGCTTTGACGACGGCAGCGCTGTGGATCTCAACAATGGCGCGAACTCTGGGGCTGGCTTTGCCGGCTCCGCGCAAGATCCCACCTCGCCGGCCTATTTCCAGCAGACGGAGACCAATCTCCGAGCCCACGGACCCCTCCTACAATCCCGGCCGGGCCCCACGGCAAAGCCAACGTTGTACGGCACGCCCACACGGG
>NZ_JAAWWD010000015.1 GCF_021404545.1 Aestuariivita sp.
GTGGGGGGGGGCGGGGGGGCCGGGGGGTGGGGGCGCGGGTGAAGCTCAGGGTCTGGGCTGTCAGATCCTGGGGGCGCGCTCACGCCTCGGGGGTCGGGTTCATACCACGGCGCTGGATGGCGTCGGCATATTCGACCGTGGCGCGCAGATGGTGAATGGCGACATGACTGCGGTCCTGGAGCTTGCCCGTCAGGCGGGGCTCGATTGTTCTCCGGTGCCTCGAACCGGCGCCAGTCTCTGCGTGGTGCAGGGCGAGGTAATCCCCCGCGAGGATCTGATCTCGGCGGATGAGATCTATGACCTTCTCGACGCACAGGTTCTGCAGTGGGACAGCCCAAGGGAGCTGGTGCGCGCCCTGCGCCAGACCTATCTGTGGTGGACAACCCCGTGGGACGATCTGGGCGAGGCACGGCGCGGCGTTTCGCACGCCTTGACAGCCAGACAGGCGCCCAAAGACAGTCTTGCCGCCGCCCTCGACGCATTGCTGCTATGTGAAGAGGATCATGCGATCGCCTATGCGATGTTTTGCGAGATCTGCGGTGCCGCGCCCGAAGCCCTGGACGCCCCCGCCTTTCGCGCAGTGCTTAAACGCTATGCCTCCAAGCGTGACGATCTTGAGTTCCAGTTTCCCCAAGGCCTGGGTCAGGTGATTGACGTCCTGTCCCACAGGCTTGACCACACACCCCGGCTTGAGGCGCCGGTCACTCGGATTTCTGCCACCGGACGCGGGGTCACAGTCACATCTGCAAAGGGGCGTTGGCAGGCCGATCACGCCATCGTTGCCGTACCCCCCTCCGCCGCGCGGCGGATTGCCTTCGATCTGGATGAGGCCGACGCGCTTGCACCGCTTCTCGACGCGTTTGAACCGGGCGATATGATCAAAACCGTCCTCATTTACGAGACGGCCTTTTGGCGCCTCCAGGGACTTAGCGGGACGGTTTCGTTCTCGGACCCGGCAGGGCTGGTGGTGGTCGACACCAGTATGTGCGACGCCAGCCCACCCCGGCTGACGGCGTTTCTGGGCGGACCAGAGGCGCGGATCTGGTCGGCTTTGACAGCCGAGGCACGAATCGCACGCCTGTTGCATCATCTCACACGCGCATTAGGGCCAAAGGCTCAAGATCCCCTGAGGACCGCTGAAGCGATCTGGGTCGACGATCCATGGTCCGGCGGTGGCTATAATGCGTCGGTGCGGGTCGGCAGATACCGGGACGCAGTCGACCGGCTTGCATCCTGGGACGGGCCTGTACGCTTTGCCGGGGCAGAGCTGGACGGGACGTTCTGGGGCTATGTCGAAGGCGCCATCCGCAGCGGTCGTAAGGCTGCGCGGGACATATACCTGACCGAAATCACCAGAAATGAGGAAACACAATGAGCGATGTCTTAACGGCTTTAGGAACCTGCGCATGCTTGGGTCTGGAGCCCACGAAACACGCGGCTGTTGCAGAGCCGTCGCGATGCTGAGCGGGCTGCACACCGGACCCAAGGATGCTCCATCCGTCGTCTTTCTGCACGGCGGCGGTCTGACCGGGCGCAGTTTTCAACCCGTTGCCGACCGGTTGCCTGAGTTCCATTGCTTTCTGCCGGACTTGCCGGGGCATGGCCTCAGCAGGCAGCTCCCCTTCCAGGGGCTGCGCGCCGCGGCCGATGCGGTGTCGGAGGTCATCGCCGATCAGATGCCGACCCCGGTTCATCTTGTGGGTCTGTCTTTGGGAGGATTCGTCGCGCTGCATCTGATGGCACGGCGTCGGACCCTTGTGGCATCCGCCCTGATTTCAGGCGTGCATGCGGGCAACATGCGGCATATCGGTTTGGTCAACCTCGCCATTCGCCTGAGCTATCCCGCGATGCGGATCAAAGCCCTGCGTGACGCTTCGGCCCGGGCCAATGGCGTTCATCAGACCGATCTGATGAGCGATACGGACGGTCAGCCCCATGCCAGCCCCAAAACCGTGCGCGACGTTGGACTGGCAGCCGTGAAGTTCAGGCTTCAAGCGCTCTCCGGTCCGATCCATCACCCGACATTGTTCGTTGCCGGACAAAACGAGCTTCGTCCCATTCGGGAGGCCTTGCCGATCTTTCAATCGGTCGTGCCGGGGGCCCAGGCGGGTGTTATCGCCCAAGGGGGCCACGGATGGTGTCTGGGATGGCCAGACCTCGCGGCCGCGCTCGTGCGGGCCTGGATATCGGATCGAACGCTGCCTGTCTGGCTGCATCCCAGCCACCAAGTGCCCATGCCCGCATCCTCTCCCCAGCACGCCAGAAAACCCCCCGAGACTGAACAAAGAAAGGCATCGCCATGACTGCCGAAGAAAGACATCTGTCAGCCCGCATTCTGGGCCCTATCCTTGGTGCAGCGCTTGTCGCCCTCACCTGTCTGGTCGGCGGCGCAAGGGCGCAAACCGTCCTGAATGCCCCGCCGTCCGAGATCGATACAGAGGCAAGCTATGTGTTTTATGTCCATGGACGGATCATCGAGCAACAGGGTCCCAAGGCTGTGTCTCCACGGTTCGGCGCATACCAGTTCTTCGAGATCACCCAGCGGCTGGCCGCGCCTGGACGCATCGTCATCGCCGAAGTCAGAGGCCCCGGCGGGTTGGACTATGTCGAGACGTTGACGGGCCACATTTCCCGCCTTCTCGACGCTGGTGTGCCTGCGCGCCGGATCAGCGTCATAGGCTTCAGCAAAGGCGGATATGTGACCCTTCGCGCCGCCAGCCGGTTGCAAAACCCCGATCTGAACTATGCCATCCTTGCCGGGTGCACCGCAGGGATCGTTTCGGGGCAGGACCGGTCAGCCGATGGGGTGCAGGGGCGTCTCTTTTCGATGGTTGATGCCGCCGACGATCTGGGGTTCTCCTGCGCGCCGCTGTTTGAGCGGACCCCTCACGTTGAGGATACGACCGACCTCGTCTTTCGGACCGGTCTGGCGCATGGCCTTTTCTACACACCCGACGCGCTTTGGCTTGCTCCGTTGCTAGAATGGTTGGACGCGCCATGACGTTGCAAACCGTAATCGGCCCGGTTTGGGTCAGCAGGAAGACCGCACGGAGGACTGAGAAATGATTGGCTACGTCACGATTGGCACGTCAGATCTGGAGCGCACGGCGGCGTTTTTTGACGCGCTGCTGCCCGATCTTGGCGGCGCGCGCGCATATAGCCTCGATCGGATGATCGCCTGGGGATTCGGGCCATCCAGGCCGCTGCTTGTTGCGACTTTCCCGAGCGATGGGCAGCCCGCGCGGGCGGGCAATGGCACGATGGTCGCGCTGATGGCAACCGACAAGGCTCATGTCGCCCGGCTCCATCGCAGAGCGCTGGACCTGGGTGCCACGGATGCAGGCGTACCCAGCCCCGTATCGGGTGGGTTCTTTGGCGGCTATTTCCGCGATCCAGACGGCAACAAGTTCTGCGTCTTTGTCATGACGTCGGACCCCAGTCCCTTGGGCTGACGCCCCCTGTCTCAATCCAAGCAACTCATCAATGAAAGGGCCCTGGGCCATGATCCACTCTCACCCGAACATCACTCTCCTGGAACGTGTCGATATCGCGAACCTCTCAGCATGCGCTGACTTGTTTCATCCTGATGCGGTCTGGCATTTTTTCAACACCGACATGCCAGAGTTACACGGCGACTACAGTGGCTTTGGCGAGATCCTGCGCTTTTTCGACACGCTGCAGAGGCAGACGGGCGGCACATTTGCAGTAGAGCCCCGCGAGGCGCGGGCCATTGGTGAGGAGTTGGTGGTCGTCCAGACACGCAACCGGCTGAAACTGGGCGCACAGCGGATCGCCTTCGATGTGGCCGTTCTGTGGCGCATCGTCGATGGCAAGATTGCGGAGGTTTGGGATATCCCCGCGCTTCACAGCGCCGAACCTCTTGCGCCATAGGTCCGCCGCAAGGGACCGATCGCCCGGTCTCAATCCGCATCGAATACGCAAGCCAGCGTCTCGGCGAGGCCAAGCAAAGCGGGCTCGGTGTGGGGTTTGCCGACAATCTGCGCTCCGATCGGGATACCGTTGCGATCCCGCCCAAGAGGGATTGTGACCACCGGCCAGCCGAGCAGGGTCAAGGGCAGCGTGAACCGGGTCAACGCATCGAAATAGGGCAACGGACCGGCAAGCGTTGCAAACTGCTGGTCGTAATCGCGCACACCGGACCTGTCGCGCATCGGTTTGATGTGCCGAAACGCGCAGATGCCCGTCACCGGTAAGATCAAAGCATCCATATGGCCACAGCGCGCCAGGGCCTGGGACCGCACCATTTGCAACAGGTCCAGGTTTTGCGCATAGCGTGCCCGGTCCCGGCGATACCCATCATGAATGTGCGCGACAAATCCGGGCGACCGCCGGGCGGCACCGTGGTCCCGCCGCATCAGCCAGCGGATCGGCGCGGGGATGAGCGCTCCGGTCTCGTAACCGATGATCTCTCCCGCAAGGCGATACATGTCTGGCGCCAAAAGCCATGTCATCGGATCGGGGTCCACTCCCAAACCGGCCTGGGAGAGCTGGGTCGGCACCGAAGTCCAGGCGGCATGGGTGTCGGCGTCACAAAACGGGTGGCCTTCCGGCGCCCAAACCGCAATCCTGGGCGCATCCTGCATAGCGTGGATCGGGGTCGAGCGGGGTTGCAACAGGGACCAGACAAACGACAGATCCCGAGCGCGCTGCGCGATAAACCCGATGCGCGCGAAATGGTCCAGCGACTGCGATCCCTGCAGCATCCCGTCACCTGACAAGGCGCCCTCGGTCGGTGTGAGAGAACTCACCCCACACCACCCCGCAGGCAATCGCAGCGACCCGGCCAAATCGGCCCCGACATCGAGAAGGCTCATGCCACTTGCCACAGCAGCCGCACCGCCGCCGGAGCTGCCGCCCGCGGTGACCTGCGGATCATGGGGGTTGCCGGTAAATCCCCGGCGGCGGTTGTAGGTCTGAAAGTCGAGCGCATTGGGAGGGAGCGCGGTCTTGCCGGTGACCACCGCACCCAACGCCTGGAGACGGGCAACGACGGCGGCGCTCGCGGCATCCCGGTGGCGCGGCGGTCGTTCCAACCCGAAACCGCGCGGCCAGCCCGCGACAGCGATCTGATCCTTGACCGTGATAGGTAGCCCGTTCAGCGGCGCGGCCGCAAGATCAGGGCAAACCTCTCTTCTGGCCTCAAAGGCGCGCAGTGTCGGCTCCTGCCTGTCTCTGTGTGCGGCCAGATCGGCATAAAGGGCCACGCGTCTGTCATCATGTGCTATCTCGGTTGTGATCTCGCGCAAGGGGCGCGCAAGAGAGGCAGGAACAGTCATGGCAGTCTCCGGCTGTGAGTTATCCCGCAGGCATAGACCTGGCGCGCGATCCTATGCTGTCCCGAATGTGCTTTTTTCGACCGGAAGGTGGATGAGCGCGGTCAATGCCTTGCGCGGCGCATCGATATCGGCCGACAGATAGGTTTCGAACATCCACCCCGCCCTGAACCTCAGGCCAAGCCTTCCCAGACCCACCCGCGCTGCCCGATGCCAGGTCAGATGAACGGTGGTCAGCGGGCCAAAATGCGGGAAGATGGCAAAGGGTCCGGCGGGCAGCCTCGTCCAGCCTTCGGGCCAGTCCAGCGGGATCCTTGCCTCCATGAACGCGCCATAATGCGCTGTCGCCTGTGGATCTTCGAACGAGGACGGACCGGTCCGGTACCCGGCTCCAAACACCGCCTCGCGCCCGTTAAGGTCGCGGCTGAGCGCGGCAAAGGCCGCGCGTGTCGCGGACAGATCGGGGAAAGAGCGACCTTCGGTCATCCCGGTCGCCTTGCGCCACGCCAGCCATTGCGCGGGCATCTCAACGCAATCGCAAGTCATCGCAAACCCACCCGCTTCGACCGGCCTGAGATATGGCCTGGTAATGACGTCTTGGCTCTGGATTTCCGGCTGAGTCCGGCGAAAAACAGCCGGGGCAACGCCAAAATGCGCCTTGAACGCCCGTGTCATCGCCGCGTGCGTGCTAAATCCACAATCCAGCGCGATATCCAGGACGCGCGCCTGAGATTGCCGAAGCGCAATCGCCGCCCGCTCCAATCGGCGCGCCCGGACATAACCCGCGACCGTCTCGCCGGTCGCGGCCGCAAACTGCCGCTGGAAATGATGCTCGGCCATTCCGACATCTCTGGCAAGGCGGGCAATCGGGTGGGGCGCACTGAGATCCCGCTCGATCAAGGCACATGCTTTGGCAATACTTTGGGCGGTCATCCTCAACTGGGCGTTTTGTGGCGTGGATCCTGTATCCCAATATCGGTATCATATGTCGGTCGCAATCGCACCGGGTCTGGCGCATTCGTACCACCCCGTGGACGCCACAGACGAACCTGCAGTGCAGACAGGCACCGATCAGTTGAGGCGGGTCTTGTCGACGTCTGGATGAGTGTCGGCACGGGCCTGAAGCTCGGACTGTTTCAGGACCACGATCGCACCTTTGCGCAGCTCGATAATCCCGTCGTTGCGCAATGCCCCCAGCATTCGGTTCATGGTCTGGCGTGAGCAGCCGACCATATTGGCCAGATAGGACTGGCTTCTGCGGATGACCTGCGTCTGGTTGGCCAGCCGTGCCAGATAGCTACAGATCTTCTGATCGACCGACTGGAACTGATCGACCGACCGGAACTTGTTGTCCCGGTCCAGAAGATCACAGAAGTTCCGGGCGAAGTTCCGGATGAAAACCGGCGACTTGATGTAATCGAAAAGGAGCGGTGTCGGGCAGAAAAGCAACGTCGTGCTGGGTTGGGTCAGGCAGGTGGCGGCGCAAGGCGCATCGGCCACGGCCTCAATGATGCCCAACACCTCACCCGGCCCGGCATGATGGAGGATCGAGCACTGACCCCCGGGCGTAAAATAGCCGATCTCGACCATGCCGTGGGCCACAATGAACATGCCCGAGGGGCGTTGATCCTGCACCAGGATCTGCTGGGGCTTATCATAAAAGCGGACCGCGCATTGGTTTACAAAGTCGGTCTTCTGGTCTTCGGGCAGATCAACCAGCAACTGGCTTTTTAACACATGCGGAAAGCGGACGGCGTTCTTCATCGGATCAATGCCGGTATCTGGGACAGGACGCACATCGTCTGAGAGGGATCTTCGCAGCACGAGCGGATCTGTGCGACGGATTGGGCAAAGATGACATTCCAGGCCTCTTCGCTTTCGCCAAATCCTGGGGGCATGGCATGCGACAGCGGGTAGGTTCCGGCCGGGCCGTCGGCGCCCGGCGGGATCTCGACCCCGGTCATCCAGTCGGTGAGCTGAGCGCAGCTGCCGACCTTTCGGTCCGCATAGTTCGCCGCGCCGATGCCGATCCGGTGACAGCCGACACAGGTGTTGTCGCGCGGAGTCATCGCGGTAGTCGGCCAGGCATCAAACCCGAATTCCGCACCCACATGCGCATAGGGACCAAACGGGTTGACCGGCACCTCCGACCAGACCTGGCCAACGAAAGGCGAGAACATGAACGGATCGTTGTCGTGGCAATCGCCGCAACCGTCTGCAACGACCTCCTGCGGCGTTTTCCAGAACCTGTCATCGAGTGCCGCCGTGGGCGCGGGCACCCGGACACCGCTGACTGGTACACCCTCCTCGGCGGAGGCCTGGAACCAGCATGTCGCGCCTGTATCGGGATTGTGGGCGATCACGTCGATCTCATCGAATTCCATAGACGCGAGCGAGCGAAAGACCTTTTGGCGACACATGACCGAGACCTGCATCCGGTCGGTCGAGAGATCGAGGATGCGGGAGAAAGGCACGCATTGCCCGTCAGAACCAGGACCGTTATCCAGCAAAGAAGGCCGGTCGCATGTGGCGGGCGCCCGGTCGGTCACGGGCACACCATCCACTGTAATCGGCACTGGCATGCCATCGGCGCAGGAAAACTCAGGCAGCGGCCCGACCGCGGCTCGACAGGCGGCCGCGTATTCGGCATTGGAGGTCTGCGCCTGAGCGGCGGGTGCCAGCAACAACAGAACCGCAAGGATGGGACGGATCATTGTGCCGCCCCCTCACCGACAATCGCCGCTTCGGCGAGGGGACGCAGCGCCTCGTAATAGCGGACATAGCCGGTACACCGGCAGATATGGGCGCCGATGGCGTCGTGTATCGCCTCGTCAAGCTGGTCGTGCGGCACCGGAGCGACCGCCAAACGGTCAAGCAGCAGGCGTGCCGCCATCACAAAGCCCGGCGTGCAATACCCGCATTGGAACGAGAAATTATGTAGGAACGCCTCCTGCACGGGATCAAGGACGCCATCGCGGGCGACACTTTCGATGGTCGAGACATGGCTCCCGTCGAGGGTGGCCAATACGGTCGAGCAGCTGATGACCGGCGACGGCACCGGGTTGGGTGGCTTCGACACGGTGACGGTACAGGCACGGCAGACACCGATGCCGCAGCAGAACTTGGTGCCGGTCAGGTATAGGTCATCATGAAGATAGTCGATCAGACGACCCTCGGCGCGGCTGTCTTCGACCTCTTGCAGTACCCCGTTGACGAAAAATGAGATGCTCATGGGTTCAGTCCTTTCAGAATGACCTCGGGCGTGATCGGCAGATCGGCATAGCGCACGCCAACCGCGTCGCGCAGAGCGTTGGATATGGCGGGTGGCACCGAACACATCACCGCTTCGGCAATGCCGCGCCCTGCCTTGCCGTCCCCTGGGCTTTCGGGCAGCACAATCAGTTCCTGTGACCGACGGTGAGGGGCGAGACGTGTGGCAAGCGGTACGTCCTGAGCCCGTGCCACGTGATAGCGATGAAGGTTCCAGCGCCCGTCGGCGGGACCGGCCATCCCCGGCGGCATGTCTTCGAGCAGGGTATAGCTGATGGCCATCGCCACGCCGCCCTGGCTCTGCCCCGAGACAAGCTGCGGAACATGCACGCGGCCGGCATTCAGCACGCTCAGCACCGTTTCGGTCTGCACGATACCGGTTCTCCGGTCGACGGCCAGCCCCACGACATTGACGCAGGGCGCCCAGACATAGCGGGCATAGCGTTTGGATCCCCTGTCGGGTCCTGTCGTGTTTTGCCGGGTAATCCGGACCGGACCTGCAGAACCCGTCTGATAAAGCGAGAGGCCGTCGAGTTGCAGCCGCACCAGACCGCTGTCGGTGGGAAAATCGGCCTCGGACCAAATGTCCTGAAAATAGGCATGACCCAGCGCACCGCGCGGCAGGCCGTTGGCGTGAATGAACCCCGCGATCTGCGGCCAGGGCAGCGCATCCTTGCCGCCTGGCAGAAAAACGAGCTGCCCGTCGGTCCAGGTCACCTGCGACCGGTCGAGGGTGCCCAGGCCCCAGATCTGACGCGCCGCGGGCAGGACCGCGGCCGCCATCAGCCCATGGGCGGTTTGCTGGACGGTGTGAACCTGGTGCAATCCCGTGAGACAGGCCGAGGAGGAGCCCACGGATTTCGCCGTCCATTTCGGATTGTCCCAGCGTAGACCCTCAGGATCGTCAGTGGTCAGCCCGGTCTGCCCCCAAAGCGTATAGCCCCCCATATCGACCTGCGCCGCATTGGCGCCAAGGATGTCACCGATCACCACGCCCAGGGTCGTGGCCGACCCATTGCCCATATCGACCGCCCCCGATTGCACGGTCAGCGCTCCGTCCGGTTCGATCAGGATGGCCGCGATCATACCATCGCCGGACGTGCCATAGGCTTGAAGCGACATGGCCATGCCCGTCCCGTAGGTCAGCCCGCGCCGGGCATAATCGGCCTTGATCGCGTCGCGGTCGGCCCAAGCGGGGTGTGCCTCGGCGATATCGAGCATCTCGGCCAGGCGCAGTTCTTGTCGGATGGGGCCACCGACGACCGTGGCATCTCCTGGGGTGAGCAGATTCTTGCGGCGCAGCGCGAAAGGGTCCCACCCCTGCCCGACGGCCAGATCGTCCAGGGCGGTTTCAATGGCAAAGAACGCCTGCGGACCCCCGAACCCGCGCTGCGATCCGCCCGAGATGTTTTCGGTATGGAGCGCCTTGGCATGGATATTGGCGAACGGCACGGTATAAGAGCCGCCCGCACACAGCGCCGCCAGCGACGCGACATAGGGGCTGAGATTCTTGCGCCCGCCCCCATCGAAAGTCAGGTCCATCTGGACCGATTGGAGGGTCATATCCGGCGCAACCACCAGTTCTCCGCTGATATCGGCGGCGTGACGTTTCAGCCCGACACGGAATTGCTCGAACCGGTCGTAGGCCAGGCGCAGTGGATTGCCATCGGCATAGGCCCCGGCCAGCGCAAGCATCAGCGAGAACGGCGAACTGTCGCGCCCGCCAAAGCCGCCCCCCGGATAGCAGCTGGTCAGGGTGATACCCGATAGCGCAAAGGGTGCATCGGGCGTATCGTACATCGACAGGATGTTTTCGACATCGTGGTCCGGTGACTGGGTTCCAAGGACCAGGTTCATAGTGCCGGTCGCTCGATCCTGCCAGACGAGACCAGTCTCAGGCTCCATGAACATCGGATCCATGGCACGCATCCGCGACATAAAGCTCTGGCGCGGAAACTCGGGATGGGCATCGAGATAAGCGTCGATCCTGGCCCGGTAATTGGGGACCTGCGCCATATAGGTGTCGGGATCGGCGGTGGCATAGCTGAACGCGTCCTGATACTTTACATAGGTGGTCTGGGGGAAAAACGGCTGCCCCGGCGCGGGGGCCGGGGCCCTTTCGAGGGCCGCCTCATACCGCTGGAACCTAGCATCCTGAAACTGCATCGCGCGCTGTGCTGCGCGAAAGCTGCCGATATCGTCAAAAACCAAAAGCGCAACGGCCTGACCGAGAAAATCAGGGCGGTTGCCGGGCTGCACGATAAGGTCAAAGACCACCGCATCAGGGCGATCAAAGCTCGGATCCGCGCGCTGCGCCTGATAGCGCTCCTGAAGTTGAAGGTCGATTGCGAGGTCTCGCCGAAACAGGGTGCGAGGCGCGCGCATCGCGTCGCTGAGCTGATCGCCCAGGATGACGCGGCGCGGTTTCGCGGCCTCGGGCAGGGTGGACAGATCCAGCCCCAAGAAGGCGCCTTGCGTCGTCAGCGCACGCAGATACATGCCGTACCATTGCAGATCCGGCCACCCGTCCATGTCGCGGGCATTGAAATCGCGGGCATAGACCTTTTGCCCGGTGACCTTGGCCACCCCGTCGATCCGCTGGCTGGCGATTCCCGGCACGGTCGAGGCCGTCCGCCCCACCTGTGCCTGCCCAGTCGCGCGCGCCATCGACGGCACGCCCAGGATCGACACCGCGACAGTGCCCATTAGCCCGGTCAAGACATGCCGTCGGCTGATCTGCGGGCCGCATAAAGGTTGGCGCTGGGAGAGATCGGAGGTCATGGTCCTCGGTCCTTGCTGCTTTGCTGGCGCCCCGCCGATGTAACGGGGACTGGGGTCGGCGATGTCTGCCCATGGATAGGGGGCCTGGACAGGGATCCTCGCGTCCCGATCCAAAAGCCGCATCGCCAGTCGGACTTCCACATGGTGCGACCGGCGGAATGGCCTGACACCGGGGGCAGCCGACCTGCCGTCATGGCGCAAGATCTCGATCGAGAATCAACTTTAAGAGGATACGATATATCAGAATCATGCTGAACGTGTTTTCCCGAAGGCCAAACACTTGGGACCATGCAAGGCCGACCGTCGCCTCGGTCGGAGGCAGAGTGCAGGTCGCCGCAGCATTTGCTGAACCGGCTAGCGGATGCATCGGCATAACCCGCTGCGGTCGGACCGACGCGCCGCGTCACCTCACAGCGCCGATCCAGCCTGCGGCTGAGCGGATAAGCCCGCATCGCCCTCGACGGATCAACGCATAACAGGCACCAAATCCAAACCAGGCCGCAGGGTACGATATCGGCATGGCCGATATCGAAGCCGCTCACCTGATCCGCGCAATGCATGTCACTTCCTCCCCGAGGATCGCCCGTGAAACACTAGCGGGGCATGTGTCGATTTTTTGTCCATCCGCCCGATTCGACCCGCAGTGTGAACCGCCGGGGCTCAGGGACCCATATCCGCGCATACGGTCCTGAACCCACCCGCGACGACGATATGGAGAGCCCACCCATCCGCGGCGGTTCTGAGCGTGCCCGACGCCACATCAAGATCCAGATCGGCACCCAGCGCATAGAGCGGGTGATCGCTTTGCATAACCAGTTCGGCGCGTATCTCGACCTGGGGCCCGGCACCGTCCGGGATACCGGACCAATCGGATCCAAAAGTCAGCTCATAATTGAACGTTGCGGCCCAGAGCGCCGGGATATCCAGATCCACCGAGGCGATCTTGAAGGTGTTCTCCTGCGTGTCGGCACCGGAAGCCGACAATGTCCGCCCATTCAACGGTGTAGAGGCGGCGATCGAATAGCTGCTGCCTTTCGGAGTATTCTTGAAGATCGTAACGATATCGACGCGGGGGGCCTCGCTGCCCTGCTCGTAATGCACGCTTGACGTGATATCCGGCACATCGCCCCGAACAATCCCCACATTGAACTGTGCGACATTCCCATTTTCCGCCAAAACCCGAACAAGATCGTTCAGCGCGGTCACACCGTTGAACGAATTGCCATGTTCTGGCGTCACGGCCATGCCAATCATCGAACATTGATCCAGTTCGACCGGCATGACCCAGTTGAAAGCATCGAGTGTGGCTGCCACCCCTCCCGGTTCGATCCAAAACGGCGGGTTCAGGTCACCGGTGCCATTGGCCAGTTGGTTTTGCTGCCAGAGAGACGGGTAGAGCAGGATATTGGGTGCGGCGTAGAAAAGGCTCCATTCACCGTCAATCCGGCGGTCCGCCATGTTTTTGCCGCGCATATAGGCGTAGGTCGGAAAACCAGCCTCAACATCATAATCATAGACCTGATCGTAACTCTCGGGATCGGTCAGGATGCCGGGGTCTTCCAATGGTTGCGCCCCGGAGATCGGGATGTCGGGCGAATTGGCCAAGGGTGTGCGAGGTATTGTGCCAGTATCATCGATATCCGCTCTGATCAGGATCCCGGGCCAAATTCGATCATTGGTCATACGATTGTCCTTTCTTGCAGGCAGGCGTCACCTGTCACGACCGAGGTGGGCGTGTCGCAACAAAGGTCAGAGATTGGCGCGCCCGAACGAGGGTGGCGCGCCTGATCGGGTTCGTTTTCTTACGGGCCGATATCCACGCATACGGTGCGGACGCTTCCTGCGGTGACGATACGCACCGGACCGCCCCGGACGCTGACCCGGGCCGCACCGGTAACCGGGTCGAGCCCCGGGTCGACGCCCAGGCGGTAGAGCGGATCATCCTCACCCTGCACCAGTTCACCGCGGATTTCGACTTCGGGGCGGGCGCCGGCGGGAATGCCGCTCCAGTCCTGGCCGAAGGTCAGCGTATAAGTGAACATCGTATCCCATTGTGCGGGGATATCCTGATCGACCCAAGCATATTTGAAATCGTTGGCCTTGGTGTCCTTTTCGCTATAGCTGAGCGTCTCGCCATTGAGCGGAGTGCCCGAGGACACGGTATAGCTGCTGCCTTTGGGAATGTTGCGGAACACCACAGCCAGATCGACCCGGGCCCCTTCCGATCCCTGATTATAGCCCGCCTTGGCCACGACCTGCGGGCGCGCGCCGCGGATCATCTGAACGTTGCGCTGCGCGATGTTGGCGTTGTTGGCCATAACTTCGGCCAGGCTGGTGATATTGGTGACACCTGCCAACGGATTGCCGTGATCGGGCGTGTTGGCGATACCGATCAGACAGTAGTGATCCGAGACATCCGGCGGCACCCATGTAAACGGATCGTTCGACGCGCCGATCTCACCGGCTTTGATATCGAAGGGCGGGTTCATGTTCCCGCTGGAAGTGGCGAGTTGGTTTTCCTCCCAAAGATACGGGTATAGCAGGATGTTCGGCTCGGCAAAAAAGAGGTTCCAGCTTCCCGATAGGTCGGCATCTGTGAAGTTCTTGCCTCGCACATAAAGGTAGTTCGGCCAACCGATATAGAGCTGGTTGTCATAGTCGTTGCCGTAGTTGGCGGGATCGGTCAGGAAACTGGGATCCTTGAACGGGTCCTTGCCCGAAATCAGAATATCGGGCGAGTTAGAGGAGGTTTTGCGGGGAACGGTGCCATCTTCACCGCCTTTGTTGCGTACCACGACGCCGGGCCAAGTATCACCCATGAGAAGGTCTCCTTTCTATCAGGTTTGCGAAAGATCGAGCGCGATCTGTTCCATGACGATCTTCTGGACCGGACCGCCGCCGCCGCCCTTCACACGCGCCATCGTCAGCCGAAGCATCGAGCCATCCTTGATGTCGTCGGGTCGTTCCAACCAAAGTCGCATCCGCATCGGCGTCTTGATCGGTCCAAGATCGCGACCCGTCGACGCCACAAGGCTCGAGCCGGAGATGCCCTGACGGGGCAGCGAGAGCTTGCTCAGATCCGTCTCGATCTCGATTTCGGTGCCGGCGGGGATATTCTCAAACCGGACGCCGAGATCGACCTCGTCATATCCCTCGTCCTGGGTGTAATAGACCGACAGGACGATGCTGGGAGGGTCGGCTTCATTTTCGCTGTTGGCGACTGAAACCAGATCGTAACCCTTGCCCGTACTGTCGGTCTTGCGGGAGATGCCATAGCCGGTCGTCGCCTTTACTGTTGCGCCAGAGGCCAAGACCCCGCTGCGGGCAGCAAAGTCGAGGGTGAGGCCGGAATAAAGCCCGGTGAGCACCATGCTCGTTGTGTCTTGGTCGTCCATTCTTGTCCTCCTTTCAGGGGGGTTAGGTCAGCTTTCGAGATACGCCTCGGCCTCGTATTTGCTGACCATATAGTCGAGCAGATCGATGCGAAGTTCGGCCAGCTCGACAAAATCTTCGGTGCCGTAGGCCTGGGCGCTTTGGTAGAAATCGGCCCACCAGGGGATCAGATCCTTCAACAGGCCGGGACCGCCCTGCGGATCGCCCAGAACGACATTGATGGCGGCGCCGATTTCCAGCGGCGTGGGCTGGTCGTCAGAAATCTGATCATCGATGATCGCGATCAACCAGGCATTCGACGGCAGGTTCGCAGGTGGTGTGATGTTGGGCGCGTTGGTGTCGTCCTTGACCGGCTGGAACGGCGCGGGCACTCGGCTGACATAGGTGGTCCGATAGAGGATCCGCCACGGCTCGGTCGGGTCGCTCAACGCCTCGCGCATGGCATTGGCCGACGCGGTTGTGCTGTTGTTGAGCCAGTTGGGGTCGACCACCTGTGTCAGAGCGGTAAAGTTTGCTGCCTTTGGCGCCAGGAGGAATGACATATAGCGGTATGCGTCCACCTTGCCAGGAGCTGCGGTCGCTTCATACCCCTTGAACACCAGCTCGCCACTGGCGCCCTTGCCCAGTTTGGGTGCGGGCAGGAAATCGGTGGGCGTGACATTGGCCAGGAGCCGGAACCCGTTCGCGGTGGCCTCGGTCTTGGTCGCGGTCATCGTCCAGGTATTGCCGAGCATGAAATCGCTCTCGATATAGACCCCGCCGACCGGTGTCCCGATCTTGGCCTGGATCTCGGCCCCGGCGCCGATCTTGAGCGAGCTCGCCCCGGTATAGGTCTCGGAATAGCTGTTGGCGACGCTCAGCTCTTCTTTGCTTTGCCCGCCTGCGGCGGTCCAAACATAGGTGTTGTACAAGCTGCGCTGGTTGCGGGTGTTGCCGAAATCGTAGGCGTCATTTTCCTTGAGCTTGTCCTTGACCCGTCCAAGCGAGCCGACCAGGCGATACTTGTTCACACTGAACTGGTCATAATACGCCTTGATCTGCTGCTCCTCCTTTTCGATGCTCCGCTTTAGCGCGTAAGCCTCGACAGGTTTGAAGTAACTTCCCCGTTCCTGATTGGCGTGGGGATAATCGGGATCGTTGACCAGCCCAACCTTGCCATCCAGGGTGCCGTTCTTGATGTATTTGGGGTTGATCGGGAAATCGATGATATTTGTGTCGACCGGTATCTGGTCGTTCGGCACGATAGTGTACCCAACCGGCGTCTGGGTCCCTTTGAGCGCCATCATAAAGAGATCTGCAGTGGCGGACTTGACCATCGCAATCCCGATATTGTTCTGGATATAGCGCCGCCCCACCACCGGGTTGAGAATTTTGTCCTCGGGCTCCCACGTACCCGCAGGGGTCAGCGATGACGTCAGGTTGGTGGTGTTGGAATGGCTTTGCGCAACGGAATCGGTGCCGCCCAGATCGCCTGAGATGCTGAATTTGAGGCCGCCCTGCACCTCGTTCTTGACCACCTTACCATTGGTCTCGCCGCCGATCCCAAAGGAGAATCCGCCCTCAAAGACCTGATAGATGCCACCCTTGATGTTGAATGCCCCGTTAAAGGTCGAGGATTCGCTGGCGCTGAACGACCAGGTCTTGGTCTCGCTCTCGACGTAAGTGATCTTGCTGACCGTCGAATAGGACAGCGCGGGACCACCCTGATCCCCGGACCAATAGGCTAGTGTCTGGTTCTCGCTCGGGATCGGCGGTCCGCCCTCGATATAGCCAACGATCGACGGTTTGCTTTGGACCTGGCCAACAAAGATCGTATCGAGATCGCCGACCTTGAAACCCACGCCCAGCACGGTGTTGCCGACATCGGTCAGGAAAAAGTAACCGCGCTTCATCACGCTGAAGATATTGCCGTAGGCGTCTTTCTCGGCGGCGGCATATTCGATGACCGATGGCTGGCCCTGGATCGCCTCGGTGTAATAGTCTGACTGCCCCCCCAGTGCATTGATCACATACTGACCTTCATTCTGGATCGGAGCCGTAGACGGCGCCCAGGTCGGGGGTGAGGTGCTGGGCATCAAGGTGCCGTTGTTGCCCCGGCCGGTCATGTCAAAGACCACCTCGCCGGAGCCCGCGTCGATCATCCAATAGGCCGCGAGGTGGTCTTCGGTTCCGGTGAGTGGTTTGTTCATACTTTCGCGAATTTGCTGACCGGTCAGCAGGGTTGAAAAGAGCCGAACGTCGTCAATCTGACCCTTGAATGGCAGATCGACTTTGTTGTCCTTGCGGCTGGCGCCAAAGGTCATCTGCGCATCGCCATACCCGCCCACATCGGACGGCCACATCCGGACCGGCAGGCTGTCCCCGCCATTGACAAAAATGCTGGCCTCGGCCACGTCCTGCCAGATGGCCCAAAGCTGGTTGCTGGTCAGCTCCATCGCCTGATTTTCGGCAAGATCGTTGGCGGTCTTTCCCGACATCTCGTCGAAGTTCCACCCGGCAACGAGGCTGCCCTGATCGGCGGGCAGGCCGCGCAACGCATAGACATGCGCGATCTCGTCGGTATTGAGAGTGCGGCCCCAGATCCTCAGATGCGAGAGCACCCCTTTGTATTGAAAGGTTTCATCTCCCGAGATGCCCACGAAAAACGGGGTCTCTTTGGTCTGGATCTGTACCTGGGAGGTGTAACTTTCCTTGTTCTCCTCCTGCACGAGCTTGCCATTGATAAAGAGCGCGCTTTTGACAAAGTATTTGGTGGTGAGCTGGCTTTCGGATGGAGATTGCTTGACCGTCCCGGTTGTAAAATTCACTGCGACATAGGCGGTCTCACCCGCAGCCAGGCTGCTCTTGATGTCATAAGTGAACTCGGTAGGAGGCTCTTGGTAATACTCGCTCTCTTGGCTGACATGCACGGTCAGCACGACCTGGCCGATGGTGTTGACCGCCAGCGTATAGCTGCCGGGTTTTTCGACGATGACCTGCTTGCTGTTGAGCGCCTCAGGCGCGATCCAGGCTTCCAGCGCAAAACTGGAAGCCGGGTTGAACGCCGAGCCGTCCCGAACAATCCCGCTATTGCCTCCATCGAGGCGGAGTGCGGCCCCCTGGCGGGAGGCAAGTGCTACATGGCTCCAGCCCTTGAGAATGCGGTTCGAGGCCAATACCAGATCGTTGCGCCCAGCATAGGGCACGTCGAAAGCCCCGTCTTTGTCCCAGCTGGACGTGACCGGATTGGTCAGCGTGGCGTCGAATTCCGGACCCGTGGCCGCGGAATTCATGATCGTGGTCCCTTGTCCCTCCGCAAGGTTCCAGCGGATACCAAGCAATGTGTCATTGTCCGGGAACCCTGCGGCGACCGTGCGCTGCACCTGGGTTGTGCTCAGCGCGCGCTGCCAGAACGCCAGGCCGTTCAACGTGGCGTTGGTTATCCCGGCCCCAGTCTTGCTGCCCAGCAGCACCGTGCCAAGCGGATCGCTAAAGGTGTTGTCGGCCTCAAGCGTCACCGGCTCTGCGTCATCGACAAACAGGGCAAGATCGACCTTCTTGTCGCCTGTCTTCGTCACGGTCAGCGTGATGCAGGACCATACCTTGGACGGCAGCGCGTTCTGACTGTTTAGTTTGGCGGCGCCATTGAGGAACGAAAACTCGACCTTGCCGGAGGTTGTGACGGCAAGGGACAGGAATTCGCCTCCACCGCGCACCGCTGAGATGGTGGCAAGCGTTCCGGAGGCCGAACTGTCATTGCGTCGCACATAAAGTTGCAGCGTCAGATCCGGCCCGTCGAAGTTATAGGACGAGGTGACAAAGGTCGATTTGCCCATGTTCAGGCCCGGGCCGCGCTTTGCCCCGATCATGTATTGCAGCGGCAGGTCGGGATTGTCGCGATTGCCGCTGACATTATAGCTGAGCGCGCGCGACATCAGATCACCGCGAGCCGACTCATGATCCAGCCAGCCCTCAACCGTCATATCCGAGCTGATCGCCATTTCTTCGGACGGAGAGAATGCCTTGTCGACATTGATCGACACATAGTTTGAGGCCCCGGCATTCAGCGCGAGGCTGAATCTCGGGGCTACCCGCATCCAGCCGCCATTCACACCCGGCGCAAGAACCGGCGCTTTGGCGCCAGAATAGCTGTCGGTATCGATCAGCCGACCCACACCGCCATCGCTGGGCGGATCGACGATGACTGCACCGAACAGGGTCGATGCGACAATGTCGTGGGTCTTGCCGCCAAACTCATAGCTGGCGCCCTGGATCGCTGCGGCTTGGGTCTTGGCCTGAGGGCCCAGCGTCGCACCGTCGCTGTTTTCCCCCAGATACAGGGCACGGACCAGTCCGGCATAGGCGAACGCGCCGCCGGGGGCCGCCTGTTGGATGTTGACGACATCTGCGCTCAGCCCGTCGGTCTGGGCATAGATGTGCTTGGCGATGTTGTCTTTGTACCCTTCGGGATAGGTGTAGCCGCCGCTCAGCCCGTTGAGCACCTCTGCAAAGGTGTCCTGTGCCCTTGGGACATTGGGCAGGGAAGCGCCCGCAACCTCAACGTTGCACCGATCGGGCGACGCGCCATTGCTCACGGTGATCGCGAAATCCGTGAGCGCATCCTGAACGAAAATCACCACATGGCTGACCTGATCGTCAGATCTCGTGGTCAGGACCGGCACGCCGTAGGCCCGTGTCCCGGGTGTCTCGACGGTGTCGTAGTCATATTCTGTCGATTTGCCCGTAAGCGTTTCAAGTACGCCGCGCGCCTTGCTCCGCACGTCTGGCCAGGTCTGCGTGATCACCTGTCCGGCATCCCAGTTGGTCGGGGTCGAGGACGCCAGTGTGAGCGAGACAAACCCATCGCCCGTCCCACTCGCCACGGTGACCTCTCCGAGGTGCAACGGCATGGACGGGACCGACGTGAACAGAAAATAGCCCCCGCTATTGCTGGTCGCCGAGGGGACAAGCACGGCGGGACGGCTTGCGGTGTAGTCAAAATAGGGGTGCTTGCCATTGAGGATGTCGGAATCGTCTGGATTGTCCCCGGCCGCGCCATTCCAGATTTGCGAGAGTTGGTTGATATCGCGCGGCAGACCGGACCATGTCTCGGTCCCGACCCCATCTGGTGCCGCCACCACGATATCGCAAAGCAGATCGGACACTTTGGACGTACGCACGGCAATCGCACTTTTGTTCATGTAAGTGCCGATCCGATGCGCAACGAAGTTCAAGAACCCCGCCTGAGTCTTGTCGGGTGCGGACATGACGCGGCGCGAGACCGGCGTCCAGTCGGCTGAAGGCCAGCCACGATAACTGGCGCGCTCGAACTCTTCGGCCGCAAAAGCAACGCGGCGTGCGCTGGCGGACCAGTCGGTTGTCCAGTCGGCATAGAATGTCGCGCGCGCCGACGCGGTGGAAAACTGCGCCACCGACAGGAGGTCATCCGCGCCCTTGTAATAAAGATGCAGCAGCGCGTCAGAACCCTCGATCAGGCAGCTATCGGCCTGCGGTACGATGAAATCGGCCAGACCCGCGTAATAGGTCAACCCCATCTCGTCGATATGGAACGCTCCGCTCATGTTGCTGTCGACGGGGGAGGAGGACGGCTGGGGCTTGGGACCAAAGACCGTTGCGACGACTCCGCTTTCAGCGGTGTTCGGCGTGGTCGGAGGTGTCACGCTGTAATCGACACTGTTGCTGGGCAGATCGATGACCTCTGTCTGACCCGACTGGATCTGGATCGCGTTGAGGGCCCCCACAAACCCCGATGCCGCCGCGCCGATCTGACTGACCGGCGTGCCTGCGGGTTCGGCCTCGGCCTCGGCGTCGGTCAGGGGCACCGTCGAGCCGTTCACCGTCATGACGAACGGGTTCTTGCCTTTGCCCGTGTAGGTCACCCTGACCTCGGCCCAGGTGCCGGTGATCAGCACCGGGTGCAGGGTGCGCGCGCTGACCGCTTTGGTGCCATCGCCAAAGCCGACCTCGATCTTGTCCCCGTCTACGATCCGCAGATACGGCGCGGCGGCGGTGGCCTTTTCCTCGGGATCGCCGCCAATCACATGGACCTGATCACCAAGAGCCGCGGGCGCCATCATCAACGCCATGCTGTAGGGTCCAGCGATGGCCAGCGGGTTGTCGGCGGCCTTGGCTGGGTTCAGCGCCAGGTAAGACACACCGTTGAACATCAGGTCGAACTCTGCGGGCACCAGATCGGTCGTGACGATATCGCCCGACAGATTGGCCATCACACCGGTCGTGCCAACTGCCGTGTCGATGGTGGCGGTCTGCACTGCGGCGCCGACGTCAACCGGCAATGTAATCATCACACGTGCCGCGCGCTTGACCCCGATGCTTGAGCCGTCGGGCTGAACCACTTTTTCATGTTTGACATAGACCGCCGCGCGCGGCGCATAGGCCACCTTGAGAGGGGCCTCCCCTGCCTTCGGCAGCACCGAAAACGTGCTGTCGGGCTTGATGCGATAGGCCTCGTCGATCGGCTTTCCCGTGACATCGAACAGACCGTTTTCGCTGGCTGGAAAGTTAAAGAGATTGATGCCAGTTCGCGCCGTATCCAGCGTCAGGAATTGCCATGCAAAACTGTCCCGCCCCGAGATCGGCAGCAGGACCACATCGAACTGACCGTCCTTGACAGCATCCACCATCGACAGCTCCAGCGCCGGTTCGAGAAACGGCACACCATCCGGATCGAGGTAATCCTGGGTGTCAGAGGCGTCGGCGGGAACGTCCTCCTTGTGGCTGCGGGAATAGCGCACCTCCCAAGCCGGGTTCAGGCTGTAGCTTTTTGTTTTCTGGTCTGTTCCCGACCGCTGGCTGAGCAGCCGAAACCGGTTGACATAGAGCGTCCCCCGTTCGGATTGTTGGACGATGCTGATGTATTTCTGATCCGTGACCACCCGAAAGGGCGCGGTACTGGCCACCATCGTGCTGGCATCCGACGCCACGGTAATCAGGCCCATGCCGACCTGACGTACCTGCTTGGGGAAGGCGACTTTGGTGAAGCCGGTCCAGTCGAGAGTGTCATCATCGACCTCGACATCCAGGCCCAGGACGTTGAAGTAGATGTCGTTTGACTGACCCGATGCGACGCGGCCAAAGACAACCACGACCCCTTGAAAATTTACCGACACGAGCTGATCGAACTGGAACATGCAAATGTCCCTCCATGGGCTGAATTGGCTTTTAGGCGGTTCTACCTTAAGGAGAACAGTACGGATCAACCGACCACCCCGCAACGTGGGTTTGAGGGCAAAGATCACCTATGCGACAGAAGACCAGCCCAGCAGCCGCAGGTCGAGGGTTAACAATTCGTTAATAAATTCCACTGAATTTTGGGGGCGCGTCGACACGAGAGTCATGCGGCAAAGCGGCTTACCACAAGGGTAAATCCGCTCGCCCGCCCGGATGCGGTTCGGACGTGAATACTTCGATTTTCAGGATGCTTAGACAGAAGTTCAGGCGGTCGGCATTACACGCTCTGAGTGTCGCCTTGGCGACAAAACACGGATCTGCTGGGCGCAGAGATACACTCTGGCGCCGGATCCGATCCGGGGTGAGACGCCCTGCACCCAACACCAAGGGCAGTCCCGCCCCATGTCATATTATCGCCACAATTCCAGGTTGTGCAACCCGCGAAGTCGGCCCCTTGACTAAAGAGTACCTTTGACGCATCTCGCCCGGTATTGCTGGGGCCCACCATCCAGGTGCAGTCAATCTTGCATTGATGTTCGGGACGAACCGGAGCTTGGATCCAAGGCCTTGGCAAGGCACGCGGTAATCGGACCAGATGCGCGCAGAGCACACGTGCCGGTCAGACGGATGTTCTCACCGCAATCCGCGTCGCATCTCTCTGGTTGGACCTTATGACAGATGCGATCAGCCGGTGGCCGTCGACACCGTCGATACGGGCGGTCACAATCTGTCCTTCCGGTTGCGCGTCGGCCAATGTGACTTCGGCAAATTGTTCGGTGCGGCCCATATGCGGGTTTTCCATCAACACCCGGTGGGAGTGCCCCACCTGTGCGGCAAGATGCCGGGCCACGGCCCGCTCTCCTGTCAGGCGCAGGCGTGCGGCACGCTCTTTGATCTTGCGCCCGTCCACCTGCGGCATCCGGGCGGCTGGAGTGCCCTGCCGGGGTGAGTAGGGAAAGACATGCAGCCAGGTCAGCCCGCACGCTTCCACCAGCTTCAGGGAGTTTTCGAAATGCGCGTCGGTCTCTGTCGGGAAGCCCGCAATGATATCGGCGCCAAAGGTCATCTCTGGGCGCAGTCGGCGCGCCTCCTCACAGAAGCGGATCGCATCGTCACGCAAATGGCGGCGTTTCATCCGTTTCAGGATCAGATCGTCACCATGTTGCAGCGACAGGTGCAAATGCGGCATCAGGCGCGGCTCGGTCGCGATAGCCTCCATAAGGGCGTGGTCGACCTCGATCGAATCGATCGAGCTGATGCGCAGACGGGCCAGCTCGGGCACCAGCCTGAGGATCCGCATCACCAGATCGCCCAGGCGCGGCTCAGCCGGAAGATCCCCACCCCAGGACGTCAGATCAACGCCCGTAAGCACCACCTCGTGATAGCCACGCGCGACCAGCCGCTTGATCTGGTCAACCACGACGCCCGCCGGAACGGAGCGGGAATTGCCCCGCCCGTAAGGGATGATGCAAAAGGTGCAGCGGTGATCGCAGCCATTCTGAACTTGAACATAGGCGCGGCTGCGGGTGCCGAACCCGTCGATCAGATGACCTGCGGTCTCGGTCACGGACATGATGTCATCGACTTGCACGGCCTCGGTCTCACCGATGAAATCCGCCGAAAGGCGCGCCCAGGTTTCAGGCCGCATCTTTTCAGAATTGCCGATGACCGCATCCACCTCAGCCATCGCCGCAAAGGTCTGGGGCTCGGTCTGGGCCGCACATCCGGTCACGATCAACCGGGCGCCCGGATTATCCCGGCGCAGTTTGCGGATTTCCTGACGCGCCTTGCGCACGGCCTCAGCGGTAACGGCGCAGGTATTGACCACGACGGCATTTTGCAGACCGGCCTCGGCCGTCAGTTCTTTCATCGCCTCGGTCTCATAGGCGTTCAACCGACAGCCCAGCGTGGTAAAGCGGGGCGCGCTCATACCATGCCCCCCAGAAACGCAGGCGTCAGGGTGCCGCTAAAGACATGGGTGGTCGGCCCGGTCATCCAGACGCCGTCCGTGGCCCAATCAACATTCAGCACCCCGCCATCCAGATCAATCCGCACACGGCGACCCGTCAGACCCCGACGTGACGCGGCGACAGCGACGGCGCAGGAGGATGAACCGGATGCCAGTGTGATGCCCACCCCACGCTCCCACACCCGCATGCGGATGCGATCCGGCCCCGTGATTTGTGCGATTTGCACATTGGTGCGCTCAGGATACAAGGGGTGACGCTCATAGCGGGGACCAAACTGCTCCAGCGGGATTGCTTCGGCATCATCTACAAAGAAGGTGCAATGCGGGTTGCCCATGCCCGTCGCGGTTGGCCCGCCTTCGATGGGCAGATGCAACGTGTCGACCTCCTCGGCCAACGGGACCTCATGCCAACCGAGCTGCGGCTGACCCATGTTCACGGATGTGAGCCCGCCACCGGCATCGCGCGCATAAAGATCGCCACGATCGGTTGTCAGATGCAGGGCACGTTTGCCCCCTTCATCCATGAGATAACGCGCGATACAGCGGGTCGCGTTCCCACAGGCAGCCGATGTCGATCCATCCACATTGTAGAATGTCAAATGCGCATCGCCTGAGCCGCGTGCAATCATCGCAAGCTGATCGAACCCAACACCACGGTGCCGATCCCCCAGGGCCCTTGCAAGCTCGGCCGACATCATCGCCGCGTGCGTACGGGTGTCGATCACGACAAAGTCGTTGCCCAGCCCATGCATCTTCATAAAGGGCAGTCCGGTGTCGCGCGCATCAGCCATTGGGCGCATATAGACGCGCCCGCGCCGCAAATCCAGCCTGCTGCGGGCGAAATGGCCCGAATTGGGGCTTGACCGCTCTCCCCCGCTTTCTTAGTTAGGCCGCCGAGCAGGGTCGATCGTCCTGCCCTGCGATCTAAGTGGTTGAACCCGCATCCGGGTTCAGCGTACAGAGCGCAAACCGGAGGCCCCTTTGAGTCGCCGGAACAGAGTGGGCCGTTAGCTCAGTTGGTAGAGCAACTGACTTTTAATCAGTGGGTCGCAGGTTCGAATCCTGCACGGCTCACCACTGAAATCAAATGTGACGACTCGTGATGTTTGAACATTCTAGTCATGTTTTTGGTCATTATGGTCACTAAGTTTGGTCTTTCGCCGGTTTCAGTGTGTTGGCTCGCGGAAATGCCTAGCAAAAGCCAGCAAGTGCGCAATCGCCTCTAGCCTGCCATTGACCAAGGGTACACATCGCTGAGATGGCGCCTGTCGATCCTGCCATTCGCTGCGACTGGAAAATCTTGGCGAAAGCGAAATCACAGTCTGCGGACTTTGCTGCCTTACGGCAACGCTGTTGGACAGTCCGCTCTTGGAGTTTCGCTGACCTCCATAGCTAAACATTTGCTTGTATCGCAAACCGAAACGCCATGTCGCTTTGGCATCAAGCTCTGGTCTACAAGCTAATCGATGCGAAACAATTGACGAATACCGTTGTACCTGCGCACCGCCCTTCGGGTTCATACTCTGGTTAATCACGCAATGGCGCTCTGTTTGGAATCTGCGCCTAACGCTCTCAAAACAAGTCCTGACGATTGACGGTCCGTGCTCTCCAAGTGACGCCGTTTAGAGCGCGGCCACGCCGTTGGAAATCGCGAGCTGCACCGGGTGAGACACAAAACGTAACGCGAACGGATCTTTCCTGAACCATCGAGACCGGGGATAATCGGGTCATGCTCGCTTCGCGCGTGCACTGCTGCGGATCAGAAAGAGAGGACCATGGGTCCGAGATCGAACGTTATCGACTTGTTGGAACTCGGCATGACAACGAGAAAGCAACGTATTCTCCTTGTCGAGGATGACGCGCCTATCGCCGAATTGGTGGCCGCCTCTCTAGAACGTGCCGGTTTCACGGTCCGTATCGCTGGAGATGTTGACAGCGCGCGTACCCTGATGGTCCGGGATCGTCCGAACCTGGTCGTTCTGGATCTGATGCTGCCCGGGGAAAGCGGTCTGGACTTCGCGCAGACATTGACCGGGGATCCGCTGAGACCGCCGATCATCATGCTGACCGCTTTGGGCGAATTGAGTGATCGACTGGCGGGGTTCTCCGCCGGGGCCGACGATTACCTGAGCAAGCCCTTCAGTAGTGAAGAGCTTATAGCGCGTATCCACGCTGTCTTGCGGCGCGTCTCGTCCTCGGCACCCGTTGCGCCGGATATGCTTCTCATGTTCGAGGGCTGGGCAATGGATCTCCGTCGTCGGACCCTGAACGACCCCGATGATGTCGAGATTGTCCTGACCAGTGCGGAGTTCGATGTGTTGGCGACGCTTTGTGTTTCCGCCGGCAAGGTCCTTTCGCGCGATGAGATCGTAATGCAATCGCAAGGGCGCCGGGTGGAGCCCTATGACCGAAGTGTCGATACCCTGATCAGTCGGCTACGCCAGAAGATCGAAGGCGATGCCGTCAAGCCAACCATGATCCGAACCGTGCGTAACGGCGGTTACGTCTTCACGCCGCGCGTTTCGAAGGTCGAAAAATGATCGGCAGGTGGAAAACCATCGCTCAAACGCCTTGTGCGCGGCTCGGGATGCGCTGGCAGGTCACGTTGCTGCTGATCCTGACGCAGCTTGCCGCCCACGTCACAACAATACTCATCGTCAGCCCGACGATCCGCAGCGATGAGAGGCAGCAGGCCTTTGTCATGGAATTGGCCGAGCCGCTGCTGTTGATCCTGCCATTGGTGGCGCCCGACGCCCGGTCCTCTGATGACATGCTTCAGACAATTGTGAGCAGCGATGCGCGCTTCACATTGCGCGATACGGTGCCGGAAGAGTTCAACCCGTCGCTCAACCTGACCCGCGACACACTGGTCGCGGCCATGTCGGCACATTGGGGAAACCGGCTTTCTGTTTTTCCGGCCGATTGGAGCGACCGACGAAAGGGCCCGATTGCGGAGCCGTTTTCCGTTGCGGTGGACCTCACCGACGGCAGACAACTGGTCTTCAATCCAACCATCAGCCCCCTTGCGGCTGCGGTGCCGCGCGTTGTCCTGACTCTTGGCCTGATGCTGATCGCAATGCCGATCATGATACTGTCGGTCTGGGCGGGGCTTGCGATCATACGTCCGATTGGTCTTCTGGCGGATGGGGCCGACGCATTCACGCTCGATATCAACGCAGCCCCGATACGGGTCCATGGCGGGCCCGAGGTGCGCCGTGCCACGCGTTCGGTCAATGCGATGCGCGACCGTATTCGCAAGCTGCTGACCGATCGCTCGCTGACCCTGGTGGCGATCAGCCACGATATGCGCACCCCTCTGACCCGCATGCGCCTTCGATTAGAGACGATCGAGGCGCCCGGAGTAGATGCGGTCAAACGCGATCTCGGTGAACTTGAACGCATGACCGACGATGCCCTGCGCTTTCTGCGCGCCGAAGCAGAGCAGGCCGACATGCGTCACACCGATCTGGCGGTGCTGTGCCGAACAGTTTGCGACGAGTTCGCCGACGAAGGCGCGGATGTCAGTTATAACGGCCCCGATCACCTTGTTGCCGAATGCGATCCGGCACTCATGTGGCGTGTGCTGCTCAATATACTTGGCAACGCTGTGCACTATGCAGGGGCGGGCAAGGTGACTCTGACAGGCCGGTCAGAGGACGATGCCAGTTTCGTCCAGATTGACGTTGCGGACAACGGACCCGGCATAGACCCTGACCAGTTCGCTGTTGTTCTGCAGCCATTTTCGCGCCCCGAAGCGGTCAAGGCCGGGCTGCAGGGTTCACCCGGAGGCTTCGGTCTCGGCCTCGCGATCGCAAAACAGTTGATGCATCGCCAAGGCGGAATGCTGTCCCTTAAGGCCAACACGCCAGGTGGCCTGATCGTCCGGCTGCACCTGCCAGCATCAGGGTCAAAGACATGACGGATCGCAAGCCAAGACGAGACGAACCGCAACCTGCCAGTTCGGCGCCCGACATCGTCAGTTACGCGATTATCTCAGTGCTCCTAGTGATTGCGATCGGTGCCGGGCTCTACGCCATCCTCCTTTGGGTCACATGATCCGCCCTGGGAGGGCCTAGGAAGACCAACCAAGATAGAGGAGAGCGGAATGACACCGAGACTATGGATTTGTGCCGCCTTGACGACGACGGATTTGGCCGCGGCGCCCCTTTATGCCGAAAGCTATGCGGGACAGATCGCCGATGGCAGCGGATGAACGACCTCCGGTCCCAATGGGCGCGAGATGACCCTGACCCTCAACCCTGACGGAACCGGACAGATGCGTTTCGGCCTTCTGCGGCGTTCCCTGACCTGGCGAGAAAGCGATGATGCGATCTGCCTTGGCGGGCTGCCCGACGGAGAGCAATGCATCGCGTTTTCGCCAACCGGTGACGGGGGCTTTTCGGGATCAGGAGCGTCCGGGCGCGAGATGTTGCTGCGCCGCTGAGGCCGTTGAGGCCGAGCCCGGTATCGGGTCCGGCCTCCTACTTGGGGTTCCGTGCGTGTCGGCAACTTCTCCCAAGTGTTCTTCGACTTCGGCGCCGCATCTCGAAGGCACCGTGCTTTGGTCGTCCGCGTCAGAACCGGAACGACAAGCCGACAATCGCGCCCACGGCGATATCCTCATCCACAATCGGGCTATCTCTGATGGCGTCAGGCAGGAACTCGGCGCGGAGGTTGCCCACAAGGCTCAAATTGTCGCTGAGTGGAATGGACGTGCCGATGTTCAGATAGGGGATGGTGACATCACCGGGGGCGTAAGCGGCGAAGCCGGTGTCTGTCGGCAGCACACCATATGCATACTGCGACAGCTCTCCACTCTGCCAAGTGACGCCGGCCCCCAAGAACACCGGCACATTGCCCAGGGGCAACGGCTGGCGCACACCAAGGGTGGCTTCCGACCCGTCATGTTCCCCCGTCACTTCGGTCACAGCGCGCAGAAACACGGTTGTCCCGGGGCCGAAGCGGTAATCCACCTGCCCCCCGATATCGAGTGTGACCTCGCGGTCTAACCCATCCAACGCTGCTGCGTCCGAGCTGTCGATGGCAGACAATCACGGCGAGACAATGCCGCTGAACCGTAGCCCGTCATTTTCAAAAACCGTCACCCGCACGCCATCAGGCAGGCCTACGGAAAACCTGTCGGAATCGTAGCGCAGCAGCGGCAGCGCCATCGCGTCGTCGTCGCCGATGATGGCGTTTTGTCCGCCGGTGACAGCGATGCCGACGGAAAACCCCTCCAGCTGCATCTGGGCCTGCGCCGGAAAAGTGGTTGTCACAAAAATGATGGATGCAAGGGCAAGGCGGTAGGTCATTGGATCTTCCTTTCTGGCTGGTGTCGCGTCTTAACGATGGGGGGATCATTCGGCGGGCGCCGTCGGGCTGCGCGGCCCCGCTGCCGCACGCCGGTTGAGCCACCGGAACGGGCGCGCGATATCGTCGAGGATCATCACCGTGGCCGGGATCGCCATCAGCAGCAGCGGCGTGGCCATTAGGATCCCGTAGCCAAGGCTGATCGCCATCGGCACCAGGAATTGCGCCTGAAACGACGGCTCGTAGATCATCGGCATCAGGCCAAGCGCCGTTTAGACCGTCGTGAGAAAGATAGGCCGAAACCGCCGCGCGGCGCTGTCGACAATGGCGTCGACGCGGGCCAGATCGGGCGCGCGTGCGCGTCGCTTGTGGTAATCATCAAGCAACAGGATCGTCGCGTTGACGACCACGCCCGCCAGCGCGACGATCCCGAAGAGTGAGATGAAGGTCATCGGATATCCCAACAGGATATGGCCGGCGACCGCCCCGATCACGCCGTAGATCACTGTCGACAGGATCACGATGGGCTGGACATAACTGCGCGTGACTGAGGCCATCATCACGTAGATCCCCAGCATCGCGACGCCCATCGCCGTGAAGATGTTACGCAGATCTTCCGCCTGATCTGCGGCCTGGCCCGTCATCTGCCAATCAAGGCCGACGAAGCGTTCCGTCAACTCCGGCAGCAGGCTTTCCCGCAGATCGGCGTTGATATTGTCGGCAGAGGCAAGATCGGGGTCGACCTTCGCCGTCACCCGCAGGATGCGTCGCCCGTCGGCGCGCTCGATGGTGGCGAAGGCCCGCCCTTCGGTGATGGTTGCCACGGTGGTCACCGGCACAGCCTCGCCCGATGGCAGGCGCACCCGCATGTCGTAGACATCCGCCAGGCTGCTGCGCGCCTCTACCGGATACCGAACAACAACATCGACCTCTTCGGTGCCGCGTTGCAGGGTCTGCATCGTTTCGCCAAAGAACGCGCGACGGATCTGCCGGGCCAGATCGCTTTCGCTGAGCCCCAGGGCGCGGCCTTGGTCGTTCAGGGCGAACTCCAGTTGCCGTTGGCCGAATTGCAGCGAAAACTCGATATCCGACACGCCAGTGATGGCGTTCAACCCGGATCGCAAGGCCTCCGCCGCCGCGATGAGTTGCGTGTCGTCCGGATCGCTCAGCTCGACGCTGATATCGTCACCCGGGACAAACAGGCCCGACATGAACGTCATGCTATCCGCGCCGACGATGCCCCCGAGTTCCGCCCGCCAGCGGGTCTCGAACTCGACCGAGCCGATGCTGCGGCTATCCGACGGCGTCAACTCCACCCGGATCTGCGCGACATTGGAGCCCGACGCGCCAACGCCGCCACCCGGTGGGCCGCCGCCCCGCGATGTCGTGCCAATCGTAGCGGAGGTCGTGCGTACGACGCTGACACCGGTGCTGGCGGCAATCGCCGCATCCACGGCTGCGGCGGCGACCAGAGCCTCCTCCGCGGCGGCGCGGGTCGTGGCGAAGGATGCGCCGTCGACCATGGTCAGGGTCAGCTCCACCCGGTCGGCCTCGGTTGGCGGAAAGAAGACGAACCGGACAAACCCGGTCGAAAAGGCCGTTGCGACGAGGAACAGGAGCGCGAGCATTCCGGCGATCGTCGCGTAGCGGAAGGTGACGGCAAACCGCACAACGGGCTTTACAACCCGTGTCGTGAACTGGGCGAAGCCTCTTGCGAAAAGGGCCTACGTCCCTTTGAGCGGCCCAACGCTCCAGGTCGGTTTTCCCGACAGGTGCGAGGGCAGGATCAACAGCGCCTCGACCAGCGAGATGAGCAGGATCGCAATCACAACGATCGGGATGATCGAGATGACCTGACCAAGCGTCCCCGTGGTGAAGGCAAGGGGGGCAAAGGCCATGATGGTGGTCATCACGCCCATGGTCACGGGCACGACGACCTCTCGCAAACCATTGAGCACGGCGGTCGGAGACGGGTGTGGCTTGCTTTGCTCGTAGAAGATGCTTTCGCCGACGACGACAGCATCGTCGACCACAATGCCCAGAACCACAATCAGCGCAAAAAGCGAGATCATGTTGATCGAGGTTCCCAAAACCCCCGCGACCGCAAGACCGCCCAAAAAGGAAATCGGGATCGCCAGCGCCGCCCAGAAGGCGAGCTTGAGGTCCAGAAACAGGACCATGGACAAAAACACGAGACCAAACCCGAAGATCGCGTTGCGGAGCATCAGGTTGGTCCGGTCGCGCAAGGCATCTGTGTCGTTGTCGCGAATTACCAATGTCATCTCAGAGGGCAGTCGCAGATCGCCGAGGCAATTGCGCACCACCTCTTCGATCTCCAACGCGCCCTGGTCGGCGCCGCGATAGACCGTCAGGAAAACCGCGGGCGTGCCGTTGAACACGTTGATCAGGGCGTCATCCACGAAGCCGTCGCGAATGGTGGCGACGTCATACAGGAACACGGTTGCGCAATCCCCCTGCGTCAGAAGCGGGGTGCGCCCGAACTCTTCCGCCGTGATCCGCTCGCCAGGGGTGCGCAACAGGATCTCGCCCGCGTCGGTGCGCAGCGTGCCGCCCGCCAGATCAAGGGACGCGGCCTGGATCGCCTGCGCGATCTGTTCGAATGTCAGGTTGTAGCGCTGAAGCTCCGCCTCGGCGATTTCAATGGACATCTCGTAATCGCGCACGCTGCCAAGCTGCACGTCGGCCAGCCGGTTGGTCGCCAGCAACTCGTCGCGCAGGCGTTCCGCAGTCTGGCGCAGGGTCCGTTCCGACACCGCGCCGAACAGCGCCATGGTCAGGACGGTGGCGTTTGTGTCCGCACGGGATACCGTTGGATCGTCGGCGCCTTCGGGGGGGAAATCCGCGATCCGATCGACGGCATCCCGCGCGTCGGTCAAGACGTCATCCACATCAGCGAAAGACGTCAGTTCCAGGGTGACGGTGCCCGAGCCTTCGGCAGCCGAGGACGTCACACGGGCCACGCCAGCGATGCCGGTCACGGCGGCCTCCACCCGGGTGGTGATGCCGTCCTCGACCTCTTCGGGGTTGGCGCCCGCATAGGCGGTAGTGATCGTGATCAAACGTGGGTCGATCTGGGGAAATACCTCGGTGCGCATATTCTGCACAGCCAAGACGCCCGCGATGACCAAGGCGACCATCAGGATGTTCGCGGCCACGGAGTTGCCCGCGAACCAGGCCAAAATGCCGTGCTGATGCTCATGCCGCTGCATCGTCATTCATCCTCCAGCAACAGGGCTCGTTCGGTGGGCTCCGGGGCAACGGGGCGTGCACCTCCGGCGCGGACCGACATGCCTTCGGTTGCGCCCGCGATGGTCCCGATCGCGATCCGATCCCCGTCATCCAGACCGGTTACCACCGAGCTCTCGCGCCCGCGCTGAATAACGCAGAGCGGATCTGATAGTGTCAGCGTGTCATTCTCCACCAGCCAGACCCGGTCCTCGCCCTGCAAGGCGGCATTCGGAACGTCGACCGTGTCGCTGACCAGTGGGCCCTGCAGCGTGACCGTCACGAACCCGCCTGGCAGCAACAGGTCGCGGAGATCCGCGTTCGGCTCAGGGGTCACGATCAAGGTCGCCAGGCGTGTCGTCCGGCTCACCTCCCGTGCGATGCGGCTGACCACGCCGTCAAAATGCAACTCCTGTCCCAACAGGTTGGCAGACAGGCTGGCGGGTGTACCAAGCAAGGTCTGAAACGCCGTCAGGTCCGCCTGTCCGAAGGATACGCTGATCTCCAGTTGCTCGAACCCGTAGGCGGAGCCGTAGCTTTGCCCCGCGGTCACGGTTTGGCCCGGCGCCAGTGACAGGTCGATGATGCGTCCATCGAAGGGGAGCGAATACCCCGCCCGGGTTAGGTTGAGCTGCGCCGTCTCCAGTGCCGCGCGGGCCTGCGCCACCTGAGCCTCGGCCGACCGGACCTGCGGGCCGCGCGCCGCCAGATCCGTGATCGCGCCCTGACCAAAACTATCCCACTCTCGAATGGCATTTTCAGCCTGCGCTCGCTCGATATCGAGCGACGCAATCGCAGTGGCAAGGTTCGCCTCGGCCTGGGTGACGGATATCTCCAGATCCCGCTGATCGAGTTGGAACAGGATCTCACCGCGCCCGAACGTGGTCCCGGTGCCAAGCCCGGGCCGTACGGAACGGACCACACCGGACACCTCGGGCGTGATGGCCACTTCGACGGCCGGTTCGATCGAGCCTGTGGCCCTGCGCGTGATCTGACGTTACGACAGCCGAACGGTTTCGGTCCGGACAACCGGCACAAAGATATCCGTGTCGATCTGCACACGCGGCGGTTGATTTTCGCGCATATAGTTGGAGACAAAGACCGTTCCGCCGACAATCGCGCCGACAAATCCAAGTTGCAGGGTTCCGATCGTGAGTGCGCGGAGGATGGGCCAACGGCGTGTGGTCATTGGGCCGCCTCCGCTTCAGCTGCCAAAGCGACCTGGTCGGGGGCGGGTGCCGGAACCCATTGACCGCCAAGGGCAAGGTGCAGGTCAATCCGGGCCTGCCAACGGCGTTCCTGCACCTGCAGGTAGGCCGTCTCGGCGGTCAGTTCGGCGCTGCTGGCGTCCAGCAGGGTCAAGAACTGTCCGGTTCCGGCGGCATATCGGCTGCCGGCAATCTGCGTGGCTTCGCGGGCGGCTTCCAACCGCTCTCGCTGTCGGGCTGCTTGCATGGCCAGCAGGCGTTCTGCGGCCAAAGCGTTTTCGACCTCTTCGACGGCCTGCAGCACGGTCGCCACGTAATCCTCGGCCAAGGCACGGGCCTCGGCCTCGCGCATGGCGACCAGACGCGATCCGCGCCCGCCATCGAACAGCGTCGCGGTTAGATCGGTGACCAGGGACGCGATCAGGTTGTCGATATCCAGCAGATCAGCCAACCCGTCGCCAGAGGATTGCAACCGCCCGGTCAGCGTGAGGCCCGGCAGGCGGTCGCCGACGGCGACCCGGATATTTGCATTGGCCGCGATCAGGCGTGCGGCGGCGGCGCGAATATCGGGCCGTTCGCTCAACAGGGTGGCCGGCACTCCGGCGCCGCCACGCAACTGCGGTGGGGCCGTCGGCAACGCGACACCGGGTCCGGCGGTTGACCGGGGCAGATCCCCCGCCAGTACATCCATGCGGTTTTGCTGTTCGATCAGCGTCAATTCCAACGCAGGCAGGTCAGCGCGAGCGGCCGCAAGGCTTTCGCGGGCGCTTGCAACGCTCCCGGCCGTGGTATCGGCCACACCCAGGCCAATAACGCTGCTCGACGATGTCGAGGGTCGATTGCCGCGACGCAATGATGCTGCGTGTGGCGCGGATCTGTCGTCTATCAAATGCCGCCTAGACATAGGCCCGCATCATCTGCGCGATCAGGGAATTCGTCAGCGCCTGGCGGTCGTTCGCACTGGCCAGGAGGTCGGCTCTGGCCGCATCGCCCTCGGCGGCGATCCGTCCCCAAAGATCGGCCTCCCATGTTACAGCGCCGGAACCGTCGAGACGCGTTGTCCCATCGCGTACGCCCTCGATTCCCGCAGCGGACTGTCCTGTCGCTGATGCACCTGCGGTGGCCGTTGGCAGGCGCCGCGAAGTGGCGTTCGAAACGTCCGACTCCCGTTGCAAGACGCGGAATGCGTTTGCGGCCAAATCCGGGTTCTGCGCAATCAGTCGATCGATCCGGGCCGAAAGGTCCGGCGCGCCAAGCGTGTCCCACCATCTGATGGCCTCAGCGCGCGGCGCGCTGGTCCCGCCTGCAAGACTGCTGGCCGTTTCGAGACCCGTTGACGGGATGTTCACGCTGACACCAGTGGCATCGCATCCGTTCAAAACCAGTCCGGCCATCGTGGCAGTGATTGTTTTTGCGATTGGGGTCATGGTGGTCCTGCTCGGTTGAGCAAGATCGTAGGTCCGCCCCGAATTGGCGCAAGCTGCGGAGGGCGGCAGACAACTTTCGTGACAAATCGCGTGCTGCACGGCGGCGCGATCCGCGGTTTTCTCTGCCGCATGGAACTGCACGGCGCACGCGGTCAGCTAGGGATGTAGATCCTCACTTCTGGCCCGCCTAAACTGAACCGATCAGTTTGTAACTTGATCTGGATCATGCGCGCCGTCGCGTCGGCATGCGACAGGACGAAAACGAAAGTGGTAGGACCAGATGCTGACACGACTTCTTCTTTTCCTGATCATCGCGGGTGGCGCCGGGTATTTCGGCTATACGCAATGGCAGGCGCAGCAGAGCCAGTTGCCTGACTACATCGCCTTCGGGAATGGCCAGATCGAGGCGGTTCAGGTGGATATCGCGGCCCGCACTGGTGGTCGGGTGGCCGAAGTGCTGGTGCGCGAAGGTGACATGGTCATTCCGGGCGATGTGCTGGTGCGAATGGATACCCGCCAGCTCGAGGCGCAGATGGCCCGCGCCGAAGCCGATATCGCCCGCGCCGAAAGCGACGTCGCCGCCGCCGTTGCGATGGTCGCGCAATCTGAGGCGCGACAGATCTTCGCCGAGCAGGAACTTACCCGCACCCGCGAACTGGTTGAGCGCGGCGTCGTCAGTCAGGAACAACTCGATAGCCGCCTGAGCGAGGCACGGGTCGCGCAGGCCAATCTGGCCTCCGCCGAGGCCTCGGAAACCGCGCAGCGGCGGCGGGTCGACGCGGCCGTGGCGAGCCTGCGGGAGGTTACCACCCAGATCGAGGATTCGGAGCTGATATCCACGGTTCGCGGGCGAGTGCTCTATCGCCTGGCAGAACCGGGAGAGGTCATCGGGTCGGGGGCGACGGCGCTGGTCATTGTGGACCTGAGCGAGGTCTATATGGAGTTCTTCCTGCCCTCGACACAGGCCCATCAGGTGGCCATCGGAAGCGAGGCGCGGATCGTTCTTGATATTATTGGCTTCGGCGCGCCGGCCACCGTCAGCTACGTGTCGCCACAGTCGCAATTCACGCCGCGCTCGGTCGAAATTCAGGACGAGCGCGAGAATCTCATGTTCCGTATCCGCGTGCGTGTGCCGCAGGAGTTGGTCGAGTTTCGCATCGAACAGGTCCTGACCGGCATTCGCGGCGTCGCCTATGTCAAGCTCAACGGCGCCGAAGACCAACCGTGGCCCGAAAGCCTGGAGCCGCCTGCGGAGATGCAGGAGATCCTCGACAGGCTGATGCAGGGGGACAGCTGAGATGGCGGGCAGCGGGGGGCCGTCCGTGGCCTTGATCCGCGACCTTCGTCACAGCTATGGGGCGGCGGTCGCGCTCGACGGGCTGAGCGTCGAGATCCCGGCGGGCCGGATGGTCGGTTTGCTTGGGCCCGACGGGGTTGGGAAATCGACGCTGTTGGGCCTGATCGCAGGCGCCCGGATCCTGCAATCGGGTGAGGTGCATGTGATGGGCGGGGATATGGCTGACCGGCGCCATCGCGAACGGACCGGCCCGCGAATCGCCTTCATGCCGCAAGGTCTGGGCAAAAACCTCTACGCTGAACTGAGCGTGTTCGAGAACCTGGAGTTTTTCGGCCAGCTTTTCGGCCAGTCCCGGGCCGAGCGCCGTGCCCGGATCGACCGGCTGACCGCAGCCACCGGGCTCAACCCGTTTCTGGGGCGTCCGGCAGGCAAGTTATCGGGAGGCATGAAGCAGAAACTGGGCCTGTGCTGCGCGCTTATTCACGATCCCGATTTCCTGATCCTCGATGAGCCCACAACCGGCGTCGATCCCCTGTCGCGGCGCCAATTCTGGGAGCTGATCGACGGCATCCGCGCGGTGCGCCCGTCGATGAGTGTCCTGGTGTCGACCGCCTACATGGATGAGGCCGGGGAGTTCGACTGGCTGATCGCAATGAATGCAGGGCAGGTCTTGGACAGTGGCACACCCGAGGCGCTTCTGGCCCGCACCGGCGCGCCGGACATGGAGGCGGCTTTTGTCGCGTTGTTGCCGAGAGAGCAGAGCGCCGGGCACCGGGAGGTCGAGATACCGCCCTTCGTCCCGGGCCAAAGCACGCCCGCGATCGTCGCTCGGGGCCTGACCAAACGTTTCGGCGATTTCACCGCCGTCAGCGATGTGAGCTTCGAGATCGAACCGGGCGAGATCTTCGGATTTCTGGGCTCCAACGGCTGCGGCAAGACAACGACGATGAAGATGCTGACCGGCCTGCTGTCGCCGAGTGATGGCGCGGCGGAGGTGTTCGGCAAACCCGTCGATGCCCGCAACATGGCCGTGCGCCACCGGGTCGGGTTCATGTCGCAATCCTTCTCGCTATATGGCGAGTTGACCGTGCGCGAAAACCTGTCTCTGCATGGACGGCTGTTTCACCTGGGCGCCGCGCAGATCGCGGCGCGGACGGACGCATTGATCGCGCAGTTCGGTCTGGCCGAGTATGTCGACGCGCGGGCGGCATCGCTGCCGCTTGGCATAAGGCAGCGTCTGTCGCTGGCCGTGCCCATCGTGCATGAGCCCGAGATCCTGATCCTCGACGAGCCGACCTCGGGTGTGGACCCGGTGGCGCGGGATCAATTCTGGGAATTGCTGATTGATCTGTCGCGCAATCAGGGTGTCACCATTTTCATCTCGACCCATTTCATGAGCGAGGCGATGCGGTGCGACCGCATCTCTTTCATGCACGCGGGCCAGGTGATGGTCTACGACACGCCCGCCGCTTTGGTCGAAGCCAAAGGCGTCGACACTCTGGAAGAGGCGTTCATCCTCTACATGGAGGAGGCCGGCGCCGGTGACGCGGCTGTCGAGGGCGCGCGCATGGCCGACGGCGCCAGGATTGCGACCGATGACCAGTCCGGCACCGACAAAGGCGCCCTGCTGCGCTTCAGCGTCTCGCGGATGCTGGCCTATACCTTCCGCGAATTGACCGAGGTCCGGCGCGATCCGGTGCGCCTGGTCTTTGCCTTCGCGGGCAGCGTCATCCTGCTTCTGATCATGGCGTTCGGCATGAACCAGGACGTCGATGAGGTGACCTTCGCCGCGGTCGATCTGGATCAGACCCCCGAAAGCCGATCCTATCTGGCCAGCTATTACGGATCACTCTATTTCACCGAGGCGCCACCGCTGGCCACGCCGCAAGCCCTGACGCGGCGGATGCAGGAAGGCGGCTTGTCCGTTGGCCTGGAGATCCCCTCGGGGTTCGGACGCGGCCTGCGGCAGGGCAATCCGGTGGAGGTTCTGGCCCAGATCGACGGAGCGAACCCGTCTCGCGCGGCCACGATCGAAAGCTATGTCAGCGGCGTGCATAATACGTTCCTGCGCGACTGGCGAACGGAAAACCCAGCCCCCTTGGCCGCGCCCGCAAGCGTCACGCAGGAAACGCGGATGGTCTACAACCCGACCTCCGAGAGCCTCATGACGATGGGTCCGTCGATCCCCGCGATGCTGTTGATCATGTTCCCCGCGATCTTGATGGCGGTCAGCATCGCGCGCGAGAAAGAAATCGGGACAATCACCAATTTCTACGTCACGCCGACGCGCCGCGCGGAGTTCCTGCTTGGCAAGCAACTGCCCTATGTGGCCATTGCGATGATCAATTTCGCGATGCTCTACGCGCTTGTCGTTCTGGTCCTGCAGGTGCCTTTGCAAGGCAGCCTGCTGGCGCTGGTCATCGGCGGGCTGCTCTATGCGTTCGCCGCCACGGGCTATGGGTTGCTGATCTCGACCCTGACCAAATCGCAGGTCACAGCCGTCTTTGCCGCGGCCATCCTGTCCATGCTGCCCACGATGAGCTTTTCGGGCCTGATCCAGCCGGTCTCGACCCTTGAAGGCGGCGCGCGGGTGATGGGGTTGTTCTGGCCCACCAGCTACTTCATGCAGATCTCGGTCGGGACCTTCACCAAGGGATTGTCGCTAGGTGATCTCCGCAATGACTTGATCCTGCTTGCGGCGTTTTTCCCGGTCTTCTTCGGGCTCGGCCTTGCCGTCTTGAAAAAGCAGGAGAAATAGGCGATGCGCTGGCTCTCTACCGTGTTCTGGCTTGGCACCAAAGAGTTACGCAGCGTGTTGCGCGACACGGTGATGGCCATCTTCATCCTGTGGTCCTTCACCCTCGGCGTCAGCATGAAGGCGCAATCGTCGGGCGAGACAGTCAACAATGCCTCTGTCGCCATCGTCGATCAGGACCGCTCGGCCCTTTCGGCGCGGATCGACACGGCGCTTTACCCGCCCTATTTCCAAATGCCGGATCATATCGCGGTCAGCGACATGGATACGTTGATGGATGAGGGCGCGTATATGTTCGTCATTGTGATCCCGCCGCGCTTTGCGGCCGACCTGATTGCGGGGCGCGGCGCTGCGGTGCAGGTCAATGCCGACGCAACGGCCGTCAGCCAGGCGAGCCTGGGCGTAGGGTACATCCAGAGCATCATCAACGAGGAGGTCGCGCGGTATCTCGACGCCCCGGACCAACCAGCCGTGGTTGACCTGGTTCTGCGCCGCTCCTTCAACGAGGCTGGGATCGCCGCCTGGTTCGGGTCACTTGTGTCGCTGCTGGATCAGTTGACCATGCTGGTGATCATCCTGACCGGCGCCGCGCTCTTGCGGGAACGTGAACATGGCACGATCGAGCATCTGATGGTGATGCCGCTGTCCTCGCTACAGATCGCGATGGCAAAGATCTGGGCCAACGGCCTGGTGATTCTGGTCTGTTTCAGCGCGTCGCTCGTCCTGATCGTGCAGGCCTGGATGGAAGTGCCCGTCGCCGGATCACTGGGGCTTCTGGGCCTTGGCACCGTGATCTATCTGTTCGCCGCCTCGGCCATCGGCGTGTTTCTCGGCACGGTGGCGCGGTCCATGGCGCAATTCGCCCTTCTGATGATCATCACGATCTTTCCGATGCAGATGCTGTCGGGGGGGATGTCGCCGGTTCAAAGCCAGCCGGATTTCATACAACCGTTCAGCTGGCTCCTGCCGTCACGCCATTACATCGAGTTCGGTCAGGCCATCGCGTTCCGTGGCGCAGGCTTTGACGTCGTCTGGCCTGAATTCCTGGTGATCGCAGGCCTCGGGACGATCTTCCTCGCGGCAAGCCTGTTGCTGTTCCGGCGCTCCTTGTCCGCCGGGGGGTAACTATCTCGCGCTTGTCGATGCGCGGTGCAGCAGCCGAAGAACAATTAATCGGAGCGGTACAGCGGCACCAGACTGGTTGGCCGCTCGAAGGATTTGTTGACCTCGATTCCAGACCGGACCGTCGCGGACTGCGACCATGAAAAAAAAAGGGACGGTTGAGGACGAACGGGGCTCCTTATCGAGGCTGTGTAGACACGGTTGTAGCCATTGCAGATCAGGGCAGAAGATCTGGGTGGAAACGTGATCGAAGTCGCACTCGGGCTAGGTGAATGCCAGCAACAATGCGAAAAGCATTGAGGTGTTCCCCGTTCCGCTCGCATTGCGCGCGGTAAGCTGTGGTATATCCGTGCTCGACTGGCAGCTTTGCGATGGATTGCGGATCTTCGTCCAAGTTGCAGCATTCGATAAAATGGGCTCTCTGCCGACCTCGGCGGCGGCGCAGCAATCCCGTGATATGGTCCCTCGTCAACGTCGGGTTGTCGTTGTGGGAGGGCATGGCGGATCGGAGGATCAGTCATGGAAACACCAAACCTACCAGCCATTCGCGCACTTCGCCCCGCATGGAACAAAGGACGTATCGTCGGCCAGAAACGGCCGCTGAAGCCAAAGGACGTCTGGGCAATCCGTGTTCGACTTGAATTGGCAGAAAACCATCGCGACCATGCACTGTTCAACATGGCGATCGACAGCAAGCTGAGAGGCTGCGACCTTGTGAAGATGAAAGTCGTTGACGTTATGGCATCTGGCCAGATCAAAGAACGGGCTTCTGTGTTGCAAAGCAAGACGCAGAAACCAGTGCGTTTCGAAATATCCGAAGGCACGAGTGCCTCGGTCGAAAAGTGGATGGAGGATGAACTCATGGTTGGCTCAGAGTACCTTTGGCCGGGCCGCTTCCATGAGCGTCTTCATATCTCGACACGCCAGTATGCACGGATCGTCCGCGATTGGGTCACATCGATCGGTCTAGAAGCAAGCGCATATGGCACGCATTCGATGAGGCGAACAAAGGTGACCCAGATCTACAAGAAGACCGGCAACTTGCGGGCGGTTCAGCTTCTGCTTGGACACACCAAGATGGACAGTACGGTTAGGTACCTCGGCGTCGAACTTGAAGATGCCCTCGCCATCGCCGAAGCCATTGAAATCTAGCGCACATGGGCCGTCTTCGCTGGCGGCCCAGAGCTGCCGTTGGCCAAGAAGCCAAGATGCTGCCGCCGCAGCCCACCTTGCTGATGGGGTGGATGGCTCCT
>NZ_JAAWWD010000012.1 GCF_021404545.1 Aestuariivita sp.
GTTCTCAGGGACCCGGGAGTGTGGTTAAGAGCCCGGTTCCCTGGCCCGCGATTGGGCCTGTAACGCATCACGATTTCTCGGCCGCGCCATCTGGCGACGGTGGAGCGGGTATCACCGACGAAGCCGTGTCGAAACCAAGATGCATTGTGTGACGTTGCCGGGCCAGAGCCTCATGGCGCGGGACTTCGACCGGCAGGTCGCGGAAATCCAAATCCGTGTTGCCGTTCTCAACAAGTACACAGTTCTTGGCATACCCATTACTGAGGTCGTAGGCTAAATCCGTCCGGGGAAAGGGGAAGTGCAGGCATGCCCCGATTTGTGCAACAAAGCCCATTGGGCGCCACGCCATTGCGCCGCGCAACGGCGGAAATGCTCTCGCCGTCATACAGGGTCTCCTCAACGATCCGCAGCTTCTCGGCCATGGTCCAGCGCCGACGGCGACCGCCATCGGTGATGGTTTCAATCTCAGATATGAGCACATGCTTAAGGCCATCCTTAAGCCTCCTTGGTCAGGCCAAGGCGTCTGGTCGAAATGGGGGCCAGTTCACTGACCGACTTTCCATCTTACTGCTACAGACCTGATGCCGCGCAAGATTTTGTGAGATGGCCGCAGTGAAGGGTCCGGCGTCGCACAAAAAAGTGACGGGTTTTCGCCTTGTATCATGCGGCGTCTCCCCGTGGAGACGCGCGGGATTTGGGGGTCTGGCCACGTGTGAAGGTCTCGATGATGATCATCGAGCCACCGCCTTTAGGGCATGGCTTTGACCGGTCTCGTTCGTCGATATCGACGTCTTGGTCCGCACTGACTTTCGGATTGGCATCTGCCTCAACCTCCAGCAAGCACCTGATCTTTGCGATCCTGTCCCGCCTGATGCCATTCGCGAGGAAACCTGTGTGTCGGATGCGGTGTAAGCCGGAGGGCAGGATGTGGATCAGAAAGCGGCGGATGAGTTCATCCGTGCTCAGGCGCATTGTCTTCATGCGTCCTCTCGTGGTTGTGCTGCGCAAACCACTGCCGGGCACTGGTACGCCGTGCTTGATCCGATCGTCTTTCCAGCGGAAGGCCACGGTATGGGCATCCGCGCTGACAAGGCGATGATTGGAGATAGCGACACGATGGGTGTATCGGCTCAGGTATGCCAACACCGCCTCGGGCCCAGAGAAGGGCGGCTTGGCATGGACGACCCAGCTGGTTTTGCGCAGCGGCGCAAGATGGGCTGCGAAGGTATCCGGATTGGTCAGCTTAGCCAGATCACCAAAGAAAGACAGTTTCCCCGCCTTGTGGGAACTGTCCAGCCCTTCGAGGAACAAACGCCGGAACAGCCGCGAGAGCACCCTCACCGGCACAAAGAAGCCCGGGCGGCAGTTCACCCAACGCCTGCCATCGGGGGGACAGCCCGCCACCCGGCACAATGACATGGACATGCGGATGATGCGTCATCGCCGAGCCCCATCTGTGCAGGACTGATGTCATGCCGGTCCAGGCACCGAGGTGGTTGGGATCGGCAGCGATGGTCAGCAGCGTCTGGGCCGACGCCTTGAACAGCAGACCATAGACCGCCGCCTTGTTTTGGTAAGCAATATCGACGATCTGCGGCGGCAAGGTGAAGACCACGTGGAAGTATTCGACGGGCAACAGGTCCCCCATCCGCGCCTGTATCCAGCCCTGCGCCGCAGCGCCCTGACACTTTGGACAATGCCGCTTGCGACAGGCGTTATAGGCGACATGCCCGCCAAGGACCGCAGTCCGGCAATCCTCAATTGCGGACATGACTTTCAGCTGCGGCAGGTTCAAATGACCTGAGTGTTCACGACGATTGGCAGCACCATGGAAGCGGAAGATGTCCGCGACCTCCAGTTTGGTGCGGGGCATCTGAGCCGGGGTTTATCCGGCCCCGACCTCCCGGCGCACCAACAGATCGAGCGGGCTGGTCACATCCCGGATCCATTGCCGGGCAGGGCATTGCGCAGCAATGTCCCAAGAGGGGGCTTGGTCGCCACCTTCGTGTAAATCGTCGTCGTTTCCAACTTTGCATGGCCGAGTAGAACCTGCCCTCTCATCGAAACTGCGTTTCGACTGTCGGGTGATAAATGACCCGGATGTCGGTGCCGCCCTCCAGCAGGTGCGTGGCAAGGCTGTGTCGGAGCGTGTGGGGCCAGACGGTCTTCCTGATCTCCGCGAAGTCACAGGCCACCCCAAAGGCCCGGTTGAACTGCCGCGTCGAGATCGGGTCAACCCGGTTGCGCCCGGGAAAGAGCCAGCCTCCGGGCCGAGCCTCGCGATAATAGTCACGCAAAAGCTCAAGCCGACTGGGCGACAGCATCACATGGCGATCCTTGCGGCCCTTGCCCTGGTCGATCCGGATCAGCATCCGGTCGCTGTCGATGTCGCCGATCTTCAAATGTGTGACCTCGCTCGCCCTGAGCCCGCCGCCATAGGCCACGCTGAACGCCGCCCGGTATCTGAGCCCGGGTCCCGGCGCGGCCTCGAGAATGCGCGAGACTTCCTCGGCGCTCAGCACGACGGGGATCTTCCTGGCCGCCCGCTGACAGCGCATATGCCGCTTCATCTCCGGGCGCAGGCACGTGGTCGCGTAGAAGAAACTCAGCACCGCCGGCCGGTTGTTGAAGGTCGGTGCCCCGACGCCCCGTTCCTTCATATCCAGTTGAAACGCCCGCAACTCCTCAGGCGTCGCGCTATCCGGTGTGTGCACCAGAAACCGCGCGACATCGCGCATCGCCCGCAGATACATCGTCTGCGTCTCGGGTTGCAGCCCCTCGATCCGCATATCTTCAAGGAACCGCTGGCGCAGCTTCGGTACATATTGCTCTGACATTGAAATCTCCTGTCATCAGATTGGGAAGATCCCAATCGTCCAACAGGTGCGTCAGTTCACAACATCACGGCGCTTCGATCAGCACACATCACCCGCAACAAGCACCAATACCGCCAGAGCGGTTTCGTCCGCGTCCCGCATTGTGTATTTCTCCAGTGCGCAGCGCATGGCGGGTCATCATCGCTTCGCGCTCAGAACTCCTGATTGTCGCAGGGTCGCGCTGCAAGGGCGGACCTTCGCGGCCACGCGTCGAACCAGCGGGTTGGCTCATGCTGGCCACCGGGGCACACCGATGACCCATGAAGCCGGGATCAACCCCTAGAGCCAACAGCAAAAAAAGGGCCTCAGAGACGAGGCCCTTTTTTCAACCCTCTATGGAGGATCACACCCCGATCAGATCCGGAACGATGGTGACGATACCCGGGAAGAACCACAGGATCGCAAGGCCAACCACCTGGATTAACACAAACGGTATGATCCCGCGATAGATATGGCCCGTGGTGATCCCCGCCGGTGCGACCCCTCGGAGGTAGAAGAGCGCAAAGCCGAAGGGCGGGGTCAGGAACGAGGTTTGCAGGTTCACCGCGATCATGATCGTCACCCATTTGGGATCGAAAGACCCGCCATAGATCACCGGCCCCACAATCGGGATCACGATGTAGATGATCTCAAGGAAATCCAGCACAAAGCCCAGGATAAAGAGCACCAGCATCACGATCAGGAAGACCTTGTACTCGTTGTCAAAGCTCTTGAGGAACTGCTGGATGTAATGCTCTCCACCAAAGGAGATCACCACCAGGTTGAGCAGCTGCGAGCCGATCAGGATGGTGAACACCATCGAGGTCACCTTGGCTGTCTCGCGCACCACCGGGCTGAGAACCCCGTTGGAAAAGAGCACCCAACAGCCAAAGAGCAGACCGAACAGCGCATAGAGATACGCGCCATACGCCAGCAGGAAGGCGATCCAGGTCTCGGCAGACACGACCTCGTTATTGATGCGCAGGTCGAAATTCACGCCGATCAGGATGCAGATGATGATCGCGAAGGTGGACCAGATGATGATATGGCCCGACCGGTTGAGGTCTTTGAGCTTGCGATAGGCCGCCAGCATGATCGCGCCACCCGCGCCCAGCGCCGCGGCAGGGGTCGGGTTGGTGATCCCGCCCAGGATCGAACCCAGAACCGCCACGATCAGAACCAGCGGCGGGAAGACCACCCGGATCAGGTCGTTTTGCGCCAACCGCCCGGCGGCCTCTCGACACCCGTAAAGAACGATCAGAACTGGAATGGCCATCAGCAGCCATTCCGCCCCCGCGCTCGCCGTGGGCGCCACAAGGGTGATATCCACAAGCAGCATCAGGATCAGCCCGATCGCACCGATGATCAGCGGTTTGGGATCGCTTGACGGCGACACCCCCCGCGCAGTGGTCAGCACCAGCCCCAACAGCACCACCAGGATCGCCACACCGGTGCCGATGGGTGCGGCATTGGCGATCTTGGCCTCAAGGGCCGCGGCCAGCTCGTCCTCGGTCAGCCGTTCGCTCTGTGCGACACCGCCCGTCGCATCGATCTGGTTCTGCTCGGCCACAGCCGTGTCCCAGGCCTCCTGACCATGCAGGTCGATCATCGAGGCCTGACATTCCTCGGACACATTGGTCCGAAGGCTGGCCCCCTGCCCCACATCCGAGAACGACGAGATGGTCAGGTTCTGCGAGCCCACGATATTGAGGCTGCTCAGCAGGATCGTGCCACCGATCAACAGGATCGGCGCGCCCAGGAACCAGGTGAATGCCTCGTTGCGCGTGACCGGTTCGTTATTGGTACTGCCCAGCTCCACGGCCGGCGCCTTGGACGGGTTGAGCAGGGCAAAGCCAAAGGCATAAAGCGCATAGAGCAGCGCCAGCATGATCCCCGGCAAAAGCGCCGCCTGAAAGAGTGTCCCAACCGAGACCACCGCAGGCTCCCCCAGGAAGGTCAGCGCGTCCGAGCACCCGGCACTTTGCGCACGCGCCTCTTGTGCGGTGGAATAGAGATCGCCCGCCAGCGTACCCAGCAGAACGATCACGATCGAGGGCGGAATGATCTGCCCCAGCGTACCCGAGGCCGCAATGACACCGGTCGCCAGTTCCGGGGAGTAATTGTTGCGCAGCATGGTGGGCAGCGCCAGAAGCCCCATCGTGACAACCGTCGCACCGACGATACCGGTAGAGGCCGCCAGAAACGCGCCCACAACCACGATCGACACGGCCAGACCGCCGGGCAGCGGACCAAAGACACGCGCCATGGTGGTCAGAAGATCGTTGGCGATCTTGGAGCGTTCCAGTGTGATGCCCATCAAAACGAACATCAGCACCGCCAGCAGCGTCTCAATCGACGCACCGGCCAGTACGCGTTCGTTGATCCGATTGACGATGAACGACACGTTGCGGTCCATCGCGACTTCCCAGCCTTGCGGGAACACCGGCTCGCCTATGCGCGGCAATTCGGGGTATCGGAAGACCGAGACATCCGCAGCTTTCGCCCCCCCCGCGATCAGGTCCGCATAGGCCTGACTGGAGGTGTCGATCGCCTGGTGGATCAAGAGCCCCGCACTGTCGAGGGCCGCGATGATGGCGAAAGAGATGACCCCGGCCCCGCCAATGGCAAAGGCCACGGGAAAGCCGGAGAGGATGCCCCCGAAAAGGCAGATGAATACGATGATCAGGCCGATTTCGACGCCATCAAGACCGAATAGCATGGTTGCTGTCCTTAAAGGTTAATGAGCGCCTTCGTAGGCTTCTTCACCCTCGCCAAGGCTGTCCTTGTCGAGGTATTTGTTCTCGCTTTCCTGCCCTTCACGCCATTCCTGGAATGACCGGAAGAAGAAGGCGACCGCATGGATAAAGACCATTGCCGCGAAGGCGCAGAGTAGCACCTTGAAGAGGAAATAGGCGTTGAATCCGTTGGGGCTGAACCCGATCGTCTCGACATTCCAGCGCAGCGCGCGGGATTTCATCAGCAAACGATCCAGCGATTCCGAGGCCGAGGGTTTCGGTACGATCAGATGGCGCCAGAGGAAATACCAGCCGTACATCCACGTGATCACCGCCATCGGCGCCATGAAGATCAGGCAGCCGACCATGTCGATGACCTTCTTGGTGCGGAACCGCACCGAAGAATAGATCAGGTCGACCCGCACATGCCCGCCCTGCACAAAGGTATAGGCACAGCACAAAGCCACCACCATCGCATTATAGAGTTTCAGTTCTTCGGCAAACCAGCTCACATCGAATTGCAGCGGGATACCGAACCCGATCGAGATATCGGGCCGTGCAAAGACCCGTTGCATGAAGATGATAACGATCTGCTGAAGGACCATGATCAGGCCCGCCCAGGCAAAGAACCGGCCGACCGTGTTGGCAAAGCCTTCCAGCACCCGCACGGTGCCCCACATGATCGACCCGCGCCATATGCCCAGCCCGAACAGGATCAGTACCGTGGTAAAGCAGACGAAGAAGAATTCCACCGATCCGCCGTAATACACAAAGCGCATGATCGCTTCGTTGTTCGACCAGTCCAGCCAGAGGCCGGGATGTGTGATCGCATAGAAAAAATTGTAAAACGATAGGCCGATCTGGCTGACGAACCAGACGATACCGTCCAGAATGGCCGCGAACCCGCCGCCTTGGACTGCTTCTTCTTCCATCAAGGCTCCCCCGTGCGGCGCATCTTTGGCGCCTTGTCTCAGGCCGGTGACGTTGCGGCTCTCCCCTTCCGCATGTCAGCTTGGATGAAAGAGGCCCGATGCGGATGCACCGGCCCTCTCTCGCGATATCTTCCTGTGGTATTTTGGATCGGTCCAGGCGGTAACCCGGACCGCAAACCGCTCTCGCTTAGCCCAGAACCCGGTCGCGCTGTGCGACATAGGCGGTGGACGACTGCTTGAGCCAGCCCGACGAGGACTTCATCGAGGCCATGGCGCTGTCGTGGATCTTCTTGAACAGATCGTCACCCATGTTCTCGTCGAGAACTTCGCGCGATGCCGCACCGAACGCATCCCAGACGCTGTCGGGGAATTCCATGACCTTCACGCCCGAGGACTGAAGCCGCTGAAGCGCCGAGCCGTTGTTGGACAGGAATTGTGCCAGATTCCACTGGTGGCATTCGCCCGACGCGATCTCGATGATGCGCTGATGCTCGGGGCTCAGGCTGTCAAAGACTTCCCGGTTTGTGGCCAGCGACAGACCCGCGCCCGGCTCGTGGAAACCGGCGGCGTAGTATGTCTTGGTGATTTCCTGGAAACCGGCTTTTTCATCCGCCCAGGGGCCGATCCACTCGGTCCCGTCAATCGCACCCGACGCCAGCGCCTGATACACTTCGGAACCGGGAAGGTTCTGCACCGATGCACCCAGTTTACCCAGAGCTTTGCCGCCCAGGCCGGGCATGCGGAACTTCAGGCCGTTGAAATCTTCGGGTCCGCTGATTTCATTCGCGAACCAGCCGCCCGCTTGGGCACCGGTGTTCCCGGCGAGGAACGACTTCAAGCCAAAGATCTGGCCCAGTTCGTCATGCAGTTCCATGCCGCCGTCGAAATAGTACCAGTTCACCAGCTCCTGTGCCGTCATGCCAAAAGGCACGGCTGTGAAGAACGCATAGCCTGGGTGCTGACCCACGAAGTAATAGTCGGCCCCATGATACATGTCGGCCTGACCGGCGGTCACGGCGTCGAACACTTCGAAGGCGCCCACAAGCTCACCCGCGGCCTTGAGGTCGATCGTCAGCGACCCGCCGGACATTTCGGTGATTGTTGTGGCCACACGCTCGGCCGCGTCATGCACGCCCGCCAGGCCACGGCCCCAGGTTGTTACCAGCGTCAGCGTGCGGTTGCCCTGTGCGTAAGCCGGTGCGGCCAGCGCGCCCGTGGTTGCGGCAGCGGCACCACCCAGTGCAGAGGTTTTTAGAAACTTACGGCGATCCATAGGGTCACTCCTCCCGTTATGGTTGACGCCCGGCTCTTGCGGCCAGGCGGATCATCAAAGTGGCGTCACCCTACTGATCATCCTGCCGGTGTGAATACCAAGTACTACGTAGAGAGGTAAATTTTTCAGACCAATTTAGCTATTTGACCGGTTTGACGCGGAAAAGAGGCTGATCGGGCCATGCGATTCGCCTCAGGACATCGGTCGGGACTGGTCTTTAGGGTGATTCCCCCGTAACGATTCGACTATGCGGAGGTTACGCGCATTCCTGACCCCCAATTACGCCCAGAAACTGTCGTTGCTGGCGGCGATTCCCCTGATTATCGCCGCCACGCTGATCGCGGTTCTGGTCGCCTATCAGTCCAGGGTGCTGGCCAACCGCGAAATCGAAGCGCTTCAGGAACAGCTCATCGAAGCCAAAAAGGCCGAGCTGAGAAACTATGTCACCCAGGCGCGCAACGGCTTCTATTTCATCTATGGACGCGCGCCCCACGATGACGACATTGCCAAGGATCAGGTTGCCCAGATCCTTGCCGCGATGATCTACGGTATCGACGGATCCTTCTTTGTCTACGATTACGACGGCACCAATCTGGTCAATCCACGTCATACCGATCTGATCGGCGGAAACTGGGCCGGTCTGACCGACACCGCGGGCACGCCCGTGGTCGATGAGCTGATCCGCCTGGCGCGCGAGGGGTCCGGGTATCACAGCTTTTTGTGGACCAAACCTTCCACCGGTGAAGAGGCGCAGATGATCGCCTATGTCCTGGGCTTGCAGGACTGGCGGTGGGCCGTGGGCACAGGTGTCTTCATCGACGATATTCTGGCCACGGTTGCCGCCCAGCGGGCCGAGGTCGAGGCCCGCGTTCAGACCACCTTTGTCTCGATCGGGGCGATCACGCTGGTCGCGCTTTTGGTTGTGTTCGCCTCGGGCATGGTGCTCAACATCCGCGAACGTCGTCTGGCCGATGCCAAGCTCAAGGAACTGACCCAGCGCGTCTTTGATGCGCAGGAAGAGGAACGCGGTCGGGTTGCGCGCGAGCTGCATGACGGGATCAGCCAGATCCTGGTGGGCATCCGCTATGCGCTGGACAACGCGCGCCGCCGGTTCCAACGCGGTGACGACCGCGCCGAGGAGGCGCTGGAGAACGGCATCGAGACCCTGGGTCAGGCCATCCAAGAGGTCCGCCGGATCAGCCGCGATTTGCGCCCCGGCGTGCTGGACGATCTGGGCCTCGGCCCCGCGCTCAAGTCGCTGACCGACGATTTCAGCACCCGGACCGGGATCGATGTGGATTTCACGACGGTCGTGTTCCGCAACCGCCTGGACCAGGATGCCAAGATCGCACTCTATCGTATCGCACAGGAAGCCTTGACAAATATTGAACGGCACGCCGGCGCCACCCAGGTGTCGATCGACCTTCGCGGGCACACGTCCGGCGCCACCCTCAGGATCAGCGACAATGGCCGGGGCCTGCCAGACCACCATCACCCCCGCGCCGGACTTGGGTTGCGCAATATGCAGGAACGCATCGAACAGCTTGACGGTAGCCTCAGGATCCTGTCCACCAAGCCCGCGCGCGGACAGCGCGGCGGAATGGTGATCGAGGCCCGCGTGCCACTGACCCATCTGCTGCCGCCGGACGAGCATGCGCAATCCGATTGGGAGGCCCAGGCATGACCGCAGCCATCAAACCGCCGGTCAAGGTGATGATCGTCGATGACCACCCGATGGTGGCCGAAGGGATTCAGTCGATCCTTGAGACCTATGACGATATCATGATCGTGGGCACGCTGGGCAATGGTCAAGAGGCCGTTGACCAGATCGACACCCTCGCCCCGGATGTGATCCTGATGGATCTCAACATGCCGCGACTGGGGGGGCTCTCGGCCACCGAGATCCTGCTTGAAAAACGGCCCGGCACCCGCATCCTGATCCTGTCGATGCATGACAGTCCCGAATACATCTCAAGCGCGCTCAGCCATGGCGCGATGGGCTATGTGCTCAAGGACGTGCCCACCGACGAGATCAAACAGGCCATCGACACAGTGATGGGGGGTCGGCGCTATCTGTGCACCGGGGCCGAAGGATCGCTCAAACCCAAGGAAGGCGCGCGCGAGGCGCTCACCGGGCGCGAGCAGACCATTCTTTTGCAACTGGCGCAGGGCAAATCCAACAAGGACGTTGCCGAAGCGCTCGATATCTCGGTGCGTACGGTGGAAACCCATCGCAAGAACATCAAGCGCAAGCTTGGCATTTCTTCGACCGCCGGCCTGACACGCTATGCGTTGGAGCATGGCGTGCTCCAAGGGACCGGCACCGGATTCTGACGCGGATTTCAGGCGGCATCCGGATGCGTTCGGGCAGGAAGGCCATCGGTCTCCTCAGGCACAATTCCTGTCCTAAACGAACGGTCGCGCCGACCGCCCGTGATCTGTCGCATTTTAAGAAGCGATAAACGCCTTGTTAGGGGCTCTGAGCCTAGGTTGCGGCCAGATGGATCGCATTCAAAGGGGCACCCGTATGAAACTGCGTATTTTGATGATGCTGATAATCGGCCCACTTCTTGCACTGGCCGGTTTCTTCCTGTGGCTGGATCTATCCGAATTCCGGGAAGCCATTAAGAATGGCGAACACACCCAATCCGTAGCCGCGGAAATGAGTGCAGTGTCTGAATTGACGCATCAACTGCAAAAGGAACGCGGATATTCTGCGGGGTTTGTCGCTGCCAATGGAACGAATCTCCGCGAAGATCTTGCCAGACAACGAGGTGCGACCGATCAGACAGTGGACCGGATATGGCAGAGTCTGTCGCATATCGGGGAGCATGACCCGGCGCTTTTGTCACGGTTGCGCGACAAGATGGATCGGGTGGAGGCGCAACGCGCGCAGGTTGACAACCTGTCGGTCACCGTTGCGCAAACGGTCACCTTCTACACCGATCTGATCGACACACTGCTCAACACGATGAAGGCAGACACACTTGAGATCGAAGAGCCGTCGGTCCGGTCCTTGGCGCGCGCAGCGATGCTGTTCGGACGGGCCAAGGAATATGCCGGGCTGGAACGGGCCGCCGGGGCTACGGGATTGGCGGCAGAGCAGTTCTCACACGGCATCTATGGTCGGTTTTTGGGACTGGGCGCGTCGCAGACAACAGCGCTCGATCTGGTTGCGATCGAATTGGCCGACCGTCAAGCGCTGAACGATCTCTATCGCCAATCGGCCTTTCTACAGGTCGAATCGATGCGCGATGCGATCGCTGCGGCAATGGCGGGTGATCGGATCGTGGACTTTGGCGCGGCTCAATGGTTCGAGACCTCCACCCGCTGGATCGACAGCCTGTACGAGATCGAGGGTGATCTGATCAATCAGATAAAGACCGAGACCAAAAACCTGCTGCAGGAGGCGCGCAAGAAATTGCGCGACGAGTTGATCTATAGCATCAGCATCGCGTTTGTCGTCGTACTGCTGGCGGTGGCGAGTTTCGAGTATCTGATTTTCCGGGTCAAACGCCTGACCCGCGCAATGAAGCAGTTCACGGAAGGCAAGTTCGACGTCTGGATCCCTGGTATCGACGGCCGGGACGAGGTGGGCAGAATGGCCCGAGCTGTCTATGAATTCAAACAGGAAACCCTGGCGATGCGCCGGGCAGCGGCCGAAGAGAAGGCCAATGACGAGGCTTTGATCCTGGGCAAGGCGCAAAGGGTGGTGGAACTGGTCACCGAAGGGCTTGCCGCTTTGGCGCAGGCCGACCTGACCCAGCATTTCGAGGATCCTCTTGCGCCCGAATACGATGCGATCCGCAACGATTTCAACGCAGCAACGGCACGGTTGCGCAATGTGATGGCGGCGATTTCGGAAACGGCGGTCGATCTGGATGAACGCGCGGAAAACCTGATGCGGTCCTCCCGCGATTTGGGAACCCGCACGACCGAGCAGGTGGAAACGATCGCCTCCACCAACGAACGGGTCTCCAAGCTTTCGGCGGAGGTAGCCGATTACGCCTCCCATGTTCGCGACGCGTCGCATCGCGCAAGTCTGGCCAAGAACACCGCCGACAAATCGGGCGAGGTTGTGCGATCAGCCGTTGATGCGATGGACCGTATCGCCTCCTCTTCCAAAGAGATCGGCCGCATTATCTCGATCATCGAGGATATTACCTTCCAGACCAATCTCTTGGCGCTCAATGCCGGTGTCGAAGCGGCACGCGCCGGCGAAAGCGGGCGAGGCTTTGCCGTGGTTGCGTCCGAAGTGCGGGAGCTGGCCAAACGGTCCAGCGCCGCCACACAAGAGATCAAGACGCTGATTGATGACAGCAGCACCAATGTGGCCGAAGGCGTTGGACTGGTCGGCGAGGCTGGACGCTCTCTTGAAGAGATCTTCGGCGAGATCGCCCAGATTGACGATGTTCTGGGACAAGTGGCCCAGGGGTCCATCAGTCAGGCCGATGATCTGCGCGACATCGCGCAGGAGGTGACCCGCCTCAACGATCTGGCCAACCGCAATATGGATGTTGTCGAAGCATCCGGAGACACCTCGCAGGAAACCGCGCAAATCTCAAAACAGATGACACATCTGGTCAGCGATTTCCGCCTCGGTTCGGGCGAGGATCAAAGACATCTGTCCGCGCGGGTCGCCTGACCTGCCGGCAGCACCTTGCCCGACGCGGCGCACTCCCGCGCTTTGGCCACGACACAACAGACCCTGAAGCCAAGACCGCGCTACACAGCTCGGTCTTGGCCCGTTTAGGAGCCGGGCATCGTCCAACCTTTGGTCAATGTGCCGCAGAACCCCATCTCAGATTGCAGTTGTTTCTCTTTACAGCCCAAAACGCGCAACTTCTGCAAAGAAATCCCTGCGGCCACCGATGTTTTTTTCTTGATTGACTGTTGACGCCCTCCGCGCGCGCTCATAATGTCCGCGTCAGCGTAAAGGAGCTACGGTATGACCCGGCTAATCGTCATTGTAAGGAACACGCGCATGGGCCGGTAACGGTTGACCATACTCAGACCCATGCGCCTCCGACTGACCATCGGGGGCTTTTTTATGCGCTACAGCGGATCTCAATCGGAGACATGAGATGAACAAGGACATGACCGGAGCGAAAATGGTGGTTCAAGCCCTCAGGGATCAGGGCGTGGACACGGTATTCGGGTATCCCGGTGGCGCCGTTCTACCGATTTATGACGAGATCTTTCAGCAAAATGACATTCGCCACATCCTGGTGCGCCACGAGCAAGGTGCGGTGCATGCCGCCGAAGGTTATGCGCGATCCACCGGAAAACCCGGCGTTGTTCTGGTGACATCCGGCCCCGGTGCGACAAATGCTGTGACCGGCCTGACCGACGCGTTGATGGATTCCATCCCGATCATCGTGCTGACTGGCCAAGTGCCCACCTTCATGATCGGCTCGGACGCGTTTCAGGAGGCCGATACGGTCGGCATTACACGGCCCTGCACCAAGCATAACTGGCTGGTCAAGGAAACCGATGCCCTGCCCCGGGTCATCCACGAGGCGTTTCATGTGGCAACCGCAGGTCGCCCGGGCCCGGTTCTGGTCGACATCCCCAAGGACGTTCAGTTTGCCAATGGCACCTATCAAGGCCCCAAACCGTCGGCGTCCCATTACCAACCGCCCGTCAAAGGCGATATGGAAGAGATCACCGAACTGGTCGCGGCCATCGAAAAAGCCAAGCGCCCGATCTTTTATACAGGCGGTGGCGTGATCAATTCCGGCCCCGCCGCCAGCCAGCTGCTGCGCGAGCTGGTTGACGCGACAGGCTTTCCGATCACCTCAACCCTTATGGGGCTGGGCGCCTATCCGGCATCGGGCAAAAACTGGGTGGGAATGCTGGGGATGCACGGTCTTTACGAGGCCAACATGGCGATGCACGATTGCGATCTCATGATCAATATCGGCGCGCGCTTCGATGATCGGATCACCGGCCGTATCGACGCATTCAGTCCCACATCGAAAAAGGCCCATATCGATATCGATCCGTCGTCGATCAACAAGGTGATCCGCGTCGACATCCCGATTATCGGCGATGTGGCGCATGTGCTGGAGGACGTGCTCAAGGTCTGGAAGTCACGCGGTCGAAAGACCAATGGCGACGGCCTGGCGAAATGGTGGTCTCAGATCAACGACTGGCGCAAGGTGGACTGCCTGGCCTTTACGCAATCGGGCAATACGATCAAACCGCAATACGCGCTGGCCCGGCTGGAAGCGCTGACCAAGGACCGCAAGGATCGCTATATCTGCACCGAAGTGGGTCAACATCAGATGTGGGCCGCGCAGTATCTGGGTTTTGAAGATCCCAACCTGTGGATGACCTCCGGTGGCCTGGGCACAATGGGCTATGGGTTTCCCGCCTCAATCGGCGTGCAGATGGCGCATCCCGATGCACTGGTTATCAATGTCGCGGGCGAGGCGAGCTGGCTGATGAATATGCAGGAAATGGGCACCGCGGTGCAATACCGCCTGCCCGTCAAGCAGTTCATCCTGAACAACGAACGCCTTGGCATGGTGCGCCAGTGGCAGGAGCTCTTGCACGGGGAACGGTACTCGCATTCCTGGTCCGACGCGCTGCCCGATTTCGTGAAACTGGCCGAGGCGTTCGGCGCCAAGGGCATTCTTTGCAAGGATCCTGACGATCTGGACGACGCAATCATGGAAATGCTGAACCATGACGGCCCGGTCATTTTCGATTGTCTGGTTGAGAAACACGAAAACTGTTTCCCGATGATCCCGTCGGGTAAGGCTCATAATGAAATGCTGCTGGGCGAGGCCGAAACCCAAGGCGTGATCGACGCCAAGGGCTCGGTTCTAGTTTAAGAAAGGTCGGCAAATGTCTGCACTAAAGATCAAAAAAGGCGCGACCAGCCATTCGGCCTATAACCTGCGCCCCACCTTTTCGGATGTGGAGGAGCGGCACACGCTGGCCGTGCTGGTCGAAAACGAGCCGGGCGTATTGGCGCGGGTGATCGGGCTGTTCTCCGGGCGCGGCTATAATATCGAAAGCCTGACGGTCGCGGAGGTTGATCACACCGGCCACTTATCGCGCATTACCATCGTAACCACCGGGACCCCCCAGGTGATCAACCAGATAACGGCGCAGCTGGGCCGCATCGTGTCTGTGCATCAGGTGCATGACCTGACTGTCGAAGGGCGCAGCGTGGAGCGCGAGCTGGCCATGTTCAAGGTCGTCGGCGGCGGCGAGAAGCGAGTGGAGGCCCTGCGGCTTGCAGATATCTTTCGCGCCAATGTTGTCGATTCCACCCTGGAGAGTTTCATATTCGAGATTACCGGCGCGCCAGAGAAAATTGACGCATTTGCCGATTTGATGCGACCGCTGGGACTACAAGAAATGGCGCGCACCGGCGTTGCCGCCCTTTTGAGGGGCGAATAGAACGTTAAGCTTGTTCTGACATTTCGGCCAGACCGCGGCATGCTGCAACCGGCTGCCTGCTGCGGAACGGAATGATCTGGGCCGAACCTTGCGGCGCCTGCTCCGGGGTACTCTCTGCGCGTTCCAAAGACGCCGAAAGGCTTAGATACAGGCCTTCTGTCACAACCTGTGGATTGTGTGCGTATCGCAAATGCCGATCCGTCTGGATATCGAACTGCACGAGATCGCCAGTGTCGAACCCCAAGTCATCAAATGAGGCCACGTCGTTCTCTGCATAAAACGCGAGATCACCGTGGTCCTCACACCAGATGACAGCCTTTCTTTCCTGCGGATTGCTCCAAAGGACTACACCAAACATACTATCCGACCCAACTTTCCGTATTTTTAATTATTGAACCAAAACTGTGTCACAGGCAGTTGGAAATGCTGCGTCTGAAACTTGCATTTTGTGTCGGTTTGGGTAGTGTGTAGCCGCACAACAGCGTCACACCTGATGCTATACAGCACCAAATTCTTAGTTTTCTTAAATCGTGCCCTGTTTTCACCAAAATTTTAGGCTTCAAATAGCCCAATACCGTCGAAAAGATGTTGCGAAATGACTAAAACGACCAGAACGCCGGCTGAACTCCGCAACATGTTTGGCGCAAATCTGCGCATCATGGCGCGATCCTACCCCTCAATCTCTGAACTTTCGCGTCAGCTTGGGATCAATCGGACGCAGTTTAACCGCTATCTTGCGGGCGAAAGCTTCCCCCGTCCGGATGTGTTGAACCGCATCTGTACCTTTTTCGGGGTGGATGCGCGTATCCTCCTGGATCCGGTTGACGCGCTTTCGTCCACGACTGACCCATTGACGGGCGGCTTCCTGAACGAATTTGTGGGCAAGGGTGTCTCTGAGGTCACCGAAGACTTCTTTCCAAGCGGGTTTTATCGGTTCAGCCGTCGATCCTTTGTCGACGCCGAAAGATTTGCCATGGGCTTTGTCTATGTCTTTCGACGCGACGGGACCTGTTACGTGCGCGGCTATGAACCGCGAGAGGCCATGCGGGTCCAAGGCTTTCCCTTGGGTGCGCGGGCGCGGGAGTACCGCGGGATCGTACTGCGCGAAGAAGAGGGAATCGCCTCGCTGATGTCGCGACGCGGCACGATGACCTGTTCGTTCAATTTCCTGACGCGCGTTGCGTCTTTCGACAATAACTACTGGGTCGGTTACGTCACCCGGACGGTGCCAGAGAATGTCAGCACCAACCGCGTCGTGCGGATGGTCTATGAGTATGTCGATCTCCCTTTCCGGGAGGTGATGAGCATGGCACGCGAAACGGGGTTTATCACCCAGGACAAGCTGCCTCCGTTCCACGCGCGCCTCCTCGAGCCGTCCCGCACATTCCGGTGAATCTGGCCGCGCCCAATGTTGTGTCGGTTGCGGTAAAGTCGCGTCGCCCTTGGGCGCGATTGGCCCATTAATCCCACCCAGACTGTCGGCATCTGCAAGAAAGGACCGTGCCGATGACCGCCTCTCTGACCGATCTCGCCCAGGTGCGCCGCCCAATCGACAGCGCCCGTGGCCTCTCAAACGCGCATTACGTCGATCCCGCTGTCTATGACGAAGAAAAACACGCCGTTCTGGGCGCCAATTGGGCGGGTCTCGCGACCGCCTCGGACGTGCCGGAGCCGGGCGATGCGGTCCCGGTCAGCTTTCTTGGACAGCCGCTGCTGCTGATCCGCGACAAATCGGGGCAGGTTCGGGTCTTTTTGAACACCTGCCGTCATCGGGGCATGATCCTAGTGTCCGAGCCCGGCAAGATCGACGGCGCCATTCGGTGCCCCTATCACAGCTGGTGCTACGGCACGGATGGTCGCCTGGTCAGCACGCCCCATGTGGGCGGACCCGGGCACAACACGCATGAAGGGATCGACCGCGCCACGCTTGGTCTGATCGAGGTGCGCAGCCATATCTGGCGCGATGTTGTGTTCATCAACCTCTCTGGGCAGGCCGATCCATTCGAGGTGGCGATGGCAGATGTCATGGACCGCTGGGCTGAGTTCGACAAACCCCTCTTTCATGGCGGACCCGAAAGCGCATTTCAGCTTGAGGTGAACTGCAACTGGAAGCTGGCCGTCGAGAATTACTGCGAAAGCTATCACCTGCCCTGGGTCCATCCGGGCCTGAACAGTTATTCCCGCCTGGAGGATCATTATCACATCGAAGCGCGGGGCCGGTACTCCGGTCAAGGGACCTTGGTCTATCGTCAGTTCAAAGGTGAGGATGGCACGGTATTCCCCGATTTTGCCGACCTTTCGGATCAGTGGGACAAGGGGGCCGAGTACATCGCCGTCTATCCCAATGTGCTGATGGGCGTGCATCGCGATCATGCCTATGCGATCATTCTGGTCCCCGACGGACCGGGCAGAACGGTCGAACATGTGCATCTCTATTATGCCACCCCGCAGACCGATGCCGAGATGCGCAGCACCAACGCCGCGCTGTGGAAAGGGGTCTTTGTCGAGGATGTCTTCGTCGTCGAAGGCATGCAACGCGGCCGGTACGCCGAAGGGTTCGACGGAGGCCGGTTCTCACCTGCGATGGATGGGCCAACACATTTGTTCCATGACTGGATCGCTGAGCGAATAGAGGCTTACCGCGCCACCGAACAGGCCGCTGAATGACCGATCTGGATTCGCGGCTTCTGGCGGCGCATGCCGCGGGGGACCATGTTGCCCTCGTCGAGCTCTATCGCGAGGCCGCAGATCGCGCGGCCTCGGTGGATGCGGCCTGTTTTTATCTGACACAGGCCTATGTGTTCGCTTTGGAACGCGGCCATATGGCGGCCCCCGCCCTGCGCGCGCGACTGGTCGCCCAGGGTCGGGAACCTGCCTAAACCTCGGCGCTGATCAGCCGATAGAAATGCCAGGTTGCGTGCCCCAGCAGGGGCAGCACGACCAAAAGACCCAAGAACCAAGGCACCAACGCAATAAACGTGGTCACAGCAATGAAAAAGGCCCAACCCAGCATCGCGGTCGGGTTGGCCAGCACATATTGAAAGCTGGTGATCATGGCGGTTACGAAATCCACCTCACGGTCCAAAAGCAGCGGCAGCGCCACAACCGTGATCATGTAAAGCAGCAGTGCAAAAAGCGCGCCGACCAGAGTACCCACTGCCAGCATCGCGATCCCGTTGGGGGTTAGAAACACGTCCATCGAGGTAGAGACGTTGGTCATCGTCGAAAGCCCCAGAAACAGCGCAAAGATCATATGCCCCAGGAAGAACCAGAACATGAACACCACCACGATGATCGCGCAGATGGATGGCAACTGACGGCGGCTCTGGCGCAGGACCACACCGAAAACTCCAGGAATGTCCAGCGTCTGGCCCGCCTCCAACCGGCGCGACACCTCATAGAGGCCGACCGCCGCAAAGGGTCCGATCAGCGGAAAACCGATCGCCGCGAGGACCAGCCAATAGGTCGTTTCCGTCTCGGCCGTGATCCAGGCCATGATCCACCCGGCCATCACATAAAAACCGCCAAAGATCAGACCGAAAAGCGGCGCGCGGCGCATATCCTGCCAACCGCGCCTGAGCGCTTCGCGCATCACCCCGGCATCGGCCGATCTCAGTTCGGGCACACCAAATTCAGGCACCTGCTCGGTCATGGGTTTTTTCCTCCTCCAATTGCGGGGGCCGTGTATCGGGCCATTGGGTCGCCGCGTGATAGGCCGCCCCAATCCCCAACAGACGCGCATCAGCCCCACGCGGACCCACCAGCTGGAGGCCCATCGGCAAACCCTGCGCGCCAAATCCCGCGGGCGCCGCCAGCGCAGGCAGGCCCGGCAGGCTGGCAGGCACCATCACCTGCATCCACCGATGATAGGTGTCCATGGATTGCCCCGCAATCTGGCGCGGATAGGCGATCTCATTGGCAAAGGGCCAGACCTGCGCCGTGGGCAGCACAAATGCGTCATAGCGTTCAAAAAAGGTCAAAGACGCCTTAAGCCAGGCGGAGCGTACCACGCTTGCGTTATGCACCTCGAACGCGCTCAGCGCGCGCCCCCGTTCAAGCTCCCAGATCGCGGTATCCTTGAGCGTCCCGCCCTGACCCGCGAGCGCTTCCAGCTCGACCGCGACCTGCCAGGATCGCAGCGTTGACCAGCTCTGGAACAGCGCCTCGGCATCAAAGGGCGCGCTGGGCGTCTCGACGTCCGCTCCCAGATCGGCCAGCGCCCTCAGTGCCGCCTCACAGGTTTCCAGCACCCCCTCCTCCATCGGAAAGGCGCCGCCCCAATCGCCCAGCCAGGCAATGCGCACACCGCGCAGCGACGGCGCATGCAACGGCACGAGCGGCGGAATGGGCCAGCCATGCGGCCTGCGCGGATCGGGACCCGAGATCACATCGAGCAAAAGCGCGATGTCCTCGGGACTGCGCGCCATCGGACCAGGCGTCGACAGCTGGTGCAGATAGACTTCGCTGCGGGGTTGCGGCGGCACCACACCCCAGGTCGGCCGGAACCCATAGACATTGTTCCATCCCGCCGGATTGCGCAGGCTGCCCATCATGTCCGATCCATCGGCCAAAGCTGTCATCCCGGTGGCAAGGGCCACGGCGGCCCCGCCCGATGACCCGCCACATGACAGCGACGGATCATACGGATTGCGGGTCACGCCATAAACAGGGTTAAAGGTATGGCTGCCCAGACCAAACTCTGGCGTATTGGTCTTGCCGATCAGGATGGCGCCTGCGGCCCTGAGCCGCGCGGCCAGCAGATCGTCCTGATCCGGCACGAAACTGGCCAACAGAGGTGAGCCTTGGGTAGACCGAATACCCGCCACATTCACCAGATCCTTGACCGCGATGGGCAGCCCATGCAGCGGGCCCTTGTCCCGGGCCGCATCGGCGGTCGCGGCTTCTGCCATCAGATCCTCGGCATCGCGCAGCGCCACGATGGCATTTACCTTTGGGTTTACGGCCGCGATCCGATCCAGCGTCGCCTCCATCAACGCGGAGGCGGTCAACCGACCCTCCCGCAGGTTCTGCACAAGGGTCGAGGCAGAGAGGGGGATCTGGTCGGTCATCTGGGTCTTCCTTCAAAGTTGGATGCAACCTTGGCCCAGAAAACCGGCATTGAAAAGATGCGCTCTGGTCGGGACACGCCCGTGGGGTGCCCGAGAAATGCAGCGCGGTCAGTCGCCCTGCGCCTCGGCCCGGCTCTTGCCCGACACATCCAGCGCCAGTGTCGCCGCCATGAATGCGTCGAGATCGCCATCCAGAACCCCCTTGGTGTCGGAGGTTTCAAAGTTGGTGCGCAGATCCTTGACCATCTGATAGGGCTGCAAAACGTAAGACCGGATCTGATTGCCCCAACCGGCATCGCCCTTGGCCTCGTGAGCGGCATTGATCTCCGCGTTGCGGCGGTCCAGCTCCAGTTGATAGAGGCGGGATTTCAGCGCTTTCATCGCGATATCGCGGTTCTGGTGCTGGGATTTTTCCGAGCTGGTGACGACGATCCCAGTGGGCGCGTGGGTGATCCGAACGGCGGAATCGGTGGTGTTGACATGTTGCCCGCCCGCGCCCGAGGACCGGTAGGTATCGACGCGAATGTCGGACGGGTTCACCTCGATCTCGATATTGTCGTCGACCACCGGATAAACCCAAACCGATGAAAACGACGTATGCCGCTTGGCCGCACTGTCATAGGGCGAGATGCGGACCAGCCGGTGCACACCGCTTTCGGATTTGAGCCATCCATAGGCGTTATGCCCCGAGATTTTGTAGGTCGCCGATTTGATGCCGGCCTCATCGCCCGCGCTTTCGGACTGAAGCTCGACCTTATAGCCCTTCTTTTCGGCCCAGCGGACATACATCCGCGCCAGCATCGCGGCCCAATCGCAGCTTTCTGTGCCGCCCGCGCCGGCATTGATTTCCAGAAAGGTGTCGTTGGCGTCCGCCTCACCGTTCAAAAGCGCTTCCAGCTCCTTCTGCGCGGCCCTACGCGCCAGGATCTTCAGGCTTTCCTCCGCCTCGGCAACGACCTCGATGTCCTCTTCCATCTCTCCCAGTTCGATCAGGTCGACGATATCGGTCAGGTCCTGTTTGATGCCCTCATAGGTTTCCATCGCGTCGACCAGTGCCTGCCGGTCCCGCATCAGTTTTTGCGCAGCCTCCGGATCGTCCCACAGATTGGGATCCTCGACGCGCGCGTTGAACTCCTCCAGCCGGTGCTGCGCGGTCGCCTGGTCCATCCGTTGGGCCAGCAGATCCAGCGATTTCTCAATCTCGGCCACGGTATTCTGGGCATCTGCGCGCATCGGGTCGGTCTCCTGAACTCAACGTATCGCTGATATCGCACAGGGGTGCGCCCCACAAGCCTCCCTCAGGGGGTTTGACGGCGCGACCGGGGTTGGCGGGCGGGCGCCTTTGGCGCAGCCAAACAGACCCGCCGCGCCGACCGCAATGCACGCCCGGTTTGCGCTCTATCCTGACCAGACATTAAGGCGCCCTAATACAACCCACCCGAGCTAAGTGTCCCGAACGAGGCGCGCGGTCCCACCACCGCCGTTCCACCCGATGAGGTGGTCACCTGCCGCCCGCCTGTGGCCGCCTCCTCAAACAGCGGCAGATCCGAACCCATGGCAAATCCGCCGTCAAACATCACACCGAAAAGCGGCTCTTCCCCGTCGCGGAAATACTCGGCCACCACACTGGCCCCGCTCGCCTCATCCGAAAGGCGCGCGCCGGTGAACCGGTCGATCTTGATAAACCGCCCGCCCGGGGGCACGTCAAAGGCGCCACCGCCGTATTTCTCCACTGCCTCTTGCATGAAGGTGTTAAAGACCGGCCCGCACATCCCCCCGCCCGAGGCGCTCCGTCCCAGGGGACGGGGCTGATCATAGCCGATGTAACAGCCCGCCGCGATGTTCGAAGTAAAGCCGACAAACCAGACATCGCGCGCATCATTGGTTGTGCCGGTCTTGCCCGCCGCGGGCACCGGCAGGTTCACCGTGCGGCTGGCGGTGCCGCGATCCACAACGCCTTTCATCATCGACGTAAGCTGATAGGCCGTGATTGCATTCATGATCCGTTCGCGGTTCGACCGGATCTGCGGCAGCATGCCGGGGTCCAGGCTGGCCGACTGGCAGTCGATACACTCGCGCTGATCATGGCGATAGATCGTGCGACCATAGCGATCCTGGATCCGGTCCACCAATGTCGGCTGCACCCGCTCGCCGCCATTGGCAAACATGGAATAGGCGGCAACCATTTGATACAATGTCGTTTCCTCTGATCCCAGAGAATTGGCGAGGAACAGCCCCATATCGTCATAGACGCCAAACCGTTCCGAGTAATCCGCAACGACGCCCATACCCACTTCCTGTGCGAGACGAATGGTCATCAGGTTCCGCGACCGCTCGATCCCGGTCCTCAGCGGGGTCGGGCCGTAAAACTGGTTCGTTGAGTTCCGGGGCCGCCACAGACCTTGCGGCGTGTCGATCTCAATGGGCGCATCCACTACGATAGTCGCTGGTGAATAACCGCTGTCGAGGGCTGCGGCATAGACAAAGGGCTTGAACGACGATCCCGGCTGCCGCAAGGCCTGTGTGGCCCGGTTAAAGACCGACTCCTGATAGGAAAACCCGCCCTGCATCGCCAGCACCCGTCCCGAGTTGACATCCATCGCCATAAAGGCGCCCTGCACTTCGGGAACCTGACGCAGGGTCCAGCGGATAAAGCTGCCATCCTCGTCAGAGGTCATCGCGCGCACCAGCACCACGTCGCCCACATCCAGCAGATCGCCCGCGACCCGTGCCTGACGCCCCAATGCGCCGCCATCCTGGCGCGGACGGGCCCACTGCACGTCGCGCGCGGTGATCCAATGGCCGTCCTCGTCCTCGGGCACTGTCTCAATACCCACCCGTGCGTCATTGGTGCCCACCTCCAGCACCACCGCAGGGAACCAGGGGCCCTCCAGCACGATATCGCGCGGCATCTCGACATCCACCAATGCTGCGCGCCAACGCTCCTCGCTGGTCAACTGATCGGCAGGAATGGTCAGCCCGGTGCCCTCCCAGATGCCGCGATTGCGGTCGTATTTCTCCAGTGCGGCGCGCAGCGCGGTCGCGGCCACCGCCTGCATTTCGGCGTCAATGGTGGCGCGCACAGTAAATCCGCCGGTGAAAAACTCCCCCTCGCCGAAATCCTGGCTCAGCTGGCGGCGGATCTCGTCGGTGAAGTAATCGCGATCGGGAAGGGCTGTGCGAAAGCTTTCGAAATCGCCGTTTTGCACCGATCGGAGGGGCGCTGCAATCTCGGTCTCATAGGTCGCGCGATCAAGATATCCGTTCTCGTACATCTCTTCGAGAACGAAGTTGCGCCGCGCCAAGAGCCGGTCCTTGCGCCGGACGGGATGGTAGTCTGACGGCGCTTTGGGCAGAGAGGCCAGGAACGCCGCTTCATGCGGGGCCAGCGTGTCCAGCGTCTTGTTGAAGTAAGTCTGGGCCGCCGCCGTCACGCCATAGGAGTTCTGGCCGAGAAAAATCTCATTGAGGTACAGTTCGAGAATGGATTCCTTGTCGAGCGTTTCTTCCAGACGGGCGGCCAGGATGATCTCCTTGATCTTGCGCTCGACCTGGCGGTCGCCGGAAAGCAGAAAGTTCTTCATCACCTGCTGAGTGATCGTCGACGCACCGCGCAAGGTCTCGCCGCGAGACCGCACAGCCTCCACCCCGGCGGCGGCAATGCCGCGCATGTCATAGCCCTTGTGGGTATAGAAATTCTTGTCTTCGGCGCTGATGAAGGCCTGTTTGACCAGATCGGGGATGTCTTCGGCCGGGGTAAAGAGGCGCCGTTCCTGTGCGAACTCGTCGATCAGACGCCCTTCGCCTGAGTAGATACGGCTGATCGTGGGGGGCTTGTACTGCGCCAGTGACGCATGGCTGGGCAGATCGCGACCATAGATCCAGAAGATCGCGCCGATGGACAGCGCAACCATGGCCACGCCCAGCGTGATCATCGAAAAGATCGCGCCGAAAAACGAAAAGACAAACCTCAACACCTGGGGCCCCCTCTGGTCAGGTTCATCCAATATAAAGTGCGTGGATGAACGCGTCAAAACACGAAACGCAGCGGAACGGCCGGTTTCCGCCAGCAACACCAGAATTTGACACAAATTCTGAGTCAGAAACTGACACAGTTTCTCAGGCCCGGCGCGCAACCGTCGCCCAAAGTGAGATTTTGCGTCAAAATCTAACCAGAACCTGTGTCAGGTTCTACGTGACTAGTGCCGCACCAAGGGGCGCATCTCGGCGTCCTTGCGCAGCCAGAGTTGCAGCCCGTCACGAATGCCCTCTGCCATTCCGGCCCGCCAATCCGCATCTTGCAGATTCTGCAAATCACGCGGGGAGGACAAGAATCCGATCTCAATAAGAACCGACGGAATATCGGCGGCCTTGAGCACCGAAAACGCCGCCCGGCGCAGCGGTCTGCGGTTCATCGGCCCGCCCCGATTGCCCATGCCAGAGACCAGCGCCTCTGCCAGACCTTCGGTGCGCGGCGCGGTTTCCTGGCGCGCCAGAGACAGCAAGACGGCGGTGACCTGATCATCGGCCCGGGACAGGTCCACGCCAGACAGCAGCTCGTCGCGGTCATGCCGTTCGGCCAATTTGGCCGAGGCCACATCCGATGCCTCATCCGACAGCACATAGACCGTCGCCCCATGTGCGCCGCCATCGGCCAGGGAATCCGCGTGCAATGACAAGAACACATCCACCTGCGCCTCATGCGCCATTGCGATGCGCCGCTCCAGCGACACAAAATAATCCCCCGTCCGCGTGAGTTGCACCTCGAACCCGCCCGCGCGCAGCAACGCCTCCTCCAGCTCGCGGGCAAAGGTCAACATCAGTGTTTTTTCATTGATCCGCCCCCGCTCGGCGCCGGGATCAATCCCGCCATGGCCCGGATCCAGCATCACCCGCACCAGATCGTCAGAGCGCGCGCGCGGCGTATCGAGCACTGCGGCAGGGGGCAGATCCCAGCGTGGATCGTACGGGGCACCCGCAGCCGCAGCATAGGCATCGACCGGCATCTGCTCCAGCGACAGGCGCAGCACGGCGCCGCCGGTTTCCGGATCGGTCTGCAACTCGACACGATCGACGCCATAAGGTCCCGCCAGTTCCGCAACCAACCGGGACCAGCCCGGACGGAACGTGCCCGCGCGCAGCCTGGTCACCGCCTCGGCCCGATCGAACGCGTCCAGATCCAGCCCTTGCCAATCCACTTCGCGGAAATCGACCACCAATCGGCGCGGCGCATCCAGCGTGAAGACACGGTAGGGCACCCCTTGTGTCAGCGACAAGACCATGTCCACGCCGTGCCGGGTGTCCGTCATCCGGCTGGCCTCCGCCTGCACTCGCGCCAAGCCCGAAAACTCCTGCCCGGCGGATGCGGTGACCCAGAGGCCCCACAAACACATGACAAGTCCCGCGATCCTGCTCATCCGCGTCTCTGCCTTCTGCTCTCAACGGGCTCTGATCGGCCCTTCCTGAACAGCAGGTTACACCAGCCCGGTGCGTTTGGAAACGCTCAACGCGTGGCCATGAACGCTCTGAGCCGCGCCAGCCCCTCTTCGATATCGGGCGTGGCGCGCGCATAGGAAAAGCGCAACGTCTGATGTCCGCGCACCGGATCGAAATCGAGGCCCGGTGTCACCGCAACACCGGCCTTGTCGAGGATCTGAGCGGCAAAGGCGCGGCTGTCATCTGTCAGGCCCGACACATCCGCATAGACATAGAACGCACCGTCCGGCGGCGCGATCCGGTCAAACCCGGCTTTCGGCAATCCAGCCATCATCAAATCGCGATTGGTGCGGTAAACCGCAAGATTGGCCTGCAGCTCCGCCTCGCAGTCCATGGCCGCCAACGCCGCCACCTGCGCCACATGCGGGGCACAGATGAACATGTTCTGTGCGATACGCTCGACCACCCGCACATGATCGTCCGGCACGACCATCCAGCCCACACGCCACCCGGTCATCGAAAAATACTTGGAAAACGAGTTGATCACATAGGCCTCGTCCGTCACCTCCAGCGCGGTGACCGCCTTGGCTTCATATTCGATGCCATGATAGATCTCATCGCTGATAAACGAGGCGCCCTGCCCCTGAGCGGCCTCGATCAGCGCACTCATCGCGGTGCGATCCAGCATTGTGCCTGTCGGATTGGCCGGGCTCGCCACCATCAGCCCCGCCAGATCGAGCGTGGCGAAATCCGCCGGAACAGGCTGATAGCGGTTTTGCGGATCTGTCTGCAAATCGACAGGCGTCAGATCCAGCGCGCTGAGGATCTGGCGATAGGAGGGGTAGCCCGGGGCGCCGATGCCGACCCTGTCGCCGGTATCGAAAAGCGCCGTGAACGCCAGGATAAACCCGCCAGACGAGCCGGGTGTGATCACCACACGTTCGGGGTTCAGATCGACATTGTACCATTCGCCGTACATCCGCGCGATCCGCGCGCGTAGCGCAGGCAGTCCCAGCGCCACGGTATACCCCATCGGGTCGCCCTGCATCGCCCGCGTCACCGCCTCCACCGCGCCTGGCGGTGCGCCGGTACCGGGTTGGCCCACCTCCATATGGATGATGTGGCGGCCGCTGTCTTCGGCGCGGCGCGCGGCATCCATCACATCCATCACGATGAAGGGATCGACCTTTGACCGGGTTGAAACTCGCATGGCTTTTCCTCAGACTTCCTCCATGGTCTTTCATCCTGTCTGTCGCCTCGCGTCAATCCCGGCCCTGTGCCTGATCGTGTTGCTGGCCTCTGCGCTGGCGGCACAGGCGCGCGGGCTCTTGCGCGACGCCGATATCGAACACGCATTGAGCGAACTGGCGACGCCGGTGCTGCGCGCGGCTGGCCTCAGCCCGGCGCGGGTGCGAGTGCTGGTCGTCAATGACAGCTCTCTCAATGCGTTCGTGATCAACAACCAGGCGATTTTCATCCATTACGGTCTGATCCAAAAAGCCGAAACGCCTGAGATGCTGCAGGCCGTGATCGCCCATGAAGCGGCCCATATCGCCAATGGCCACATTGCCCGGCGGATGGGCAACATGCGCGGCGCGCAAACGCTGGCAGGGCTGGGTATCGCCCTGGCCGCCGCCGCAGCGGCCAGCGGCAACAGTCAGGCCGCGGGGGGGCTGGCTGCGGGGATCTCAAGTTCAGCCTTGCGCGGCTTTCTCAAACATACCCGGGCCGAGGAAGCCGCCGCCGATCAGGCGGCCGCCCAGTTCCTGCGCGCTGCCGGTATCAGTCCGACAGGCCTGTTGGAGGTGCACCGGCTCTTTCGTGGTCAAGAGGCGCTGAGCGAAAGCCGACAGGATCCCTATATGCGTTCGCACCCCCTGACCCGCGATCGGATCCGCGCCGCCGAAGCCTATGTCGCGGCCTATGGAGATGAGGCTGAACCCAATCCACAGGCCGACTATTGGTTCGCGCGGATGCGTGGCAAGCTCTCGGCCTTTACCCGGTCGCCCAAATGGACAATGCGCCGGGTGGGCGAAGAACGCTACAAGGACGTGCGCCTGATGCGGGAAGCGGTCGCCTTTCACCGCCAGTCCGACACAACAAGGGCGCTGCGCGCGATTGACGCGGCAATTGCCGCGCGTGGCGGGCAGGATGCGTTCTATCTTGATCTCAAAGGGCAGATCCTGTTGGAAAGCCGCCGGTTCGACGCGGCGCTGGACGCCTATATGCGGGCTGCGCGGCTTGCGCCACGCGATCCGCAGGTCCTGGGCGGTCTGGGACGCGCGCAACTGGCCGGTGGCCGCCCACAGGCCGCCGTCGAGACGCTGGAGGCTGCGCGCGCGCGCGACCGGGCGGATGCGAGAATCCTGCGGGACCTGGGACAGGCCTATGCGCGGGTGGGTCAGACGGGCATGGCCTCGGTGGTGACGGCTGAGCGGTACGCGGTGCAAGGCCGACTTGACGACGCCGCAATCCATGCAAATCGCGCGATGGGCCTGTTGCCTCGCGGAAGTGTGGGTTGGCGTCGGGCGCAAGATGTGCTTGTTGCATCCCAGAACGCTGCAAACCGGAGATGATGATGTACCGTTGGATTTTGCCCGCGCTGGCCGCGCTGACATTCGCGACCGCGCCCGCTGCGGCTTTTGACATCTCTGCCATGTCCGATGAGGACCGCGAGACGTTCCGGGCCGAAATCCGCGCCTACTTGCTCGAAAATCCAGAGGTGATCTTTGAGGCGGTCCAAATCCTGGAAGAACGCCAGGCCCAGGCCCAGGCATCTGCGGAAATGGATATTATCGCGGCCAATGCGGAGGCGATTTTCGACGACGGGTTTTCCTGGATCGGCGGAAATCCGGATGGCGACATCACGCTTGTGGAGTTCATGGACTATCGCTGTGGGTTTTGCCGACGTGCAGCCCCCGAGGTTGAAAAGCTCGTGGAGGGTGACGGCAATATTCGGCTAGTGATCAAGGAATTCCCGATCCTCGGGGAGGCGTCGATGTCGATGTCGCGCTTTGCCATCGCCACGCATCAGGTTGCGGGCGACGCGGCCTACAAACAGGTCCACGATGTGCTCTTGTCGATGAATGGCGATGTCAGCGCGCCGCGCCTGCGCCGCGTTGCGACCGACCTCAATCTGGACGCGGATGCCATCCTGGCCCGGATGGACGCTCCCGAGGTGACCGAGGTGATCACCCGAAACAGGGCGCTGGCACAGGTGCTCAACATCTCCGGCACGCCCAGTTTCATTGTCGTTGACGAGGTCCTGCGCGGGTTCTTGCCCGCCGATGAGATGGGACGGATCGTCGAGGAAAAACGCGATCAGGGGTGACCAGAAACTGACACAGTTTCTGGGCAGAATTTGACACAAATTCTGGAGCGCACGGCACAAGCCTGGAACAGAAACTGTGTCAGTTTCTCCGCAAAATCTGCGTTAGATTTTGCTATTCTGCGGCCTCCTTGGCGTGCTCCGCATCTAGCTCGGCGGCCTTTTTCTCCACCTGTTCCACAATGTGATCGACCATCTGGTCGTTCGACATCTTGTGGCTTTGCTTGCCTGCCAGATAGACCATCCCCGCCCCGGCCCCACCGCCGGTAAAGCCCACATCGGTCATCAGCGCCTCACCGGGGCCATTTACCACGCAGCCGATAATCGACAGGCTCATCGGCGTCTTGATATGCTCCAGCCGCTCCTCCAGCCGCTCCACCGTCTTTATCACGTCAAAGCCCTGCCGCGCGCAGGACGGACATGAAATGATATTGACACCCCGATGCCGCAGGCCAAGGGATTTCAGGATCTCGAAACCAACCTTGATCTCTTCGACAGGGTCGGCGGACAGGCTGACGCGGATCGTATCGCCGATCCCCATCCACAGGAGGTTACCCAGACCAATCGCCGATTTAATGGTGCCCGAGACAAGCCCCCCTGCCTCCGTGATCCCGAGATGGATCGGCGCGTCCGTCGCCTCTGCAATGCCTTGATAGGCGGCCGCGGACAGAAACACGTCGGACGCCTTCACGCTGATCTTGAACTCGTGAAAGTCATTGTCCTGCAGGATCTTGATATGATCAAGACCGGATTCGACCATCGCCTCCGGACAGGGTTCTCCGTATTTCTCCAGAAGGTGCTTTTCCAGGCTTCCGGCGTTCACACCGATGCGGATCGAGCAATTGTGGTCACGCGCGGCCTTGATCACCTCTTTGACGCGGCTCTCATCGCCGATATTGCCCGGATTGATCCGCAGGCAGGCTGCCCCGGCCTGGGCACTTTCGATCCCGCGCTTATAGTGGAAGTGGATGTCGGCCACGATGGGAACCGGGGATTCCGCCACGATCTCTTTCAGGGCCTTGGACGATGCCTCGTCGGGTACCGACACACGCACGATATCGGCCCCTGCATCCGCCGCCGCCTGAACCTGAGCAACCGTTGCCTTGACGTCCGTGGTCAGCGTGTTGGTCATCGTCTGAACCGCAATCGGCGCATCGCCGCCGATCGGAACGGTGCCAACCATGATCTGCCGCGACTTTCTGCGGTAGATATTGCGCCAGGGGCGAACATGGTTCAGCGACATCGGTTCCCTCGTCTTTCCAGTCAGGTTCATCCGCAAAGATAAGACGGAACAGACCGTCCGGCAATGCGACGCAAGATCAATCCCGAACCCTAAAGCATGCCGACCATAATCTGAACCGCCTGTCGCTGCCTGAAATCTAACGATTTCAATGCGAAAGGCGGTGTTAGATGCCTCAGATCAAAGTCGAAACGCTATCGGAGGAAGGGTCAGTCTGCCGCAACATCCGATATCGCGGCCTCGGCCACCATGCGGGCCAGATCATCATCCCGGTCCAGATCCGCCAGCGCCATGGTCTGGGACACCTGATCGACCGAGAGCGCGAGGTTCGCGGTAACCGTTCCGCGTGGCCCCACTGGTCCATAAAGCGCCCCGTTCAGGTCGAAATAGATGGCGCCGGATTCCCCCACGCGTAGCGTCGGAGGCTCTTCGGTGGCGGGCACGTCATAGCTTTGGCCGCCCTCCATGATGCCTTCGAAAACCACCGTTCCATCGGCCGATGTCACGCGAACCCAGGCCGGGCGCACGGCGACCATGCGCAGCTGGGGCGCACCGTCCTCGACCACACGCGGCACTGCGCCCTGACTTCCGGGCGCCGGAGCGGCCTGCGCCTGTTGCGGCGTTTGCGGAAGGTCCGGGGCGCGGAACGTGCCCACGGTCCGCGGATCCAGCGTTGAGATCGGCGCGTCACGTGCCACCAGCACCGGCACATCCAGCGCCTGCGGGCGGTAAAGCCGGTCCAGCGCCTCGACACTGGGTGCAGAGAATCCGTCCGACCCGGTGCCCGTCGCCGATAGGCCATTCGCGTTCAACGGATCGAGATCCGACAGCACCACCGGCGCCTGATCAACCGGTGCGACCTGCACCTGCTGCACCTCGCGCAGCACCGTCCATCCGCCATAGCCCAGCCCGCCGATCAACGTGACCAGGACCAGCATGGAGCCAATCGCGCGCGGTTCGATCTGCGACAGGATGGTGTCCCCGGGCACACCTGCAAAGGGCGATGCGGAGGACCCGAACGGGTCGGGTCGGCCCGCCCCCATGTTGCCGCGCGCGGCTGCGTCCGATTTCTTGACCACAGAGGCCTCGGAGGACATGCCATGCGCAACGGTAAAACCGCTCTCCTGACAAAAGGTGTCATAGGCCTCGTCAGGGTTCATGTTCAGATAGCGGGCATAAGACCGCACATAGCCCGCGATGAAGCCGGGCGTGTCAAAGGCGGAAGGATCGCAATTCTCAATAGCGGCGATGTAGGACGCTTTGATCCGCAACTCGCGCTGCACATCCAAAAGCGATTTGCCCATTGTCGCCCGCTCGCCGCGCATCACGTCCCCGAGGCGCAACTGGAAATCGTCAAAGCCCTTCGGCTTTGCGATCTCTTCGCTATCCGCGCGCGATGGTTTGCGCCTGATCATGCCTGCCGCCCCATTTCATTTCGCCGCGACATCCCCATCCCCGAATGATTCGTCGCAGAAAAAGTTTTGCGAACATTAACACAGACAGGGACGAATGCACATCGTCGTAGCGTCAGGCGGACAGCTCGGCGCGATTTAGCGCACAATGGCTCCACAGCGCGTCCATAGCCCGCACCAGGGCGTCCATCTCATCGGGGCCATGAACCGGAGACGGCGTAAACCGCAGGCGTTCTGTCCCGCGTGGAACGGTGGGATAATTGATCGGCTGCACATAGATACCGAAATCCTGCAACAGCATGTCGGACAGCTGTTTGGTATGGACCGGATCACCCACGATGACGGGCACGATATGGCTGCCGTGATCAATGATCGGCAAGCCAAGGCCCTTGAGACGCATCTTCAGAATGCGAGCCTGATCCTGATGCTGCTGGCGCAACTCAGGCGCGCGTTTGAGATGCGCGACCGATGCGGCGGCCCCTGCGGCAATCGTCGGCGGCAGCGATGTGGTAAAGATGAAGCCCGGCGCATAAGACCTTATGGCATCGCACATTTTCTCGCTTGCTGCGATATAGCCACCCATCACGCCAAAGGCTTTGGCCAAAGTGCCATTGATGATGTCCAGCCGGTGCATCAGCCGGTCGCGCTCGGCCACCCCGGCCCCGCGCGGCCCATACATGCCCACCGCATGGACCTCGTCGATATAGGTCAGCGCGCCAAACTCGTCAGCCAGATCGCAGATCGCCTCGATCGGGCCGAAATCGCCATCCATGGAATAGATCGATTCGAACGCGATCAGCTTGGGCGCGGCCGGATCATCCGCTTCAAGAAGCGCGCGCAGATGGTCGAGATCGTTGTGCCGGAAGATCCGCTTGGCCCCGCCGTTGCGACGCACCCCTTCAATCATCGAGGCATGGTTCAGAGCGTCCGAATAGATGATCAGACCCGGAAACAATTTGGGCAGCGTGCTCAAAGTTGCATCATTCGCGATATAGGCGGAGGTGAAAAGAAGCGCAGCGTCCTTGCCATGCAGATCGGCCAGCTCGGCCTCCAGCCGCTTGTGATAGACGGTGGTGCCAGAGATATTCCGGGTCCCGCCAGAGCCTGCGCCTGTGGCGTCAATCGCCTCGTGCATGGCCTCCAGAACGACCGGGTTCTGACCCATGCCAAGATAGTCATTGCCACACCACACGGTGATCGGCTGTTCGGTCCCGTCAGGCCGGGTCCAGACCGCATGGGGAAATTGCCCCTTGCGGCGTTCGATGTCGATGAACGTGCGATAACGCCCTTCTTCGTGCAGACGGGCGATCGCTTGATCCAGCTTAGCGGTATAGTCCACCGGCTCCTCCAGGTATTTTTATCTTGCCTTCCGATAGCAGGGGGGTGGGCAACATGTCGTGGGCAGTTCTCTTTTTCGCTTTGCTCCGAATATAGACCCCAATCCCTGTGTTCAACTTAATACCTGTGGGCGCGGTGTCGCAGCCTTGATCTGGATCAAGGGCTTCTCGGTAACACGACGGCCGGAGCATGCGAGACCGGGAACCGACCGCCCGGGCAACGGGGCTGGACACCGCGCGGCGCGGCGTTAGGCTCGGTCCCTGACCTCACTTAAACGGAGATGCCACACATGTCGCTTGATGCCGTTCTCGCCCGGATTGATGCCGATCTGCCTGCCGCCACCGACCGGTTGCTGGAGCTGTTGCGCATCCCGTCAATTTCTACCGACCCCGCGTTCAAGGCCGACTGCGACCGGGCCGCCGATTGGCTGGTGGCCGATCTGACGTCGTTGGGGGTCGAGACCTCCAAGCGCGCCACGCCGGGCCATCCGATGGTGATGGGGCATGTGGCGGGCGAAGGGCCACACCTTTTGTTTTATGGCCATTACGATGTCCAGCCGGTGGATCCGCTTGAGCTGTGGGACCGCGATCCGTTCGATCCGCAGGTCGAAGAGACGCCCAAGGGCAAGGTGATCCGGGGGCGCGGAGCCGCGGATGACAAGGGTCAGCTGATGACCTTTATCGAAGCGTGCCGCGCATGGAAGGCGGTGCAGGGCACCCTGCCCTGTCGGCTCACCTTCTTTCTGGAGGGGGAAGAGGAATCGGGATCACCCTCGCTCGTGCCTTTCATGAACGACCATAAAGAGGCGCTGAGTGCCGATCTGGCCTTGATTTGCGACACCGGGCTTTTTGACAGCCGGGTACCCGCGATCACCACCATGCTGCGTGGGCTTCTGGGCGAAGAGATCACCATCACCGGGCCCGACAAGGATCTGCATTCGGGGATGTATGGCGGGGCGGCAATGAACCCGATCCGGGTTCTGGCGCGCATTCTCGCATCGCTCCACGATGAGACGGGGCGCATCACGGTCCCGGGGTTTTACGACCGGGTGCCCGAGATCTCTGACGAGCTGCGCGCGCAGTGGGAGGGGCTGTCTTTCGATCACAAGGCGTTCTTGGGGGATGTGGGCCTGAGCGAGCTGGCCGGAGAAGAGGGGCGCAGCGCGCTGGAAATGCTCTGGGCGCGCCCCACTTGCGAAGTCAACGGCATCTCGGGCGGCTATGCGGGCGACGGGTTCAAGACGGTGCTGCCCTCGAAGGCCAGCGCCAAGATCAGTTTCCGGCTGGTGGGCAGCCAAGACCCGCTGGCCATCCGGGAGAGTTTTCGCGCGCTGGTGCGTGGAATGGTCCCGCCCGATTGCTCGGTCGCATTCGAGGGGCATGGCGCCTCGCCAGCCGGGAGTTTCGACACGACCGGCCCGGCCTTCGAGGCCGCGCGCGCCGCACTCAGCGAGGAATGGCCTGACCCTGCGGCCTATATCGGCTGTGGCGGGTCAATCCCCATTGCCGGGCATTTCCAGCAAATCACCAACACCACGCCGATGCTGATCGGTTTTGGCAAGGATGACGACCAGATCCATTCGCCCAACGAGAAATACGACATGGAGAGCTTTCACAAAGGGATCCGGTCCTGGGCGCGGATCCTCGATGCATTGACGTGATCCGAATGTGCGCCCTGCGGGCGCGTTACTTTGGCTGATCCGTGAGGGGGCGCTGCCCCCTCACACTCCCCCGTCGGTATTTTGAGCGAGAAGAAGGATCAGGATCGTTTGATCCGTTCCTCACGCCAGAAGATGTAGATGCCAGATGCGATGATGAACGCGGCCCCCACAAAAACCGACGCGCGCGGCCATTCGTCGAACACAAGCCAGCCCCAGAACAGCGCGAAGATCAACATGACGTATTCAAAGGGCGCAACCACGGAGGCTTTGGCCTGGCGATATGCCTGGGACATCGAATAGCCGATCAGCGCTGAAAGTACACCGAGGCCGATCAGCAAGGGCAGATCCTGATCTTCGGGCCAGGTCCAGGCCCGCAGGAGGAAGTAAAGGCTTTCGGGTGTGGTGTCATCGACAAAACGGCCATCACCCGCAACCAGATAAAAGCCGGCCGCCACGATCAGGAAAGCCACCTGAAGATAAAACGCCAGCGCCGAAGCCGCACTTGCCTGTCCGAGCTTGCGGGTCAGCACCGACATGCCTGCATAGCCCGCCGCCGCCAGGACTGGCAAGACCACCGCCCAGCCAACGCCGCCCGTTAACTGGGCGCCCATCATCAAGAGCACCCCGCCAAAGCCCGCAAGCACCGCCAGCAGCCTGCGCGGGCCAACCTGTTCTTTCAGGACAGGCATCGACAATAAGGTCACAAAAAGCGGTGCCACGAAATAAAGCGCCGTTGCCGTGGCCAGCGGCATAATCACGATGGCCGCGTAAAAGCAGCTATTGGCAAAAACCACCAAGAGCGCGCGCAACGCATGCAGCCCTGGTTTGTCGGTGCGCAGGAGGACAAATCCGCCTTCCAGTTTCAAAAAGACCAGCGTCAAGCAAAGGCCCAGCCCGGTGCGCCACATGATGATCTGGTGCAGCGGATAATCCCCAGCCAGGCCCTTGATCAGCATATCGTTGAGCGAGATCAGGAACATGCCCGCCATCATGAACGCGATGCCCAGACCGGGTGCGTTGCGTTCGGTCTGCATGGACGGGCCTTTCCTGTGATGCGCGGGCGCGGTATGTCGCCCCGAGATAGACCTTCGAAGGCCGACAAAGGCAAGGGAAACCATCATGAACACTTTGGACGGGTTCACCGATCACGTCGCGCATTTGGATGCGGGCGACATCGCCTATTCCCGCGCGGGCAGCGGGCCGCCGGTCCTGCTCTTGCATGGCTTTCCCCAGACACGGGCGATGTGGCACGCGGTAGCGCCGCACCTGAAGCCCGAATTCACCGTGATCGCGCCAGATCTGCGCGGCTACGGCCAGAGCCACAAGCCCAAGGGGGTGGAGGCGATGAGTTTTCGCAGCATGGCCGCCGATCAGGTCGCGCTGATGGCCAGCCTTGGGTTCGACCGGTTTCACGTGGTGGGCCATGACAGGGGCGCGCGGACCGCACATCGACTGGCCTTGGATGCGCCCGATGCGGTGCTGTCGCTCACGCTGATGGATATCGTTCCCACCCATCTGTTGCTGGATGCGCTGACCCAACGGGTAGCCAGGGATTACTATCACTGGTTTTTCCTGGCACAGCCCGCCCCCTTTCCCGAAACCCTGATCGGCGCCGATCCGGATCTCTATTTCGAGCGATGTCTCTTGGGATGGGGAAAGGCGACGCTGGACGATTTTGATCCGCGCGCGCTGGACGCCTATCGACATGCCTGGCGCGATCCGGTGACAGTTCACACCATGTGCAACGATTATCGCGCGGCAATCGAGGTGGACTTTCACCATGATACGGCGGATCTGGAGCGGCGGGTCACCTGCCCTGCGCTGATCCTTTATGGCAGCGCCGGACCGATGGCCGCGACCTATGATGTGGCGGCAACCTGGGCGGATCGGCTGACGCGCTATCGAGCGGCCGCCATACCGGGCGGGCATTTCTTTCCGGATCATGCACCGCGCGAGACGGCAAATGCTCTTTGCGATTTCCTATTGGGCACGGACGCCTGACCCCGCGCCTGTTGCTTCTTCTGGCCCTAAATATTCCCGGGGGAGCGCGCAGCGCGGGGGCAGAGCCCCCATTCCGCGCCCGGCCCCTGCGCCCAGATCGTTTCGGCTCTATGGTTTTGGCGACCATCCTCGCCGGTGAACGCGACACGCAACTCTCGGTTTTTCAACGCCCCGTCCAAGCGCCCTAAAAGACCCCGTCAAAGCGTTCCGGCAGCAGGTACTGAATGTCGTAGTCCGGCCGGTCGAATTGCCAAAACCCCGTATCTCCACGCGGACGCCAGGTGCGGTGCATGTTCTGGCGGATTGGGTCAAGATCGAAACCGTCCTGCATCTCCAATCCGGCAAAGGTGTCAAAAACGGCGCGGTCCTCGCCGCGCTCCTCGGCGAACCAATGGCGCCCGATTGCGGCCTCGCGGATGCCCACACCGGTGGCGGCGCTCACCGCATTGCGATGATCCATAGCGCGGGAATAGGCTGCGGCATCGCAGAATTTCAGGTGAAAGAGATAGAGCGGATCAGGCGTGATCAGCTTGTCAAATTCTGTGAAATGACCGCCCCGCGCGATCTTGGTGCCTGCCGAGATCACACAAGGTTTGGAGTAATGAGGGGCCGGGCGCACGTGGCGCCTGGGACCCAGAACCGTGCCCATGATGGGACGATCCTCCAGATCGATGCGGTGGATGACCTCAAGCCCCACCGGTGTGAGCACCCGGCGCGGCGGGGCCCGCATCAAAAACGCGCGCAGATCCTGGCCGCTGGCAGGGTCCATCACGACCAGCTCGTCCACATCGCCCACAACCACATAGTCGTAATACGAACGCAGCCCCATCACCAGATTGTTGAGCAGACGCCACCGTTTCATGTCGAAATTCTTGTGATGAATACCGGGGATGCCGATCAGGTTGCAGCCTTCGGCCTGCGCCGCGACATCCTCCCCCCGGCCATGATTGACGATGTAGCAGTTTTCGCGCCCGAACATCTCGCCATAGTACCGCAGCCAGATATCGAGAAAGAACGCATCGTCGCGCACCATCGTAACAACGGCGATTTCGGGCATCGGCTCGGGCCTTTTCTGGTACACGCGGGAATGGGTTTGCGCGCGCTGTCTTTTTTACTCTTTCCGTTTTACCCAAAAGCGGGCCGGTGTAGAATCCCCAAAAACCATCAGGGTCGGGCAGTATGACAGATCTTTCCGCCGTCGCCGCATATATGCAGAAGACAGGCTTTCATTTTCATCGCGCCAGGCCGGAGGACCCCACCATGTTCCAGGTGCTGGGCGAGAGGGGCAGCGGCACAAACCTTGTGCGCAAGGCAATCCAGCGCAACGTAGATATTTTCCGAACCGAAGCGCTGGGATGGAAGCACGGCTTTCCGATGATGCTTGCGATCCCGCGTGAGATGGTGGTGGTCTGCGTCTTTCGCAATGCGGTGGATTGGGCGATCTCGATGTATAAACGGCCCTGGCATGCGCATCCCGACATGCAAAACCTGGGTTTTTCTGCGTTTCTGCGCACCGAATGGCGCAGTGTCGTGGATCGGACAAGCGACTTCGAGATGATCCATCCCGAATTGCGCGTTGACGGGATGGATCTGCAATTCGACCGCCACCCCGTGACGGGCGCGCGGTTTGAGAACCTCTTTGCGCTGCGCCAGGCCAAGATGGCAGCGGTTCTGGGGATGCTGAACCGCGACTGTCACGTGGCACTGGTCAAGATGGAAACCGTCCAGGAGGCCGGTGAAAGCTTTATCGGAGCGTTCCGCAATGCATATGGGCTGAACCAGCGCTGGCCGCAGGTAAAGATGCCGCAGCGCCGGATGGGCAACCTGTTCAGTGCGTCGGTGAAAGGCCGCGAGCCGGCGCCGGATCATCTGTCGGATGCGGATCGCCAATTCATGCGGTCACAGCTCGATCTGGAGGCCGAGGCGGCATTGGGTTATCGCTATTGATCCACACCCGGGCCGCGTGCGCCATCGAAGCCGTGATCCAAAGGCGCGCCTGCGGCGCACGCATTTTATCGCCGGATTGGCACGGCGGGATCCCCAGATAACGTCCTCGATGTCTGCCTGCCCGGTCAGAGCCGTGCGCCTGCGCGCCGAAAATCAAGCCGATGTCGGACAAACTCAAAAAGAATAGGGCCGGATGAAAGACTGGCGCGGTTGACGGGGCTCGAACCCGCGACCCCCGGCGTGACAGGCCGGTACTCTAACCAACTGAGCTACAACCGCTCACTGCCCGTCCAAGGATGCCCTCGAACGTCTGGATCTAATATGGTGCGCCCTGCCCCCCGTCAAGCGAACAAATGCACGAAGCGGACGGAATTCAGGATGGCTTGGCCAGCGCGCTCAGGTCGGACCAGTGTACCGGCACCGATCGGACCGGATGGCCCAGGACCGTCACGTCACGGACCGCCCCTTCGCGCCCGCCCATCCTGGCATAGACTGCGCGGGCAGAGCCGTTGTCCGCAAAAACACAGAGCCACATTCCCTCGAACCCCTGCGCCAGCAAGTCCCGCGCGGCGTGCGCCATCAGCGCGCGTCCAACGCCCTGACCGCGTGCGGTTGCCGCGATATGCAGGCTTTCCAGCAGCGGTCCTTCGGGATCGTCAAGATGGATCAGGCAAAACCCCAGCAGGCCGGATCGGCCTTCGGCTACGCGCACAAGGCTGCGCTGGCCCGGAAGGCTGGCCCATGCCCGCCCCATCTTCGCATCAAGTGGATCACCCAGTAAGGTGGCAGGCAACTGATCGCGATAATCGTGGCGCCAGTTGGATAGATGCAATGCCGCGATATGTGGAAGATCGGTTTCTTTGGCCGGGCGGATCAACATGGCACCCTGACTGCCATGCCCTTACCGGTCGGGCAAGGGGATGAACTCCCGATCGTCCCCAGGCGGCAGGCGAAAGCGGCCATGCGCCCAGTCCCCCGCGCGCCATGCTTCCTTGGCCGCGTCGATGCGTTCCTGCGAAGAGGCGACGAAATTCCACCAGATATAGCGCGGGCCATTGAGTGTCTCACCGCCCAGCAGCATCAGCCGCGCACCCGCGTGACCGGCCGTCAGGCTGATCCGGTCGCCGGGACGAAAGACCATCATCCGGCCCGCCTCATAGGTCTCTCCCGCCACGGTGACGGCGCCGTCGACCACATAGACGCCTCGGTCCTCGTGATCGTCGGGCAGTGGGATCGAGACCCCGGGCTTGAGCACCGCATCGGCATAAAACAGTTCCGAGGCGACCTGAACGGGGGCGCGTTCGCCATAGGCCGAGCCGAGGATGAGGCGCACCTCTTTGCCCTCACCCTCCATGAACGGCAGCGCCTCTTTTGGCTGATGCTCGAAATAGGCGGCATCGTCTTCGTTGCGCTCCGGAAGGGCGACCCAGGTCTGGATCCCGAAAAAGGGCATGGGATCGGTCTGTGTCTCGTCATCGGTACGCTCGGAATGGGTGATGCCGTGGCCTGCGACCATCCAGTTCACGGCACCCGGTTCGATCCAGCTGTCGGTGCCAAGGCTGTCACGGTGATGCATGCGACCGCGATAGAGATAGCTGATCGTCGCCAACCCGATATGGGGATGGGGGCGCACATCCATGCCGCGCGTCGGCAGGAACTCTGCCGGGCCCATTTGATCGAAGAAGATAAACGGCCCGACCATCTGGCGCTTGGGCGCGGGCAAGGCGCGGCGCACCTCAAATCCCCCCAGATCGCGGGCACGCGGGATAATCACGGTTTCGATGGCATCCACAGCGTCACCTTTGGGGCAATCGGGATCAAGGGCGGGGTTCCAGCTCATATCCGGTCTCCTGAAATTGGGGGCCCCTTTTAAATAGGGCGCATCGATCCGGTCACAAATCGCTGTGGGCGGGCAGGATCTGTGCATGATTGCACATTGTGCAAAGGGGCCGCCAGCAACCGGCAAGGACCGCACCTTATGCGGACAACAGGACTGCCCAGAAGGTCAAGTGGTTTGCCGCGCGTGTTACGGCGATGCGTTGAAGGTGCCGCTCAGTCCACGCGGAACGCCGCGCTGAACTTTGTCAGGTTGCCGAGCCTCGTCCGGGGAACAACGTGCTGCACATCCCGGTCCGATGCGCCTTGTTCAAGATGCGAGACGTGCGCGGATTTGGCTGGGCGCAGATTAGAACATGTGGTTGTGTCCATCCTCTCGGCATTCAGGACCTCGGCGACGCCACCTTGGCGGATGTCAGAAAGCCGATCGCCGACGGGGGCGCCGCCCCCTCTGGCCTAACCGCCCGGCAAAATGTCCAACAGACCGCGCTGGCCAAATGTGGCGCCGCGATCCGCGCCGAAATCGAGCCGCACGCCCAGCCCGATATAGGATTCCGATCCACCCAGCCCCATCAGATTTGCATCCACATTGCCAAACTCGGCATAGTAATTTGCAAAACCCGGTGTCTGATACTCAACCCCAACGCTCAGCCGTGTCAGATCCGCCCCAAGGTCAAAGCTGGCCCGGTCAAATCCGGCGTTCAGTGCGATCTGATCGTTGACGTTATAGGCGAGATCGAAACCGAAGACATCGCCATCAACCCCGTCGTCATCGCCGGTCGAGAAATAGACCTCTGCCCCGACGGCGTTACTGAAATCGAACCCGGCCTCGACACCGAAGAAATCCGCGTCTCCGCTGCCGATGTCGTCACGTGTATAGAACGCACCGAACGAGGTCGTCTCGTTCAGGTGGAAAGTTCCGTGCAGCGACACATTCGTGCCGGTTTCATCCTGCGCATCAAAATTATACGAACCCAGATCCAGTTGCAGTCCGAAATGGCGGTTGAACCCAAGCTCGGCCTGTCCCCGCAGCGCGGTGCGCGAGACATCCGTGTCGTCCGTAAAGGCAGAATAGCCCAAATCGATCGACCCGCCGGTCAGTTCCACCGCGCCGGCATGTCCGACACACAGATAAAACGCGCAGAACGCGCCTGCTGTTGCTTTTCTCATTGATCCTGCTCCGCCATCCGCATGCGCCAGTTGATCTGACGCTATATAGCACCGATCTAGCACGGGATTGATTCACGGTGAATCCAACGGGATAGCACAAAGACCGAGTGTTGCAGGCCCGCCACAAATGTCTGACCGAAGGACATCCGGGGCGCATGTCGGCCCACGCCCCCTCGCCTGGCGGCGGGATCGCCGATGCGATGATCGAACGCCCTTGTCCAAAGGACACGGAGCAGGTAGCTGGTCCCCCGAAAACCATCCGACGGATCATGGTTGTTTGGTTGAGCGGACTGAGCCCCGAACCCCAGCGCCACAGACCTGCGGTATAGATCAAAGCAGCGACAGGAGATGAGATGACCCACCCGCCGATCTGGTTCCTGCGACATGGGCAAACCGAATGGAACGCGGTGCGCCGCATTCAGGGTCAGATGGAATCGTGCCTCAGCGATCAGGGCCGGTGGCATGCGGGTGAGCAGGCGCGCGTCATGGCAAGCCTGCTGGAAACCGAACCGGACTGCCTTGTGTCGCCGTTGGCCCGCGCCCGTGAAACTGCTGAGATTGCGCTGGGCACCTACCCCATTCAGGTCGACCCGCGTTTGATGGAGATCCATGCCGGAGACTGGCAGGGACTATACTATGATGACGTTCTGGCCCGCTGGCCGGATCTGGTGAATGACCAGATGACCGCGCTCGAGCTTTTTGCCCATGCACCGGGCGGAGAGGGTATGTCGGCCTTCCGCGCGCGTGTCGAAGAGGTCCTTTCGGGTTTGACCCGCCCGACGGTTCTGGTCGCGCATGGGCTCTGGGGGCAAGTGGCGCGGGCGAAGCTGCGCGGGCTGAGCGAAGCCGAGATGCAGCGCCTCGACAACCTGCAAGGCGTTGTCTACGCCCTGGAAAACGGGCAGGAAACGGTGCTGCGCGCGCCGCTCTAAGGGTGTCGGTCAACCCGTCGCGCCGACGCGGAGCAGTTCCCGTCGTGATTGGGCAGGCGCATGGGAAGGTGCGTCACTTCGGTTCTGCGACCCCGCCCCGGCAGGATGGTTTCAAAGGCGGGAGAAGGCAGATCGACCTCATGCAAGGGGCTGTAAAGGCTGCCTCGGCCATTCCACAGAGCCAATCGGCGCCTTACCCAACCGAGGCACAAGCGGGCTGGCCGCAATCGCCGCGTCGATCAACAATATCAACCAATGCGCCAAAGGATCGGGAGGGCCAATGCAATACCGAACGGCGTGGCACTGGTGGACCGGATGCTTCTCGCCCGCCGCCACCCGATGCCCGAAAGGGACGCCGCAGCTGATGGAGCGGGATGGCGCGCGCAACACCACACTCACCGGACATTCGTCAATCCCCGCGAGGCGCGGGCCCGATATTGGCACCGACCAACGGAGATGACATCTGCCAGATACATCTGACCGGCGGCGGCAAGCCAATGGCATCTGACCCCCTTGCACGTCCTGCGCCGCTTTTGTAAACGCTGAGCGCGCCGGGTCGTTAGCTCAGTTGGTAGAGCGCTTCGTTTACACCGAAGATGTCGGGAGTTCGAGCCTCTCACGACCCACCATCCTATCCCTTTGATACTGAACCACTACCGGCTGGCGCCGGTAGGATCGGCAATGTGCTGCTCCAGGTACTGAAGTACGATGTCTTCCATTATGGCAGACAGTTGTGCCGATGACGACTGCGCCGATTCCTGCGAACACCTGCGTCCAGGTCTCGCCCGCACCGCCGATCCCAGAAAGGCCTTTGATGGCATGGAATCCGGCGACACCAGCGGGCAGTGCATAAAGCGCTCCAAGCGCGAAGCGGACCGGCGTTGAACGAATGGTGGCGAACGCGATCTGGCCGAGGATGAGCGTGGCGGCACCGACCAAAAACGCCGCCGCAAGTGAGCCGAGGAGCCCGGGCTCAGCGGTGTAAACATAGTGCCCGACGGTGACGGCCACAAAGAAAGGCAGTGCTTAGACGGCGAGGGTGAACAGCACCCAGCACAGAAAACCGAGGCCGAAGAGGCTCAATATGGCGGACACAAACATAGGCGGTCTCCTTCATGAGGTGACTGCGCCTCCACATCCGCCACGGCGCAGCCTGAGTATAGCAATATTGTCCGGCGCCGGAATACTGCAGCACCGGATTACGTGATGGGCGGGCCGAACACAGGCGTCCCGATCCGTCGATGCTGACAAAGGTGCCAGAAATGGTGCGCTCTTCTTCCTCGAACCGGACTGGCCGATCCTGCAACGCCTCCATCGCCGTTTCGATCTCGCCAAGCCGTTCGTCCACCTCTTCAGGAAGGTCGTCGGCCTCGGCGTAGTCGTCCTCAAGCTTCTGGTACTCGGCCTTGAGTGCTTCGTAACTCTTCTGCTCTTCGTCGCTCATGGGTTCGGCGTCGCCGACGATCCGGCCCATGCCGTAGGTGTGGCCGTAAGGAAAGTCGGTGCCGACCTCGACCCATTTCCAGCCTTCGGCCTGGATCGTCTCAGCATCCTCGCGGAGTTGTTCCGCGACCATCGTTTCGAGCAGCGCGGCGTGCCGGGTTGAGCGCGCTTCTCGACGAGATGGTTCTCGGCCCGGTCCGGATCCTGCGCGACTATCTCAAATCACTGACCTACATCGGGCCGCTCCGCGACATACCCAGCCGTGGCTACCGTCCACGCCTATCGCCTGACGAGTCCCGCTGGGCACAGGGCCTTGCTGCCTGGGACGTGTTGCACAACCAGAGCACGGAGCACCTACTTGAAAGCGTGAATGACTGGCTCTCCTCCGATCTGAAGCTGAGGACCGGCTACCAGCTGCAGCAAACGGTCTTCAAGCAGGTCCCCAACACCAGCCGGTTCCACCAACTCTTCCAACGGGGCATCGATGAAGATGACCTTGGCGACCTGCAGGAACTCTACGCTTCGTTGAAGACCGTAAAGGAGTTCCGGTTGCTCGATCTGAACAAAGGGGTGCTGGTTGCCCCAAGCGACGTTGGCGTGGGCATTTCTCAGATGGTGCCTGTCGTTGTCGCGTGCCTGATGGATCCTGACGGCCTGATCGCGATCGAGCAGCCCGAGCTGCATATTCACCCGGCCATCCAAGTCGGACTTGGTGATCTCTTCATCGAAGCGACGCAAGGCCCACAGCCGGCAGTTGGTCCCGAGCGCAGCCTTTTGATCGAGACGCACAGCGAGCACATAATGTTGCGGTTGCTGCGTCGCGTGAGGGAGCAGACGGAGAATGAGATACCGCCAGGCGTTCTCGGTCTCACTGCCGACGATTTGTCCGTTGTCTATGTGGAGAATTCGGTTGATGGGGTCCGCTTCCGTCCTCTCCGAGTGAGTCCCGATGGTGATTTCGCAGACCGATGCGCAGCAACTACGGAGCCGGTTTTCTGCAAACTCAACAGTTTACACCCGTGTTGGATCTGCGGTTCGGGTTGATGCCAACGGCAACGTTGATCTCTTTTGACCCGAGAGCCCGAGCGGCATTGTAATTGTGGGAAAGGTGTTTGATTTCGGTCCCTTTTGGGAAAACGCCACCAACGTCGAAGTGCTCAGCCGCTCTTCGGAAAACGGCATTGGGGTCAGACACTTACAACCTGAACACCAAACAGACGCAGTTATCAGGCCCAGAGAATATCGGCCCTGAGAGACCACTTCCGGGCCCCTCGGCGCAGGGGCAGTGCTCAGCCCCATCCGCATAACCCTCGAAAACAAAGGAAAAATCCGGCCGCAGCCGGATCGGGAGAATGCTTTCGCGGGGGCAAGTGGCGGAGCGACAGGGATTCGAACCCTGGAGACGGTCTCCCGCCTACACACTTTCCAGGCGTGCGCCTTCGACCACTCGGCCACCGCTCCGTGCGGGCGACTTTTGCAAGATCGGCTGGCGCATTGCAAGGCGCAAAACGCGGGGGGCCATTAATCGTCGATATGCAGATAGATACGGCGGTTCTGACGGCCCTTTTTCTCCATCTTGCCGATACGCAGCTTGCCGATTTCGGCAGTGGTGCGGACATGGGTGCCACCGCAAGGTTGCAGATCGACCTGATCGCTCCCCTGCCCGATCCGGACCAGGCGCACGCGGCCTGCGCCGCGTGGCGGCGCGACCGACATCGTCTTGATCAGCTCGGGCTGGGCGGCAAGCTCGGCATCGGTGATCCAGGCCTCGCTGACCGGCAGATCGCGCGCGACCAGCGTTCTGAGGCTGGCCTCCAGCGCGTCGCGGTCAACCACCGCTTCGGGCATGTCGAAATCGAGCCGACCCTTGCCAGCCGAGATCGACCCGCCTGTCACCGGCAATGGGATGGCGACAGACAACAGGTGAAGCGCGGTATGCACCCGCATATGGGTAAAGCGGCGGTCCCAGTCGATCTGCTGGGTAACCTCCGCCCCGATGGGGGGCAGTTCGCTGGCACCGCCCGGTACCAGCGCGATGGCACCGTGGTCGGCCTTGACGGCGGTGGCAATGGGCAAGGTCCCGCCAGCCCAGGTGAGTTGCCCGCTGTCACCGGGCTGACCGCCGGAGGTTGCATAAAAGAGGCTTTGGTCCAGAACGATGCCGCCCTCGGCCGTGTGCGCGCACACTCGGGCCTTTGCGTCGCGTCTGTAGGCATCGGCCAGAAACAAAGGTTCGGTCATGTCTCTTGCTCTCCTCCGTTGCCGGTGCTCAGCGCCTCGGGGTTGCGCAGCCAGATATCGCGCTGTGCAAAGGGCACCTCGATCCCGGCTTCGGTGAACCGCTTGGCAATCTCGTGGTTCATGTCGGATTTCACCGACAACACCCAGTTCACGTCGCGCAGGATGGCGCGGATCTCGAACTCCAGCGCATCGGCGCCAAAGCCCCGAAAGAACACACTGGGCGGGGGTGCGGCCAGGACCATCGGATGGCTTTCGGCGACCTCGCGCAGGATCTTCTCCACCTGTCGGGTGTCGGTGCCATAAGCGACACCCACCGGAACGATCGCGCGCCCGATGGTGTTGCCGCGGGTGAAATTGGTCACCGTACCGCTGACGAAATCGGCATTGGGCACAATGACATCGGTGCGGTCGAACGTCTCGATCCGGGTCGAGCGCACAGAGATCGAGCGCACATAGCCCATGTTTCCGTTGACCTCGATCCAGTCGCCCTCGGCGATCGGCCGTTCGATCAGCAGGATTATCCCCGACACAAAATTCGACACGATGTTCTGCAGGCCAAAGCCGATCCCAACCGACAAAGCCCCCGCGACAATAGCCAGCGAACTGAGGTCGATCCCCGCCCCGGTGATCGCGACCAAAGCAGCAAGGAAGATGCCGACATAGCCGGTGCCCGACACGATGGCGTTCTGTCCGCCTGTATCAAGCCGGGTCTTGGGCAAGAGCGAGGATTTGAGCGCACCCTGAAACAGCCGCGTGATGGCAAAGCCGATGGCAAAGATCAGCACGAAAGACAGAAAATCCGTGGGAGAGATGCGGGTTTCGCCCAGTTGGAAGCCTGCGTTGAAGATCGCCCAAAGCTCCCACAGCTCGCTGACACGCACACCCCAGATCAACGCCAGGATCGGCAGCGACAGCAGCACCAGCAAAAACCCGATGAGGACCGGTACCAGCGCCTCACGCCCGGCCTCGCCGCGTTTGGACAGCAATCCATAGAGATCGGCAAAAAAGCGTTGCAGCACCGCCACGAAGCCAAACAGCGCCAGGGACAGGATCGATGGGTAGAGGATCGCATCCCCCAGCCGCGCATAGCCTATCCCCGACAGCACCGGCGTGATCAGCGCCACCAGGATCGAGGCCTGACCCATCCATTTCAGGATACGCGCGAAACCGGACGACAGGTCACCTGACGTGCCCTCGGGGTCGGTGTCGGTCAAACGCGGTGCGGCCAACAGGATCTGACCAAAGCGGAACAGGATCAGCGCCGCCACCAGCATCACCGGATAAGTGACCACGGCGACGGCCGTCTCGCTGGCGTTTTCGATATCCAGCAGCACAGCCAACGCGCCCCGCAACACAAACAGAGCGGCAAGGAACGTCCCGTAAAAGCGCAATTCGCTGCGACGCTCGGGCGCGAACGGGATCAGCGCGTCATCATCGCGTTTGGAGAACAGCCGCTCACAGAGCCAGCGCAGAATCAGCAGAACCGCACCCCACGCGGGGATGTTTTCGACCAACTGCGCACTGCGCAGGCCCACCAGGCCCGTGGCAAAGGCCGCACTGGTCAGACAATACAGCCCCAGAACCGGAAGTCCGATCCGGCCCAGCGACATGGCAAGGGTCCACACGCCGGTTCCGCGCCCACCCAGCCTGCGCAGGGCGTTGCCGGCGATATCGGCCCAGCGCCGCCCCCGCGCCAACAGGATGGCGCCAATGGCCGTCAGCACCAGGATCAGCGGCAGATTGCCCTGCAACTCGGCGCGCTGCACATCGCTGTTCCAGGTGCGGCGCAATTCACTGCGCAGCGACCGGCTGCCATCGGCAACCTCGGTCCAGGCTTCGGGCCAATGGATCGGGTTCAAGGGCGAAGCTCCAAGCTGCAAAAGCTCGTTCGCGCGCCGGTCCGAAATCACCCGGTCGATTTCGCGCACCAGACCTTCGGCGCGGTTATAAGCCGCCTCGGCGGTCAGGCCGGGCGCACGCAGATCCTGCAACTGACGGTTCAGCGCCGCACGCCGGTCGGCGATCTCCGCAAGCTCGTCACCGCTTTCGGGCGCGGGGCCCAACGCCTCGATCTGCGATTGCAACGTGGTGATCCGCGCTGCATTGGCCGAACTCGCTTCAAGAAACTGCTCGCGAAACCCCACCAGTTCGCGGCGCACCGCTTCGAGCGCAGTGTCTGACGCGCGCCCGGCGTCAATCGCCCCTTCGGCCCGGTCGGCCAGCGTTTCCCAGGCCTCATAATCCGGCGTGACGGAGCCGCCGGTTTGCGCAGCCACCGCCGGTGCAATCAGGATAAAGACCGCGGCGATCAGGCTGTAAACACCGGCAAGACGGGACATCATACGTCCTCGAACACACCAGGTATGCTGGCCGGTGCCGCGGTCATCCAATCGGGCACGGGCAGCTCTTTTTCCCGAAGGAAATCAGGGTTGAAGAGTTTCGACTGATACCGCGTGCCATAGTCGCACAGGATCGTGACGATGGTGTGGCCCGGCCCCAGATCGCGCGCCAGACGCACGGCGCCCGCGATATTGATGCCCGAGGAGCCGCCCAGAACCAGCCCCTCTTCGCGCAGAAGGTCAAAGACATAAGGCAGCGCCTCGGTATCGGTGATCTGATAGTTGAAATCGGGCGTCAGACCTTCGAGGTTCTTGGTGATGCGCACCTGGCCGATGCCTTCGGCGATGGAGCCGCCCTCCATCTTGATCTCGCCGGTTGTATAATATGAGTAGAGCCCCGCTCCCATCGGGTCGGCAAGTCCGATCTTGACGCCCTTTGGCTGAAGCGCCTCGGCCACCCCGGCCAGCGTACCACCCGACCCGCAGGCGCAGATGAAGCCGTCGACCTTTCCGTCCAATTGTTCCCAGATCTCGGGGCCGGTCGTCTCGACATGGGCCTGGCGGTTGGCGACATTGTCGAACTGGTTGGCCCAGATCGCGCCATTGGGCTCGGAGGCGTTCAGCTCACGGGCCAGACGCTCGGAATAGCGCACAAAGTTGTTGGGATTGCGATACGGCGCCGCCGGCACCTGGACCAGCTCGGCCCCGGCCAGACGCAGCATGTCCTTTTTCTCTTCTGACTGGGTCTCGGGAATAACGATGACCGTGCGAAACCCCATCGACGCCCCCACCAGCGCCAGCCCGATCCCGGTGTTGCCGGCCGTGCCCTCGACGATAGTGCCGCCGGGTTCCAGATCGCCGCGCGCCACCGCATCGCGGATGATGTAAAGTGCTGCGCGATCCTTGACCGACTGGCCGGGATTCATGAATTCGGCCTTGCCCAGGATCTCGCACCCGGTCTCCTCGCTCACCTTGCGCAGCTTGATCAGCGGCGTGTTTCCGACGGCCTCGGCCAAATCCCGTGCGATGCGCATGATAATCCCTCACTGGCGTGTTCGGATCAGGTGTATCCCCGCACCGGTGCGACCTCAAGCCGTCCCGCGCAACCGGTTGCGATGCAGCATCAGCCAGAGGGCCGCCGTTATAAGCGGCGTGTCGCGAAACCGATGCGTGCGCAGCCCCTCCTCCAGCTCGGCACAGGGCATTTCGTGGATCAGGATATCCTCTCCCTCCCCCGCCAGACCGCCGCCGCCGCTTCGCGTCCCAAAATCGGCCAGCCCGATATAGATCGACACGAACTCCGTCGAAGAGCCTGTGGACGAATAGCTGGCGCTGACCAGCTCTAATCGATCCGGGGTCACACCTGCCTCTTCCTGGCTTTCGCGGAAGGCCGCCTGTTCGGCACTTTCGCCCGGATCGACAAAACCAGAGACCGGCTCGATGACCCAGGGCGACGGATCACCATTGGCAAAAACATTCGGTCGAAACTGCTCTGTCAGCAAAACAGTATCGCGTACCGGATCATAGGGCAGCACGGTGACCGCATCGCCCACGAAAAATACCTCACGCGACAGAACCTCACTGGTCGCGCCATCAAATCTCGGATGGGTCAAATGCAGATGATCCAGCGCAAAGAAATGCGAGTGAACCCGCGTGCGCGACAGAACCGCGATCCGGTCGGCACCGGCGCGGTGATCCGGTGAGGGGCCACGCGCCCCGGCCATTTTCCGGGCGTTGTTGCGGCGGCGGATCATCGGCAGACGCCCGGCCAGATCCTCCGCGCTCCAGATACCAAAAGCGTCCATCGCTTCGCGAGCGGATAGGCAGCTTAACGCGGCCCAATCCTTCTCCCAGTCTTGCAGCGAGAATGGCCTGCCCTTGGCCCATCGACCTGCCTGCGGAACATAGACCGAAACCGGTTCTTCGCCCTCTGACGTATGGGCGGTCCGCTGCTGCACGTCATAGGCAAACCCGCCCTCATAGTAATCGAGCCGCGCGGTGTCCTCGTCCGTGACATTGCGCAGGATGAGCCCCTGTGCCTGCGCCCCTGGCTCCTGCGCGATCAACGGAAAGACCTGATCCTTGACCCAATAGCAGGCGTGATCCGGCAGAACCGCCTCGACCAGATCCAGCCCGGATCGCGAGCGGTCCAACACAGTCTCGAGCAACGCCACATGTCGCAACGTGCCATAGAAAAACAGGGATTTCAGCGCCATATGCGCGACACATGTTCGGTGATCAGACCCGAGGCGAGCGCGCCAATGGCCAGTGTGATCAGGACGTTGGGAACAGCAATGATCACCGCATAGTCATAGCCGATCTCAAAGATGGCAATGATCGCCTCGAACGGGCCGTCATAGCGGTTGCGCATCGCCAGCCGGACCATCTCCACACAGCCCTGCACAAAGAGCGCCCAGAAGACCAGAACCGCGACGCCCGTTATGCCGTTGTTGATGCCGGGGGTCAGGCCGCGCCCGGCCCGCGGGCCCATCACCTTCCAACCCACCACGGCGCCGATCGCCATGTTGACCAGCGTGAAATAGCCAAAGTCCTTGCCCTCTTCAAAAAGCGGTATGATCTGGCCGGAGACGACAAAAGCCAGCACCGCAAGGCAAGTCGCGGCGATCAGGCTCGATGCGTTGGGCATGATGGTCAAAAACGGACCCCCGGCTGGCCCGTTATCCGGGTCGGGAAATGGTAATCTGCGTCACGTCGCAATTTCCACTCTGAAAGGTCGACGCGCAAGAGGTGAGATAAAAATTCCACATCCGGCGGAACCGGTCGTCAAAGCCGAGCTCGGCCACCTGGTCCCATTTCTCGTTGAAGGTCTCATGCCAGCGGCGCAGCGTCAGATCATAGCTGGAGCCGAACTCAACCGACTTGACCACCGCCAAACCGGCCCGTTCGACATTCTGGCGCAGCACCTTGGGACTGGGCAGCATGCCGCCGGGAAAGATGTATTTCTGGATGAAATCCACGCCGCGCTTATAAACATGCCACCGACGGTCGGCGACGGTGATGATCTGCAAGGTCGCCGTCTTGCCGGGTTTGAGCCGGTCCCGTACGGTCTCGAAATAGGTGGGCCAGTACTTTTCGCCGACAGCCTCGAACATCTCGATCGAGGCGATGCCATCATAGGTGCCACGCTCGTCCCGGTAGTCCTGGAGCTTGACATCTACCTTGTCGGAAAGCCCTGCCTTTTCAATACGCTCACGGGCATACTTGAACTGCTCTTCGCTGATTGTCAGCCCAGTCACGCGCATACCGCGTTCCTTGGCGGCGTATTCGGCGAACCCGCCCCAGCCGCAGCCGATCTCCAGAATGTGATCGCCCGGCTTAGCGCCCATTTCATCAATCATGGAGGCGTATTTGGCAGCCTGCGCCCGCTCCATGCTTTCCTGGCCGGTTCTGAACAGCGCTGAGGAATAGGTCATGGTGTCATCCAGCCAGAGCGCATAGAACGCGTTGCCCAGATCGTAATGATACGAGATGTTCTTGCGGGCCTGCGTCTTGTGATTGCGCTGCAACCAGAACCGCAACTGCTCATATTTGCGCACCAATCCCATGCCAGGAAACCCGTCATAGATCGCCTCGTTATCGGCATGAATCAGATCCATGAAGGCCTGCAAGTCGGGGCTGGACCAGTCGCCGTCCAGATACGCGTCGCAAAATCCCAGATCGCCCTCACGGATCAGCCGGGCAAAGACATCGGGGTTGTGAATGTCCATTTCCGCGACCGGGCCAGGGCTCTTGCCTTCGGCGCGAAAGACGCGCCCATCGGGCAGCGCCATATCCAGGCGCCCGTATTGCATATGTTCGGCCATGTCGAACACACGGGTGAAGTATCGCGGCAGGTTTTTTTGCCCGTCGGTCGAGGTCAGGATCATGCGATCTCTCTGTTCTTTGCGCTCGTCGTAACGCTAGGCGGACAGGGAAGGAGCGGCAAGTGATGCCGTTCAAATTTATCAGAAATTTCGTGTTTCATAGGCATCCAACGCCCGTTTGCGCCCCACGTCGGCAGCGACGATGGGATCGGGGTACGGATCGGACGGCGCCATCGCCCAATGGCGCGGGATCGCCTCGAAATAACTCAGCCCGGCTTCGGAAGGGTTTGCGAGACCTTCGGCCAGCCAGTGGCGTACATACGCCCGGTCGGGATCGAATTTGTCGAGCTGCGTGACCGGGTTGAAGACCCGGAAATAGGGCGTGGCGTCCGGGCCGGAGCCTGCCGACCACTGCCAGCCCATGGCATTGGAGGCCGGGTCCCAGTCGATCAGGCAATCCTCGAACCACTTCAGACCGATCCGCCAATGCGACATCAGGTGTTTGGTCAGATATGAAGCCACGATCATCCGCCCGCGATTGTGCATGCGACCCGTCACATACATCTCGCGCATTGCCGCATCGACGAACCGGATGCCGGTGCGGCCCCGCGTCCACGCGATCACCTCTGGGGTCTGCTCATCGGTGTTCCACGGAAAGCCGTCCCAATCCTGTTTCCAGTTGCCGTCAAGGATCCGGGGCGTGTGGTGCATCAGGTGATAGGCGAACTCGCGCCAGACAAGCTCCTTGAGAAACGTCTCGGCGCCGCCCTTGCCTTCGTCGCGTGCGCGCAGCCCCGCATGCCAGCAGCGGTGCGGGCTGATCTCACCCAGCGCCAGGTTTTCCGACAGACCCGAGGTGCCGTCCCGGTCGGGCCGGTCCCGGTCGGTGTCATAGCGCGCGACGATCCGGTCAATGAAATGATCCAGACGGTCGGTCGCCGCTGCCTCGCCCAGCCGAACATAGGGCCGGACCACCCGCGCGCCCCGGTCCATCGCCGCACCCATCCGCCAGTCGTCCAGATCCTCGCTGGCGGGCCAGGCCTGTGGCGCCGGGATCGATCCTGGCCGCGGCACCGGCGGCTCAACCGCGTGGTTGCGGACCGATTTCCAGAACGGCGTGTAGACTTTATAAAAGCCGCCCGTCTTGGTCTGGACCGTCCAGGGCTCAAACATCAGATGACCCCCAAAGGATCTTGCCTCGACACCGGCCGCTTTGAGTGTGGCTTTGACCTCCGTGTCGCGGGCAACGCTGCCCGGATCGTAAAGGCGCGACCAATAGACCGCCCCTGCCCCGGTCTCGGCGATCAGCGCTTTGAGGACATTCAGCGCCTGCCCCCGCCGCAGGACCAGACGGCTGCCCGCCCCTGCCAGCGTCCGGCCCAGATGCTCCACCCCCAGCCCAAGGCGCCATCTGGGAGCGGCCCCCAACCCTTCGGCAAGATCGTCTAGGATAAAGACCGGAAGAACCGGGCGCCCCGTCTGGCATGCGGCACTGAGCGCGGGATGGTCAGACAGGCGCAGATCGCGCCTGTACCACAGGATAATCGGGGAGGTCGTGTCGGTCATATCCGCTCGTCTTGCCGCTGGGTCGGCGTTCTGCCGTTTGGGTGCAACTGGCTCACTTTGCGGCTATGGCAAGGGCGGCACCGCCAGTTCCTGCCGCAGGTCGCTTCCAGATCACACGAGACCCGCACGCCCGGTCAAAGCCGTGCAGTGGCGCGAGAGCCGATCACCAAACGGGATTGGGACAAAATCAGCCGTGTCCGATGGCCGGGCACCTAAAGCACGTCATCGAGCGCATTGAGCAACTGATCCACTTCGGCGCGGGTGGTGTAATGCACGAAACTCAGCCGCAGAACCCCTGCCTCCGCATCGACACCCATCGCGTCCAGCGGGCGTTGCGCGTAGAAATCCCCGCCCCCGCACATGATCCCGCGCGCGGCTAGTTCAGCCGCCACCGGTTCAGCCGGCCGGTTCAGCGACAGGGCAACAGTCGGCGCCCGCCGGGCGGCATCGGACGGTCCGATCAGGCGCACCGCGTTGCGCGATTTGACTGCATCGAGCAACGGTTGCAAGAGCGCCACCTCATGCGCACGCATCAGATCATGGGTCAGCGCGCCGCGCCCTTTGGCGTCCAGGTCGCCACCCCCATGATGCACAGCCAGCGCGTCGATATAATCCGCCATGCCCGCGCTCGCCGCGATCTGGGCGTGATCCGGACCGGCCGGCGTGAACCGCTTGGACAGAGAGCCTGCGTTAAAGTGATGCCCCTGGTTGGGCAAGAGCTCTCCCAGAGGGCGGCGGATCACCATGCAGCCCTGATGCGGGCCATATGTCTTGTAGGCCGAGAAGAGGTAGATATCCGCCCCCAGACGTCCGATATTGGGCAACCCGTGCGGCGCATATGAGACGCCATCGACGCAAACAAAGGCACCCGCCGCATGGGCAATCGCCGTGATCTCGATCACCGGATTGATCTCTCCCACCACGTTGGAGCAATGCGGGAAACACACCAGCCGCACCTTTTCGTCCAGCAACCCTTCGAGTGTTTCGGGGTCGAGACGCCCCGTCTCTGGATCTATCTGCCATTCTCGGATCTCAATTCCGTCCTCGGCCAGACGCCGCCAGGGACCGGAATTGGCCTCGTGATCCTGATTGGTCACGATGATCGCCTCGCCCGGATCCATCCACTGCCGGAACGCCTGCGCCAGAACATAGGTGTTCTGTGTCGTCGACGGGCCGAAAGACAGCTCATCCGCGGTCACACCCAGAATGGCTGACAGACGGGTGCGGGCCTCGTCCATCTCGGCGCCCGCCAGACGGCTGGCCTCATACGGGCCGTAAGGTTGCACCTTGCGCTGCGTGTAATAGCGGGTCAGCCGGTCGATCACGGGCTCGCAGGTATAAGAGCCACCGGCATTCTCAAAAAACGCCTGGCCTTGCAACGAAGGCTCGGCAAAAGCCGGAAACTGGCGGCGGACGAAGTCGATATCAAGTGTCATGGCGCGCACTGAATCGCAAATCCACAATCCTTGCAAGGCCCCAGATATCGGACCGATTCGGCCTCGATGTGTCGGTCTTGAGCAAAAAACATGCGAAAACGACCCGCAAAGTTGTATTCTTGCTGTCACACTTTCTCAAACCGCCAAAAAATATGCGGGTCACTTGGGCCGGGCGCTGCCTGCCAGGTTCCATACAAAAAAGGACAGGGAAAAAATGCCAGTGAAAGATCCATTTACCGATCTGGAGATCAAGAAAGCCCCGTCGGGGTTCTACGAAGGCTACAGCCTGCCGATTGCGCTGAAATCAAAGATCATCATGGTGTCGCTGGTTCTGTGGGCGATCATCTTTCCGGTCAGCGCCAATGGCACGCTGGACAGTTGGAACTGGGCGCTGCTTCAGGGGTTCAACACATTCTACATCATTTCGGTGGGGATCTTTGCGTTCTTCCTGATCGCTCTGGCCATTCTGCCCACCGGCAAACGCAAGCTGGGCGGACCGGAAACAAGACCTGAGTTTTCCAACTTTTCGTGGTTTTCGATGATGTTCGGCGCGGGCCTGGGCGTGGGTCTGATGGTGTTCGCGACAGCCGAGCCGCTTGGCCTTTGGGGGTCCAACCCCTTGGTGGTGAGCGGTGACGTGCAAGCCAACAGCCCCGAGGCGCTGCAATCGGCCTATCGCTATACCTTCCTGCACTACGGGTTTCACGCCTGGGCGATCTATGTGATCACCGGGCTCAGCCTGGCCTATTACGCCTATACCCGCGACATGCCGCTCACGATCCGCTCGGCGCTGACGCCGCTTTTGGGCAAGATGGCCAACGGGTTTGTCGGCCATGTGGTTGACGTTCTGGGCGTTGTTGCGACGATCCTGGGTGTCTCGGTCACCATCGGCTTTGGTGTCAGCCAGTTCGTCGACGGTGTCTATGCGGTCAGCGGGATGGAATGGCTGATGGGTGATGTCGAAGGCGACGCAGTCCCGACCCCGTCAACGGTGGGCCTGCTGGTTGCCCTGGCGGTGATCATGTTCCTGTCGATCCTGTCTGCGGTGTCGGGCGTTGGGCGCGGGATCAAGTATCTGTCGAACCTCAATCTGGTGCTTTCGATCATCCTGCTGATGACCTTCGTGATCTGGGGCAGTTTCGCCTTTGCCATGACCACATATGGCACCGCGCTGGCCGATTACATCCTCCAGTTCTTCGCGCTCAGTTTTCAAGCCCATAACCCGCTCAGCGAGGCGGAGTTTGCCGCCAGCCTGCCCGCCGCCGCCGCCCCGCTGGCGTCCGAGCTTTATGGCGGGGCCACCAATGCCTGGGGCTCTCTTACAGGCTTCCAAGGCGGTCTGGAGGGGGCTGCGGCGGCGCTCCCGCCCGAGGCGCAGGTCGCGGCCTATCAGGCCGGGACAGAAGGTCGCCTGTTTGGCTGGCAATCGGGCTGGACCACCTTCTATTGGGCTTGGTGGATCGCGTTCTCGCCCTTTGTGGGCCTGTTCCTGGCGCGTATCTCCAAGGGACGCACGGTGCGGGAGTTCATCCTTGGCTGCATGTTCGCCCCGGCGCTGGTCTGCTTTGCCTGGATGACGATCCTGGGCGGCACCGCGATTGACCTGGAGCTTTCGGGCGTGGCCGATGGTGCGATTATCGCGGCATCGAACACCAACAAGCTCTTTGTCACGCTAGGCTTTATGATCGAGGGCGGGTTCTTGTCCGCGATCACGGTGATGTGCGTCGTGCTGATCATGACATTCCTGGTGACCTCGGCGGATTCGGGCATCCTGGTGATGAACACCATCATGTCGGGCGGCGAACAGGAAACCGGCATCAAGCATCGCATTATCTGGGGTATGATTATGACCGGCGTGATCGGCGGGCTGATCATCGCCGGGGCCTCGGGCCAGGGCGCCGATCCGCTGGCCAGCCTTCAGGATGCGATGATCATCGGCGCGCTGCCCTTCACGGTGGTGATGGTGCTGATGGTGATCTCGCTGATCAAGGCGATGTTCAACGATGGCCGCCGAGAAAGGGTCGACGCAGGCGCCGAGCAACCGGCGGAGTAGACGCGCCGCTTTAGGGTCTGTTGAGATTCACTTTGAGTTGAGCAGTGCTGCGCAAGCGTTGATGATTGCTGCGAAGCTGAGGTCGGTTTTGTCGGTTCGCAAGGCGATCCGTCGGAAGTCTTTCAGATCGCAAAAGAAATTCTCGACCAGATGTCGCCATTTGTACATTTCCTCATCAATGTGCAACGGCGCCTTGCGCTGCGGCCTCTGGGAAATCCAGATGGCCGTCGCCG
>NZ_JAAWWD010000080.1 GCF_021404545.1 Aestuariivita sp.
CCTGGGCCTTTTCCGTTGGGTCTTTGGCGTGGGCGGGCCAGTATTCGTGAATGGGGGGTTCCGCTTCGACCGGATCCAGGGGGGGGGGGGGGCGGGCCGGTTCTTCCATGCCGCCGCCGGCGGGCACGGCTCGGACTGGCTGCAGGATTACACCGCCGCCGAGGGCGACGTTCTGGTTTTCGGCGGCACAGGCGCCCGCGCGTCGGATTTCGTGGTCCGGTTCGCCCATACCGCGACACCTGCGGGGGAACGCTCGGGCGATGACGATGTGCAGGAGGCGTTTGTCAATTTCCGGGGCGAAACGCTCTGGGCCCTGGTCGATGGCGGCGGCGAGGCTGAGATCAACCTCCAGATCGGCGGCGAGGTGTTTGACCTCTTGGCCTGATCCCGCTCACCCGCACCCAATCAAGGCGAAGCCGCCATGCATCGCCGGGCGCAGAGCCGCGCAGGGACAGAAGACGAGCGTCCCCTCCCGGCCCCATGTTGCGGATGTCTTGCTCGATGCTGTAAAGCGGCTTGCGTTTCATGTGAGGCCGTCCAGCTTGCAATGCGCGTCCGAGAGCGCAGAGCGGCAGCGTATTGCGATTCAAATCAAACGCAAACTGCTCTAGCGTCTGCGCATGGCGTACCGTCCGCCCCCGACCCGGGGCAGGCCCCTGAAGATCAAAAAGAGAGACATGATGACAAAGACAGCCCTCATCACCGGGATCACCGGGCAGGATGGCTCTTATCTTGCGGAATTCCTGCTGGAGAAGGGCTATGAGGTTCACGGGATCAAGCGGCGCGCGTCGCTGTTCAACACCCAGCGCGTCGATCACATCTATCAGGATCCGCAGACCGACAATGCCCGGTTCGTGTTGCATTACGGCGATCTGACCGACAGCTCGAACCTGACCCGGATCATCTCTCAGGTGCAGCCCGACGAGGTCTATAACCTGGGCGCGCAAAGCCATGTGGCCGTCAGTTTCGAAGCGCCCGAATATACCGCCGATGTGGATGCGATGGGGGCGCTGCGCCTTCTGGAGGCGATCCGGTTTCTGGGGCTGGAGGACAAGACGCGGTTCTATCAGGCCTCGACCTCGGAACTGTACGGTCTGGTCCAGGAAACCCCGCAGTCTGAGACCACCCCGTTCCATCCGCGCTCGCCCTACGCCGTGGCCAAGATGTATGCCTATTGGATCACGGTGAATTACCGCGAGGCGTATGGGATCTATGCCTGCAACGGGATCCTCTTCAATCACGAAAGCCCGCGCCGGGGCGAGACCTTTGTCACCCGCAAGATCACCCGCGGTCTGGCCAATATCGCCCAAGGTCTGGAGAGCTGTCTTTACATGGGCAACATAGACGCCCTGCGCGATTGGGGCCACGCCCGGGATTACGTGCGCATGCAATGGATGATGTTGCAGCAGGACAGCCCTGAGGATTTCGTGATCGCCACCGGCACCCAGCACAGCGTGCGAGATTTCATCACCTGGGCGGCGGCGGACCTGGGTCTGGAACTGGAATTCGAGGGCAGCGGCGTGGAGGAGACCGCCCGCATCGCCGCGATCACCGGCGACATGGCCCCGGCGGTGAACGTGGGCGACGTGATCCTGCGCATCGACCCGCGCTATTTCCGGCCCGCCGAGGTGGAGACATTGCTGGGCGATCCCAGCAAAGCCAAGGCCAGGTTGGGCTGGCAGCCCGAGATCACCGCGCGCGAGATGTGTGCCGAGATGGTGGCCGAGGATCTCAAAGAGGCCCGGCGCCACGCGCTCTTGAAACAGCACGGCTACGGCTTGCCGATCGCCTCGGAAGGGTGAGCGGGCCATGACACGGATCTATATCGCGGGTCATCGCGGCATGGTGGGCGGCGCCATCCTGCGCCAGTTGGCACAGCGGGGCGGGACCGACCTGATCACCCGCACCCATGCGGAACTGGACCTGACCGACCAGGCGGCGGTGCGCGGCTTTATGGCCTCGGAAAAGCCGGATGTGGTGATCCTGGCCGCCGCGCGGGTTGGAGGCATCCACGCCAACAATACATACCCTGCTGATTTCATTTACGAAAACCTGATGATCGAATGCAATGTCATCCATCAGGCCTTTGCCACAGGTGTCCGGCGGCTGCTGCAACTGGGATCAAGCTGCATCTATCCGCGCGCGGCCGACCAGCCAATGGCCGAGGATGCGCTGCTGACCGGTACGCTGGAGCCCACGAACGAGCCCTATGCCATCGCCAAGATCGCCGGGATCAAGCTCTGTGAAAGCTATAACCGGCAGCATGGCACCGATTACCGGTCGGTCATGCCCACCAATCTTTATGGGCCGGGCGATAATTTTCACCCCGAAAACAGCCATGTCATGCCCGCCCTGATCCGGCGCTTTCACGAGGCGGCCCAGAGCGGTCAGGACGAGGTGGTGATCTGGGGCAGTGGCGCGCCGCGCCGCGAATTCCTGCATGTGGATGACATGGCGGCGGCGAGCCTGTTTGTGCTGGACCTGCCGCAGGCCGATTATGCGGCCAATACCGAGCCGATGCTCAGCCATATCAACGTGGGCACCGGCACCGATATCGCGATCCTCGATCTGGCGCGGATGATCGCGCGCGTCACCGGGTTCAAGGGCCGGATCGCCACCGATCCCAGCAAACCCGATGGCACGATGCGCAAGCTGATGGATGTCAGCCGTCTGGCGCGGATGGGCTGGCAATCGCAGATCGACCTGGAGCGCGGTCTGGAAGAGACGTATCGCTGGTATCTGGCCAATGCGGACAGCGCGCGGGGGTAAGGGCTGGGAGGGGACATTGGCCCTTATAGAGACAAGCCGCGCCATTGCCGACCCGAGGGGCGGCGATGCTGCCGTTCTTCTACTCGGTTTATGGCTGCCAAGTTATAACGATATCAGATGGATGCGCCTACACTGACAAATCGCCGCCCCGTGGGGGCGGGTCGGCGATGGCGCTCCCGGCTTCAGATCATATCCATAAGATCATACGTCCCGCCGCCATCGGGGATCTTCAGCCAGATCTCGTCCAGCGCCGCGCCATCGACCAGCACCCAGGCGATCTGGCCGGTGGGCTGGTGCACGATGAAGGCCTCGGCCACATCGTCATCGCCGGGCCTGTCGGCCAGGCTGCTCTCGGCATGGGCCATGCGGATCCGGAACTCCCCGGCCACCGCGCCGGTATCGCCAAAGAGCAGGATATCGCCCTCGGTATCGTCGTAATCCTGGATCCAGTCGGTGCCATGGCCGCGCATCCCGGCATGAAAGAAGATATCCGTCCCCGCCCCGCCATTGACCGCGTCATGGCCGAACCCGCCATTGAGGAAATCGTCCCCATCGCCGCCAAAGATCAGATCGGAATAGGACCCGCCGCTGATCACATCGTCGCCGGTCTGGCCAAAAAGATCGTCGGCGCCCCGACCGCCGATGATCAGGTCATTGCCCTCCTGGCCATACAGCAGGTCATTGCCCGCCCCGCCCCGGATATCGTCATCGCCCGTCCCGCCAAAGATGCGGTCGCGGCTGTCGTTGTCCTCGGGCCCGCCGATCAGCGTGTCATCGCCATCCCCGCCATTGATCCGGTCGCGGCCCACCCCGCCATCCAGCTGGTCGTCGCCGCCCAGGCCCCGGATCGTGTCATCGCCCAACCCGCCTGCAAAGGCGTCATCGGCCTCGGACCCGGCGAACATGTCGTCATAAAACCCGCCCAACAGCAGCAGCTCATCGGTGCCCAGGCTGAGATCGGTGAAATCGAACCGTTCGATCCCGGTCAGCGTGTCGGTGCTGTCGGTGCCGGTCACCGTGATCGCGCCGGTCTCGCGGTCAAAGGTGAAATCGAACGCATCGAACACATCGGCGAAATAGGCGGCATCGGTGCCGTCCCCGCCCTCCAGCGTGTTTGTCCCCGTCCCGCCGGACAGGAAATCATCCCCTGCCCCGCCCGCCAGCGCGTCATCGCCCGCGCCACCCAGCAGCCGGTCGATCCCGTCCGAGCCGGTGATCGCATCGTCGCCCGCCAGACCGTCCACCGCGTCCGGTGTGGCCAGTGTTTCGGTATCGTCGCCCTCGGTCAGCGCGCGGAAACTCACCGGGCTGACCGTCAACTGGTTTGCAGTTTGAACAAAGCCCGTATCCTCGGCGATATCCGCCAGCCAGTCTACCGTGACGCTGCCATCCGGTTGGACCAGAAGAACAACGTTATAGACAAAGCCATCAACGGCAGGAAGCTCGGGCACCGGCTGCGCCGGGCCCAGGGCCGCGCCATCGGGGGCGAAAAACTGCAGGCTCCAGAACGCACTGAAATCGTCGGGGTTGCCCTGCTCGATCAGAACCGCGAACCCGCCGCCGGGCAGAAGCTCGGCAACCACAACCCACAGGATGGTATCAGGCGGGATATCGACGACTTTCACCGGGTCGCCAAGCGCTGTGCCATCGGCGTCAAAGCGTTGGTAATAGGTGGTCAGGTTCGTGGTGTAGACATCGAACAGAACGCCAAAGCTGCCATCGTCGAACGCCTGGACATCGCGCCATTCGCCAAAGCCGATATCGTCGCCCTCAAACGTCGTCAGGCTCTGCGCTGGCCCCAATGTGCCATCGGCGTTCACCAGGCTGAATTTCAGGACCGGCGCCAGTTCGTCGCTGCGGTCCAGCCAGAGCGCGGCCAGCGTCCCGTCCGCCAGCACCAGCAATTCCAGCTCGGTCGAATAGCCATAGACCAGCGACATATCCGGCACCACCTGGGGTGGGCTGAGCGTGCTGCCATCGGCCTCGTAGATCTGGAACCTCTCGGGGCCTTCGGTAATGAAACTCTCCCAGATCACCGCCAGCCGCCCGCCGGGCAGCGCCTGCATGGAGGTGACGATCAGATTGGGGTCCTCGGGAAAATCCAGTTCGGGAAAGGGCGTGCCATCGGCGGTCACACGGGTGATATGGGCGATGTCACCCATATACCCCCCGGTTTCATCATAGACGCTTTCATAGGTGACATAGGCAAAGCCGCCACCGTTGAAATGAACCGGGTTGTTCCAGAAATAGGCCCCGTCGTCCTGGCTCAGGATCACCGGAGCGCTGGCCAGCGCGCCCGCCTCGGTCAGGCCGACCGCGGCCAGGGCAAAGTCGAAGTCGAACGTGACCGGGTCTTCGGGGGTCGTGACCTCATAGGTGATGGCCACCCGGCCATTGGGCGCCACCACGAACCGGGGATCGTGGAAGAACGCCGGCGCACCCACTGTCCCCTCCGGCGCGGGCAACAGCGTTTCGCTCTCTCCCACCCGCAGCACCGGACCATCATCGGTATAAAAGAGCCGGGCCACAGCACCCGAGGGCAGCGCCAAAGTGTCATAAAGAAAGGACGTCACCTCGGTCGTGGTCAGAGGCGCGGTTTCGCGAAAATAAAGTGTGTCGGGCATGAACGGTCACCGGGAATGAACATAAAGGAATACCGCCACGCTACTCCCGGCACCCCTGCCGGACAAGCACCATGTCAGCGGCCAGATAACCGGGACCGGGCGGATTGACCGGGCGCGCGCTGGTGTCCTATCACTAACACAGAAACCAAAAATACACAGAACAGGCCAGCATTTATGACCACATATACGCTCCCCGGCTTCGTCATGCAGGAAAGCGCGGACGAAACCACCGTCACAGGCATTTCCTATGCGCAGATACAGTTCGTAGTCCCCGATGCAACGGTCGGGTTTTCGACCCGCGTCATCGGGCGGTCCTTCGACGATGACGAAGATCTGCTGGCGCTGGAGATCGACGATTACGTCACGCTGCTCAATGACGAGAACGTCGACAACTTCTCCGAACTGGACCTGACCATCCTGAATGTCAGCTCTCCCAGCGGCACCGGCATCGTGGCCAACCCGTTCGATAACGCCGCAAACCGGTCCTATGTGTTCCGCCTGGACGGCAATCCGGTTCCCGACAGCGCGCTGACCAGCCCCGCCGCGATCAACGCGTTTCTCGGGACGATCACCGTGACGCCGCCCGCACCGGGCTCGGGGTTCGAACCGGGAGATTTCATCCGCTTTGACAGCCTGAGCGATATCATCATCACTCAGGACGACGACATTCCCGGCACGCCGTTTGACGACATTCTGGATGGCGGCCTCGGCGATGACATGATCGACGGCGCGGGCGGCAATGACACGCTGCGCGGCGGCGACGGCAATGACCGGCTGTTTGGGTCGGCCGGAAATGACATTCTGGACGGTGGTGCCGGCGCGCGCGACCGGGCGGTTTACAATGAAAGCTTTGGCGCCGCGACCTTCACCTTCGAGGGGGACAGGCTCTTTGTCGATCTGATCGACAGTGGCGATCTGACCTCCTATCGCGACACGCTGACCAATATCGAACTGCTGGAATTTTCCGACCGCACCGTGACCGTCTCCAGCCTGCGCCCCGCCGAAGAGGTGACCGGCGATGACGGGGTCGATGACATCACCACCGGCGGCGGCGACGATGTGGTCGATGGCGGCGGCGGAGATGACATGATCGACGCAGGCTCGGGCGATGACCGGGTCAGCGGCGGGTCCGGCGCCGACATCATCAATGGCGGCGACGGGGCCGATACGGTCAATGGCGGCGACGGCACCGACACCATCGATGGCGGCACCTCGGTCGATGATCTGAGCGATACGATCTTTGGCGGCAATGGCGATGACGTGCTGCGCGGCGGCTATGGCAATGACTTCATCTATGGGATGGATGGCAATGACAGCATCGCGGGCGGGTTCGGCTCGGACGAGCTTTATGGCCAGAACGACGATGACGTGATCACCGGCTCGGCCCTGTCGGATCTGGTCTTTGGCGGCGCGGGCGATGATTTCG
>NZ_JAAWWD010000040.1 GCF_021404545.1 Aestuariivita sp.
GTTTTGCCCCCCACAGCCCCTGCCCCCCCCGACCCGGCCCATGATCCCCCCCCGCCCCATCCCCTCGCCCCCGCCGCCCGCTTCCTCTCCGGGTTGAAAGATCAGCGCCACCCGCCCCGAGAAGTTGCGCGTTTCGGCCAGATATCTCGCCGCCCCCAGCAGCATCGCGGTATGCCCGTCATGCCCGCAGGCATGCATGCGCCCGGGATGGGTCGAGGCATAGGGCACTCCCGTTGCCTCTTCGATAGGCAGCGCGTCCATATCTGCGCGCAGGCCGATCGTAGGCCCCTCCCCCTGGCCCTCGATGATTGCCACTATCCCGGTCTGGGCGATGCCTTCGTGGATCTCGTGCACACCAAAGCCGCGCAGCTGCTCGGCCACGAAGGCCGCCGTCTTGGGGCACTCCAGCCCCAGCTCGGGAATGGTATGCAGATGCTGGCGCCAGGCGGCCATATCCTCGGCAAAGGATGAGATTCGGTTGATCACGGGCATGGGCTGGACTCGGGGCTGTTGTTTCCGTCACATGCATCTGACACCAGACCGAGGCCGCCCGCAATGCCTGACACCCCTCTGATCCACGACCAAACCGCCGGGATTGAACGGCTTTTGGAGATCATGCGCCGCCTGCGCGATCCCGAAACGGGCTGTCCGTGGGATATCGAACAGGATTTTGGCACCATCGCCCCCTACACCATCGAAGAGGCCTATGAGGTCGCCGACGCCATCGAGCGCGCCGATTGGGCCGAGCTGGAAGGGGAGCTGGGTGATCTGCTGCTCCAGACCGTCTATCATACCCAGATGGGCACAGAGGCCGGGCATTTCACGTTTCAATCGGTGGTGCGGGCGATCTCGGACAAGATGGTTGCACGTCACCCGCATGTTTTCGGCGAGGAAAGCCGCGACAAATCCGCGGACCAGCAAACCCGCGACTGGGAGGCGATCAAGGCCGCCGAACGCGCCGGAAAGGCGCAAAAAGGCGCGCTGGACGGTGTGGCCGTGGGCCTGCCTGCGCTGTTGCGCGCCTACAAGCTGCAAAAACGGGCCGCGCGCGTGGGCTTCGACTGGCCCCAGACCGCGCAGGTGCTGGACAAGATCGTCGAGGAGGCAGGCGAGCTGGCGCAGGCGCGCGACCATCTGAGCCCCGACAAGATCGAGGAGGAGTTTGGCGATCTTCTCTTTGTCGTTACCAATCTGGGCCGCCATCTGGGGGTGGAACCCGAAGCCGCGTTGCGCCGCACCAACGCGAAATTCACCCGGCGCTTTGCCTTTGTCGAAGCGGCGCTGGCCGCGCGCGGCAAACGCCCCGAGGACAGCGATCTGGCGGAAATGGACGCGCTTTGGGATGCGGCCAAGGCCGCCGAACGCGACACGGCCTGACACGGTGCGGAGACTTGTGGCGCTCCGCCTTGCCGTTTTGCCCGGTCGGCACCGCCGACCAGCCCCCACCCAGGCTCGGGGGCGGGTCTCGGTTCTTGAGCCCAGACGATGCAACAAGCCCAAAGCGTTTCGAGGAAAACCTGACCCCCTTTGTCGCCGCCTCTCCCTTCGGTCGAACGCAGAAAGTGATGATAAATGTCAGGTTGAACTCGAAAAGCTATTGGACGCGTCAAACGCCCCGCTCAAAAAGGCTGTTGCCGTCGAACTCCTGAACAAGGGCATACCCCGCCTCGCCCAGTGTCTTCATCAGCGGCAGCGACCAGACCCGATCATGCACGGTTTCGAAGTAAAGCAGCCCCGGATGCAGCGCCGCATCGCCGGTGAGAACGGGCATCAGCACACGGTCTTCCAGCCCCTCCACATCGACCTTGAGAAAATCGATGCGGCCCACCCCGGCTTCGGCCAGACAATCGCGCAAGGGGCGCAGCGCCACCTCGGCCCCTTCGGCGCCTTTCTTGTGCGGATAGGCCTTGGTCACGCGCCCCTGGCCGAGATTGCCGTTGCGCGGGAAATAGAGCGCAGACCGCCCCTCCTCATCGCTCACGGCACACTCGAACACTGTCACACCCTGGCCGGTGTTGAGCGCGATGTTGCGCTCCAGCCGGGCGCGCATCACCGGGTTGGGCTCAAACACGACCGAGCGCGTCCCCGGCCCGCCCGCCACATGCAGCGGCAAAAAGAACGCGCCTGCATTCGCCCCCACATCGACGATCACGGGGGCGGTGCCGCGCAGCCGGTCGGCGATATGGGCGGTCGCCTCATGCTCGGGCGGCAGGCCGGTCTCCCACATCGTGAACTCGGTAAAATTGTCGCGCGGATGCACGATGAAGTCGCAGCCCATCGACCGCACCTGGGTGGGCGGCAGATAGGCGCGCAACAACCGCTTGGCCCAGGGTTTTTCAAACAGCGACCAGATCTGGCGCATCTTGGCATCCATGGCCGCATCGGCCACCGGTTCGTCTTCGGGATCTGGGGAAATCGGTCTGCTCCGTCTTCGTCGTGAGGGGGCACCGCCCGGATCGCGGCCCCTGTGCATTGCATGATGGTCTCATACAGGATTTAACATGTCCGTCCTATCCCCGATAGCCAGCGAGAGGTTTCATGGCACCGCGCAAGATCATCATCGACACCGATCCCGGGCAGGACGACGCCGTGGCCATCCTGTTGGCGCTGGCCAGCCCGGAACATATCGAGGTTCTTGGCATCACAGCGGTCGCAGGCAATGTGCCCCTGACCCTGACCGAGCGCAACGCCCGCATCGTGTGTGAACTGGCCGGGCGGCCCGATATGCAGGTCTTCGCAGGCTGTGACACGCCGCTGTCGCGTGCGCTGATCACGGCCGAACATGTGCATGGCAAGACCGGTCTCGATGGCCCGCAACTGCCCGACCCGGTGATGCCCTTGCAGAAGGGGCACGCGGTGGATTTCATTATCGATACGCTGCGGAACGCTCCAGCGGGCACCGTCACACTCTGCCCGCTGGGCCCGCTCACCAATATCGCGACCGCGTTGGAACGCGCCCCCGATATCGCGGCGAAAGTGCAGGAAATCGCGCTGATGGGGGGCGCCTATTTCGAGGTGGGCAACATTACCCCTGCGGCTGAATTCAACATCTATGTCGATCCGGAAGCGGCTGATATCGTGTTTAAATCTGGCATTCCGATCACGGTGATGCCGCTTGACGTGACCCATGGGGCGCTGATCACAGCGCCACGTGTCGCGGCATTTCGTGCAATGGGCACGCAGGTTGGCCGAATGGTGGCCGAATGGACCGATTTCTTTGAGCGGTTCGATAAGCAGAAATACGGCTCCGCCGGTGCGCCGCTGCACGACCCTTGCGTGATTGCCTATCTCATTCAGCCTGATCTCTTTTCCGGGCGCCATGTGAATGTGGAGGTCGAGACCACTTCCCCCCTGACATTGGGCATGACGGTCGCGGATTGGTGGGGTGTCACGGATCGTGCGCCCAACGCGATGTTCATGGGCGATGTGCAGGCGGATGCGTTCTTTGACCTGCTGACAGACAGATTGGCCCGGTTGTGAGCGCCTCTCTCCATCTGGCGGGGCCAGCGGACCTGGACCGGCTGATCCCGCTTGTCGCCGCCTTTCATTCCGAGATGGACATTGTCCAGGACGACACGACGCGCCGCGCCGCCTTGCACCCCTTGCTGGAGGGCAGCCCACATGGCGCGGCCTATCTGATCGGGCCGGGCCGGGCGCCCATCGGATATGTGGTGATCACCTTTGGCTGGTCGGTTGAGTTTGGCGGGCTCGATGGCTTTGTCGACGAGATCTTCATTCGTCCCACGGTGCGCGGGCGCGGCATTGCGAGCGAAGTGCTGCTGGCCCTGCCGCGCGCATTGGCCGGTGCAGGGTTACGGGCGCTGCATCTGGAAGTGGATCGCGACGACACGGCGGCACAGCGCCTTTATGCCAAAACCGGGTTTGCCGCGCGGCCCCGCTATATGCTGATGACACGCCCTTTTCCTTGAGGCGAAATGCGTCTATCTCAGCCCCATGACCTTGCGCTTTGACAACAGCTATGCCGCCCTTCCGCCTGCGTTTTTCTCGCGGCTCGACCCGACACCAGTGCGTGCGCCGCGGCTTTTGGCGTTCAACGACGATCTGGCCGCGGTGATGGGGATCTCGCGCGCCGATCTGCCGGATCTCGCCGCGATCTTTGGCGGCAATGCGGTGCCAGAAGGCGCGGCCCCGCTGGCCCAGCTTTATGCCGGACATCAGTTCGGCAACTGGAACCCGCAGCTGGGCGACGGGCGCGCGATCCTTCTGGGCGAAGTGCTGGGCGCCGATGGGATCCGCCGCGATGTTCAGCTCAAAGGCTCCGGCCCGACGCCTTATTCGCGCATGGGCGACGGGCGCGCCTGGTTGGGGCCGGTGCTGCGCGAATATGTGGTGAGCGAGGCCATGCATGCGCTGGGCATCCCCACCACGCGCGCGCTGGCAGCCGTGGAAACCGGAGAACCCGTCTATCGCGAGGATGGCGCCCTGCCCGGCGCGGTCCTGACGCGCGTGGCGGCCAGCCATGTGCGCGTGGGCACATTCCAGATCTTCGCCGCGCGCGGAGAGGTTCACAACCTGCGCACGCTGACCGATTACGCCATCGCCCGCCATTACCCGGATGCCGAGGGTCCGATGGGCCTGTTGAGCGCGGTTCGGGATGCGCAGGCGCGGCTGATCGCGGCCTGGATGAGCGTGGGCTTCATCCACGGGGTGATGAACACAGACAATTGCGCGATATCCGGTGAGACGATTGATTATGGGCCCTGCGCGTTTCTGGATATCTATCACCCCGAAACGGTGTTCTCCTCGATAGATCGGTTTGGACGTTATGCCTATTCCAACCAGCCCGATATCGTGGTCTGGAATCTGGCGCAGCTGGCCACCGCGCTGATCCAGCAGATGGTCGATAAAGAAGCTGCCGTCGAAGAGGCCACCGCGATCGTCCACGCCATGCCCGGACTGATCCAAACGCATTGGTCCGAGATTTTCTTGCGAAAGATCGGTATCGCACATGCCCAGGACGGCGATCTTGACCTGGTGACGGGGCTTTTGGAGCGGATGGCGAAACACCAGGCCGACTTTACCAACACGTTCCGCAGCCTCCCCGGCGCGGCCGCGCGCGATCAATTCAGCGATCCGGGCGCGTTTGATCAGTGGGCGGAGACATGGCATGCGCGGCTGACCCGCGAGGCCGATCCGGCCCGTGTGATGGAGGCCGCCAACCCCGCGTTCATCCCGCGCAATCACCGGATCGAACAGATGATCGAAGCGGCGGTAGGCGGGGATTATACGCTGTTCGACCGGCTCACTGCGGTGCTCGCGCGACCCTTCGAAGATCAACCGGAACATGCGGATCTGCAACGCCCTCCGACCCCGGAGGAGGTCGTCGCCGCCACGTTCTGCGGAACCTGAGCGATCGGATAAGGGATGGGTATTGCGAGGCTCTGCCTCGCGCTCCGGGAATATTTATGGCCAGAAAAAGCCCTATTGGGACGTCCCGGAGGGCCCGGTTCGCGCGCCAGAAAAAAGGGGGGCCAGAGCCCCCCTTGTGAGTTTCGCCACTCAGGCTCAGTAGTTTACCGCCCGGTGTTTTTTGCCTGCGGCCTGAGCGTCGTCCGGGGTGAGCGCACCCACCCCTTGTCCCGTGAGAAATCCGGGATTTCTCGCGGAGTGAGACAGAGCCGGTTTTCGACAGAAAACCTGCGGAGCCTCACCCCGCCGGGTGTCTGGGAGGGCCGATCCGGCCCGTCCCCTTGTGTCGTCGGGGCCGGACCAAAGGCCCTTTGCCCCTTCACATCCCAAAAAGGGGTGCGATCCGTCTAGCTACACCCCGATGTCGCACCGCAGGTGTTGCATTTCATGCAGGTGCCGTTGCGCACCAGCGTATAGTTGCCGCACTCACCGCAGGCTTCGCCCTCATAGCCTTGCATCTTGGCTTTGGTGCGCGGGTCGATTTCCACCGTGCCGATGGCCATCGCGGTTGTCGTCGTGGTCAGCTCTGCCGTCACCGTTTCAGGCACCAGGCTTTGCAGCGCCTCGACCGGGTTGCCAGAGGTGTCGAGCGCGGTCGCCCCGACCGTCTGGCCGCCCCGCAGCACCACCAGTTCCTGTGGCAGGCGCTTGCGCAGATAGCCCGTTGAGCTGATTTGTTTCAGCACCTCCAATGACTTGGACGCTGCCGTATCGCTGAGCTCGGAAATGTTGGCCACCCCTTCCTCGGCGCCGCGGCCCAGATCGTCAAAGCTCGCCCCTTCGGGTTTGACATGTGCCAGATCGGTCCGGTCGAGATAGGACACGGCCAATTCGCGAAACACGTAGTCCAGGATCGAGGTCGCGTTCTTGATCGAATCGTTGCCCTGGACCATGCCGGCCGGTTCGAACTTGGTGAAGGTGAAGGCATCCACGAACTCCTCCAGCGGCACGCCGTATTGCAGGCCAACCGAGACGGCGATGGCGAAATTGTTCATCATCGCCCGGAAGCCCGCACCTTCCTTGTGCATGTCGATGAAGATCTCGCCCAGGTTGCCATCCTCATACTCGCCCGTGCGCAGATAGACCTTGTGCCCGCCGACGATGGCTTTCTGGGTATAGCCCTTGCGCCGTTGCGGCATCTTTTCGCGGTGGCTGCGCACGATCTCCTTGACGATGACTTTTTCGATCACCTTCTCGGCCAGCACCGCGGCCTTTTCGGCGGGGCTGCCGCTTTCCAGGATCTCGGCTGCGTCCTCGTCATCCTCGACCAGGGCCGCCGCCAGGGGTTGCGACAGCTTCGAGCCGTCGCGGTAGAGCGCGTTGGCTTTCACACCCAGGGACCAGCTCAGCTCATAGGCCTTTTGACAATCCTCGATCGTGGCATCGTTGGGCATGTTGATGGTCTTGGAGATCGCGCCCGAGATGAAGCTCTGCGCGGCGGCCATCATGGTGATGTGGCTGTTGACCGACAAGAAGCGCTTGCCCTTCTTGCCGCAAGGGTTGGCGCAATCGAAGATGCGATAGTGCTGCTCTTTCAGATGCGGCGCCCCTTCAAGGGTCATGGTGCCACAGACGTGATCGTTGGCCGCCTCGATATCTGCCCGGGAAAAGCCCAGATGCCGCAAAAGATCAAAGGTCGGATCGTTCAGCTTGGCCGCCGGGATGCCCAGGACCTGAGTGCAGAACTCCTCACCCAGCGTCCACTGATTGAACACGAACCGGATGTCGAAGGCCTGCGCCAGCGCCGCGTCCACCTTGGCCAGTTCGTTTGACCCAAACCCGTGACCCGCCAGCGAGGTGTGGTTGATCCCCGGCGCGTTCCCGATGGTGCCGTGACCCACCGCATAGGAGACGATTTCTTCGATCTGGGCCGAGCCATAGCCCAGCTTTTCCAAAGCGGCTGGAACGGATTGGTTGATGATCTTAAAGTAACCGCCGCCCGCGAGCTTCTTGAATTTCACCAGTGCGAAATCCGGCTCGATCCCGGTGGTGTCGCAATCCATCACCAGGCCGATCGTGCCGGTGGGCGCGATGACGGTCGCTTGCGCGTTTCTAAACCCATGCGCCTCACCCAGTTTCAGCGCCTCGTCCCAGGTCGACATCGCGATATCGACCAGGCGGCCATCGGGGCAATTGGCGTGATCCAGCGGCACCGGCGTGACGTTCACCTCCTCATAGCCGGAGGTCGCGCCATAGGCCGCATTGCGGTGATTGCGGATCACGCGCAGCATGTTGTCGGCATTCTTGGCATAGCCGGGGAACGGCCCCAGCTCTCCGGCCATCTCAGCGCTGGTGGCATAGGACACGCCGGTCATGATCGCCGTCAGCGCCCCGCACAGCGCACGACCCTCGTCGCTGTCATAGCCATATCCCATATTCATCAGAAGACCGCCGATATTGGCGTATCCCAGACCCAGCGTGCGGAAATCATAGGACCGCTGCGCGATCTCGCGGCTGGGAAACTGCGCCATCAGCACCGAGATTTCCAGCGTCACGGTCCAGAGCCGCGTGGCATGCATGTAATCCTCGACCTCGAACGCATCGTCCTTGAGGAAGGTTAGCAGGTTCATCGACGCCAGGTTGCAGGCCGTGTCATCAAGAAACATGTATTCCGAGCATGGGTTCGACCCACGGATCGGCCCGTCAGCGGGGCAGGTGTGCCAGGCATTCACGGTGTCGTGGTACTGGATGCCCGGATCGGCGCAGGCCCAGGCCGCGTGCCCGACCTTCTCCCACAGATCGCGCGCTTTGACGGTCTTGATCACCTCGCCATTGACGCGGCTGATCAGCTCCCAATCGGCATCCTTTTCCACCGCATAGAGGAAGGCATCGGTCACGCGGATGGAGTTGTTGGAGTTTTGCCCCGAGACCGAGCTGTAGGCCTCGGAATCCCAATCGGTGTCATAGGTCGGAAATTCGATGCTGGTATGGCCCTGCTTGGCGTAATCCAGCACGCGCTTGACGTAGGTCTCGGGGATCGCGACCTTCTTGGCCTCGCGGATGGCCTGTTTCAAAGCCTCGTTCTTTTTGGGATCATAGGCATCCTCGACCGCACCGTCCCAGGCCTTGATCGCGGCAAAGAGGCTGTTGAGACGCTGCTCATGCATCTTGGAGCCTGCGACGATCGAGGCGACCTTCTGCTCCTCCACGACCTTCCAGTTGATGAATTCCTCGATATCGGGATGGTCCGCATCGACGATCACCATCTTGGCCGCGCGCCGCGTGGTGCCACCCGATTTGATGGCCCCCGCCGCACGGTCGCCGATTTTCAGAAAGCCCATCAGACCGGAGGATTTCCCGCCGCCCGACAGCTTTTCGCCCTCGCCGCGCAACAGCGAGAAATTGGTGCCCGTTCCTGAGCCGTACTTGAACAGCCGCGCCTCACGCACCCACAAGTCCATGATGCCGCCTTCATTCACCAGATCGTCCTGCACGCCCTGAATAAAGCAGGCATGCGGCTGGGGATGCTCATAGGAGGATTTCGACTTGGTCAGCTTGCCGGTCTTGTAATCGACATAATGGTGGCCTTGTGCGGGCCCGTCGATGCCATAGGCCCAATGCAGACCGGTGTTGAACCACTGGGGCGAGTTCGGGGCCGCCTTTTGCGTGGCCAGCATGAAGCGCATCTCGTCGAAATAGGCGCGCGCGTCCTCCTCGGTCGAGAAATAGCCGCCTTTCCAGCCCCAATAGGCCCAGGCGCCTGCGAGACGGTCAAACACCTGCTTGGAGGACGTTTCTCCGCCGAACGCCACATCATCGCCATCCGGGACAGAGCGCCACAGGAATTCGGGAACGCCCTTCTCCTTGACCTTTTTCAGACGGCTGGGAACGCCCGCCTTGCGGAAGTATTTCTGCGCGATCACATCGCTTGCGACTTGCGACCAGCTGGACGGAATTTCGATATTCTCCAACCGGAACACGATGGATCCATCGGGGTTGCGAATCTCCGACGTGGCCTGAATGAAATCCAGATCCGCATAGGCATCCTGACCGGCTGTGGTGAATTTTCTCTCAATTTGCATCTGCGCTGCCTCTGTTCAGCTCGTCCCAGTTTTTGTCCGCGCAGTTCTTGCGCGTGTCCCGTCGCCTCGGATCGGTCCGGCCATGCCTGTCCCGGCATTCCACAACGCTCAGAGCGCGCGGAGCATCCATCTTCTCAGACTGTCTCGGCGTGTTACCGTCCCAACCGTCGTCGCCTCCCTGGCTTCTGACTACCAGATGTAGTGGCGATGCGACCGGCCAACACAACTTGGCGTATTCTGCCCCATACCGTCAACGAGAATTTTTCGTAAATCGGGATTCTTTTCTGTTGACCAAAGCCCCCGCTGATCCGGGTTACGCGGGGCAGTGATTCATCCCCAAACTTGCCCCCAGGGTGCACCCGGAGAGCAATCGGGTTTTGTCCTTTGTCACAAATCGTTTAGAGACGGCAGTTAGGGGGCCGCGATAAGCGCGGCCCTTTTCGGGGGACTTGAACCCGGCCCGTCGCAGCCCAGATCAAAACCAAAGCGGCCCGCCTCGGATGTGGCCAGGAGACACCATATGAAAGCCCTGATTGGCCCCCTTATCCTGTTGCTGGGTGCCTGCACGCCACAAGATGTAGGGCCCGCATCCGGTAAAGCGCGATTCTCTGTGTTCCCGGAGGCGCTCTTTGAGGCCGTGCGCGCATCCTGCGCCGGACCCGGTCAGGACTTCAGGCTGCCCAGCCCGAACACCGCGGAATGCCGCGAACTGATGTCCCCGCCCGTAACGGCGGCCTTCATCTTGGATTATGGCGGAACAACCGAGGCCTTGCCGCGCATGGTGATCCGCTTCAGCGCCGAGCGGAACGCCCCGGGCTATCTGGTGCGCAACGATATCTACATAGATATTCCGCAAAAGGCCGGAGCACCGCGGCAGGTTCCCTTCGTGGATGCGGAATTGCGCCGCAGGCTCGATGCGTTCTACCTCAGCGCTGGTGGCGTGCCGGAACCCTAGGCGCCTCGCCCGCCAAAGCCTGTTCGTATCTTGAAAACCCGCCCGGGACCACCGGCGCGTGCCCGCTCGGATCGATGCGCCGATCACAAAAAAGAATGCGCCCGGCAGGGCGCGCAATTGGATCACATCCGCAGGAAAGTGTCGAAATGGTCGGGGCGGCGAGATTCGAACTCACGACCCCCTGTACCCAAAACAGGTGCGCTACCAGACTGCGCCACGCCCCGAACCATGCGCGTTCCTAGCGACCCCGCCGCGCTTTGAAAAGCCCTAACAGGGCCAAAGAGCGCCGCGATCCTGAAAAACCTCATGTTGCATCTGGCTGCCCGGCCCGATCCCCAGGCGCCGCGCCAATCCGCCGTTGATCTCAAGCACGACCAAGATCTCATCGCCCCCGGGGATCGGCGTCAGATCGCCGGGTTGAGCCTCGTGTTTGACCGCGCGCACCAGTCCGGTCTCATCCACAAAGATCATGTCCAGCGGAATCAACGTGTTCTTCATCCAGAAGGACACAGGCTGAGGATAGTCGTAGATAAAGAGCATGCCCGAGGAAAGCGGCAGGGTCTCGCGAAACATCAGACCCTGGGCGCGTTCTGCAGGCTCGTCCACCACCTCCACGCCGAACTGGGCCTGCCCCCATGCCCCGCGCAGCGCCACACGGTCCGGCGCGCACGCCGCCCACGCCGCACCTGCCGCAAGCATCCAGGCCAGCACAAGCGGCGCAAAGCGCGCCATCCCGCCGATCACCCGCCGGGCTCCTCTGCCGGCAGGCCCATCTCCCACGGAAAAACCTGAGCCGCCATCCGCCCCCGCTTGCCATCAATCACGCGCATCGCCAATGCTTCTCCCGGCTGCACATCCGCCAGGCCCGACAGGCGCAGGACCTCGATATGCAAGAACACATCTTCCGGTTTACCAAAGACATTTGCAAATCCAAATCCCTTGACCTTGTCGAACCATTTGACCCGGCCCGGCTCCAGCGGGATATCCTCGACCACATCGGCGGGCAGTTCGGCCAGATCGCGCAGACCCGCGCTGTCATCGCGTTCGGGCGGCGCGATGGAGACAATCTCGACCGCCTGCACGCCCCGTTCGGTGTGATGGGTCACAAGCTCGATCCGGGCCTCGTCGGCAATCGAGTTCTGCCCGAAATTCCGAAGCACATTGACATGCAGCAGGATGTCCGGCCCGCCGCTATCGGCGACCACAAACCCAAACCCCTTGGAAGGGTCGAACCATTTCACATGGCCTTTAACGTGCTTGAGGTTATCTTGATCGTCTGCCAACGCATTGGTTCCATAGTATTGATTGGCCCGCCCATTCCTAGTCTTGCGCGAAATCGACCATGGATTTCAAGCGCTAAAAACACTTAATAATCAATGTATTGCATTTCGCGTCACGCGAAATTCAGGGGCTCAGACGCTCAACGCCCCATTCTTGCGTGGGCTCGGCGCGGCGCCAAACGAACCGATCATGCAGCCGAAACGGCCCATCTGCCCAGAACTCGATCTCGACCGGGGTGATCCGGTAGCCGCCCCAAAAAGGCGGACGGGCTGGATTTGGGCCGTGCCGAGCGGTGACCTTCGCCACCTCGGCCATCAGCGCACCACGCCCCGACAGCGGTTGCGACTGGCGCGAAGCCCAGGCCCCCAGGCGGCTCTTGAGCGAGCGCGAGGCAAAATAGGCATCTGCCTGCGGACCGTCCTCCTTGGTCACCAGGCCCCGCACGCGGATCTGTCGGCGCAGCGACTTCCAATGCATCACGAACGCCGCCCTGCCGGCCTGGTCAATCTCGGCGGCCTTGCGGCTTTCGTAATTGGTGTAGAAAACAAAGGCCGCCGCCTCGATCTCTTTCAGCAGCACCATCCGCGCATTGGGCAGGCCATCGGCATCCACTGTCGACAGGGCAATGGCATTGGCGTCATTTGTCTCGCTTGTCTCTGCCTCGGCCAGCCAGGCGCGGGCGATCTCAAACGGGTCATCGCCCGCAAAAATTCCGGCTCGATCGCTCATTCTCGTTCCCTTTCATCGACTCCGTGCCCTGCGCACCGCACGCACTTGAAGCGGATCGGTCAATCGCCTAAAGGTCTGGATCAGTCAAGAAGAGCAGGTGAGGACCGGGCAATGTCAAATCAACTTATGGCAGGCAAACGCGGCCTTATCATGGGGCTGGCGAATGACAAGTCAATCGCCTGGGGGATCGCGCGGGCCGCCGCCGATGCGGGCGCGAAGCTGGCCTTCTCCTATCAGGGCGATGCGTTGAAAAAACGCGTCGATCCATTGGCCGCGCAGCTGGGCAGCGACATCGTTTTGCCCTGCGATGTGGGCGACGAGACCTCGATCGACGCGCTTTTCTCGGCGCTCAAGGAACGTTGGGACGGGCTGGATTTCATCGTTCATGCCATCGGCTTTTCCGACAAGTCCGAGCTGCGCGGGCGCTATGTCGACACCAGCCGTGCCAATTTCCAGATGTCGATGGATATCTCGGTCTATTCCTTCACCGCCGTCGTGCAGCGTGCAGAAAAGATGATGGCCCCCGGCGGAACGGCTCTGACACTGACCTATTACGGCGCCGAAAAGGTGATGCCGCATTACAACGTGATGGGCGTGGCCAAGGCCGCCCTTGAGGCCTCGGTGCGCTATCTGGCCGAGGATCTGGGCAAGGACGGCATCCGTGTCAATGCAATCAGTGCCGGCCCGATCAAGACGCTGGCCGCCTCCGGCATCGGCGATTTCCGCTATATCATGAAGTGGAACGAGTATAACTCGCCGCTGCGCCGCAATGTAACTATTGATGACGTGGGCAAGACGGCGCTTTATCTGCTGTCGGATCTGGGATCGGGCGTCACCGGCGAGGTGCTGCATGTGGATGCGGGCTATCACGCGGTCGGCATGAAGGCGGTTGACGCCCCCGACATCACCAAAGCCTGAGGAGAAATCCGATGTCCGACCGCCTGCCCCATGAAAAAGGCTTTCATGTCAGTTGGGACCAGATCCACCGCGACGCCCGCGCCCTGGCCTGGCGGCTGGACGGCAAAGGCCCCGATGACGGGCGGTGGCGCGCGATCGTCGCCATCACCCGCGGCGGTATGGCGCCCGCGATGATCGTCGCGCGCGAGCTCGATATCCGCACCGTCGATACGATCAGCGTCAAAAGCTATGACCACCAGTCCCAGGCCGAGGCCATGGTGCTGAAATCCCCCGACGCGGGGATGATGGCCGATGGCACCGGCATTCTGGTGATCGACGATCTGGTGGATTCGGGCAAAACCCTAGAGCTGGTTCGCGCGCTCTACCCCAAGGCGCATTTCGCCACCGTCTATGCCAAACCCAAAGGCGAGCCGCAGGTCGATACTTTCATCACCGGCGTCAGCCAGGACACCTGGATCTTCTTCCCCTGGGACATGGCGCTGCAATATGTCGAACCCTATCGCGGAACGGACTGACCTCAACCGCTGCTTCGGAGCCGCCCCCGCGTGAGGCCGGTCGGTCGGAGCGGCGGCACGCGGGCAAGAGACATCGCCGAGGGGCCCCGGAACGGGGAGACGGCTATTTCTCTTGAGCGGGGGCTGACGCTCTGGCAGACAAGGTCCGAATGCGTGGGCGGCTCGGATGCTGCTGCTTTGGTGAGCCCGAAGCGCCTTTTCAAAATATCGTATGCGCGCGGCACGCGCGCTCAATTGGATCACGCCGATGCCCCTTGCCCGCACCGCAACCACGTTTGCCCCTCCGGTGATGGAGGCACGGCGCTGGCTCGACGGAGTCACCTTCCCCACCGATGCGCCGCTGATCAATGTCAGCCAGGCCGCCCCGGTCGATCCCCCGCCACGGGCTCTGCGCCAGGCGATGGCGGATGCGGCGCTGACCAACGACGCCGCGCATCTTTACGGTCCCGTTCTGGGCCTGCCCGAACTGCGCGCGGAACTGGCTGCGCAATGGGCGGTGGCCTATTGCGGTGACATCGCGCCGGATCAGGTCTGCATCACCTCGGGCTGCAATCAGGCCTTTGCCGCCGCGATCAGCACCCTGACCGCCGAAGGGGATGAGGTGATCCTGCCAACCCCCTGGTACTTCAATCATAAGATGTGGCTCGACATGTCCGGCGTGCGGGCTGTGCCGCTGCCCACCGGTCCCGATCTGCTGCCCGATCCCGATCGGGCCGCGGCGCTGATCACCGACCGGACCCGGGCGATATCGCTGGTCTCACCCAACAACCCTGGCGGCGTCGAATACCCCGCCGCGGTGATGCGCGCCTTTCTCGACCTGTGCCGCGCACGCGGCATCGCGCTGATCGTCGACGAGACCTATCGCGATTTTGACAGCCGGTCTGGCGCGCCGCATGATCTCTTCCAGGATCCCGACTGGTCCGATACGCTGATCCACCTCTATTCCTTCTCCAAGGCCTACCGGCTGACCGGGCACCGTGTCGGCGCCATGGTCGCCGCCCAGAGCCGCTTGGCGGAGGTCGAGAAATTCCTCGACACGGTGGCGATCTGCCCCAACCAGATCGGCCAGATCGCCGCCCTTTGGGGCATGCGCAATCTGGGCCAATGGCTGGCGGGCGAACGGGCCGAAATCCTCGACCGGCGCGCGGCCATCGAAGAAGGGTTCGGCCCCCTTGCCGCGCAGGGTTGGCGGCTGATGGGCGTGGGCGCTTATTTCGCCTATACCGAGCACCCGTTTGACATGACCTCGGCTGAGCTCGCGCCGCTGCTGGTCAAAAGGGCCGGGATCCTCCTGTTGCCCGGCACCATGTTCACGCCCGCAGACGATCCCGTCGGCGCGCGCCAGCTCCGCATCGCCTTTGCCAATCTCGACCGGGCCGGGATCGGCCAGCTCTTCACACGTTTGACAAGCCTGAGCATCTGATCTTGCCCCCCTTCGCCCTGCATCGTATTGACGGGGCGAATTGCACAAATCGGGGGCATCATGGCCGCACGTACCAGCCTGTCGAAAACTTTTGTCTGGATCCTGTTGGGCCTGCTCTTTGTGGGTCTCGCGGGCTTCGGCGCGACAAACCTGTCGGGCACCGTACGCACCGTGGGCAAGGCCGGGGAGCAATCCATCGGCGTCGATCAGTTCGCCCGCGAATTGCAGCGCGAGATCAATGCCGTGATCTCCCAGACCGGGCGCGCCCTGCCGATGGACCAGGTCCGCGCGATCGGTCTGGACCAACAGGTGCTGGCGCGGCTTGTGGCGCTGGCCTCGCTGGACCATGAGACGACGGAGATGGGCATCTCCATCGGCGATCAGAACCTGCAACAGGAGATTGTGCGCATCCCGTCCTTTCAGGGGCTTGACGGGACCTTTGACCGCGAAGCGTACCGGTTCTCTCTGCAAAGCGCGGGCCTGTCGGAGGCAGAGTTCGAGGCCGATCTGAGGAACGAGGCCGCACGGACCCTTGTACAGGCCGCTATTCTGGGCGGGGTACGGATGCCCGACACGCTCAATAACGTGATCGTCGAGTATATCGGCGAGCGCCGCAGCTTTACCTGGGCTCTGCTGGACGAGACGTCCCTGACTGCGCCTGTCCCGACCCCGACCGAAGCAGAGCTGCGCGCCTTTTACGACAGCAATATCGACCGCTACACCCTGCCCGAGACGCGCCAGATTACCTATGCGCATATGCATCCTGCCGACCTGCTCGATACGGTCGAGGTTGACGAGACCGCCCTGCGCGACGCCTATGCCGCCCGCGAGAGCGAGTTCAATCAGCCTGAGCGTCGGCTGGTCGAGCGTCTGGTCTTTGCCGACGAGGCCGCCGCGCGCGACGCCATGGCCCAGTTGGAGGTCGGCGGCACCAGGTTCGAGCTTTTGGTGCAAGATCGCGGGCTTGATCTGGCGGACGTGGATCTGGGCGATGTGACCGCCTCAGATCTCGGTGCGGCCTCGGCCGAAGTTTTTTCGGCGGACGTGGGCGATGTGGTGGGGCCTCTGCCCAGCTCTCTGGGCCCTGCCCTCTTTCGGGTCAACGCGGTCCTCGCCGCGCAAGCGATCAGCTTTGAAGAGGCCGAGCCGATGTTGCGCGACGAACTGGCCCAGGACCGCGCCCGCCGTCAGATCGAAGTGCTGAGCCAGGACTATGAAGATCTGCTGGCAGGCGGTGCCACACTGGAAGAGCTGGTGGCCGAGACCGATATGCAGCTGGGCCAGATCGCCTGGACCGATGAGACGCTCGACGGGATTGCCGCTTATGGGGCGTTCCGGGGGGCCGCCGCTGCTCTGACCCAGGACGATTTCCCGGAAATCGCGTTTCTCGACGATGGCGGCCTTTTTGCGATCCGGCTCGACAGTACCCTGCCGCAGCGTCCGCAGCCCTTTGAGGACGCGCGCGCCGAGGTTCTGACGGACGCGACCCGCGCGGCGACCGAAGCCGCGCTGGAGGTGCAGGCCGCAGGAATGGTCGCGTCACTGGCCACTCAGGGCGAGTTTGCCGCTGTCGGTCTTTCGCCCGTCACCGAAACGGATCTGACCCGCACCGCCTTTATCGAAGGGATCCCGCCCGGCCTCATCATCGACGTGTTCGAGATGGAGCAGGGTGATCTGCGCATTGTGCCGGCCGAAGGTGCGGTGATCGTGCTGCGTCTGGACGAGGTGAAACCGGCAGAAACGACCGGCGACATGGCGCGGCTGCGCGAGGCGCTGAGCGAGGAGCTGAACCAGACGCTGGCGCGGGCGCTTTTCGATGCCTATGTGCGCGATGTCCAGTTCCGCGCCGAACCCCGGATAGATGAGCGCGCGCTCAACGCGGTGCTGACGAGTTTTCAGTAAGATGGCGCTTACGCCCGAGTTCGAGAGCTTTTCGCGCGCCTATGAGGCGGGCGAAAACCAGATCGTCTTTACCCGGCTTGCCGCCGATCTGGACACGCCCGTCTCGCTGATGCTCAAGCTGACGGGCGCGGCCGAGAACGCCTTTATGCTGGAATCGGTGACCGGCGGAGAGGTGCGTGGGCGCTATTCCATCATCGGGATGAAACCCGACCTGATCTGGCGCAGCCGGGGCCCGGTGTCCGAGTTGAACCGCAGTGCCCGCTATGATCCCAAAGGGTTTCACAAGCAAGACGGCAACCCGCTGGACAATCTGCGCCGCCTGATCGCCGAAAGCCGGATGGACCTGCCCGAGGATCTGCCCCAGGCTGCGGCGGGGCTTTTTGGCTATCTCGGTTATGACATGGTGCGTCATGTCGAACATCTGCCGCATGTGAACCCCGACCCGCTTGGCCTGCCCGACGCGGTGATGATCCGCCCCACGGTCATCGCGGTGCTGGATGGCGTGAAAGGCGAGGTTACCGTCGTGGCCCCCGCCTGGGCCAGCGACAAACAGACCGCGCGCGCCGCCTATGCGCAGGCCGCCGAACGGGTAATGGACGCGGTGCGCGATCTGGAACGCGCGATGCCGTCCGAAAGCCGCGATCTGGGCGACGCGATGGAGACGGCAGAACCGGTCTCGAACGTCACGCCCGAGGCCTATCGCGCAGCCGTTGAGACCGCCAAGGAGTATATCCGCGCGGGCGATATCTTTCAGGTGGTGCCCAGCCAACGCTGGGCGCAGGATTTCACCCTGCCGCCCTTTTCGCTCTATCGCTCGCTGCGCCGCACCAACCCATCGCCTTTCATGTTCTATTTCAATTTCGGCGGGTTTCAGGTGGTGGGCGCCTCGCCCGAGATCCTGGTGCGGGTCTTTGGCCGCGAGGTCACGATCCGCCCCATCGCGGGCACCCGGCGCCGGGGTGCCACCCCCGAGGAGGATCGCGCGCTTGAGGCCGATCTGCTGGCCGATCAGAAGGAGCTGGCCGAGCATCTGATGCTGCTCGATCTGGGGCGCAACGATGTGGGACGCGTGGCCAAGATCGGCACCGTGCGCCCGACCGAACAGTTCATCATCGAGCGCTATTCCCATGTGATGCATATCGTGTCGAACGTGGTGGGAGAGCTGGACGAGGGCAAGGACGCGGTCGATGCGTTTTTTGCCGGCATGCCCGCAGGCACCGTCTCGGGCGCGCCCAAAGTGCGCGCGATGGAGATCATCGACGAGCTGGAGCCGGAAAAGCGCGGCATCTATGGCGGCGGCGTGGGCTATTTCAGCGCGGGGGGTGACATGGATATGTGCATCGCGCTGCGCACGGCAGTGGTCAAGGATCAGACGCTGTATATCCAGGCAGGCGGCGGCGTGGTCTATGACAGCGACGCACAGGCCGAATACGAAGAGACGGTGCATAAATCCAACGCCATCCGCCGCGCGGTCGAAGATGCGGCGCGCTTCACCCGCTCGGGCAACCGCTGAGGTCTCCTGACCCGGGCCCGCGCAGAGGGGGCGCCGGAACAGACAACCTCAGACGTGCGAGGCCCAGCCCAAGGCAATCCGACGCACCCGATGGGCGCGGCGTGCTGCGATGACGCAAGCGTGACTTGTCTCGCCCCTCCCAGATCCGCAGACTGACGGCACATTAGGGATCATCGGGACCCAGGACATGGCCAAATCCTCCAAACGCAAGAAAAAGCCAGCCGCTTCGGTAGAGGGGGCGCGCAAGAACGGCCTCTCCCGGCGGTTGATGATGCTGGGGGGCGTGGCCGTGGTCACGGGTGTCGGCGTCTTTTCGGTCAATGCGGTGCAGGCCACCGCGGCCGAGCATGACCTCAGCCGGATCGGTACCGGCACCCCCGCAATTGTGCAGATCCATGACCCGCAATGCAGCCTCTGCACCGCCCTTCAGCGCGAAACCCGCAAAGCGCTGCGCGGCATCCCCGACGATCAGCTTACCTATCTGGTGGCCAATATCCGCAATAACGAAGGGGCGGCCTTTGCCAACCGGCACGGCCAGCCCCATGTGACGCTGCTTTTGCTGGATGGCGCAGGCCAAGTGCAGCAGGTGATCAACGGCGTTCAGGACAGAGGGCTCCTGCGCGACGCCTTCACCGCCCATCTGGCCCGCAACCCCAGCTGATCCCGAGTTGGGCGAGGGTGCCCGGCAGGCGTACCCTCCGTTTGATGAGGGCCATAGCAAAGCCGCCTGTCCGCGTGCCATTCAAACGCGCTCAAGACGTTCCGAAGAACAGACGCTTTAGGATGGCAGCGACCGAACCAGATTGAGAGCGCTGGACCATACCGGCGATCCTGGCCTTGCCGCGCCCCTGAAAGGCCGCTACGTCTTGGCTTATGGCAGAACACACCATCAGCACCTATCTTGATGCTCCGCCAGATCGGGTCTGGGACGCGGTCGGGACCCCGCGCCTTTTGCAATATGTCACCCATCCGATGATCCGCTTTACCCCGGTCGCGCCACCACAGTTTCCCGATCGCTGGAAGGAGGGCGATTATGTGGTGCGCATGGCACTCTACGGTGTTCTGCCGCTGGGACGTCAGGTCGTGAGCATCTCCTGGCCCGCGCCAGAGGGCGAAGGTCTCAAGATCCGCGACAACGGACACAGCGCGTTGATCCGGCGCTGGGATCACCTGATCACCATTGCGCCGGACGGGAACGGCACATGCTATACTGATCGGATCGAGATCGAGGCCGGGCTGATCACACCAATCGTCGCCGCCTTTGCCCGCCGGTTTTATGCCCATCGCCAAAATCGCTGGCGAAACCTGGTGGCGGCAGGCTTTGACTATGAGTGCGCCTGAGCGCCTGCAACGGCCCCTGCCCTGAACCCACTCAGATCCGCGCGACCCGGCACCGCCAGACGGCCGGGTTTCGACCGGGAACGCCCGACGACCCCTACTCGGCCGTCAGGACAGCCGAGACCGGGGCGAGCGCCACACGGCTGGCACGATCCTGCAACCCCCAGAGCAGCAGAGCGCTGATCGTATCGGGCTGCACCCGGCCCATCATGATCACCGCCCCGTCCTGACCCGCGCGAAATGCGGCCTGGTCCAGAAACCGGCGCATCACCGTGGGCGTCTGCCCCGCGCCGTCGAAATCGCGAAACACAAAGGCCGATGGCACGCCGTCACGCGCGGCCAGTTGCTGCACGGTGTTCAGGCCCGCATTCTGGGTGATCAACCCAAAACCTCCATCCCGCAAGATCGCCGTGACCTGATCCGAAAGCGCGCGATTGCCCTGAATACCGCTGCCCGGCCCTTCCATGACACCGATCACCTGGTCCAAGGTGCTCAGCCCGGCCTCAAGCGCGGTTTCGGCGTCTTGCGCCGCCCCGTCGCTGGGCAAATCGACAAGCGCCAGCACCTCAAACCCGGCCGCACGGTGGCGCGCCATCTTTTCCGCCGCGTCGGGATCTTGCGGATCGACCGCAAAACTCAGCGGATAGGGAAAGCTCGCCAAGGCTTCGGCCCCGATCGACCCTTCCACGTCAAGCAGAACAATTCCCATCAGCGGTTTGCCCTCGGGGTTCTCAAAGGACGCGGCAAAACGCTCAAGCGGAGGCAGATCCGGGTCGGGCGCGGCCTCTGCCGGGGGTGCGGGGTCGACCACGGAGGGAAGCCTGTCCGCGCCTGTGTCCCGGTCGGTCAAAGGCACCACCCGTTGGCCGATTGAGGGTACGGGCGTTGCAGACGCATCGGGCTGGCTCTGCGCATCGACCGTTGGCAAGGCTGCCACGCGTGGCGGATCTGAGGCGCGGTCTGTGTCGCCGCTGTCCTGCACCTGCTCGGTCTCGGGTGCATCCTCCTCCTGCGTGCCCGACCCGAAGCCCGACCCTTGATCGGGCACTGGTGGGGGGGCGGGCTGCGCCGGTTCGGCAGGCACCTCGGCAAAGCCGGGCGGCCCCTCGATCACTTCCGGCGGCGCGGGTTGAGCCGGTTCGGTGGATATCCGCAGATCTCCTTCGCCCTCCGGCGCCGCGGGCGCTGGAACGACGGGTGTCGGGCTGGATTGGGTTGGGGCACGGGATGCAATGGCGGGCGCATCCGTGTCAGGCGCCGCCGCCCCCGCAAGAGGCGTGGCACCACCCACCGCTGGCGCCTCGGCCGGGGCGGTATCGGCCGCGTCCAGCGCGGCAAGGCTGTCGGCCTGGGGCGCGCTGGGGCTGCCGGGCTGCGCCGGTGCGGCAGCCTGCGTACCCGTCGCGGCCGTGCCTTGGACCATATCGGTTCCGTCCGGCTCTGTCGGGGCGTCGACTTCGGGGTCTGCCATGCCCACCTGAGGCGGTTGCGGCAACGGCGTACTGAGCGATATGGCGACCGCTCCGCCCGCGGCGATCACACTGCCCCAAATCAGTCCACTCAATAATCCTCGTGCCACGCCACGCTCCTGCCGGTTTGCCCACCTCGGTCCCGTTCAGCGACGACAGGGCCGTCTTGGCGGCCTTTGCCTCGTCATGTGTTGCGTGCCTGGCCCCTCTTGACGCTGCCGCGCAACCCTGAACATGTATGCCCTTATACCGCGAGCGGGGTGCAAACCTCTAGCCCTTTCCTAATGGATATCCGTCCGGCCCATGCTGCTTTTGATCGACAACTACGACAGCTTTACCTGGAACCTGGTCCACTATCTGGGAGAGCTGGGGGCAGACGTTGTCGTGCATCGCAATGATGCGCTGGATGTTCCGGCGGCCCTTGCCCTGCGCCCGTCGGGCATTTTGTTGTCGCCCGGCCCCTGCGATCCCGATCAGGCGGGGATCTGCCTGTCGCTGACCCAGGCCGCGGCTGACGCGGGTATCCCCCTTCTGGGCGTGTGTCTGGGACATCAGACCATCGGGCAGGCCTTTGGCGGCAAGGTGGTGCGCTGTCATGAGGTCGTGCATGGCAAGACCGGCGCGATGCATCACACCGGCCAAGGGATCTTTGCGGGTCTGCCGACGCCGTTCAAGGCGACACGCTATCACTCACTCGTTGTCGAACGCGACAGCCTGCCCGCCTCTCTCGCCGTGACCGCCTATCTGGAGGATGGCACGATCATGGGGCTCCAACACCGGGAACTGCCGATCCACGGTGTGCAGTTTCATCCCGAATCCATCGCCTCGGAACACGGGCATGCGCTGTTGAAGAGTTTTCTGGCCGAGATGAAGGTGCCCGCATGAGTGACGCATTGAAACCGCTGATCGGGGCTGCGGCCAATGGCCCGCTGACCCGCGACGAGGCCGAGGAAGCGTTTGCGATCCTTTTTGAGGGAGAGGCCACGCCAAGTCAGATCGGCGGCTTTCTGATGACGCTGCGCACCCGCGGCGAAACGGTGGACGAATTCGCCGCCGCCGCTGCCGTGATGCGCGCCAAGTGCAACCCTGTCAGCGCACCCGAGGGGGCCATGGATATTGTCGGCACCGGTGGCGATGGCAAGGGCACGCTGAATATCTCGACCGCGACGGCCTTTGTGGTGGCCGGTGCGGGCGTTGTCGTGGCCAAGCATGGCAACCGCAATCTCAGCTCGAAATCCGGGGCGGCGGATGCGCTTACCCAGATGGGTATCAACGTGATGGTCGGCCCTCAAGTGGTTGAGGCAGCTCTGAAAGAGGCCGGGATCGCGTTTATGATGGCGCCCATGCATCACCCGGCGACCGCCCATGTGATGCCCACCCGGGCCGAGCTGGGCACGCGCACGATTTTCAACATCCTGGGCCCGCTGACCAACCCCGCAGGCGTCACCCGCCAGCTTACCGGCGCGTTTTCGCGCGACCTGATCCACCCGATGGCCGAAACGCTGGCGCAGCTTGGCTCGGACCGGGCGTGGCTGGTGCATGGATCGGATGGTACCGATGAGCTGAGCATTGCCGGGATCAGCTGGGTCGCGGCCCTTGAGGACGGTGTGATCAAGGAGGTTGAGCTGCATCCCGAAGATGCCGGCCTGCCGGTCCATCGGTTCGAGGATATCCTGGGCGGCACGCCTGAAGACAATGCCGCCGCTTTCCGGGCGCTTCTTGATGGCGCACCCTCGGCCTACCGCGATGCAGTGCTGCTGAATGCCGCCGCCGCGCTGGTGGTGGCCGAACGCGCCACAGACCTGCGCGAGGGCGTCCAGATCGCCGCCCAATCCATTGACAGCGGTGCGGCAAAGGGCAAGATCGCGGCCCTCGCACGCATCACTCAAGGTGAGACATGACCGATACCATCCTCGACAAGATCAAAGCCTACAAGCTCGACGAAGTGGAGGCCGACAAGATCGCGAAACCGATGGAGGCCGTGGAGACAGAGGCGCGCGCCGCCGACCCTGTACGCCCCTTTGCCGACGCGCTGCTCGGTGCAAGCCGCTCCGGTTATGGCTTGATCGCCGAGATCAAGAAAGCCAGCCCTTCCAAGGGGCTGATCCGGCCCGATTTCGACCCGACCGCGCTGGCGGAGGCCTATGCGCAAGGCGGGGCCGCGTGCCTGAGCGTGCTGACCGATACACCCAGCTTTCAGGGCGCCAAGGACTATCTGACCCAGGCCCGCGCGGCCTGCGATCTGCCGGTTTTGCGCAAGGATTTCATGTACGATCCCTATCAGGTGGCCGAGGCGCGCAGCCTGGGCGCCGATTGCATCCTGATCATCATGGCCACCGTATCGGACGCGCAGGCCGCCGAACTGGAGGCGGCGGCCACCGACTGGGGCATGGACAGCCTGATCGAAGTCCATGACCGGGCCGAGCTGGACCGGGCCGCACGGCTGAACTCCACCCTGATCGGGATCAACAACCGCAACCTGGCGACGTTCGAGACCAGCCTCGATATCACGCGGGGGCTGGCCAAACATGTGCCCGAGGGGCGCATGATCATCTCGGAAAGCGGGCTGACCGCACCCGGCGATCTGGCCGAGATGGCGCGCTATGGCGTGCGCAGTTTCCTGATCGGCGAAAGCCTGATGCGTCAGGACGATGTGACGGCGGCCACCATTGCGCTGCTGGCCAATCCGCTGACGCAAGGGGCGATGTGATGCCGCTGACGCATTTCGACGCCAAGGGCGACGCCCATATGGTGGATGTCTCCGACAAGCCCGTGACCGACCGGGTGGCCACGGCAGCGGGCTGGGTGAAGATGGCGCGCGAAACCTTTGATATCGTGGCAGAAGGTCGGGCCAAGAAAGGGGATGTTCTGTCGGTTGCGCGATTGGCTGGCATCATGGGCGCCAAGAAGACCCCGGATCTGATCCCGCTGTGCCATCCGCTGCCGGTGACTAAGGTTGCGGTCGATCTGACCCTCGATCCCGACTTGCCGGGGGTCCGTCTGAGGGCCACGGTCAAGACAACGGGCCAGACGGGTGTCGAAATGGAGGCGTTGACGGCTGTTTCCACCGCCGCACTCACCGTGTATGACATGGTCAAGGCGGTGGATAAGGCGATGGAGATCGGCGGCATCCATGTTACCCTGAAAGACGGTGGAAAATCAGGGCGGTACGAGGCACAATGATCTCGGTTGACGCGGCGCTCACGCAGGTACTGGCCCTTGCCCGTCCGCTGCCGCAGGAAACCGTCCCGCTGGCCGACGCCGCGGGCCGCGTCCTGAGCGAGCCGGTGATCGCGCGGCGGGATCAGCCGCCGTTCGCGGCGTCATCCATGGATGGCTATGCGATCAAGGCGGCCGAAGCGGAACGTCATGCCCAATTCAAGGTGATCGGAGAGGCCGCCGCAGGACGCCGGTTCCCAGCCCCCGTAGGGCCAGGCCAGGCGGTGCGCATCTTTACCGGCGCCCCGATGCCCGAAGGCGCGGATTTCGTTGTTATTCAGGAAGATGTAACGCGCAACGGGGATCTGATCACGATCACGGACGAGCCCGGCGCCAAACCCAATATCCGCCCGGCCGGTGTCGATTTCACCACCGGCACAACCATCGACGCACCCCGCAGGCTGAGCGCGCAGGACGTGGCCCTTCTGGCCTCGATGAATGTGCCGCTGGTGCCGGTGACGCGCAAACCGGATGTGGCGCTGATCTCCACCGGGGATGAGCTGGTCCTGCCAGGGCAGGATCCCGGCCCCGATCAGATCATTGCGTCGAACACATTCGGACTCAAGGCGATGCTGGAGGCGATGGGCGCCCAGCCACGCGTGCTGCCCATCGCGCGCGATACCGCAGCCTCTTTGCACATGGCGTTCGATCTGGCGCAGGGCGCCGATCTCGTTCTGACCATCGGTGGGGCGTCGGTGGGCGATCACGACCTGGTGGGCCGGGTCGCGACCGAACTGGGGATGGAGCGGTCGTTTTACAAAGTCGCCATGCGCCCGGGAAAACCGTTGATGGCCGGGCGATTGGGCGACATGGCGATGATTGGCCTGCCTGGCAATCCGGTTTCGGCCATGGTTTGCGGCCATGTCTTCGTGGCGCCGGTGATCCACAAGATGCTGGGATTGGGAGAGGCGCGCCCTGCCCTGCACTCAGCCAGGCTGGCCGAACCGCTGGGGCCAAACGGTCCGCGCATGCATTACATGCGTGCCGTGGTCGAGAACGCAGAGGTCACGGCCTTTGACAGCCAGGATTCCAGCCTGCTGACAGTGCTGTCGCGCGCCAATGCCCTTTTGATCCGCGCGCCCCATGATCCTGCGCAAGCGACCGGAACGATTGTGCACTATATGCCCATTTGATCGCGGGTGCGGCGCCCTTCCTGGCACGTTGTCGGTTCATCCATACGGATCTCAACATCCCAAGTTGACACAAACCGTGAACATGACTAGAACAAACGGTAACCCACTCAGATGAGGTAACCGAGCATGCTTACCAAGAAACAACTGGATCTGCTGGAATTCATCCACAAGCGCGTGCAGCGCGACGGTGTGCCGCCCAGCTTTGATGAAATGAAACTGGCGCTGGATCTGCGCTCCAAATCAGGCATCCATCGCCTGATTACCGCGTTGGAGGAGCGTGGCTTTATCCGGCGTCTCGCGCACCGCGCCCGTGCGATTGAGATTGTGAAATTGCCCGACTCGCTGAGTGGAAACGCCCGCGCAGGCTTTACCCCGCGTGTGATCGAGGGGGATCGGCCCGATACCACGCCCGCCAATGCACAGCCTGTGGACATTCATGCGGTCGAATTGCCTGTCATGGGACGGATCGCCGCCGGTGTGCCGATTGCCGCCATCAGTGAGGTCTTGCATCAGGTCGCGGTGCCCGCACAGATGCTGTCGGGCTCGGACAATCACTATGCGCTTGAAGTCAAAGGCGATTCGATGATCGACGCCGGGATCAACGATGGCGATGTGGTGGTGATCCGCGAGACCTCGACCGCCGATAATGGCGATATCGTCGTGGCCCTGGTCGAGGATCAGGAGGCAACGCTGAAACGCTTTTTCCGCAAAGGCAACGCCATAGCACTGGAGGCAGCCAACCCGGCCTATGAACCGCGCTTGCTGCCCGATGATAAGGTCAAGGTGCAAGGTCGGCTCGTGGGTCTGATCCGCACCTATTGATCGCCGCCTGAGCCCGATGACGCAGTCCGCAAGGCCCCTGCAGGGGCGCGTGTGCCACTCCAGAGGCGGGTTCCCGTCACCTCCCGCGCCGTGATCAGCATACCATTGTGCAGCGCCATGCTGCCCAGTGATTTCAGACGCGCGGGGCCATAAAGATCGCAGGCGCCCGAAACGGTGACCTCGGCGGCGCTCACGATCAGCTGACCCGGCCTGCATTCGTTGAACCCGCGTGCGGCGCGCTTGCCGGTCAGGTGGATCACTTCCCATCCGCCGACCCGTGCACGCGCGACGCCACCACTGTCGGCCCAACGCGCGGCGGCCGTCGGTTGCGGCACCGGATCACCATCGTTTTCCAGCCAGGTCCGCGCCACGAATCCTGCCCCGCGCGGTTTTGAGACAGCCCGCCCCGCCTCGGTCATGATGCCGATCAACTGCCCGCCTTCGGCGATCAGGACCTGGGGCCGCTCCGACGCCGCCCACAACAGGACCGCCAGACCCATCGGCACAACCCCCAGGGCCCGCGCCCGCCCCTGCCAGAGCACCACAAAGAGCGCACCCAGAGCCAGGAGCGGCAGCACCGGGCCATCGGGGCTGGCCACAAACGACCGCGCACCCTCCAGACCGGCAACACGTTCCGCCACCCAGAGGATCCACCGGATCCCCCACCCCATGACCCACAGGCCCACTGCCTCGAGCCCGAACGGGGCAAGGCACACCGCAAGCACCGCCGCCGGCACCACCACGGTCCCCATCAGCGGCACTGAGAGGAAATTGGCCAAGAGACCATAATGCGCGATGGCGTTGAAATGCGCCGCCCCCACCGGTGCCGTCGCCGCCCCCGCAATGAACGACGACAGGAGCACGCCCAGAGCGGCCTGCAGCCAACCGGGGCCCGGCAGGCTCCAGTTCTGGTCGCGCATCACCCCGTAGGTCGCAACCAATGCGGTCGTCGCGGCAAAGGACATCTGGAACCCTGGCCCCATCAGCGCCTCGGGGCGCAAAGCCAGCACGATCAGCGCCGCCAACGCCACCGACCGCAAGGAAAAGGCCCGGCGGTCGACCATCACGGCCACCAGCATGACGGCGGCCATGACAAAGGCCCGCTCGGTCGCGACATTTCCGCCCGAAAGCGTCAGGTACCCCGCAGCGGCGGCCAATGCACCGCCTGCGGCCAGTTTGCGCGTCGGCCAGCGCAGTGCGAGATAGGGGATCAGCGCCAGCCCATAGCGCAGGATGGCATAGACGAACCCGGCCAACAGCCCCATATGCAACCCCGAGATTGCCAGCAGATGCGCAGTGTTGGACGCCCGCAGCCAATCCAGCGCCTCCTGACTGACCCCGCTGCGATCACCGGTCGTGACTGCCGCGCCAAACCCGCCGATATCGCCGCCCTGCACCTCGATGATGCGGGCCGATGCCGCCATTCGCAGCGCCAGCACCCGCACGCCCGCGCGTCCCTCTTGCGCCGGGGCGGCCAGCAGAACCGGGTTACGCGTATATCCGACGGCCCCAAGTCCCTGAAACCAGGCATGGCGGCGAAAGTCGAACCCTCCCGGCTCCACCGGCCCGCCGGGGGGCGAAAGGTGACCTGTGGTCATGATCCGCTGACCGGGCCGGATCGCAAATCCGGGCGCGTCCCCATGCAGGGCAATGCGTACCTGATCCGGGGCCTTGGCCCGCGAGACACGCTCCAGCACGACCTGGTCCAGGCGCACGCGCACTGCGTCCGAGGATGAGCGGTCCAGACCCACGACCCGCCCTTCGATCGGGCCATAATAGCGCCAGTCGAGCACCGGACCGGCGACGGCATGGGTGCGCAGACCGGCCGCCGAAAACCCCAATACCGCAAGGCAGACGGCCCATCCCAGCGCCGCAAGGCCACCAGGCCAGCGCAGCGCCAGCAGCGCCGCGGCCACCCCCACACACAGGGCCACAGCATAGTGGATCGGCCCCGGCTCGAACCGCAGCGCGAAGAAGACCCCGATGCCGCAGGCCAAACAGATCGGCGCCCACGGAAAGAGATGCCCGCGCTGGGTCAGCAGGATCAGATCCAACCGCGCAACAAGACGCATACTTGCCCCCAAAGGCCGGGATCGCTAGACAGTTCCGGACCCTACTCCCCACATGGTTATCAAAAGGTAAACTCGCCTCATGTCCGCGCCTGTCGTCACCCGTTTTGCTCCCTCGCCCACCGGATTTCTGCATATCGGCGGCGCGCGCACGGCGCTTTTCAACTGGCTTTACGCACGGGGGCGGGGCGGCAAATTCCTGCTCAGGATCGAGGATACGGACCGCGCCCGTTCGACGCCCGAAGCGACGGATGCCATCCTTCAGGGGTTGAGCTGGCTGGGACTTGACTGGGATGGGGACCCGATCAGCCAGTTCGCACGCGCCGACCGGCATGCGGAGGTGGCGCGGGATCTGCTGGCCAAGGGCCATGCCTATAAATGCTTTGCCACCCAGGAGGACATTACATCCTTTCGCGAGGCTGCCCGGGCCAAGGGAACCTCGACCCTCTATCGCTCGCCCTGGCGTGACGCCGATCCCGCGACCCATCCCGATGCGCCCTTCGTCCTTCGCATCAAGGCCCCGCAAGAGGGCAGGACAGTGATCGCCGATCAGGTGCAGGGAGATGTGACGATCCGCAACGATCAGCTGGACGATATGGTATTGCTGCGGTCGGACGGAACGCCCGTCTATATGCTGGCGGTTGTGGTGGATGACCACGATATGGGCGTGACCCATGTGATCCGGGGCGACGATCACCTCAACAACGCGGCGCGGCAGATGATGATCTATCGGGCGATGGGCTGGGAGATCCCCGTTTGGGCGCACATTCCCTTGATCCACGGACCCGACGGCAAAAAACTGAGCAAACGCCACGGCGCCCTGGGCGCGCAGGAGTATCAGGCCATGGGATACCCGGCGGCAGGCATGCGCAACTATCTTGCGCGGCTGGGCTGGAGCCACGGAGATGACGAGTTCTTCACCGATGCCCAGGCCCGCGACTGGTTCGATCTGGATGGCATCGGCAAAAGCCCCGCACGTTTCGATATCAAGAAGCTGGAAAACCTGTCGGGCCAGCATATCGCAATCACGGATGATGCTGCATTGCAGCGTGACATCGTCGCCTATTTGCATGCGGCTGGGCAAAACGCCCTGACCGAGGCTCAGGTAACCGATTTGGGCCGTGCGATGTATTGCCTCAAGGATCGCGCGCGCACTTTTTCAGAACTCCTTGAAAAGGCACACTTTGTTCTGGCGTCACGTCCGATTGAACCGGATGAGAAGGCCGCCAAGGCCCTTGATTCAGTATCCCGTGGTATACTGTCAGAATTGACGCCGCATCTGCAAAGTGCTAGCTGGACGCGGAACGACCTGGAGGAGGTTCTGAATGCCTTTGCCGAGGCGCAGGGAACCAAGTTCGGCAAATTGGCAGGTCCGCTGAGGGCTGCGCTGGCCGGACGATCAGTGACCCCTTCGGTTTTCGACATGATGCTGGTTCTGGGACAAGAGGAAAGCCTCGCCCGTCTGGCACAGGCGGCACAGGGCGGTGCGTAACAAACCGTTCACACTGCCACAGTAACACCGGCCATGCGTCTGAGTTTTTTGGCGCGATATTGGCCCAAGCGTGGGACCGGCAGGGGCCGGGCCGCGCCGCTGGACAAAGAAAGGGACAGCCATGACTGATGCCAAGAAATCCGCCACTTTGACAATTGGCGATCAAAGCTATGCCTTGCCGATATTCTCGCCCACCGCAGGGCCGGACGTGATCGATATCCGCAAGCTTTATGGCGAGGCGGGCGTGTTCACCTATGATCCGGGGTTCACATCGACCGCATCGTGCGATTCGACCATCACCTTCATTGATGGCGGCAAGGGAGAGCTGTTGCACCGCGGCTATCCGATTGATCAGCTTGCCAGCAAATCACATTACCTCGAAATCTGCTATCTGTTGCTTTACGGCGAATTGCCGACTGCCGCCGCGCTCGAAGATTTCGAGCTGACGATCACCCGGCACACCATGCTGCACGAACAGATGGTGAATTTCTTCCGCGGCTTCCGGCGTGACGCGCATCCGATGGCGATCATGGTGGGTGTCGTGGGCGCGATGTCCGCGTTCTACCATGACAGCACCGATATCGCCGATCCCCAGCAGCGCGAGATTGCCTCGCACCGGCTGATCGCCAAGATGCCCACAATTGCCGCCTGGGCGTATAAATACTCCATCGGCCAGCCTTTCGTCTATCCGCGCAACGATCTCGATTATGCGGCCAACTTCCTGCATATGTGCTTTGCCGTCCCGGCCGAGGAATATCATGTCGATCCGATCCTCAGCCGCGCGATGGACCGCATCTTTATCCTGCATGCCGATCACGAGCAGAACGCCTCGACCTCGACCGTGCGGCTTGCGTCCAGTTCCGGGGCCAACCCGTTTGCCTGTATCGCGGCAGGCATCGCCTGCCTTTGGGGCCCGGCCCATGGCGGTGCCAATCAGGCCTGTCTGGAAATGCTCAAGGAAATCGGGACGGTTGACCGGATCCCCGAATTCATAGCGCGGGCCAAGGACAAGGACGACCCGTTCCGCCTGATGGGATTTGGCCACCGGGTCTATAAGAACTTCGATCCGCGCGCGACAGTGATGAAGCAATCCGCCGATGAGGTTCTGGATCTGCTGGGGATCGAGAACAACCCCCTTTTGCAGGTCGCAAAGGAACTGGAGCGGATCGCGCTGGAGGATGAGTATTTCGCCGAAAAGAAGCTCTTCCCCAATGTCGACTTCTATTCCGGCATCATTCTTGAGGCGATGGGCTTTACCACGTCGATGTTCACGCCGATCTTCGCGCTGAGCCGCACGGTGGGCTGGATCAGCCAGTGGAAAGAGATGATCGCCGATCCGCAAAACAAGATCGGCCGTCCGCGCCAGCTCTATCTGGGCGAGACCGCGCGGGATTATGTGGATATCGAGAACCGCTGATCGACCTCTCAAAGCGCTGAAAGCCGTCCCGGATTGGGGCGGCTTTTTTCCTTGTCCGGAAGGGCCCGCCGCGCCGGACCTCTACCCCCCCCTGGATCCCCGGCCCCGGCAATCGCGCGAAAGACCTCGACCGTTTCGTGATCGCGGATGTCGAAATCGTAATCCACGCTGGTTTTTACGATCACCAATGCGCGGGTGCGGTCCACATAGAGGTATTGGCCCCAGATACCGATAGCGAGGACCTCGTCACGCGGGTTTTCGGGCACCCACCAGTGATACCCCTACCCAAAGGTCCAGGACGAGGCCGGGTTGTCGCCCGGCTCCAGATGCGGCGCAAAGGGCCGGGTCGACCGCGCGACCCAATCGCGTTGCACGATTTGCGTGCCGTCCCGCCCACCGTCCTCCAGAAACTGGCGCGCGAACCGACCGTAATCGCGCAACGCGGCATTCAGACAGCAAAACAGCAGAACAACCCCGGCCCGCCCGGTGCCCCAGAACGCGTCCGCATCGGCCCCCAGAGACGGGTTTCGAGATAGCTCTGCGCAGGCATGCCTGTCGCGGCCTCCAGCACCAGGCCCAAGGCAATACTGTCTGAGCTGATATGGTCGTTATAGGCGCCAGGCACACGCACGCGCTCCAACCCGGCCAGCGTCTCTGTCATCGGTATGCCGACCGCCAACGTGAAAAAGAGCCGGTTCACATCCGAAATCGGACTGTCATAGGCCTTGTCGAAGGCCACGCCAGAGGACATGGTCAGCGCATCGCGGATCGTCACGCCCATCCGGTACTCCTCATGCGTGATGGCGCCTTGCCGGATGACCAAGAGACCGGTTGTGACCGTCTCGTCCAGAAACCCGGAGATCTGGTGAGGTTCGCCATGATAGACATATGTCTCTGGCACGGGGTGCGTGGCCTTCTCACCCCCCCAAGACAGACGGCCTTGCCTGAACGTCGCGATACGGCAAGGCCCTGTCCATAGCGCGGAAAGCCTCCACCCTGTTCGCCTCGAAGAACTGCGTATTGCCCGCCCAATAGAGCGAATCTCGCAGCCAGATCCCGCCGCCGATCGCGAGAATGAGGAGAAGGCCAAGAACGCCGAGGCCGATGCGCAGGGCCAGGCGTTTCGCGATATTTGTATGCCTTTCGTGCTTTTGGTCATGTCCGGCCTTTGGGTATGATCGCGCAATCCCTTTTCAAAGCGGCGAGTCGTCAATGACATATAGAATCTCGTGAACGATACGCCGATCCGCTTTGCCCTGAGCGAGGCGCGAACGCTGGGCCAAAGCGCGCGCTTCTGGCTGATCCTTTTTACGGTGACGGCCCTCATCGCGCTGACCGGGCCCTTTGGCACCTATCTGTCGATGTCCCTGCCCGAGCGCGTGCTCTATTGGACCTGCGCTGCCTTGGGCGGGTTCTGGCTGGGCCTGCTCACGTCGATGACCCTGTCCACGTGGCTTGAGGATCTGGGGCTTGGGCCGTACCTTTCCATCGGTCTTGGCGGGCTCGGTGGGGGTGGCGCGATCGCGGTCCTGCTGGGTGGGCTGGAGGTCGTGTTCTCCGGCGACCCATTCCTGGGCGCCACCTGGCGGATGCTGCCCAATGCCTGCATCATCGCCGTGATGATCGCGGGGCTATACGAGGTGATCGCGACAAGGCAGGCAGATCCTCCCCCGCACCCCGAAACCCTCGGGACTGGCCCCGATTGGCGTGCACGGCTTCCAGCGCAGATCGGGCAGGACCTGATCCTGCTGCATGCGCAGGATCACTATGTCCGAGCGCAAACCACCCTTGGAGAGGCGCTTGTCCGAAGCTCGATGACCCAGGCCGCAGACGCGTTGGGCCCGCTTGGAATGCGCGTACATAAATCCTGGTGGGTTGCCTTTGCCCAAATGGACCGGGTGGTCTACCGCGACGGCGCGCCGAAACTGATGCTCAGATCAGGTGAAGCGATTCCCGTCGGGCGCAGCTATCGGCGCGATGTGCGCACTGCCATGCGCGCCCGGTCTGACTGACCCGGGCGCAACGGCAGATCATCCCACGATGAGCGAGACCTCAGCGCCCCTCGAACCGGGCGGGGCGTTTTTCGGTAAAGGCCAGGACCCCTTCCTTGAAGTCGCGCGACTTGCCGCAGGCACCTTGCAATTTCGCCTCTTGGGTCAGCTGTGCATCGAGCGTGTTGTCCCAGCTGCCGCGAATGGCCTCCTTGACCGCCCTGTAGGCTTCGGTCGGACCCGATGCGAGATGGGCGGCCCGGGCCTTCCAACTGGCCTCAAATGACGACGCAGGCACCGCTTCCCAGATCATGCCCCAGTCATCGGCCTGACGCGCGGTGATCTTGTCGGCGAACAGGGCCGCGCCCATCGCCTTGGCCGATCCCATCTGGCGCGGCATGAAATAGGTTCCGCCCGCATCGGGGATCAGACCGATCCGGGTAAAGGCCTGGAGGAAATAGGCCTCTTCGGACGCGATGACCACATCGGCGGCCAACGCCATATTGGCCCCGGCCCCGGCAGCCGCACCGTTCACCGCCGCGATCGTCGGCACCGGGCAATCATAGATCGCGCGCAGCATCGGACCGTATTCATCGCGCAGCGTCCGTTCCAGATCGAGGTTTGCGGCGCTTGCCCGGTCGCCCAGATCCTGGCCCGAACAAAAGGCCTTGCCTGCGCCGGTAATCACCAGCACCCGCGCCGCCTGCCCCGCCGCCCTGGCGGCATGGGCGACCTCGGCCCGCATCTGCGTGGTCAGCGCGTTGTACTTTTCCGGCCGGTTCAGCGTCAGAACGGCCACGCCGTCGGTGGTTTCAAGCGTGATGGTCTGGTAGTCCATGACCGGTCTCCCCTGCGATCCTTGTCGTTCGGGGGACACTCTACGGATCGCGCGCCGGAGCGCCAGCCCAACCGCGCGTCATTCCTCTAGAATACGTTTGAGCCGCGCGCTCTCTTCCGGGCTCAGCCCGGCCTCCTGCAAGGGTTCGGCCTTTTCGCGGCCACGCAGATAGGTGAACGCGACCGCCGCCGCCAGCAGCAGCATGAAGGGCCCCGCCGCCCATAAAAGCCAGTTCGAGCCGGTGAATTTGGGCTGAAGCAGCACATATTCGCCATACCGGTCGACCACGAAGGTGATCACCTCGTCATCATCGTCTCCGGCCACCAGCCGTTCACGCACCAAAAGGCGCAGGTCACGGGCCAGATCGGCATTGCTTTCATCGATGCTTTCGTTCCGGCAAACCAGACATCTGAGCCCCTTGGAAAGCTCGCGCGCTCGCTCCTCAAGGGCCGGATCGGCAAGGATCTCGTCGGGTTGAACGGCCTGCACGGGTACTGCAAGAACCGGCAACGCCAGAACAAGGCCCAGCACCGTCGCTTGGATCCAGCCCCTCATTCCGCGGGCACCCCGTCCGGCACCTTGCGCGCCCCTGCCGCCACCCGGAACCGCCGATCGGTCAGACTGAGAAGCCCGCCCAGTGACATCAGAAGCGTGCCTGCCCACATCCAGTTCGCGAACGGTTTGACGTAAGTCCGGATCACCCAGCCGCCATTGGCCTGCGGATCGCCGATCACCACATAAACGTCGCGGAACACGCGGTAATCAATCGCCGCTTCGGTTGTGGGCATCTGGGCTACTGGATATTCCCGCTTTTCCGGGCGCAGCTGACCCAGCGCGCGCCCGTTCTTTTCGAGCGTGATAAAGCCCATCGTGGAGTAGTAATTGGGTCCCTGAACATCGCGCACATCGTCAAGCGTCATGGTGAACCCGGCCACCTCGAAGGTTTCGCCGATCTGGACCACGCGGATGTCGTCCTGTTTCCATGCGACCAGCCCACAGATGGCGAAAAAGGTCACACCCATGCCGAAATGCGCGGTAGCCTTGCCCCAATCGGCGCGCGGCAGACGGGTCAACCGGCTCAGATCGCGGGTTTTTCCTGTGCGCGACCACAGATCGATCACCGCACCCATGGTGATCCATGCGCCCATAAAGACGCCCAGCGGACCCAGCGCACTGCGATCTGTCTGGATTGCCCAGACCAGCGCACCGAGGGCCAGCGCAAACACAAAGGGAATGCGCAACGGACGCCAGGCCTTGCCCAGCGATCCGCGTTTCCAGGGGATCATCGCCCCAACCGGCAGGATCAGACCCAACACCACCATGAACGGCGTGAACGCCATGTCGAAGAACGGCGGCCCGACGGTCAGCTTGCGGTCAAAGAACATCTCGGCAATCACCGGCCACATGGTGCCGACAAAGACCACGAAACAGCTCACCGCCAACAGGACGTTATTGGCCAGAAGAGCGCTCTCGCGGCTGACGACGCCAAAGACGCCCTTGGCCTCCATCGCGCGGGCGCGCAGGGCATACAAGGTCAGCGCGCCACCGGTGAAGAACACCATGATCATCAGGATAAAGACGCCCCGCTCAGGGTCATTTGCAAAGGCATGCACCGAGGTGAGCAGCCCCGAGCGGACGATGAACGTCCCCACAAGGCTGAACCCGAATGCCAGGATCGCCAACAGGATGGTCCAGCTTTTCAGCGCCTCGCGTTTTTCCACCACGATCGCCGAATGAAGCAGCGCCGCCGCCAGCAGCCAGGGCATGAACGAAGCATTCTCGACCGGATCCCAGAACCAGAAACCGCCCCAGCCCAGCTCGTAATAGGCCCACCAGGACCCCATGCCGATGCCGATGGTCAAAAACACCCAGGCCGCCAGTGTCCAGGGGCGCACCCAACGTCCCCAGGCGGCGTCCACGCGCCCCTCTATCAGGGCAGCCACCGCAAAGGAGAACGCCATCGAAAGGCCGACATATCCCAGATAGAGGAACGGCGGGTGAAACGCCAAACCCGGATCCTGCAAAAGCGGGTTCAGATCCTGCCCGTCCAGCGGCGGCACGGCCAGTCGCAAAAACGGGTTCGAGGTAAAGATGATAAAGGCGAAAAACGCAACGCCGATCGACGCCTGCACCGCCAGCACCCGCGCCTTGAGCGTGGGCGGCAGATTCCCCCCGAACCATGCAGCCATCGCCCCAAAGAGGGCAACGATCAGCACCCAAAGCAGCATCGACCCTTCGTGGTTCCCCCATGTGCCGGTGATCTTGTAGATCATCGGTTTGGCGGAATGGCTGTTCAGCGTCACCAGTCTGAGCGAGAAATCCGAAGTCACAAAAGCCCAGGTCAGCGCCGCAAAGGCAAAGGCGGTCAACAAGAACTGGATCATCGCGGCCGGTTCGGCCACCGCCATCCACCCTGTCCAGCGTTTATGCGCCCCGACCAGGGGAACGACGGTCTGCACAATCGCCACCATAAAGGCGAGGATGAGCGCGAAATGTCCAAGCTCTGTAATCATATGGCGAATATAGAGACCGCCGCAGGCCGCGCCAAACGCTTTCGGTGCGAATAGATCACATTGTCGCGGGCAGGCTCAGCGCAGGCGCGCGTTCTTCCAGGCATCCAAGGCGGGATTGGCATCCGCGCGCATCGCCGCAACGCCCAGATCGGCATCGACGCCGGTACCGGCAACGCCGGGTGTGTCTGCCCGCATTTCGCGCAATGTGCCGATATTGGCCATGACCTCTGGCACCCGCGCGATGGTTGTTGCCAGTTCGCGTTGAAAATCCTGGGACTTGGTCTGGTGGCGGGCCCCAAAGTAAAACGACACGATCACCCCCAGCAACCACCAAAGCGGCTCGGGCACCAGGGCAATGCCCTGCATCCGCTCGGCAAACCACAGCGGGTCGATCATCGCGGCCAGAAACAATCCCAAGGTCCCCAGTGCCAGCGCAGGGCGCGGCACCCGGTTGACCGCATCCATGATCCGGTCGAACCCGCCGCGGCGGGCGCCCGCGAATTCCGCCCCGAATTGCTGCATCGCCTGGGATTGCGCCGCCACCGCGCGCGCGGCTCCGGCCTCGGCATTTTCGCGAAAGACCTCCGCCGTCTCAACCACCACATTGCGCCCATCTCCAAACAGCGCGCTTAACAGACGCCCGATCAGACCCATGACGCCACCCGCGCGCGGAACGCGTCCCCACTCAGATGATAACGTGGGCTCAGGAACTCTTCGGCGCGCGTGATCCATCCGCCCTTGCCGCCCGCCCGGGTGCGCGCGTATTTGCGGCTGGCCGGACGGCGATCCGCGATGCGGAAGTAATAGTTGCGCCGCGCCACCCCATAGGCATCGCGCAGCGCAATCGGATCGGGCGCTGCCGCATCCTGCGCCGCCCCGGCCGTCTGGGGGCCAAGCGCGCCATCGACCGCTACCGCGTAACCCATGTCGCGCAAAAGCCGTTGCAGGATCTTGACCGCGTTGCCGCCCGCATTGACATACATGTCAAACACGCTGGGCCGCAAAATCTCCGGCAGAAGGCCGATCCGCGGTTTGTCAAAGTAATGCGTGATGAAGATCTCGACCGCCTGCGACCGGCTCAGCGCACGTATATCCGCCACGTCGATCTCACCATCGCCGGTCAGATCCAAACCCAACCGCCGCATGGTGTGGATCGTGACACCGAACTTGGTCGCCCCGCCGGGATCGTCGGGATCGTCGGGATCGTTCACAAACCCGCCCTCCCGGTCAACAATCTCTTCGGCAATCTGCCGTACTGTCATCATCGCGCAGCTCCCGTGTTTTCACGGCCCGACGCTGCCCAAAAATGATTAACGCGCGGCTAGAGCACCGCGCGCTTCAAACAGTCCCCTGCTTCTTCTTGCCAAAAATACGCGCCGAAGGCATGGCCCCGCAGGGGCCATTCAGCTGTCGCTGGCCGCCCCATACCCGGTCTCGCCGTAACCCGCGCCCTCCGAGCCCCGCTCTTTGTAGATACCTTGCTCCTTGAGCGCGTCGATCACCTCGGCGGGCATGTAGGTTTCGTCATGTTTGGCAAGGATTTCCGTGGCTTCAAAGACACCGTTGATATAGCTTCCTGTGCCCACCATGCCTTCATTCTCGGTAAACAGATCCGGCAGGACCCCCGTGAACGTCACCGGCACCGAGGCCCCGCCATCGGTCACCGAAAACCGAATGGTCTTGCCCTCACCGCGTATGATCGAGCCTTCCTCGACCAACCCGCCGATGCGAAATACCTCATCGGGCCCCGGCGGTTCGGCCATGATCTGACTGGGTGCGCGGAAAAAGTTGATGCCGTCGCGCATCGCATAGCCGATCATTGCCGTCGACAGGATCAGCGCCACGGTCGCCACCGCGATCACCTGGATCCGCCGCTGTTTCTTCAAGCTCTTCATGTCACCCTCATGGGAACAGGGGGGCCATCAACAGCCCTTCCGTCTCCGACTCACCTAAGATCAGGTTAGCATTTTGCAACGCCTGCCCACTGCTACCTTTTGTCAGGTTATCCAGCACCGTGACCACGATGGTCCGGCCCGTAATCCGGTCGGGCACCACGCCGATATGGCAAAAGTTCGAGCCGCGCACATGATGGGTCGAAGGTGTCTCGCCCAGAGGCAGCACGGCAAGAAACGGCTCATCGGCATAGGCCTCGGCAAAGGCCCGGTGGATCGCCTGCGCCTCGCCCCTCAGATAGGCCGTAGCCAGAATGCCCCGGTTGGCGGGGATCAGATGCGGGGTGAACTGAACCTGCACGGGCCGCCCCGCGAGGCGCGAGAACTCCTGATCGAACTCCCCCAGATGCCGGTGCGTGCCGCCCACCGCATAGGCGTGATAGCCCTCGGACAGTTCCGCATGCAGCAGGTTTTCCTTCAGCGACCGCCCTGCCCCCGACACTGCGCATTTCAGGTCCAGAATGATCTCATCGAGATCGATCACACCGGCGGCGATCAGCGGCCGCAGGGCGAACTGCCCCGCGGCCGCGTTACACCCCGTGCCCGCCACCAGCCGGGCCTGCGCGATCTGTTCGCGGTAGAACTCCGTCAGCCCGTAAACCGCCTCCCGCTGCATCTCCACCGCGCTATGGGCGTTGCCGTACCATGTGGCATAGGCCTCCGGGTCGCGCAGCCGGAAATCCGCCGAAAGGTCGATGATCTTTAGATCCGCAGGCAGGGCAGAAATCACCTGCTGGCTGGTTTTGTGGGGCAGCGCGCAAAAACACAGGTCAATCGCCGCAAAGTCGATCTCGTCGATCTTACAGAGCTTTGGCAGCTCCATATGGCGCAGATGCGGAAAAACCTGCGCCATGTGCATGCCTGCCTTACGGTCCGCAGCCAGGGCCGCGATCTCGATCGTGGGATGTCCGGCGATCAGCCGGATGAGTTCGGCGCCGGTATAGCCGGAGGCGCCCAGAATAGCGACGTTATGGGTCATGTTCGTGTCCGTTCTCGGATGCGCTGAATGAGGTCCAGCGTCAGGTCAACTGTCAAAAAGCAGGAAGAGGCCATCAGGCCGGGTCAAAAGCGATCCGTCGTCGCAAGAACTGCGTCGCGCGATCCGACACCTTGCGCGCATTGCCCGTGGTCAGGAACCCGGCATCGCCACTGCCCAGCATGTCAGGATGCCGGGTCAGATAATCGGCAAGGCTGTCGGCCACCAGATCGGCCTGAGAGAATACCCTGACATGCGCGCCCAATGCATCCTGAAACACGTCCGCCATCAGCGGATAATGCGTGCAGCCCAGAACGGCGGCCTGCGGATCGGGCATCTTGCGTTTGAGCGCATCCACATGGGAACGTACCAGCGCCTCGGCCAGGATCATGTCGCCTTCTTCAATGGCGTCGACCACGCCGCCACAGGCCTGCGCCTCTACATCCACGCCAATGGCGCGGAAGGCCAGTTCACGCTGAAACGCCCGGCTCGCCACCGTGGCGGGGGTCGCAAAAAGCGCCACATGCTGCACTGCGACCTCGCGCGGGGGGGAGTTGTCGCCCCATTGCCGTTCGGTCAGCGCCTCGATCAACGGCACGAACACGCCCAGCACGCGCTTGCCCGGGGGCAGACCGCCCTCCTGCATGCGCCGCAGCGCGGCGGCGGAGGCCGTGTTACAGGCCAGGATCACCAGATCGACGCCCCGGTCCCACAACGCGCGTACCGCCGTCTGGGTCAGATCATGGATATCGTCGGCATCGCGCACACCATAGGGGGCATGGGCGCTGTCGGCGAAATAGAGGAACTCCATCTCGGGCAGGCGCTTTTGCGCGGCGTCCAGAACGGTCAGACCGCCCAGACCGGAATCAAAAATACCAACAGCCATGGTGTTCAGGCGCGATGCCGTTCCTCGAATTCATAGCCGTAGTCATAAGACCTCAGCGGCTCTGGCGACAGCTCATACGTCGCTTTTCGCAGGAAATCCATCAGCGATTTGGTGTCTTTCGACATCGGATCCAGAATATCGCGACCGATGGGCTCTCCCACCACCACCCGCACCGGAGTGTCGACACGTTTCTTGAACTCCTTGATCAACAGACCCATCCGCAGCGTGTTGTGCATGTGGCTGGCGATCTGGAACAGCCGCGAGGTATGCCCCTCGAAGAACACCGGCACCACGGTGGCGCGGCTCTTGGCGATCATCCGCGCGGTAAACCCGCGCCAGCCCGGATCCATCGGCTGCGAGAACGGCTTGGCCGCCGTGCTGACCGTACCGCCGGGAAAGATCCCGATGGCCCCCCCCTCCGAAAGGTAATTCAACGCGCTCTTGCGCGTCTTCAGGTTCTGTTTGACGGCCTCCTTGGTCTCGTCAAACGAGATCGGCAGAATGATCCGGTTCAGATCCTCGGCCTTGCGGAACACCCGGTGCGCCAGAATACGGAAATCGCCGCGCGTCTCGCTCAGGATATGGCCCATCATCAGGCCATCCAGAATGCCGTAAGGGTGGTTCGCGATCAAAACCAGCGGCCCGTCCTGGGGAATGTTCGACAGCGCGCCGCCCGCGACATCAAGCGTCAGACCATAGCGGTCGGTCATCACCTCCCAGAAATCACGGCCCTTGGCCACTTCACGCTCGTACCCATCCGCGCGCTTGATCAGCCGCAGCCGCCCTGTGGTGTTTTCCATAAGGCGGATCATAACCCGACCACCCCGCGTTTCGGCGGAATGGGCATAGCTGATGTCGCGGGCGATGTGCCGACGTGCGGGCATGAGCCGCCCTCCGTTATCTCAACCGCTTCTTACGATTGAAATCACGTTCTGCCCAGCCCCTGTGACATCCGTGTGACGGTATTACTCGGCAGCCTTTGCCATCTGCGGCCCGCCCTGCCGGATCACGCTCAACAGTTCTTCGCGGCGTTTGGCGGCTTTGGCTTCGTTGGCCTCCTTGACAGGGCCAAAGCCCCGGATCTGTAGCGGCAGCTCGGCCAGCGCGATGATCGCCTCGCGGGTCTGATCGGTCAGTTTGGGCAGAACTTCTTTCATATCCGCCTCATATTGCTTGATCAGCGCGCGTTCCATCCTGCGTTCCGCCGTGCGCCCAAACGGATCGAGCGGCGTGCCCCGCAGACCCTTGAGCTTGGCCAGGATGCGGAAATTGCGCATCATGCCCGGCCCGTATTCCTTTTTCAGCGGACGTCCCTCGGGCCCCATCTTGGACAAGATCGGCGGGGCAAGATGGAATTTCATCTGGAAATCCCCGTCAAATTCGGCGCGCGCCTTTTCATAGGTCGACAGATGCAGCCGCGCGACCTCATATTCATCCTTATAGGCCAGCAGCTTGTGATAGCCCTTGGCCACCGCCTCTTTCAGCGCCGGATCCCCGATCTGGCCCAGCATTTTGGCATAGCGCTTGGCCAGCCGCTTGCCCTGATAGGCCACCAGATGATCGGCGCGATAGGCGATCTTTTCCTCCAGCGTCTTGGGCAGGGAGATGATCGTGGGTTTCAGGATCCTCTCGACCTCGGCTGGATAGAGCACCGCCCAGCGTCCGATATCGAAGGCGCGCAGGTTTTTCTCGACCGCAGCCCCGTTGAGATCAATCGCCGCCTGGATCGCATCGAGGCTGAGCGGGATCAGGCCGCGCTGCCAGGCCGCGCCAAAGACCATCATGTTGGAAAAGATCGAATCACCCATCGTCACCTTGGCCAGATCCGACGCATCGAAAAGATCGACACGATCCTGCAACCGGGCCTGCAAGGCCACCTGCAACCGATCCGAAGGCAGGGCAAATTCTGTGTCGCGGGTGAAATCGCCCGTGATAATCTCATGGCTGTTGACCACCGCTCCGGTCTGGCCGGTGCGCGTCAGCCCCAGCGTCTTGGATCCTGCGCTGACCACCAGATCGCCGCCGATCAGGGCATGCGCCTCGCCGGTCGCCACGCGGATGGCGCTGATATCGTCGGGGTTTTCGGCAATGCGGCAATGGATATGCACAGCGCCCCCTTTCTGGGCGAGGCCTGCCATCTCCATCATGCCCGCCCCCTTGCCGTCGATCTGTGCCGCTTGCGCCAGCACCGCGCCGATGGTGACAACGCCGGTGCCCCCCACCCCGGTGATCACCACGTTATGGGTGCCATCGATCACGGGCAGTTCGGCCAGCGGCAGTTCGGGCAGTTCCAGCGCCGTGGTCGCCTCTTTCTTCACCTTGGCCCCTTCCAGCGTGACAAAGGAGGGGCAGAACCCCTTGAGGCAGGAAAAATCCTTGTTGCATGAGGATTGGTCGATTGCGCGCTTGCGCCCCAGTTCGGTTTCCTTCGGCACGATAGAGACGCAGTTCGACTGCACCCCGCAATCGCCGCAGCCTTCGCAGACATCGGTGTTTATGAAGACGCGCCGATCGGGGTCGGGGAAGGTGCCGCGCTTGCGGCGGCGGCGCTTTTCGGCGGCGCAGGTCTGGACATAGACGATGGCGCTGACGCCGTCCTTGGTCTCCATCTCCTGCTGGACCTTCATCATCTCGATGCGCTCATGCAGCGGCACACCGGCGGGAAAGGCCTTGGGATCGACATCCTCTTTCTCGTCATAAACGACGGCGAGATGCTCGACCCCCATCGCCTTGAGCTCGGCCACGATCTGGGGGGCGGAAAGATCGCCCTCGTTGCTCTGCCCTCCGGTCATGGCGACCGCATCGTTGTAAAGGATCTTGTAGGTGATCTTGGTGCCCGCGGCCAAAGCGGCACGGATCGCCTGCACGCCGGAATGATTATAGGTGCCGTCGCCCAGGTTCTGAAACACATGATCGCGCTTGGAAAACGGCGCCTCGCCGATCCAGTTGGCGCCCTCGCCCCCCATATGGGTAAAGCCCAATGTCTCGCGATCCATCCACTGGACCATGAAATGGCAGCCGATCCCGGCATAGGCGCGGCTGCCTTCTGGTACCTTGGTTGAGGTGTTGTGCGGACAGCCCGAGCAGAAATAGGGCAGCCGCGAGGTGATCTCCTCGGCATTGTCAGAGCGGCGCGCCGCATCCAGTTCGGCCAGACCCGCGCGGATGCCAGCGGTCTCGCGCCCCTCCTCCAGCAGGATATCGCCCAGTTGCTGGGCGATCAGATGCGGGTTGAGATCGCCATGGGTCGGGAACAGCTCCTCGCGGTGCAGCGATCCCGCCCCGCCCTTGTACCAGCCATAGACGCGCCGCCCGCGCCGGTCGTCAAAGATCGCTTCCTTGATCTGCACCTCGATCAGCTTGCGCTTTTCCTCGACCACCACAATCAGGTCGAGCCCTTCGGCCCAGTCGTTGAACCCTTTCATATCCAGCGGGAAGGTCTGACCCACCTTGTAAAGCGTGATGCCCAGACGCTCCGCCTCGTTGGCGTCGATATTGAGCAGCGACATCGCATGGATCAGATCGAGCCAGTTCTTGCCCGCCGCGACAAAGCCGATCTTGGCACCGGGCTTGCCCCAGATCCGCTTGTCCATCTGGTTGGCATGCGAGAACGCTTCGGCCGCAAAGCGTTTGTGGCGCACCAGACGCTCTTCCTGTTGATGCCGGTCGTCGACGAGGCGGATGTTGAGCCCCCCCTCGGGCATATCGAAGGCGGGCGCCAGAAGGCGCATCCGATCCGGGCGGCCATCGACCACGGCGGTCGCCTCCACCGTGTCCTTCATCGTTTTCAGGCCGACCCAGAGCCCCGAAAACCGGCTCAGCGCATAGCCGTAGATCCCGTAATCCAGGATCTCCTGCACGCCTGCGGGGCTGACGATCGGCAGATAGGCATCCATAAGCGCCCATTCCGATTGATGCAGCACGGTGGAGCTTTCGCCGGTATGGTCATCGCCCATCGCCACCAGCACACCGCCCAGAGCGCTGGTCCCTGCCATATTGGCATGCCGGAACACATCGCCGGTGCGGTCCACCCCGGGCCCCTTGCCGTACCACAGGCCAAAGACCCCGTCATACTTGCCCTCGCCGCGCAGTTCGGCCTGTTGGCTGCCCCAGATCGCGGTCGCGGCCAGATCCTCGTTCAGGCCGGCCTGAAACGTCACATCCTGTGCCGCCAGATGTTTCGCGGCGCGCATCATCTGCATGTCGACCGCCCCCAGCGGAGAGCCGCGATACCCGGTCACCAGACCGGCGGTATTGTGCCCGGCGGCACGATCCCGCTCTCTCTGGATCAGCATCAGCCGCACAAGGGCTTGCGTTCCGTTCAACAGAACCTGATCTTTCTCAAGATCGAACCGGTCATTTAGCGAGATTTTTTGAGTGCTCATCTTGCGCCTCCCAACGCGGATGGACTTGCATATTCTACTATGGATAATAGGTCACAAATACTGACCCGACCACAAAAACCTGCAAAAAAACCGCAGCTTTGCCCCTGGCGGGGCTGACCTTGGCAAAGCGTTCCTATAAATCGGGACGAAGTATAAGAAAGTTTCAAACATGGACTGGGACAAACTCAGAATATTTCACGCGGTGGCGGATGCGGGCAGCCTGACCCATGCGGGTGACAAGCTGAATCTGTCACAATCGGCGGTCAGCCGCCAGATCCGCGCACTTGAAGAGGCGCTGAATGCCACCCTGTTTCACCGCCATGCGCGGGGCCTGATTCTCACCGAACAGGGGGAACTGTTGTTCGACGCCACCGCCGCGATGGCCAAACGGCTCGACGCCGCCGCCGCGCGCATCCGCGACAGCGAGGAGGAGGTGTTTGGCGAATTGCGGGTCACCACCACATTCGGCTTTGGCGCGCTGTGGCTCGCCCCGCGCCTGCCCAAGCTTTACGAGAAATACCCCGACCTCAAGGTCGATCTGATGTTGGAGGAGCGGGTCCTGGACCTGCCGATGCGCGAAGCCGATGTGGCCATCCGCATGAAAGAGCCCAGCCAGGCCGACCTGATCCGCAAGAAACTGATGTCGATCCGCATGGGGCTGTTTGCATCACGCGACTACCTTGACCGTGAAGGCACCCCGCAAGAGATCGACGATATTGCTGATCATCGACTGATCTGCCAAAGCCCCAGCTCGGCCCAGGTGGGCGCCGGGGCGTCATTGGTCCAGCACCTGATGACATTTGACATCCGGTCACTGTTGACCGTGAACAACTATTTCGGTGTGCTTCAGGGTGTGATCCATCATCTGGGCATCGGCGTGCTGCCCGATTACGTGACCGAGGATTTCCCCGATCTGGTACGCGTGCTGCCCGATCTGGCCAGCGCCGAGGTGCCGGTGTTTCTGGCCTACCCCGAAGAGCTGCGCCAATCCAAGCGGATCGCTGCCTTTCGGGACTTCGTACAGGATGAGATCATCCAGCATCGCAAGCAGCTCAGGCAGCTTGGCAAGCTCTGAGCCATGCATCCAGCGCATGGCGGACATGATGCAACTGCGGCAGAAAATCTCTTGATCGGACACAGACTGCACCCTAAATCATCAATTGAAGGTGATGGCGCCCAACGGCACATCATCTTCATACCTCCCTGTTGGACTTCGGCCGAGCTTAGTGCTCGGCCTTTTTTTTGGCGGTCGCTCAAGGCGCCCCAGAACACTCCAGCAAAACCGCAAGAAGATCGGCTTCGGGATCAGCGCGCAGAACCGTGCCATTGCGCCAGGCTATGGACAAAGCGCATTTTGCCGCCGCCCAACCCAACAGCCGTTCGCGCGGCACGTCGAACCCGCCTGCCCATTGCTCGGCCAGGCTGAGGATGCGGCGCGGATCGCGCACCAGATCCGGTTGATCCGCCGGGTGGCGGAACGCGTTGGCCAGCTCATAGGCCCTGTCACCGAACAGACCCTTGGCATCAAAGGCCACATAGCCCCGCGCCGAGGCCCGGATATTGTCATGGTGCAGATCGCCATGCAGCGGGTGCATATCGACGGCCTTGGCCATCAGCTCCGTGGCGACCCTCATGGCGCGTTGCATATCGTGGCGCAATTGAGGCGCGCAGTCGGCGGAAAAGGACAATCCCAAAAGCCCCTCGAACCAGGCATGCAGCCGGGGCAATGGCTGTGATGTGGTCACCGGCGACCGGTGCAAATGGCACGCAACGCTCAGCAACTCTGTTGCGGCGCACGCATCCCGGCCCTGTCTGGACAGATCGCCCAGCGACGGCCCCTCTAGCCACTCCATCAAAAGCGCCGCCTGATCATGGTCGAAAACCCGCACGACCCCGTGACCGTCCCAGGCCTCCAGAACGGCGCGCCCGGCGGTCTCATTGCCCATATGGCCCCGCCAGTAGTGCTTGAGCGCGGCGACGCCACCCTGTCTGCGCCGCACTTTGAAGATCCGTGCAATCGCGGTCTCGGCGATCAGTGTCGGATCGCTGATCCGGAACCGGGTCAGCATCGCGTCCGGGATCAAATCTGGCAGCGGCATGCGCCTGCTTAACAGGCCATCCCGCCTGGGAAAAGCGGCAAGGTTGCTGCCGCGCGATCCCCCTCTTTCCCCCGTCCGCGTAAGCCGCTAAAGACAGCGGCAACTGCCAAGGGGGACGACTGAGACATGCAGGAACCGGCCATTACGCCCGAGCTGATCGAGGCCCACGGGCTTAAGCCTGATGAGTACGAGCGGATCCTTCAGATCATCGGTCGCGCGCCGAGCTTCACCGAGCTGGGCATCTTCTCTGCCATGTGGAACGAGCATTGCTCGTATAAATCCTCCAAGAAATGGCTGCGCACCCTGCCCACCGACGGCCCGCAGGTGATCTGCGGCCCGGGAGAGAACGCGGGCGTCGTGGATATCGGCGACGGACAGGCGGTGGTCTTCAAGATGGAGAGCCACAACCACCCTTCGTATATCGAGCCGTTCCAGGGCGCGGCCACCGGCGTCGGCGGCATCCTGCGCGATGTCTTTACCATGGGCGCGCGGCCCATCGCGTCGATGAACGCGCTGAGTTTTGGCGAGCCCGCGCATCCCAAGACCCGGCAACTGGTGCATGGTGTGGTCGAAGGCATCGGCAGCTATGGCAATTGCTTTGGTGTGCCCTGCGCGGGCGGCGAGGTGCGGTTTCACCCCGCCTATAACGGCAATTGTCTGGTCAATGCCTTTGCCGCCGGTCTTGCCGATGCGGACAAGATCTTTTACTCCGCCGCCTCCGGCGTGGGCATGCCGGTGGTCTATCTGGGTGCCAAGACGGGGCGTGACGGCGTCGGCGGCGCCACCATGGCCAGCGCCGAGTTCGACGACACGATCGAAGAAAAACGCCCTACCGTGCAGGTCGGCGATCCCTTCACCGAAAAACGTCTGATGGAGGCCACGCTGGAGCTGATGCAGACCGGTGCGGTGATCTCGATCCAGGACATGGGGGCGGCGGGCCTCACCTGTTCGGCGGTCGAGATGGGCGACAAGGGAGATCTGGGCGTGCGTCTCGACCTGGAGAAGGTGCCGGTACGCGAAGAGGCCATGACCGCCTATGAGATGATGCTGTCGGAAAGCCAGGAGCGCATGCTGATGGTGCTGCGCCCCGAAAAGGAGGCCGAGGCCAAGGCGGTTTTCGACAAATGGGATCTCGATTTCGCCATCGTCGGCGAGACCATCGCCGAGGACAGGTTCCTGGTGATGCACAACAACAGCGTCAAAGCCGATCTTCCCCTCAAGGCGCTGTCGGGCAACGCGCCCGAATATGATCGCCCCTGGGTGGAAACGCCTGCAATCGAGCCGCTGGCGGATGTTCCGCAGATCGATCCCATCGACGCGCTCAAGGGTCTGATCAGTTCGCCCAACTATGCGGCCAAACAGTGGGTCTATGAGCAATACGACACCATGGTCATGGCGGACACGGCCCGCACACCGGGGCTTGGCGCCGGGCTGGTCCGGGTGCATGGGACCGACAAACTGCTGGCCTTCACCTCCGATGTGACGCCGCGCTATGTCAAAGCCAACCCTGTCGAAGGCGGCAAACAGGCGGTGGCTGAGGCCTATCGCAACCTCATCGCCGTCGGCGCGCGGCCGCTGGCCAGCACCGACAACCTCAATTTCGGCAATCCGGAGAAACCGGACATCATGGGCCAGTTCGTGGGCGCGATCAAAGGCATCGGGGCGGCCTGTGCAGCACTTGATATGCCCATCGTGTCAGGCAATGTCTCGCTTTATAACGAGACCGACGGCCAGGCGATCCTGCCCACGCCCACCATCGGCGCCGTGGGGCTGCTTGACAATGCCGAGGAGATCATCGGCTCAGAGGTGCGCGACGGGCATGTCGCGCTTGTGCTCGGCGAGAGCGCCGGCCATCTGGGCCAATCCGCCCTGTTGGCCGAACTGTTCAACCGCGAGGATGGAGATGCCCCCGCCGTCGATCTGGAGGCCGAAAGGCGCAATGGCGAATTCATTCGCGCCAACCGCCAGCATATCAAGGCCTGCAACGATCTCTCCGATGGCGGTCTGGCGCTGGCCGCGTTCGAGCTGGCCGAAGCCGCGGGCGTCGGCGTCTGCCTGGATGCCGAAGACACCCCCACGCTTTTTGGCGAGGATCAGGGCCGCTATCTGATCGCGTGCAATTTCGATCAGGCCGAGGCGCTCATGGTCGCCGCCGGTCAGGCCGAGGTGCCGATTGCCAGCGTCGGCCGCTTCACCGGCCAGTCCGTGCGCATGGGCGGATCGGAGACCGATCTCGACAGCCTCGCGGCACTTTATCGTGGCGCTTTTGCACAGGCATTGGCCTGACCCCGTCTTGCCTTAAACCTACGGGCAGATTACATCATTAATCCAAGCCAAGGACCGGAGCACAGATCATGCCTATGCACGCCCGACAAATCGAAGACCTGCTTCGCGAAAGCTTTCCCAACGCCCGGATCGTGGTCGAGGGCGAGGACGGTGTGCATATGTCCGCCATGGTCGTCGATGAGAGCTTTCGTGGCAAGAATCGGGTGCAGCAACAGCGCGCCGTTTACGCCGCGCTCAAAGGCAAGATGGACGGCCCCAGCGGGGAGTTGCACGCGCTGGCTCTGACCACCCGGGTTCCGGACTAGATCCGTGGATATCGTCGCCATCACGCTGCTGTCACTCGCGATCGCCCTGGTCGCGGTGATCACTGGCGCAGTGGCGTTGAAACGCACAAAAGGCACCGAGCGCGGCAGCCTTCCGGGCGAGGGCGATCACGTGATCGAGGCCGATTACAGCTCGGGCGCGGGCGGGGGCGGGCATGCCACCACCTACACCATCCCACGCGATCCACAGGAATACGCAAAAAGATTCGTCCCAAGGGAGAAACGGAAATGACTGACGCATCCACCCAGATCAAAGAAACCATTACCGCCAATGATGTGGTGCTGTTCATGAAAGGCACCAAATCCATGCCGCAATGCGGCTTTTCCAGCCGGGTCGCGGGCGTTCTGAACTACATGGGCGTCGAATTTGCCGATGTGAACGTGCTCAGCGACGATGGCATCCGCCAGGGGATCAAGGATTTCTCCGACTGGCCGACCATCCCGCAGCTCTATGTCAAGGGCGAGTTTGTCGGCGGCTGCGATATCATCACCGAGATGACGCTGTCGGGCGAGCTCGACACGCTCTTTGAAGAAAACGGCGTGACCTATGACAAGGACGCCGCCGACAAGATCCGCGAAGCCAACGGCTGATCGGACCGATCCCGCGCCGCGCTCAGCGGCGCGGCCACAGATCGGCAGCCAGCAAGAGGGCCCTCTGCGCAGGCCAAGGCGCGCTTCAGGCAGGCAAGCTTGCCAAAATGGCGGACCTCTCCTTCACATCCCGGCCGGCGATCGTTCGACGGGTCGGCGAAGATAGACCGTAGGGCGGTGGATACCCTCACCTGAACTTCGGACGCGGATCTGCCACAAACAACGCCCGGCCCGCCATCGGATCTGCGCGAACCTGACCGCCCTGCCCCCCTGCGGGCCAAGAAGGGACAACACCAGCACGACGCAAACCTTACCGGGTGCTGTCTGACAGGCCGGGCCGCGCGCATCTGCGCGCCAAATCAATCCTGTGCGCGCAAAGCGCGCTCAATTGGATCACACCGACGCGGTCACCCCGCCGTCGATCCGCCAGGTCTGCCCTGTTACATAAATCCCTTCTGCGACCAGCCAGCCGACAAGCGGGCTCCCCTCATCGGTGTGCCCTTATCGGCCCATTGCGATCCGCGCCCGGCGATCCTCCGTCTCCGGCAAGGGTGTCGATGAAACCGGGCAGCACAGTGTTCATCCGCATATTCTCGGCGGCATATCTCTCGGGATAGAGCCTGGAAAAGGCTGCAAGACCCGCCCGAAACACGCCCGCTGTCGGGAACGGCGGGTCTGGCTCGAACGCCGCGGAGGCCGAGACGTTACTGATCGCTCCGCAGCTCTGGGCAATCAGGATCGGGGGGACGATCCGCGATGGGCGCACCACGTTCATCAAATAGACCTCCACCCCGTCATGCCAGTCCTCATCGGAGATATTCAGGATCGGGCCCTTTGGCCCGTGACCCGCGGTATTGACCAGAACGTCGATTCGCACCCAGGCCTCCATCGCGCCATCCAAAAGAGCCCACGGATCCAGGTTCGAGCCGGTCACCCCGATCCCGCCCAGATCCCTGGCCAGGGCCTCTCCCTTGCCTGACGAGGACGGAACGGCCCGCTCATGGCCATCTGCCGCCAGCCGCCGCCCCCATGCCCCTGCGGACGGCGCGCGCGGCAGTCTTGCTATGAAGTGACTGTAGAAAAACCGTTGTCATGACACAGGCTCCGTTGCCCCCGCTCAACGCCCTGCATGCGTTCGAGGCAGTGCCGCGTCTTTTGAATGTCCGGGCCGCAGCGGAAGAGCTGGGTGTCAGCCAAAGCGCGATTGCTCAGCAAACCCGGCTGTTGGAAGGACATTTGGGACTGCGCCTTTTTCACCGTCATCCGCGCGGGGTCACGCTCACCGACGCCGCGCGCGCCTGTCATCTGGCGGTGGGCGAAAGCCTGGGCGCATTGCGTCGCGGCACCGCGTCCGGCGCCGACCGGTGTAACCATCAGCGTCACGCCCAGCTCTGCCGCCAAATGGCTGATCCCGCGCCTGCCTGAAATGACCGCCGCTCTGCCCGGGATCGACCTGCACGTGGAGGCAACCGATCGCGTGACCGGATGTCACGGCGATGGCATCGATCTGGCGGTCCGGCAGGGTCAGGGACCGTTCCCGGCCTCACTTACCGCTACGCGGCTCTTTCGCACGGAGGTAATCGCGCTCTGCGCTCCGATCCTGATGCCGCCCGGAGCGGACCGGATGCCGCGCGATCTGTTTCTAAACCACACCCGCCTGCATGACAGCCATGAGTTGCAGGATCGTTATCTGGAGCTGGCGTTCGGTGCCGACACCGCCGAAAACCGCGCCGCATCGCTGCATTTCAGCTGGACGGCGCTGTGTCTGGATGCGGCGCAGGCAGGTCACCGGATCGCACTTGCCGCTCGGTTCCTGGTTGCGCGCGATCTCAGGGACGGCCGCCTGGTCCAGGCGCGACCGGATCGGCTGGAGATATCGGACGGGTTCCACCTTCTTGCGCCACGCCGTCTTGGCGCGTCCGCCCGCGCCTTGGCCCAATGGCTCAACGGTCAGGCAGAGTCCGGTGTTTGATCATCCCCTGCCTTTTCCTCCAATGACGCGGCCAGCGCCTCGGCGCGCGCGGCCAGCTCGGCCAGCGTGTCGGTGACGCTGTCGGGCACCACCGGCACTTCGATCCGCTCGGGCTCCGGCGCGGGCATGGCCTTGAGGTTGTCGATCTCGGCCTCCCGCTCGGCCAGTTTGGCTTCCACGACCTTGATCTTGTCCTCGACCGCTGCGGTCTTGTCGGCCAGCATCAGACCTGCCATCAGCAGCATCCGCGCCTCGGGCATGCGGCCGATCTGATCGGAGAGCACCTGCGCCTCGTCATCCAGCATCTTGGCGGCTGAGTGCAGGTATTGCTCTTCACCCTCCTGGCAGGCGACCTCGAAGCCGCGGCCGCCGATATGAATGGTCACTTCGGGCATCAGACCTCCTCCCCGTCTGGCAGATCGCGCACATTCTCCAAAAGCGGCACCAGTTGATCCATGATGGCACTTGCCTCGGCCACATCGGCGGCGCGTTCGGCGCGCAGCCCTTCCAGCTCGGCCAGCATCGCGCTATTGATCAGATGCGGCTCGCCCACCCCGGCCTCATTGGCCTCGCGCAGAGCCGCGTTGCTGTCGCGCAATTGTTGATTGGCCTTGCGCAGCCGCTGCAATTCGCGGTCCAGATCGGCCAGTTTCTCGGGATCGGGCCCGGCCGCCTGGGCCGTGGCCTCGGCCAGTTCCGCCGCATGGGCGGCTTTCAGCTTTTTGATGCGCTCTTCGAGCTGGGCTGTGACCAGCTTCTCTTCATCGAGTGCCTGGCGCAGCGCCTCTATCGCATCCGTATCGACGACCGGAGGGGCGCTTTGCAACGCCTCCGCCCCCTGGCCGATCCGCTCCATCGCGGCCATGATCCGGCGTTGCAGCTCGTCTATCTCGCTCATGCCCTGTCCTTTGTGCCCCTGGATGGTCCTGTTCATCGGATTTCCGCGCACCGTCGGGTCGAATCATACCCCACGCCACGCTGGTCGCAGTTTACTCAATGCATACAGGAAATGCGCCCCCTTTGCTTTCAAGGGTTTGAATGGCGCGGCTCATCCAGTCCATGAGCCGGGCGCCGCGAGGGCGCTTGATCTTTGGCCTGCGGCTGATATGCAGCGCCAAGCTTGCCCTCTGCCAAAGGAAGACCCCCGTGGACCTGACCGCCCTGCGCACTGAAAACCCCGATCACTGGTTCAAAGCCACCGCCATCCGCGCGCTGACGCTCGATGCGGTGGCCGCCGCCAAGTCCGGTCATTCCGGGATGCCGATGGGCATGGCCGATGTGGCCACCGTTCTTTATGGCAAACACCTGAAATTCGACGCTTCAGCGCCCGACTGGCCGGACCGGGACCGGTTCATCCTGTCGGCCGGGCACGGATCCATGCTGCTCTATTCCCTGCTGCACCTGACCGGGTATGCGGATATGACGCTCCAGCAGCTCAAGGATTTCCGGCAATGGGGTGCCTGTACCGCCGGCCACCCCGAATTTGGCCATGCCAAGGGGATCGAGACAACAACCGGACCCTTGGGTCAGGGCATCGCCAATGCCGTAGGTTTTGCAATGGCCGAAGAGATCCAGCGTGCCCAGTACGGGCGCAAGATCGTCGATCACCACACCTATGTGATCGCGGGCGACGGCTGTTTGATGGAAGGTGTCAGCCAGGAGGCGATCGCGCTGGCCGGACGGCAGGAGTTGTCAAAGCTCATCGTTTTTTGGGACAATAACAACATCACCATCGACGGTACCGTCGATATCGCGGATCGCACCGATCAGGTGGCGCGGTTCCGGGCCTCGGGCTGGCATGTGCAGGAAATCGACGGTCATGATCCGGCAGCGATTGATGCCGCCATAACGGCGGCCAAGACGACCCCGCAGCCCAGCATGATTGCCTGCAAGACCCATATCGCGCTGGGTCACGCGGCCCAGGACACCGCAAAAGGCCATGGGGCGCTGACCGATCCGGCTCAGCTCCTGGAGGCCAAGGCGGCCTATGGCTGGACCTGGGGACCGTTTGAGGTGCCCGACGACGTCAAAGCCGACTGGGAAGAGATCGGCCGCCGGGGCGCTGCCGCCCGCAGCGACTGGGAGGCGCGCTTTGCCACGCTTTCGGCCAGTCGCCAGGCGCAGTTTACCCGCGTTTACGCGCGCGAGGTGCCCAAGCGCCTCTCGGCCACGATCCGCGCGCTGAAAAAGCAGATGAGCGAGAGCGCCCCGAAACTGGCCACCCGCGCCAGTTCGGAAAAGGTGCTGGAGGTCGTCAACCCGATCCTGCCCGAAACCGTGGGCGGCTCGGCCGATCTGACCGGCTCGAACAACACCAAGACCGGCGATTTAGGCATCTTCACGCCCGAGACGCGCAAGGGCCGCTATGTGCATTACGGCGTGCGAGAGCATGGCATGGCGGCGGCGATGAACGGCATGGCGCTGCATGGCGGGGTGCGCCCCTATGGCGGCACGTTCATGTGTTTCACCGATTATGCGCGCCCGTCGATGCGTCTGGCCGCGCTGATGAAGATCCCGACGGTCTTTGTGATGACCCATGACAGCATCGGCCTGGGCGAGGATGGCCCGACCCACCAACCGGTGGAGCATCTGGCGATGCTGCGCGCCACGCCGAATATGCACGTGTTCCGCCCCGCCGACAGCATTGAGACGGCAGAAGCGTGGGAGCTGGCGCTGACCTCCAAGCAAACGCCGTCGGTTCTGTCGTTGACGCGCCAGGGCGTGCCCACGGTGCGCACCGAGCACAAGACCAAGAACCTGACCGCGCAAGGCGGCTATGTCCTCAAGGACGCCGAGGCCAAGCGTCAGGCGATCCTGATGGCGACGGGGTCCGAAGTGTCGATTGCCATGGCTGCGCGCGCGCTGCTGGAGGCCGAGGGGATCGGGACCCGCGTCGTCTCCATGCCCTGCTGGGAACTGTTTGAGGAGCAGGGCGAGGCGTATCGCAGACGCGTGTTGCCCGCAGGCCCCGTGCGGGTCGCCATCGAGGCCGGCGTGCGCTTTGGCTGGGATCGTTGGCTTTATGGCGAGCGGGGACGGCGCGAAAAGGGCAGCTTTGTCGGCATGCATGATTTCGGCGCCTCGGCGCCGGCGGACGTGCTTTACAACGAGTTCGGCATCACACCGGAGGCCACTGTCGCGGCGGTGAAAGAGCTGCTCGGGCTCTGAGTTTCAGCCCGAAAGAGCCGCGCTTGGATCGCTCCAGCCGTTCTGCTCCAGCCAGAGTGCCCTCAACGTGGCGCTTTGGCCCTGAAACCGCGCCTCCAGTACCTCGCAGCCCAGTATGCGGTCCGTGCGAAAATGGCGCAGCCCGTCGCGCAGCTCGCACCAGGCGCCCAGCATCACACATTCCAGATGATAGATCAGCGCGACAGGCCGTATGTCGCGCGTGGTCTCGTGCCCCTTGTCGTCGCGGTAAGTGAGGCGCAGCTTGCGCTCTTCGCGGACGGCCTGGCGCAGCAGCGACATCGGCACGCAGCCCTTGTCGGGATCGTCCAGCGGCGCCCCCCAGGGTGCGACCTGCAACCAATCCGCCGGGTCGTGCAGCGCCTCGATCTTGGCGCAGATGCGGCGCGCGGCGCGTTGCAACGCGATATCGCCCGTCCGGGTCAGCATCGACAGGCCGACCCACAGCGCTTCTACCTCTTCGCGGTCGAAATTCAGCGGCGGCAGGTCATAGCCCCGGCGCATCATGTATCCGACACCCGACTCACCTTCGATCGGGGTCCGCATCGCCTGCAACGCGGCGATATCGCGATAGATCGTGCGGGTCGAAACCTCCAGCTTGGCGCCCAGATCCTCTGCCCGCAGCGGCTGGTCCGCGGCGCGCAACAACTGGATGATTTCAAACAGACGATTTGAGCGGTGCATTACAAAACTCCCTGACGCTGCTGACACGTTAACACACGCCCCTGACACCTGTCTGTCAGGGGGGATGTGGTCTTCTCAGCCCACGACACAGAGGAGAGCACAATGTCTTACTATGATAACGCCGTCTTGATGAAACTGCGGCTTGGCCTGTGGGAACCTCAGCACACGCCGAAACCCTACGAGATCGAGGCCGAGTTGCTGGCGCAGGTCAGCGACACGGGCCCCAAACCGCGACAAAGGCGCCTCGGGGGTCTGTGGCGGTGGGCGCGCTGATCAATGGGGCGCGCGGGAGGTTTTGCCCGTCACGGCCTCATAGGCCGGGACCAGCAGGTTATGTGCAACCGGGATCAGCGCAAGGCCAAGGGCCAGCCCCAGAATGCCGTCCATCAGCGCGGTCGCCCCCCATTCCACAACGCCTTGGGCCCCTTGAGAGACGACATGGGCCAGGGTTTCGGCGATATGATGGATTGTGTCATAGAGCCAGGTCCAGCCCAGCACCTCAAGGCCGTGGATCAAGATCGACCCGCCGACCCAGAGCATCGCGGCCGTCCCGACCACCGTGAGCAACGTCAGGAGCTTTGGCATACCTCGCACCAGGGCGCGACCGGCGCCCCGACCCGCGCGGGTGAGCGCGTTCTGCGCCATCCAGAGCCCGACATCATCCATCTTCACGATCAGCGCAACCGCGCCATAGACAAAGGCAGTGACCGCAACCCCGGCAAGCGCCAGTGCGGCCGCCTCGAACCACAGGCTGGAGGCGTCGATATTGCTGAGAATGATGGTCATGATTTCCGCCGAGAGGATGAAATCGGTCTTGATCGCCCCTTTGACCCGCGTCTCCTCCAGATGAACCGGATCGCCCACATCCAGGTCTTCCTCGACATGTTTACTGCGGTGAGGAAAGAGCCAATGAAACACTTTCTCCGCCCCTTCAAAGCACAGATATGCGCCACCCAGCATCAAGAGCGGCGTAATCACCCACGGCGCAAACGCGTTCAGCGCCAAAAGTGCCGGCAGCAGGATCACGAGCTTGTTGAAAAGCGATCCGCGCGTGATTTTCCAGATGATCGGCAGTTCGCGCTTGGCCTCGAACCCGGTGACGTATTTGGGGGTCACGGCGGCGTCATCAATCACAACACCGGCGACCTTGGTCCCCGCCTTGGCCGCCTGAGCGGCCACATCGTCGATGGAGGTCGCCGCCACCTTGGCGATCGCGGCCACATCATCCAACAATGCCAATAGTCCGCTCATCGCCTGCCCTTTCGCCTGATTGACGCAGCTTAACGCATATCGGCCTCGATGCGATCCCATTCGTTAGCGCAATCGGAAAGAGTTTGCGCTACCACCTTCAAATTATGGCTCTTTTGCCCTTTTGAGGCAGGTCAGGCTTGTCTATACGCCGCCACAACACTCTGCCAAAACGCACGCGAAAGGAACCTCTGGGATGACCATCACTGTCGGGATCAACGGGTTTGGCCGTATTGGCCGGTGCACTCTGTCTCACATCGCCGCAAGCGGGCGTGACGATATCCGTGTGGCCAAGATCAATGCAACCGGACCGCTGGAGACAGCCGCACATCTGATCAAATACGACAGCGTGCATGGCCGCTTTCCGGGCGCGGCCACCGTGGGCGACGGCACGCTCGATCTGGGACGTGGGCCGATGCAGGTGATGTCGACCTACGATCCGTCCGAGCTGGACTGGTCGGGCTGCGATGTGGTGCTGGAATGCACCGGCAAGTTCAATGATGGCGACAAGGCGCGCGTGCATCTGGATCAAGGCGCGGGCAAGGTTCTGATCTCGGCCCCGGCCAAGAATGTCGAAAAGACCATCGTCTATGGTGTGAATGATGCGTTGCTGACAGCACAGGACCGGATGATCTCGAACGGGTCCTGCACCACCAACTGCCTGGCGCCCGTGGCAAAGGTGCTCAATGACGCCTTTGGCATCGAAAGCGGGATCATGACCACGATCCACGCCTATACGGGCGATCAGCCGACACTGGACCGGCGTCACAAGGATCTCTACCGCGCGCGCGCGGCGGCAATGGCGATGATCCCCACATCCACCGGCGCGGCCAAGGCTCTGGGCGAGGTGCTGCCCGAACTCAAGGGCAAGCTTGACGGGTCGGCCATTCGCGTGCCCACGCCGAATGTCAGTGCCGTGGACCTGACCTTTACCGCTGGGCGGGACGTGACCGCCGAAGAGGTCAATGCCGCTGTCAAATCCGCCGCCGAAGGGCGGATGAAAGGCGTGGTGGGGTACGAGCCCGCACCGTTGGTATCGATCGATTTCAACCATACCGAGGAAAGCTCGATCTTCGCGCCCGATCAGACCAGGGTCGTTGGGGGACGTCTGGTCCGGGTTCTGGCGTGGTATGACAATGAATGGGGCTTTTCGGTGCGCATGGCCGACGTCGCCGTGGCAATGGCCCGTGCCTGACCAAATGCGCTGATGTCGTAGGGCGGGATTTATCCCGCCCCCCCCGGACGGGCGGCGGGGTGAACCCCGCCCTACGGGCCGTTGCGCTTGAAGAGACCGGCCCGCTCAGGCATACCCGCTCAGAGCTATTCAACAGGCGCGCCGCCCATGACAAACCCCATCGCAGCCGTATTGGGCGCCCTGATCCTGATTGCGCTGGCCATAGATGTGGCCTTTTACGAGACCGAACATCTGTTGTTTCTGGCCCGCAAATTCGCCGATCTTCTGGAGTGGTTGGCCTTCTGGCGCTAGGATCTGCCCGGAGAACCGTGCAGAGCCAACGCCTCCCCCCCACAAATGTCAAACGCATGAGGGCCGAAAGCCCGCCTGCACCGCATCCGGCATCCGCATCCGCTTACCTGCCGAGGCGGTCTTTCAGCGCGGTATTGACCGGCGGGGTCACGAATTTCGATACATCCCCGCCCAGCCGTGCGATCTCCTTGACCAGCTTGGACGCAATCGCCTGGTGGCGCGCTTCGGCCATCAAAAAGACCGTCTCGATGCTGTTGTCCAGTGCGCGGTTCATGCCGACCATCTGAAACTCATACTCGAAATCCGCCACCGCGCGCAGACCCCGGATAATCACCTGCGCGCCCACATCGCGCGCGCAGTCAATCAGCAGGTTCTCGAACGGATGGGCAACGATTTCAGTATCGGTATGCTCGGACAACGCCGCGCATTCGCTTTCGATCATGGCCACACGCTCTTCCAGCGAAAAAAGCGGCCCCTTGTCGCGATTGATCGCAACCCCGATCACCAGGCGGTCCACCAATGGCGTGGCGCGGCGAATAATGTCCATATGTCCCAGCGTGATCGGGTCAAAGGTACCCGGATAAAGGCCGATGCGCATGGGGTCTTCCTTCATGTCCCTGATTTTGCCGCGCACGCAAACATGAACGGCAGATCAGTGCAAGGGCAGATTGGCAGGCCGTGGCCGGGTGGCTGCCTCACGGGCACATGGCCAAAGACGCTCTCGGGCTCAATGGCCCATGATCATCCCTTCCAGAGCGTTTTTTTCCATCGCCAGTTCCGACAGCCGGGCCTTGACCACATCGCCCAATGTGATCAATCCGATCATCCGTCCGTCCTCGACCACGGGCATATGCCGAAAACGGCCATCGGTCATGAGGCCCAGCACCTCATCGGCCCGCATCTCGACCGTGGCGGTGACCAGGTCCCGGGTCATGAAATCCGACACCTGCCGGGCCAGACAGCCCGCACCGGTCCGGGCCAGTTCGCGCACGATATCGCGTTCTGACAAGATGCCTTGGGCGGTCACGCCATCGGCCGACACCACCACGCCGCCGATACGGTTTTCGGCCAGAACGGCGGCCGCCTCCGACACCAGGGCACCGGGCTTGACCGTGAACACATCGGCGCTGGCCTTTGACTTGAGGATCTGTTGAACGCGCATATGGCCTCTCTCCGAAATAACCGTCCCTATCTCAAAGGGTTGCCATAATGGCACGACCTGTCAAGGATTTCACGCCTCGGCCTCGAGCCGGGCCACCTCATCGCGCAGTTCTGAGCGGATAATCTCCGACATCCGGGTGAGCCGGTCACTGCGCAGGTCGCTCTTGTGGCGCACCAGATAAAAGCTGCGCGTGAGGCTGATCTGATCGGGCAGCACCTTGCACAGATCGGGATGCGCAGACAGCGCGAAATCATGGGCGACGCACAGACCGTCGCCCTGAGCCGCCAGCCTGAGCTGCACCAGCACCGAATTCGACGCCAGCGCCAAGCGGTCGAGCTCCAGATCACGCAGATAGTCCAGCTCAGCATCGTAAATCATATCCGGGATGTAGCCGATGAATCGGTGGGCTCTGAGGTCCGCAATCGTCTCAATCGCCGGGCGGGCGCGCAGATATGGCCGCGCGCCAACGATGTGCAGCTTATAATCAGTGATCTTTTCGACGTGGAACTGCCCCGCGGTCGGCGGGCTGACGGTAATGGCCATATCCGCCTCGCGCCGGTTGAGATTGACCACGCGCGGCAGGGCGACGATCTGGATGTCGAGATCGACATTGGCCCGCGCCACGCGTGAGCAGACCCGCGAGAGCACGTAATTGGCACAGCCATCCGGCGCGCCGATCCGGATCTGTCCGGCCAGCGAATCGTCCGGACCGCTCAGCGCCTCGACACCCGCGCGCATCGCGCGCTCGGCCTCTTCGGCATGGCCGAGAAGGCGCTCTCCAGCGGCCGTCAGCAGATAGCCCTGGGGCGATTTCAGAAACAGCGCCGCCTCTATTGCCGCTTCCAGCCGCGCGATGCGGCGCCCCACCGTGGCCGGATCCATCATCAGCCGCTTGCCCGCACCCGACAGGCTTTCTTCGCGCGCAACACACAGAAATACACGCAGATCGTCCCAATGCGGATCCATGTCCCTCCCCCTATCCCGTCATTTCTGCAAAGTGTTTTTGAAATCTTGCCTCTGTTCATTGGATTATTGCAAGCCTATCGTTTCGCCACTCATTTCTCGGGAGGAAGACCGATGCAGGAACTGACCCATTATCTGGACGGCGCCCATGTCAAAGGGACGTCTGGCCGCTTTGCCGATGTGATGAACCCCGCCACCGGTGAGGTGCAGGCCCAAACGCCGCTCGCCTCGGCCGCCGAGGTTGACGCGGCCGTGCAACTGGCCGCCGCCGCCCAGCCCGGCTGGGCTGCCACCAACCCGCAGCGTCGGGCACGGGTGCTGATGAAATTCGTGGATCTGCTGAATCGCGACATGGACAAACTGGCCGAAGCACTCAGCCGCGAACATGGCAAGACCCTGCCGGATGCGGCAGGCGACGTGCAGCGCGGGCTTGAGGTCGTGGAATACTGCATCGGCGCGCCGCAGATGCTGAAAGGCGAGTTCACCGATTCAGCGGGCCCCGGCATCGACATGTATTCGATGCGCCAGCCCCTGGGTGTGACGGCGGGCATCACGCCCTTCAACTTCCCCGCGATGATCCCGATGTGGATGTTCGCGCCCGCGATTGCCTGCGGCAACGCGTTCATCCTCAAACCAAGCGAACGTGACCCTTCGGTCCCGCTGATGCTGGCCGAACTGATGGAGGAGGCGGGCCTGCCCAAGGGTATCTTGCAAGTCGTCAATGGCGACAAGGAGGCGGTGGACGCCATCCTGCACCATCCGGTCATCCAGTCCATCGGCTTTGTCGGCTCGACCCCGATTGCCGAATACATCTATGCCACCGGATGCGCGAACGGCAAACGGGTGCAGTGTTTTGGCGGTGCCAAGAACCACATGATCATCATGCCCGATGCGGATTTGGACCAGGCCGCCGATGCACTGGTGGGCGCGGGCTACGGAGCAGCCGGCGAGCGCTGCATGGCGATCTCGGTGGCGGTGCCCGTGGGCGACGAGACCGCCGACCGGCTGATCGAAAAGCTGGTTCCGCGCATCGAAAAGCTCAAGGTCGGACCTTACACCGCGGGCAAGGACGTCGATTACGGCCCTGTGGTCACTGCCGCGGCCAAAGCCAATATCGAACGTCTGGTTCAAACCGGGATCGACCAGGGCGCCAAGCTGGTTGTCGATGGGCGGGGTTTCAAATTGCAGGGCTATGAGGACGGATTCTTCATCGGCCCGCATCTGTTCGACCACGCGACCAAGGATATGGATATCTACAAACAAGAGATCTTTGGCCCGGTCCTGACCACCGTGCGTGCGCAAACCTATGAAGAGGCGATCGGCCTCGCCATGGACCACGAATACGGCAATGGCACCGCGATCTTTACCCGCGACGGCGATGCGGCGCGCGATTTCGCCAATCGCATCAACGTGGGCATGGTCGGGGTGAATGTACCGATCCCCGTGCCACTGGCCTATCACACCTTTGGCGGCTGGAAGAAATCGGTCTTTGGCGATCTCAACCAGCATGGGCCGGATGCGTTCAAGTTCTACACCCGGACCAAGATGGTCACCGCGCGCTGGCCATCGGGGATCAAAGAGGGCGGCGAGTTTTCCATTCCGGTCATGGAGTGAAACGGATCCGGCTGTAGGATCGGATCACTTGAGACCCTGCAAGGACAAGGGGGTGCGCCATCAGGCTGCACCCCCTTTTTGCGGTGCCTCACGGGTGAGGATGGTGGGGACCGCCCACAGAATTGTGACTCAGAAGGAACTTTTCGCCGCCCTCCGTTGATTGTACATATGCGCAAGAGAAAAGCCAAACAGGCCATCACAGGAGCGTCTCATGTCGAAAATCCGTATGTCGCGGAGGTCGATGCTGATCGGTACGGGAGCTGTCCTGGCCACGCCCGCACTGGTGCGTGCACAGACCCCCGAATTGTGGAACGAAGCCTTTCCCCAGACCGAACCTGCGATCCGCGACCGCCCGCCCGCGCGGCGCAACACCTCGTCCTTCCGCAGCCAACGCTGGCAGGATTACTTTGACAGGATCGGCACCGGCGCGATCCTGTGCGACATCACAAGCCGTGCCGTGCATTACTGGGGCCCGGACGGTACCTATCGCCTCTACCCCTCGTCGGTGCCGATGACCGATGAGCTGACCCGTCGGGGCCGCAGTTCGATCGTGCGCAAGCGCCCCGATCCGACCTGGACACCCACCGCCAATATGCGCAAACGCGACCCGTCCCTGCCCGCCTTCATGCCCGCGGGTCCCGGCAACCCGCTGGGCACCCACGCGATGTATCTGAGCTGGCCTGCCTATCTGATCCACGGCACCCATGACACGCGCAAGATCGGGCGGCAAAGCTCGTCGGGCTGTATCGGTCTCTATAACCCGCATATCGAAGAGCTGTACGGCCTGACCGCCATCGGCACCCAGGTCCTGCTGCTCTGAGGGCAGCCAACCGCTGATCCCTGCATAGACCTGCCCCAGCCCGCCGCTGCGGGCGCGTTTGATGTCCGGTCAGACCGGCCATGCGATCATCCGAAGATCTTGCAAGGCCGTCTTCCCGATCCCCGGGTCCCTTTGCGCAGTCCCGATCACGTGCTAGGCAGGTGTTTACCATTTGCAGAGCGGCATCTGGAACAGGGAGGTCCATCAGTGCAAGACAGCTACACACTCGGGATCGAGGAAGAATACCTTCTGGTGGATCGCGACAGTCTCGACCTGGTCGAGGCGCCCGACGCCCTGATGGCGGCCTGCAAGAGCGAACTTGACGAGCAGGTCAGCCCCGAATTTCTGCAATGCCAGATCGAGATCGGCACCAAGGTCTGCGCCGATATCGGCGATGCGCGCGACGATCTCAGACGCCTGCGCGCCTGCGTTGCCGAACAGGCAGCCGCCTTCAACCTGGCCCCGATCGCGGTGTCCTGCCATCCTTTTGCCGACTGGAAGGATCAGCATCACACCGACAAAGAGCGGTATTCGGACCTGCAAAAGGCGCTGGGTGGGGTGGCGCGGCGCATGCTGATCTCGGGCATGCATGTGCATATCGGTCTGCAGGACGAGACGCTGCGCACCGACCTGATGCCGCAGCTCAGCTATTTCCTGCCGCATCTTCTGGCGCTGTCGGCCTCCTCGCCGTTCTGGCAAGGCGAGGATACCGGCCTGGCATCCTACCGGCTGAGCGTGTTCGACAACCTGCCCCGCACCGGCCTGCCACCGCAGTTTTCCAGCTGGGCGGAGTATCAGCGCACCACCGGCACGCTGATCGAACTGGGCGTGATCGAGGATACGACCAAGATCTGGTGGGATCTGCGCCCGTCCCACCGGTTCCCGACACTTGAGACGCGGATCATGGATGTCTCGCCCCGGCTGGAACACACGCTGTCGCTTGCCGCGCTGCTCCAGGCGATCACGCGGATGCTGTGCCGGATGCGCGCGCGCAATCTGAAATGGCGCGAGTATGACCGCTTCCTCATTGCCGAAAACCGCTGGCGGGCACAGCGATACGGCACCGCCGAAGGACTGATAGACTTCGGCGAACGCCGCATTCGCCCGATTGAGGACCTGATCAACGAGTTGATCGGCATGGTCGCCGAAGATGCCGAAGCCCTGGGGTCCATGCACGAGATCATGCGTCTCAAGGAGATCGTCGAGGGCGGCACCAGCGCCATGCGCCAGCGCCGTGTCTGGGCAGAAGCCGAAGCAAGTGGAGCCGCCCCCGGCCCTGCGGTCGTCAAACACCTGATCGAGGAATTCACTCAGGACCTGTAGCCGACAGCCCATTGCAGGCGCGTTCAACGATCTCGACATGGATCACGCTCGGCTCAGACCCATCGAAGGATCGATCCCAGAACCCACGCCCCAAGCCTTCAAGTGTCCGGACAGAAAATGCCGGGCATCCCACCTTCGAACACACGTGGGTCAAACGCGCCAGATCCTTCAAGAAAGATATCCGCATTCCCCGCTTCTTCTGGCGGAAAATATCCCAGGGTTTGGGACAGCGTCCCAAGGCCCGCGCGGCCCCGCGCAAATAAAACATGTGCGGCGCAGCCGCTCCTCCAGGCCACCCCCCTTACAAGTTACAAAATCGCCCCTTAAGCTCGGCCCATGTCCAACGCTCCCATCACCGATATCGACCCGGCGGCCTTTACCGCCGATCCCTACCCCACCCTCGCGGCCATGCGCGCCGACGCCCCGATCACCTTCGTGCCGCAGCTCGGGGCCACGCTCATCACCCGCCGCGATGACATTCACAAACAGGAAAAACGGACCGATGTGTTCTCCTCCGATCAGCCAGTAGGGCTGATGACCGTGCTGATGGGGCAAAACATGATGCGCAAGGACGGCGCCCCGCATCTGAGCGAGCGGCGCGCGCTTTTTCCCACCGTCTCTCCCCGCACGGTGAACACCCACTGGAAACCTCTCTTCGAGGCCAAGGCCCAGGAGATCCTGAGAGATCTCAGACCCAAGGGCGCCTGCGATCTGGTCACCGACTATGCGATGCCTGTCTCCGCCGAGGCGCTGAAACTGATCACCGGTCTAACCGAAATGACCGCCGCCGACATGGACGGCGTAAGCCAGGCCATGATCGACGGCTGCGCCAATTACGCGGGCGTGCCCGAAGTCGAGGCCCGCTGCCATCAGGCCACCGCCCTGATCGACACCCATATCGACCGGATGATGGGCCGGGCCGCCGCGTTTTCGGCGCTCAGGGTCCAGCGCGAGGCCGGTGTCTCGGACTATAGCACCCGCGCCAACATCAAACTGATCATCTCAGGCGGTCAGAACGAGCCGCGCGATGCCATCGCGGGCGCCATCTGGGCGCTTCTTGCCCATCCCCAACAGTTGCAGCGTATCCAAAAAGGTCAGGCCAGCTGGGCCGATGCCTTTGCCGAATACGCCCGCTGGCAAAGCCCGATCGGCATGTCGCCCCGCCGGGTGGCCCGGCCCGACACCGTCGGAGGGGTTGCCTTTGACCGGGATGACCGGGTGTTTTTGATGTTCGGCTCCGGTAACCGGGACGCGGCACATTTCGAAGAGCCCGACCGCTTCGACATCGCCCGCGACACATCGCCCGCAATCCCCTTCGGTGCGGGGCCGCATTTCTGCGCAGGCGCCGCTGCCGCGCGTTGCCTGATCACCGAGATCGCCCTGCCCCTTGCTTTTGCCCATCTGCCGGGGCTGCGCCTGACGGGCGAGGTCCCCTTCACCGGTTGGGCGTTTCGGGGCCCCACCTCCGTGCCGGTCGCCTGGGAGAGCTGACATCCCCCGCAATGTCGAGAAGAGGCGGATCAGCCGACCGGATGTTCGGCGCGCCTGGCTCAGCCCATCGCACCCGCCCCGACCGTCCTTCTGTCCAATCTGATGTCGGGGCGGCCAGGCCCTTTCCAAGCCTGCGCCTCCAGTTGCGCGGCATCGCCCGCAAGCTCCTCCCAAACCTTGGTCGCGATCAGCTCCTTGACCCCCGGCACGGTCTGGCCGACTTTGGCCAAATGAGCCATTCAGATACCTCCGTCACGCCAACCCTCGACCAGCTTCTGACGCTGGAGACAACGGTCTGGCAGGCGCTTGCCGATGGCAACGCACAGGCCGACCGCGCCCTTCTGCTGCCAGATTTTCTTGGCGTCTACCCCAGCGGCTTTTCCGACCGCGACGGTCACGCGGGCCAAATGGCCAATGGCCCGACGATTGCCGCATTCAGCCTGCACGACGCGCGGCTCCTGCCGGTTGGCGCCGATCACGCGATGCTCAGCTACCGGGCCCGGTATCGTCGCCCCGACAGCCGCACCCAGGAAGAGATGTATGTCAGCTCCCTCTGGCAACGCGGCCCGGAGGGGTGGCGGAACCTCTTTTCCCAGGACACCCCGGCAGAGCGGTAATTGACGCGACACATCAGGAGCTCCAGTGTCGCGCCATGAGTCTCGACGCAGAAATCACCCGCATCCCGCGCCCCTTCGATCCCGACCTGGGCCGGGTGGCGGCGGAAGCCGTGCCGGATCTGTCCGCCCCGATGCGCGACCTGATCCAGGGCGCCGCAGGGTCCAGCCCCTATCTGAACGGCCTGATCTTGGCACAAGCGCAATGGCTGCCGGGCGCGCTGGACGCGCCTCTGGACGCGCTGGCGGCCGAGACCGCAGCACTGCGTGAGGCCCCGCCTGACCGTTTGCCAACCGATTTGAGACAGGCCAAATCCCGCTTTGCGCTGGTGACGGCACTTGCCGATCTCGCCGGGGCATGGTCGCTGGAACAGGTCACCGGCACGCTGACCGATTTTGCCGGTCTGGCCTGCGATCTGGCGCTCAAGGCCGCCATGGCCCCGCTGATCGCGCGCGGCAAGCTGCCCGGCCAGACCCAGGACGATCTGGAGACGGCGGCGGGCCTGAGCGTGATCGCCATGGGCAAGATGGGCGCGCATGAGCTGAACTACTCGTCCGATATCGACCTGATCTGCCTATTTGACGAGACGCGCTATGGCTCGGACGACTTCTTCGAGGCGCGCCTGGGCCTCGTCAAAGCCACCCGCGCGATGTGCGCCATGCTGAGCGACCGGACCGCGAATGGCTATGTGTTTCGCACCGATCTGAGGCTGCGCCCCGATCCCGCCGTCACCCCGGTCGTGATCGCGATGGAGGCGGCGGAACGCTATTATGAAAGCCTGGGCCGCACCTGGGAGCGCGCGGCCTATATCAAAGCGCGCCCCTGTGCCGGAGATCTGATGGCGGGCGACAGGTTTCTTGAGACGCTGACCCCGTTTGTCTGGCGCAGGCATCTGGACTTTGCGGCCATTCAGGATGCCCATGACATGCGTCTGAGGATCCGCGATCATAAAGGGTTCGTGGGCTCGATCACCGTGCCCGGCCACGACATGAAACTGGGACGGGGCGGTATTCGCGAGATCGAGTTTTTCACCCAGACCCGGCAGTTGATCGCAGGCGGGCGCGATCCCGACCTGCGCACACGTAAAACCGTTCCCGGTCTGGCGGCGCTGGCCGAGAAAGGTTGGGTCGAAGGCAAGGCCGCCGACACCCTCAGCGCCCATTACCGCGCCCATCGCGAGGTCGAGCACCGCATTCAGATGGTTCATGACGCGCAAACCCATATCGTTCCCAATACCCCTGACGGGATCGCGCGGATCGCCTGTCTGATGGATTGCGACAGCGACACCTTGATGGCGCGGATCAAGGATCGGCTGACCGAGGTGCATGCGCTGACCGAGGGGTTCTTTGCCGCCGGTCATGGGGCACCCCGACCAGAGATGACCCAGATTCCCGCTGAAATCGACCAGACACTGGTGGCGCGCTGGTTGAGCTATCCCGCGCTGCGTTCGGAACGGGCGCGGACGCTTTTTGACCGGTTGCGTCCTGAATTGCTGGCCCGGCTCAGCTCCACAGCCAAACCCGAAGAAACCTTCGCGGCCCTGGACGGCTTTCTCAGCGGTTTGCCCGCCGGTGTGCAGCTCTTTTCGCTGTTGCAGGCCAACCCGACGCTGATTGACCTCTTGATCGACATTGCCGGCACCTCGCCATCGCTGTCGAGCTATCTGTCGCGCAACGCGTCTGTTTTCGATGCGGTGATCGGCGGAGATTTCTTTGCCGACTGGCCCGGAATGACTGCGCTGCGCGACCAATTGGCCGGGACATTGGCCCGCGAGCGCGATTACGAGACCCAGCTCGACACCGCGCGCCGCTGGGCAAAGGACTGGCATTTCCGCATTGGTGTGCATCATCTGCGCGGCCTGATCGACGGGACCGCAGCAGGCGCGCACTATGCCGATCTGGCCGAAGCCGTCATCGCGGCCCTTACCCCGGTGGTGCAGGCGCAATTCGCGCTCAAGCACGGATCGCCGCCGGGACGGGGTGCTGCGATGATGGCCATGGGATCGCTGGGCGCGGGACGGCTGAACGCCGCGTCCGATCTTGATGTGATCGTGATCTATGACCCGGACGGGATCGAGATGTCGGAGGGGCCGCGGCCGCTGGCGTCGCGGGCGTATTACGCGCGCTTTACTCAGGCTCTGATCACCGCGATGACCGCCCGAATGTCCCAGGGCAGGCTCTATGACGTGGATATGCGCCTGCGTCCCTCGGGCAATCAGGGGCCCGTGGCCACCAGCCTGCAAAGCTTTACCAACTACCAGCGTGACGAAGCCTGGACGTGGGAACATCTGGCGTTGACGCGGGCGCGTGTGATTTCGGGGCACGACGGGCTTGGCGCGGATATCGAAGCCTTCCGCGCCGCCCTGATCGCCGAGCCCCGCGAGGCGGCGCCGGTGTTGGCGGCGGTGGCCGATATGCGCGACCGGATCGCGGCGGCCAAGGCGCCCGGCGGGGTGTGGGACGCCAAGACCGGCGCGGGCCGGATGCAGGATATCGAACTGATCTCTCAGGCGGGGGCTCTGACATCCGGAGTGACCGCCCGCGATGTCTCCGCCGGTCTGGATGGCGCGGTAGCCAGCGGTTGGCTGAGCACGGCTGAGGCGGCCACTCTCACCCGGGCCTACACGCTGCATTGGACAATTCAGAGCGCGTCGCGTCTGCTATCGGGCGATGCGCTATCGGATGAGGACATCGGAGCGGGCGGCACAGCGTTCCTGCTGCGGGTCAGCGGCGCGCAGAGCATTGAGGGCTTGCGTGCCGAACTGAGCCAAAGTTATGTGGATTGTGCCGCATGCATCGATGCCGCAATCAAGAGGGCCACACACCAATGATCAAAGGTGACCCGGACCGGGACCCAAAGGGGCTGATCTATGAAAGCTACCGGATCGAGGGGATCACCGCCCCCGAATGCCGGTCGATTTTCCTCGACTGGGCGCTGAGCCTGCCAGACAGCTCTGACACCCCAACCGCCTTGCGCGCCTTGCTGGGGCAATACGAGGCGGATCACCCGGATCACCCGATGAACGCCGTGCTACGCGAAGGCTTGGTGACCATGGCCACCCCCAAACGCCGTGGCGGCTGGCGCAGCCGGACACGATCCTGACCATAACCCGCTTGGTCCCACGCCGGGTCGGTGCGGGAAGATCGACACCGCCCTTTGTGCAGGGGCACTATCTGACCGGTCAGTGACCGGGGCAGAGGTGGTAACGCCTTGCCCGCACGCTTTGCGTGAAGAACGGTGGGCGGTTCCCGCGCTCGGATAGGCAGCTACGTTAGCGAGCGGACAACAGGTGCGCGGCCACAGAGCCCGAGGGGTATGCATTTTGAGCATGAGAGTGGCCCCATGCGCGACGCACCAGGTGTCGCAGCCAAAGCCCTATGACAGATCCTGTCCGCGCAGCCAAACGCAGGACGATCGACGCCTTCCGAACGTTCTGTGCTTTCACCGGCAGATGAAAATGACTAGGACGGCGCCATGATCGCCTCCTTATCCCCCTCCCGCCCGACAATCCGTCTGAAACCCAAGGCCAATGCCCGCGCCATCCGGCGTGGATTTCCCTGGGTCTATGCCAATGAACTGGTCACGGATCGACGCACCCGTGCCTTGACCGAAGGCACGTTGGCGGTGCTGGAGGATGACGAGCGCAGGCCGATGGGCCTGTTCGCCATCAACCCACGCTCCAAGATCATTGCGCGCTTTATCGAAGCGGATCCGGCGGCGGAGATCGGCGCGGACTGGTTCGCTGCACGGTTGAGCCGCGCCTTGGCGCTGCGCGAGACGCTGTTTGATGCGCCATTCTACCGGCTGGTGCATGCCGAGGCTGACGGTCTGCCCGGGGTGGTCATCGACCGGTTTGGCGAGACCTGCGTGGTACAACCCAATGCGGCCTGGGCCGAACGCTGTCTCGACGATCTGGTCGAGGCGCTGGTCGCTGTCACCGGGGTCACCACCGTTCTGAAGAATGCAGGCGGGCGGACGCGCGCGCTCGAAGGTCTCGATGACCTGAGCCTGGCATTACGTGGCACCGCACCCGACGCCTCCGTACCGGTGCCGATGAACGGCGCCACCTACATGGCCGATCTGACCGGGGGGCAGAAAACCGGATTGTTCTTTGACCAGCGCCCCAATCATGCCTTTGCCGCCCGTCTGGCCCGTGGCGGTGCGCGGGTGCTGGACGTCTTTTCCCATGTGGGCGGGTTTTCACTGGCTGCGTTGTCTGCCGGCGCCACCTCCGCGCTGGCCGTAGACGGATCGTCCGCAGCCCTTGAGCTTGCCCGTGGCGGCGCGGACGCAAGCGGCGTGAATGAGAGGTTTGAAATCCGCCAGGGCGACGCGTTCGAAGTGCTGGCCGCCTTGGCAGCGGAGGCGGCGGAGTTCGACGTTGTGATCTGCGACCCGCCAGCCTTTGCGCCATCGAAATCCGCGCTGGAGGCAGGTCTGCGCGCCTATGAGCGGATCGCCCGGCTGGCCGCTCCGCTTGTCGCGCGGAATGGCTTTCTGGGCCTCTGCTCATGCTCTCATGCCGCCGAAATCTCCCGGTTCCGGGGCGCTTGTCTGCGCGGCATCGGACGGGCCGGACGGCAGGCGCAGCTGATCCATACCGGCGCGGCAGGCCCCGACCATCCGCTTTTGCCGCAACTGGCCGAGAGCGGCTATCTCAAGGCGTTGTTTTTCCGTCTATGAAACTGGTGCTGGATGCCTGCGTCCTCTATCCGACCGTGATGCGGGAGGTGTTGCTGGGCGCGGCCAAGGCCGGGTTCTTTGCCCCCGTCTGGTCGGCGCGCATTCTGGAGGAATGGGCCCGCGCCGCAGCCCGCCTGAACCCCGCGCAAAAGGTGCAGGCCAGAGGTGAGATCGCCCTTGCGCGTGCCGCGTTTCCCCAGGCCGAGGCGCCGCCTGCCCCGGGATTGGAGGCCCGGCTCTGGTTGCCCGATCCAAGCGATATCCATGTGCTGGCGGTTGCGGTGGCCTCCTCGGCGGATGGAATCGTGACGTTGAATGCCAGGGATTTCCCGCGCGGCCTTCTGGCCGAGGACGGATTGCAGCGTTATGATCCCGATGGGGTGCTGATGGATTTCTGGCAGGCCGATCCGGACACAATCGCAACCGTTGGCGCGGCGGTTCTTGCGCAAGCGCGCGCGCTCTCCGGAGAGCCTTGGGAAATCCGGCCGCTCCTCAAAAAGGCCCGCTTGCCGCGCTTGGGCAAGGCACTGGCGGGCTGAGCCCTTCCGCCGACACACGGACATGCCGAGATCAGGTCAGTTCGGATCGCCACCGCGCCTGAAGCGCTTGCAGGGCCGAGATCCGGTCTTCGGTCTTGGGATGGCTCATCAGCCAGGCGGGCACGACGCCGGCGCGCTGTTCGGTCAACGCTTCGAGCTTGTGGAAAAGCGAGATTTGAGGCTGCACGCCCAGACCCGCCTTGGTCAAGAGCGCCGCAGCATAGGCATCGGCCTCGTATTCATCCCCACGAGACAACCGCGCCGCCAGCAAGGTTGTCAGCCCGTTGGCAATCCATACGCCGATACCGGGCAAAAACCGGCTGAGCACCATGGCAAGGGCCGTACGCAGCGCGTTCTGTCCCGAAAAGTCAATCATCCTGCGGCGCGAATGGCCCAATGCGACATGGCCCAGCTCATGCGCGATCACGCTGGTCATTTCTTCGGCGGACACCTCGCCGGTCTGAAACTTCCGATAAAACCCCCGCGTGATAAAGATCCGCCCATCCGGCGCCGCCAAACCGTTCACCGGGTCGATCTCATAGATATGCACCCGCACCTTGGGCACGTCGAGAGCCCGCGCCAGACGGTCTGTCATCGCCTTGAGCTTGGGGTCGGCCAATTCGGTCGAGCGGGTGTTCAGCTCGCGATTGGTGCGCCAGACCGAAAACCGGTACATGGCGAACGCATAGAGCACGGCAAGCAGGATCGGTGTGACCTTGAGCATGGTCCTAGATATGGGGTCGCGACCCGGTCCGGGCAAGCCGGGATTTGGAGTTTTATAGCGGGTTCTATCCCGGATGGGGCCGTGCGTGTCGCAGATCCGGCGAGGGACGCTCCTGGTCGGATTGGGAGCCTGCCAAGGCTGGTGCCCCGCGCTGCCAGATCATCAAGCCTCGCCCATCAGGATCATCGCGGGCCCGACGGGTATCGGCACCATCGAAACACGCGCAACGGCTCTGCCCTTCCCTCTACCGGTCGCTCGGTTCGGATCGGCTTTCAGTTCACCCGGCTCCAGGTTTGCTTGGAGCAGAACAGACCGCCCGCCACACAGCCGCGCAGGGCCAGGGAATTGCCGTCAAGATCCATCTTGCCGATATAGATCTTGTCGTTGGACGGCCGCCAGACGCTGCCCTCGTAGCTGCCGTCGCCGTTGGGCACCATGTCGATCACCAGCTGCCTGCCGATATTGGGCGAGCTGTATTCGCCGCTGTCGTTGAATGTGCGCGCGATGGTTCCGCATACATTCGCCCCGCATGGGGTCATATCGACATGCGCATAGGAGCCGTCATCGGGCTGGGTCTTCCAGGTGCCCAGAACCGGGTCGGCCAAAGCCGGTGTTGCAAGCGCCAGAACGCTCAGCGCGGTCAAGATCGTCGATTTCATCATCAGTCCTCCCGTCTTTGGGCCGCAATGTTGCGCGGCACCACGCCATCAGGCAAGCCTGACTTGACGTAGCCGCGCATTGCATTCCGAAACGCGGCCCGTGATAAGGGCGCGCAAACCATCCAGATAGGGCGCGCCGATGATCCTTTACCCCGCGATTGACCTCAAAGACGGACAAGCCGTGCGCCTGGTGCGCGGCGAGATGGATCAGGCCACGGTCTTTAACGATGATCCCGCGGCCCAGGCGCTGTCCTTTGTCGAGGCAGGGTGCGCCTGGCTGCATCTGGTCGATCTCAACGGGGCCTTTGCGGGTACGCCGGTGAATGCGGCCCCTGTCGAGGCCATCCTGGCGGCCACGCATGTGCCCGCGCAACTGGGTGGCGGCATCCGCGATATGGCCACGATCGAGCGCTGGTTGGACAAGGGCCTGGCGCGGGTCATCCTGGGCACCGTTGCCGTGGAAAACCCAGCACTCGTCCGCGACGCGGCACGCGCCTTTCCCGGCCAGATCGCGGTGGGCATCGACGCAAGGGCGGGCCGCGTGGCGACCAAGGGCTGGGCCGAAGAAACCGATGTGATGGCCCCCGATCTGGCGCGGTCTTTCGAGGATGCGGGCGTGGCGGCGATCATCTACACCGATATCGACCGGGACGGCGCGATGCAGGGCCCCAATGTCGCCGCCACCGCCGATCTGGCCCGGGCCGTGTCGATCCCGGTGATCGCCTCGGGCGGTGTGTCATCCTTGCAGGATTTGGCCGCGCTTCGGGACACCGGGGTGATCTCGGGCGCGATTTCGGGCCGGGCGCTTTATGACGGGGCAATTGATCTGACCGAAGCGCTCACACTGCTTGGGTGATCCCCTGCCCCATCCGGTTTGCCGCGTCACCGCGCCTCATGGGCAAGACCGCCCCTGCGCGCTCTCATCCATTCCGATACCGACCGTCAAGGAACCGTTCGTGACCGCATCCGTAAGATCCGCAACGCTGCCGCCATTCAGTGCGCTGCATCGGCGCGTCAGGCAGGGCGATTTTCTGGACTGCTATGCCGTGGCGTCCGATATGGCGCCCCGGCAGGCCGCCGAAGTGATCACCGACTTTCCGGGCTGGGCACGAATGCTTGTGCAGCTGCGCCGCGCGTTGACGGCCCCTTTCGGCCTCGACAATGAAGGACCGCAGGTGCCCGACAAGGTCGGCATCTTCCCGGTCGAGGCCATGACCGACAGCGAGTTGATCGCGGGGTTTGACGACAAGCATCTGGATTTCCGCGTCTCGGTCACCGCATCGGACGGGCGTGTCGCCCTGGCCACCTGGGCGCATCCGCACAATTTCGGCGGGCGGGCTTACCTTGCGCTGATTTATCCCTTTCACGTCCTGATCGTACGCAATGCGCTGGCGCGCGTGGCGCATCGTCAACCGCTGGTCAAACCGCCCCAGACCCCGTAAACGGACCCCATGTTAAAGACCCGCATTATCCCCTGCCTGGACGTCGCCGATGGCCGTGTGGTCAAGGGCGTGAACTTCGTTGATCTGGTCGATGCCGGCGATCCGGTTCAATCTGCCCGCGCCTATGATGAGGCCGGGGCGGATGAGCTGTGTTTTCTCGATATACACGCGACCCATGAAAACCGCGGCACCATGTACGACGTGGTCACCCGCACGGCCGAGCAATGCTATATCCCGCTGACCGTGGGCGGCGGTGTGCGGACCCGTGACGATGTGCGCGATCTGCTGTTGGCGGGCGCGGACAAGGTCAGCTTCAACTCCGCCGCAGTTGCCAACTCCGATGTCGTAGCCGAGGCCGCCGATCAGTTCGGCAGCCAATGCATCGTCTGCGCGATTGATGCCAAGACCGTGGCGCCGGGACAATGGGAGATCTTCACCCATGGCGGACGCAAACCCACCGGCATCGACGCCGTGGCCTTTGCCCGTACCGTCACGGCCAAGGGCGCGGGAGAGATCCTGCTGACCTCGATGGACCGCGATGGCACCCGGGCGGGGTTCAATCTGCCGCTCACGCGCGCAATTGCGGATGCGGTCGATGTGCCGGTCATTGCCTCGGGCGGGGTCGGCACACTCGATCACCTGGTCGAGGGCGTGCGGGAGGGCGGCGCCAGCGCCGTGCTGGCCGCCTCGATCTTTCATTTCGGCGAATACACCATCCGCGAGGCCAAGCAACACATGGCCGCCGCAGGTATTCCGATGAGGCTGACATGACCGCTCTGGACACGCTGGCCGCCACCATCGCCGCCCGCAAGGGCGCGGATCCCAAAAGCAGCTGGACCGCCAAGCTCCTCGCCCAAGGCCCGGAGAGATGCGCCGAGAAATTCGGCGAGGAGGCCGTCGAAGCCATCATCGAGGCCGTCAAGGGGGACCGCGACAGGCTGACCTCGGAAGCCGCCGATGTGCTCTATCACCTGCTGGTGATGCTGGCCGCACGCGATGTCAGCCTCGACGAAGTCATGCGCGAACTTGCCCGGCGCGAGGGAACTTCCGGCCTGGAGGAAAAGGCCGCGCGCGCGCCTTGAACCGCGTCAGAGCTTGGACGAGATCACGCCGGTGGCAAATCCGCCCATGCGCAGCTCACCGAAAAGGCGCTGATACTCGATCTTTGGGCACCTGTTCTGAATAACGGTCAGGCCTGCGGCTTCTGCCTTGCTGGTTGCGTCGGCATGGCTCACCCCGATCTGCATCCAGATCGTTTGAAGCCCGCTCAGATGCGCCAACGCCACCTCCACTATTTCCGGCACGGCGTCGGACCGGCGAAAGATATCGACCATCTCCACCGGCCGGTCGATCTCCGAAAGGTCGCTCAGGATCGGTTTGCCGAAAATCCGCTCACCACCATAGGCCGGGTTGACCGGAATGATATCGAATCCCTTAAGATCCAGATACCGCGCCACGAAATAGCTGGGCCGCACCGGGTTCATCGACACACCGACAATCGCGATGGTCTTGGTTCCGCGCAGCACGCGGCGCAGCAGATCGTCGGAATACTGTGTCATCACTTGACCCTAGCGAGGTTCTGCACAAGAAAAAAGCGCCCAAGGAAAAAGCCTTGAGCGCCAGTCACGGAACGAGGGACAGTGAAGTGATCGCAGAGGTTCCGGCCCTGCGTCATACCTGAGTAAATAGGTGCGTTTCAGAGACAAAAAAGGGGCGCTCGCGCAGCCGTGACGGATTTTCACGTTTGGTTAGGCGGAATATCGCCCATCACCGCTCAAGAACGTCGGGCCAGTTCGCATTCGCCTTGAGGATGTTCCCAGGGATATCGCGCGCCCAAAGCGCACGGACAGGACGCGAATAGTTGAGATAGAGCTTTTCGTCGACAATGCGCCAGGCATGCGGGTCGATCCGGGCGGTGTACCCCCGCGAGACCGCATAGGCGCAGTACCCGCCATATTGCGGTGCATAGGCATGTGGATCCATCTCGAACCGGTCGCGGTTCTGAGCGCTGGCGAAGTACCAGTTCGCGCCCTTCCACATGACAGAAAAGGACCGTTCGCCTTTCAAGGGTTTGCCTTCGGCGAAATAGGCCACCGCGTCATAGCCGTCGATGGCTGCGCCATCGGCCTGATAGAACCACGGTTGCGCAGCCCGCGCGCGCGTCGCCGCACCCAGAACCGCAACCGAAGCGGCGGTTGATGTCAGTGCCGTCAGAAAAATGCGGCGGGTGATGTGCATGTCCAAGCCTCCTATCTGGGCGGGACGCAAAGACGGCCCGTGCCAAAGGTGCATCGCAAGGGGCGATGTGACTAGGCTCTGCACGGTGATGTGATCATCTTCTGAAACCGCGTGAGAAAGATGTCAGTCGAAGATATCCTCGATCACGTCGAACGCTTCCTCGAAAATCTTGCTCATCAACCCCTTGCGCCGTTTGCGCTTCGCAGGCTTGGGGCGATGGGATTTCTTGGACCTCTTCGGCTTGGACGGTGCCCCCGAACGCACCCGGCTGGGCGGAACCAGCTCACGCGGGCCGTCCCGGTCCTTGCGCAGCATCTTCAGGTCATGCAGCGGCGCCCCGCAGGACGAGCATGCCAGCTCATGACGGTCTTTGCCTTTCAGCACCAAAGCCGCCCGCGTGCCGCAATAGCAGCAGGTCACAATTCTTGTAGGATACCCGATGACAGCCTCCGATCACGCCTTTAGGGACGCATATAAGGCGACCGCCGCCGCATTGGAGACATTCAGCGAGCCAAATCCGCCCGCGGCGTCGATTCTGACCAGTTTGTCGCAGGTTTCACGGGTCTTTTGGCGCAGTCCCGGCCCTTCGGCCCCCATCACCAGCGCAACCGGACGGTCCGACAGCCCGATCAGCGCGGTCTCGATTGTGTCATCGGCTTCTCCATCCAGCCCCAGCACCAGAAAACCCATTTTCTGCAATTGGGTGATCGCTTCGGCCAGGTTGCGCACCCGCAGATAGGGCTGCCGCTCCAGCGCGCCGCTGGCGGTCTTGGCCAGCGCGCCGGTTTCCGGCGCCGAATGGTGGCGCGTGCCAATCACGGCTTGTGCGCCCAACACCTCGGCCGAACGCAGGATCGCGCCGACATTATGCGGATCTGTCACCCGGTCCAGCACGATGACCCGGCGCGCATCAAAACAGCGGTCCTCCAGCGTACCCCAATCCAGCGGCTTGACCTCAAGTGCCGCGCCCTGATGCACTGATCCGGGATCCAGAGGCGCGGGAAATCTCCGCGGATCTGCGATTTCTGGGGCCATGCCGGCCGTTTCTATCGCCTGAGCGAGCTTGATCTGCGCGTTCAGCGTCACGATCAGGCGCAGCTTTTCGCGGGCCGGATTGACCAACGCATCGCGGACCGCGTGCAACCCAAAGAGCCAAACGGTTTCAGCCGCAGAGGCCTTCTTCGCCTGCTCTTTTTCAACCACCCATTTGGGTTTCTTCATGGGGATTTCGCCCTTTCCTTCGCCGCGTCGGCAGTTTGCAAACGACCCTGACTTTTCCTGTTGACGGCCCACAGGCGCGCTTGTAATCACGCCTCCACGTTCAGCGCAATGCGCAAGAACAGTGGGCGACAGGCCGCAAGGTGTGGCAGGGGACTGTAACTCCCTCGCGGAGACGCACGCCTGGTTCGATTCCAGGGTCGCCCACCATTTCAGATTTTGTCTAGAAATACCCGCCAACGCCCTGAATGTTGGGCCTGTTTCGGCGGTTCGATAAGCTTCATTCCAGCGGTATGCGCAGGTTCTGAAAGGGTCAATCGCAGCACTGTTTCGCGCACGGTGCGGCTATCGTTCTGCATATATTCCAAAGACTTAAAGCGTATCGGTCAAAACTTGACCCCCTTGGTTGCTGCCGCTCCCTTCGGTCGAACGCGAAAAATGATGATGGATGCCTCAAGTTAAACTCGAAAAGCTATAGAAAGAAAGCCAGAGCGGGTCGATCCCTCTGCTATGGTCACTTTGAACCGGAGCCGAAATCGTCAAACCTTTCTGGCAAGGCGGTTTTGTGATGCTCCAACCAATCAACACGGTCGGCTCAAAACTCGGTCACGGACCTGCCTGCCCTGTCTACCATCCGGGTCCTACAATGGATGGGTTCGCAACCTGACTGTCGATGGTCTGCTGAGAGACCGTCAAAACTCTTTTGTCCGGACCTGTCTATCAAGCACTTGCAGTGCTATGCGGAGGTACGAGAGGACCTGAGACTGATATTGTACCCACGGACATGGCCTGGTTTGGCTGTCTGCGAAAACAACACCCAGCGCGTGTGGGTGACGAGATCCTTTCACGGAAGCATTTTGTCCCTCAGAGACTTGACCTCGGCGGCGGGCACACAATAGGCGCACTCGAAGCGCGAACGCAATTCGCGGGTTCGGTCGGCGACTTTTCCAGGGTCCTCGCCCTCCAGCGAAACAGCGGCCACCAGATCGGCCAACGCCGACATGTCGGCCTCCTTCAATCCGAGCTTTGTCGGCTCAGCCACTCCGAACCGAATGGCCGCTTCAGTGAAGCCCGGCAGCGGATTAAACGGGTTCACGACCAGACCCGCCCGGAACATGGTTGACGCCAGATCATAGGCATTCCAGGCGCCAGGCGCCGACATCCAGACTTGATGGTTCTCGGTATGCTGCCCGTCACGCTGCGCGATGTCCAGTCCGCGCTCTTCCAGCGCCTTGGCAAAGGCCTTGGCATTCAAGACGATCTGCCTGGCATAATCCTCCCCTCCGCACGTGATCCACTCGTGCACTGCAAACGCCAATGAGATCACGGAGGCAGTGTGGTGGTGGCTGATCATATTCACCGCGGTCAGGATGATCTTCATGTTCAGATCATCGTCATTGGTGAAAAGCACGGCCTTGTGCGGTCCGGGAAAGGTCTTGTGGGTTGAGCCGCCATAACTATCGGCCCCGCAATCCAGCGGGTTGTCCAAAACCCCGCCCCATATCAAGCCGTTCACATGGCTGGTGTCCACATGAACCGTTGTTTCGGGACTGGCATCCTTGATCGCCGAAATGACCTTGGACAAATCCAGTGGAAACAGGTGAGTTGCGTGGTCGATGTAGATCAGTTTCGGCCGGGACCGTTTGCATTCCTGATGCAAGGCATCGATATCAGGTTGGTCAAACGCGCTGAAGGGGATCGGTTTCATATGGCAGCCAAGCTTGGCACCCACATAGCCTGTGTCGGGATGTCCTCCGAATTCGACCGGGACTGACAAAACGGTCACGCCGCTCTCTTCGGACAGCGCGGTCAGCGCAACAATCATCGCGGTCAACCCCGATATCCCGTGCAGGTTTACGTGTTTAGCGCCACCGATTTTGCACAAACCCGGAACCAAAAGCTCTGTTTGAATTTTCCCCGCGATACTTCCGCCCTCAAAGCTCCAGCGGCCGAACACCTCTTTTTCATTGAAGAAATAGCGTGCATAGGCGTCGGATTGATAAGCGATCCGAGCGAGCGGCGACAGTTGGTTCTCGCTGGGGACAAGCGCGAAAGACGCGTTGAGATGGGTGTCATGGGCATTGAGAAAGCCCGTGATATCGGTCAGGGATTCAATTGGCATTCTAGGCCTCCGGTGGTTCGGGCGGCATTTTCGCGAAGCATGCGCACAGATTGTCTATGGCGGTTCGCCAAACCCGTTCGATCGCCGCGTCAGGGGCGGTGGTGCGCCCGCTCAGAACGCCTTTGCCCAGGCGTGCGCGTGCCAATCGCGGGTTGAGCGGAAACTCCGGGAAATCGGCATCGAAATCTATTCTTTCATCCTGCTGGTGGATCGGGCCGACACGATTGAATGGCAATGCCTCATACCAACTCGCGTGATCGCCGGGATGTATGGCACCCAAGCCCTGTTCGACAGCGGCGACCTCGTCGGCCATGCAGCCGTAGACCGAAACATAGTGGATCGCCAGTTGTGGTCGATCCAGCATCGCTTCGGAGATCGTGCCGGTGATAACTTCGTTGCCCCCATGACCGGTGACAAAGATGAGCCGACGAAACCCCTGACGGTAGAAGCCGTCGATCATGTCTTCGATCACAGCGGAGATGGTCGCGGTTCGCAGAGAGACTGTGCCGGGGAAATTCACAGAAAAAGCCGAGGCGCCGAATGGCAGCACCGGAGCCATAATCAGTCCAGACCGCTTGCATGCAGCCTGGCAGGCAGCTTCTGCCGTACGGCTGTCTGTTTCCAGGCTCAGGTCGCCATGCTGCTCGGTGGCACCGAGGGGAAGCACCAACCGGCAATCGGTTTGCAGGCGTTCAGATATCTGATGCCAAGAAAAATCACCCAGTTGAACGCCCATCGACATAGTCAGCAATCCTTTACGTCGACACCGGTTGAAACATCGACTGGAACACCGTCAGTTGATCTCAAGATGGCGTCATAGGCTTCCATGATATGATGCGCGTCCCGCAGCCCTGCGCGGCGTACCGGTTGGCCGGCCATCACAGCCTCGAAGAATGCGATCAGACACGGAGCGTAGCCCTGGTAGAAGACATGCATGTTGTAGGGTTCGCCGGAATAGGTCTGCAGATCCCACAGCAGCGGGGCTTCCTCGAAGCTGGTGTACATGTCTGCGACCCTGCCATAGGCGGGCGCACCACGCCCCAATGCGCCAGCGCGGTAATAGGTAAGACGTGTGGTGTTTTCCAGCAGCAGGCTTTCGCCCTGGCCTGCGATTTCAAGCCGTTCTTTCGGTGCCATGCCAGACTGCCCCCACGGCAGAACCAGAGTACCAATTGCTCCGGCCTCGAAACGCAGCAGGATCGCGGCGGCGCCGTTGTCGGCGCGTTCCACGATCACCCTTTCAATTCGGCCGGCTGTCGAAACAAGGACCGAGAGAGAATGCACGACATGATCGAGCAACCATTTCAGCCTTTGAGGATCATTGCGTGACGACATATCCATCAACTGTTCGGGGTCCCTCAGGGTCACGCTGGTAACGGCACCGAACTGTTGGCTGGCCAAAATCCGATGAATCTGTGCCATCGCCGGTGTGAACATTTTCATGAACCCAAAGCCAAGACTGCGTCGGCTTCGCTCCGCCCGATTTGCCAGGGCCACAATCTCGGCGGCATTCGAGGCCGGTGGCTTCTCGGCCCAGACGTGACAGCCTCGTTCGACGATGTCTCCGGCCTGACGGGCGTGAAGGGCTCTCCCGTCCGTGTCGTAGCCGGTTGCCAGCAGAATGACGTCAACCTCTTTCGATTCCGCAAGATCAGTGTGGGTCCCAAAGATGCGTTCAACTCCCAGGCTTTGCCCGACTTTGCGCGCGCGTTCGGGGATGATATCGGCCATCGCAACCAGATCGACCGGGCAGAACCGCAAGGCGGGCAGAATGTTGCGCAAACTCTGTTCGCCGCAACCGACCAGACCGACCCTCAACCGGCGGTCATATTCATGTGCATATCTGGCGTGGGTCGGAACGACCGTTCCGTCCCCGGTGTTCGAGGTGGTCGTGGTCATAGTGCCATAATCTGATTGTTGAATCTAAAGGCAACACGTTCGGCGCTGTACTGGTTCGCCAGATTGGTGAGCTCTTCGACATGTTGGTTTTTATGACTGCTGCTCTGATGCAAAATCTGGGTGATGCGGGCCTTGAATGACGATCCGTCAGGGACAAGATCCCTTACCGGTAGCCCTATCTCGGAGAAGCTGGCGATGTTGAATGCAACGACCGGTCGGCCCACCGCCAGCACATCGACGACGCTCATACTCCAAAGCGCGTTTGCCTTCATGGGAGCGATCCCGGCCACCGATTGCTTGAGCGCCACATAATAGTCGTTGCGCCGGTCGAAATGCTGCAAGTCCACATAGGGTTTTTTGGCCAACACCTCGATGTTGCGGGTGACCTGCGGATTGATGGTGTCGCGTTCCCGATTGCGGGCCCCGGTTGGATTGGTCACCAGAACGCGAAACTCTGAGTTGCCTTCGTCATAGAGCTCGTCCAGAAGATTGAAGATGTCCCAGGTGCCGTATTCGTTATACAAGCGATGATTATAGACGATCCGGGCAACTCCGCTTTCGTCACGACATCCGGCTGCTTCAACTTCGGCAAGATCAATCGGGGGATGGAGGACTTCGATAGGCGCACTGGTCTGATCTGGCCCGAACAAGCGTTCTGCCATTGACATCAAGGTGTTTCGCGCGAAGTTCGAGCACGTGAGTACCAGGTCGCTGGCGTATAGGCATTCCAGTAACCGGACCAAAATCAATTGCCCGCCCCCGGCATGATCCATACCTGGTTCGACGACGATGTCACCACTGCCTTCGGTGACATTGCCGGGCACGTAATGCACATAAGTTACAATTCGAGTGTTCAGCCGCAGCTCTTCACGCACCAGAATGCGCAGAGCCAAGGCCTGTTCAGGCATATTCACGAAAACAACGTCGGGCTTGAGCTCGGCCAATGCATCGCGCATCTCGGCCCAGGGGAATCCAAGCCGGACCGAGAATTTGTTGCGCCCCAGTTCGATTGTATGGTGAGAGACCTGCTCGGCGACGGGGGGCATACCCCGGGGGCCCAGAATCGTGACATCTAGTCCCGGAAATTCGGCGAGGTGCCGCAGTAACATTCGATTGAAAACGAAAATGCTGTCTGCTTCGAAATTAGGGTAATTGCTGGGCCAAAGAATGCTGACAAGTTTCATAACCTTACCTCGCTGATCCCTTTCGCTGCGGCGGCAAACCCCTCCCTGTGTTGCGATTGGCATGATCGCCCCTCCCCGAGTGGAGCGGAAACCGCATTGTCCAAATATGCAAAGGACCCTCTCACCAGCCCATCCGTGTAGATACACGCTCTCGAAGCTCGTCGGCGATGGTCTTGATTTCTGCGGGGGAGCTCATGGGAGTCACGCCAAATCCCGGCCCAAGGTAGCTGTCGCTGACACCAACCGAGAGCGCTACGGCGCGGCCTAGAATATCATCCGTGTGGGGAAGGTCACTTTGTGAATAGCTTCTCGTGGTGGGGTGAGAGGGGCAGTCAAATGGGCAGCCCTTGCCGTTCCAGGCCTGACGGTTCATCAAGGCTTCCATTTTTGCGTAATGGTGCCGTCCGGTTTCGATTAGCACACGACACCCCAGCGCCTCGGCGAAGGTGTGAGCTTGCCTCGGGTCGTCGAACAGATAGGTGATCACTGTGCCGCAATCCCCGTCCCGGTCATGTATCGCGCGTTCCCGAGCACCGGGGATGTCGCCGATGTCATTTAGAAAGGCGCGCTTGCGCGTCCGTGTCGCCTCCAGGATCCTTGGCAGCTTTGTTGCTTGGACGTAAGCAACCGCGCCCACCAATTCGGCCATCTTCAGGTTCAAGCCAAAGGGCAGGTCCGGAGCTGGACGCACCCCGGCACGCTCGGGCTCAAATCCCTGATCGTGAAATCCAAAAGCGCGGCGATAAAGCTCGGGATCCGATGTGGTGAGCAAGCCACCATCGCCCGCAGTAAACGTCTTGAAGACATTGAGCGAAAACGCACCCGCAGTCCCCCAGGATCCCAGCGCCTTTCCCTTGTAGGTGCCGCCCCCCGCCTGGGCCACATCTTCGATCAGGACAAGGCCATGTTCGTGACAAAGCGCCTTCAAAGCGTCCATCTCGCATGGCGCCCCAAGCATATGCACCGCAATCACGGCCTTGGTCGCAGGCGTGATCCGTCGTCGGACATCCTGCGGGTCGATATTCAGGCTTTCGTCAATCTCGGCCAGGACAGGGATGGCCCGGGCATGGACGATGGCAGACATCGTTGCCACAAAGGTATATCCGGGTACGATCACCTCATCGCCCGGGCCAACACCGGCGGCAACCAGGGCTGACAGGAGGGCGGATGTGCCACTGTTCATAGCGATCGCATGTGGCACGCCAAGCTGGCCAGCCATCTCGGCCTCAAACTTTGAGACGTTGGAGTAAGAGGTCTGTGCCTCGCCCTCGCCTTTGAACCGGTAACGCGACAATTGTCGCGACCGAAGAACTTCGACCACGCAGGCAATTTCCTCGTCGTCAAGAAAGTGCACCCCCGGGCCTGTCATGCTAAATCCTGATGCGCGAACATAGGGCGAAGTGAACTCAATCGTAGAACACCACAGGCCGTCTGGCTTCAGCCGCCAACATTCCCATCGCTTCAGCGGCAACAAATGGCATCGGTTCCGCCGCCATCATGTTCGGAGTTACCTCACTGGCAACCATCTCTGCGGCGGCGGGTGCAAAGGGCGACGCTTCGGCGGCGGCGCGCCCAGCCATCATCTCCGCAGCTAACTGCATTGCCATCACTTCCGCTGCGGATTGCATTGCCGTCATCTCAGCCGCCGATTGCACGGCCGTCATTTCTGCCGCCGGGATGGCTGCTGACACTTCGGGGTTGAGCGAACCGGCGCGCAGCACATTTGTGCGCTCTGCGGCGGTTGCAAGGTTAAGCGCCTCGGCGGCCAGCATTGGGGCCACTTCAGCTGCCAGCGACTCGAGGATGGGCGCGATTGCGGCCTCGCTGGCGACGAACCCGTTACCGGCAAGGCTTTCGCCAAGCTGCTGATCCAGTTCGGACTTCTTGTCGCCCAGTGCCTGCAGAATAACCTCTGTGTCCTTTGCCGAGACACCGGTTGTTTCAAGCGTGCCCGCTGCATGCGCGATCAGGCTTTCCAACGCCGAATTCAGCATGTCGCGGAGCGATGTCGTGCTGGGCGCGGCTTCGGCGCTTGCAACAACAGCTTCGGCAGCATCTGCCGCGGCTTCATTCTGTGTATTGTCGTCAACCATGGGGACCTCCGGTGGATTTGCTGTGAAAATTCCTGAATGTATTGGTTAACAGTGGCCGAAACAGACGGGTTTTGCAACGAAAACCCCCTTATAAGCAGAAAGTTTGCTCTTAAACTCAACCTTAAGACGCAATCGGAGATGAGGTGGGTCACTGCAAGACGGGATGGTGATCTGGACAAAAGCGCCCGTGATTCACCTCTTCCCGTGGCGGGTTCGAGAATCGCCTTGGCCTGCCAAAAGGAGCTTCTCTTGCCAAAAACGCCTGGCACCCCTACCCTTTAAGGAGAACTTGCCAGCTTAAACACAATTAATAGGTTTAAGAAAATTGCATCTCGCCGGATACAACAACTTCGTAAACATGGGCGTACGGCAAGAGATGTTGCACACCCTTCCCGGCCTCAGATGCGTGTGGCTCGACGATGCTGCGATTTTGGCTGATTTCCCGGGTCTGGCGACCCATGCATTCGAAAACTATCGGTCCGTTACCGAGCGCCGGACGTTCCTGGGGGCCTGGATGGCACGCATGGCGGGCGTTATCAGCAAAGGGCAATTGGTTAAGAACGATGTCAATACCGACATCCGCATCGGCCAGACCGAGCGTCGCGCGTTTCGCCCCGCGCGCTATGGGCGTTCAGCCGTGGTGACTGTTCCAAACGCCGCGGGCCAGGTTTCGGGCCTGCTGGATGTAAAGGGCTGCGGCATCGAGCCTGGCAGAAAACCGGTCCATGGCGAGCATAGAAACGGCCTGTTTTCACTGTCGCAGGCTTTTGAGGAAATCGTGGTTCAACGCCTGGTGGCGCATGTTCTCGGCCGGGAACTGCCGCCACTCACCTGTCTGCCCGCCTATGCAATCATGCTGTGCCCGTTTAACCTGAAATGGCAAGGTGGCGGAGAAGTCCCCGCCGGTTTTATGGTGCGCAGGGCCCATCTGCGGCATCCGAACGGTGTCGAATTGCCCAGCAGCGGCACGGCCCTCCAGCGGGCGATGCTTCAGATCGAGTTCGCGCTGCGGCGTTACGGCTTGACCAGTGCAAGCCCCGGCAGCCGGATGGAGATATTTGAGGACGACGACAAAGGGCTGGCGGCACGTTATGCAGGCTTCCCGCTGGAAGCGACCACGCAGCAACTGTCGGACGCTTTGGCAAAACTCGGACGTAAACCGCCGGTGTCCTTGGATGGTGTGAACCTGCAATATGCAGCCGGGCTTGGGGTCGATCCACCCACAGGAATGATCGTTGATTTCGGTCATTTTCAGCTTTGTCGGCAGTTCGAGAACCCGCTTCTTAGCCTTGTGAATGACCGTCCCTTGATGTGGGGCGGCTGGCTTGGGCCGGACGATCCGAAATTCGTTCAGCCAGATCCGGACATCGCGTTTGACGACAGCCTGTGGCAGGAAGCTTCAGCCCCAGAGCAACAGCAGGCGCAGGAGATTTTTGGCCCCGAAACCCAGGTCAAGGGGATCATCTCCGAAACACATGACATCGCGCTTGGATGTGCTGCTGGTGATTTGGATGCCCAGGCAGTGGAAGCGCGGCTGTCAGCAATGCTCACCGATATCATCCAACCAACCCGGACCTGTGGGGCTTCATGATGCAAACCGCTCAGATCAATGGATTACTTGACGGAAAGTTCGCGCTGGTCACCGGTGCTGCCCAGGGCATGGGTCTGGCACATGCACGAGCCTTGGCGAATGCCGGGGCTCGCGTTGCGATCGCGGATCGGGAGGAAGAGGCCTGCACGGCTGCCGCGCAGGATCTGGGTGGCAACGCTCTGGCACTGGCAATGGACGTGTCCGACCCGAAATCCGTGGCCCAGGGGTTTAGCGTGCTCAGGGACGCGTTCGGGCGGCTCGATATCCTGGTCAACAACGCCGCCATCATGGTTCAGGGTGAGCGTCCGTTCCAGGATTACTGGGACATGTCTCCGGAATATTGGGATCGGATCTTCGCCGTGAATACGCGCGGACCATTTCTGTGTGCACGCGCGACGAAACCTCTGATGGAAACGCACGGTGGTTGCATCATCAATATGGTCAGTGATGCGATCTGGGCAGCATATGAAGGTCAGCTGGCGTATTTTGCTTCCAAGGGTGCTTTGGATACGATGACGCGATGCTTGGCGCGCGAACTGGGGCCATTCGGAATCCGGGTAAATGGCGTCGCACCTGGGCTGACATTGTCCGACAGCGTGCGCGACAGCGAATTTCTGATGAGCCTTTCGGAAGAGATCGCCAATGCCCGGGCATTGCGACGCACGCAGCACCCGGAAGATGTTGCAAACGTTGTTCTTTTTCTGGCCAGCGAGCTCTCTCGTGCCGTTTCCGGCCATGTCATTGTGGTAAACAGCGGTGGATTGATGCGGTGACGCGAGATCGCGAATGGGGGTGAAATGCGCTTAGCGATATCGGCGGGAGAACTCGACGATGGCGAGCCGTTGGAGGCCATTATCGAATTGGCCGTGGGGTGCGGTGTTTCCGGCGTGGAATTGTGGTACCCCAAGAACTTCTCGTACTCCATGACCCGGATGGCCTCTCTTTTGGCCGATGCAGGGCTGGAAGTTGCTGCGGTGTCCAGCGCAACCGAGCTGGGCCGGGGGTCAGACGTGACGCCGGATGCAGCCACGCTGAAAGACGCACTCTTGGCAGCCAAGGCGCTGAGCGCGCCCAATGTGAACACCTATTTCGGATACCGAAGCAAGCGCGACGACGAGCGGTCCAGTTTGATTTATGCAGAACGATTATCCGATCTGTTGGCCTCTTCACCCGTTACGTCCGTGAACGTTCTGATCGAGAATGAATCAGACGGTTTTGGGAACGACCCATCCGCAAGTGATCCAACGCGCCGCCCAGGTGGGGTGGCGGCGCTTATGGCGGCTGCGGCCGAACCCCGTTTCGGCCTGACGCTTGACCCGACGAACGCCTATATCGCCGGAAATGATCCACTCATTTTCGCACGGACAACGGCGCGCCATACCAAATATGTCCACGCCAAAAATGCCCTTCAGATTGCCGGTCCCGATATCGACACCCAAGGGTGGCGGTCTTTTCAGGATCAGGGGCGGCACTATCAGACCTGTCCATTCGATGCCGGAGCTGTGCCGTGGAGACCGATCCTGCGGGACCTTGCCAACAGGGGATACGATGGTTGGGTCACGATCGAGCCGCACTGCGCGCGCAACAGTGTCGAAAGCGCGTTTTGCGAAGCTTCGGCCGCATTGCGGGACATCATCTCGAGTTTGCCACCACGGTTCTGACCCCATCACAGCAAAAAGGGATCTGAAATGGATGTTCTTGCGTTCTTACATGCCAAACTGGATGTCGCCGATATGGCCCGCGCCATGGATTTTTACTGCGGCAAGCTGGGCTGTAAGGTGATCGTTCGGTATCCGATCCCGAAGGGTGAGATCGTTCAGGTCTCGCCAACCGGGAATTCGCCTGGCGTTGAACTCTGGTACGAAAGCGATGCGCCCGCACCCGTCCGAACCGGCGTGCATATCGCCTTTGCCGTTCAGGATACCAGAGCCTTGGCGGAGCGCCTGCGTTCAGAGGGTGTTGAGGTGGCCGAAGAGCCGTTTGAGATTGGTGATGAAGTGATTGCGTTCGTACGCGATCCGGATGGTTATCTGGTCGAGTTGAACCAGAATGACCAAGGCCAGCTATAGTCTGCGGCTCAGGCTAGAACGACCCTGCCAAGGCAGGCAAAGCTCAGATCGAACTCCACTTTCGGTTGTCCCCGGCGGGCCGCGCCGCTGCACGTTAGCCATTTGTCGGTGCGTCATGATCAGGCATCGCCGACCGAGGTGGCGATGACCGGATCGGACAGATCGTTATGGCCAGGTTTCAAAGAGGCGAGGCTTGGTCTATCGGTTCGCACTGGGCGTCAATTCAACCCCAGGCTGTAAGAAAGAGCATGGACATAACCCTGAGTAGCTCATATCAATCTAGTGGCATAGCAATGTAAGCTGTAAATCCATGAGAGTGACCATCTTAAACTACGCCTTGCCGGAACCTTGCCAAACAAGCAACGGGACCCGATGGTGGCACAAGTCCGGATCGCGCTGGCCTGCAACGATCTCGGACCGCGCGAACGATGGGACCGGGTACTTCCCCTGGCCATTCCTGCTGGCATATCTGCATTCCCTGCTTGAGAAAGCCGGTCATTCGGTTGTGACTGTTGATGCCTGTTTGATGAAGCTTGATCTCGCTCAGGTTGTGGAAATGGTCGCGGCCTCTGAGCCGGAAATCGTGATCTTCGAGACCAGCGAGCAGACCGAACATAGCGATCCGGTCATCCTTGAACAGATTTCGTCAATCGCGCCGGTGCTGTTGATTGGACCGAATGTGCAGAAGGATCGCCTGGATCTGTTGAACTGGCCAGGGGTTAAGGCTGCGGTCCCGGGTGAGTATCTGATATCCGTTGCGGATTATCTGGCCAATCCAGGCGTCGGTATGGCCAGCCAACGCGAAGTTCTTGGCGTCGAGCAGATGGATGCCTTGCCCTTTGCCTATCGCGATCCCGACCTGTTCGAGCGTTACTCGGCCCGTTTCAAGACCACTCCTGAAGGGCCGCAAGGACAGTTTGTCAGCATGTGGGGATGCCAATACAGGTGCAAGTTCTGCATCTGGATCCACGCCTATTGGCCGAAGAGTTCGCAGATCCAGAAACTCTTTTCGCTAGACCGGCTGGAGCGGGAGGTTCAAGGGCTCGTGGAGGCATTTCCCGGGGTCACGTCGCTTTATGATGACGCAGATAACCACTTTTATCGACAAAGGGACGATGCAATTGCCTATGGCGACATCATGGGCCGGACAGGCCTGCCCTGGGCGGTTCTGACGCGGTCCGACAGCTATATGCTTGATGGTTCGGTCGACCGAGACCTCTGGAGGCATTGGGCAGAGAATGGGTGTTATGCCGTTAAGATTGGCGTCGAAGGCGGGCAGAGGGTTGCCGATGCCACCAATAAACGGCTGGATATCGAAAATGTTCGCGAATTCGTCCGCACCGTACAGGACCTGGGCATACAGGTCTTTGCCTCGTTCATGGTCAATGTGCCCGGCATGGACAAGCAAAGCGAGCAAGAAACGCTTGATTTGATTCAGGAGCTGAACAGCTACAATCCCGATCTGTTCGAGTATTTCATTTCGTCCTGCGATGTCACCGAAGTCAGTCCATTCAGAAAGGACGTCGAAACAAGCAACCATGACGGGCAGGCTCAGATCGAACGTGTGATCGACGATGGAAAACTCGATATCATGAGTTTGTCGCAGCAACCCAATAACATTGAGGGATGATTTTGCCGTGCAGCGCCTGTCCACGAGCGATGTGATATCGCTGCTTGAGACCAGCCCAGGGCTAAGTCTCTTTCCAACCGAAAACAGGATGTCACCCGCTGCGATGAAGGCAATCGGTGCGGCTGCCTATGGGCGGTATCCCGGGGCAGAAGGGCCTGGTTTCTTTTACGGAGACACCATCGCGCTTGACCGGCTATATGAGCATTGCGCTGAGCTGGCTTGCGCGTTCTTTGATGCTGATACAGCGTTTGTGAACTTCCTATCCGGGCTTCATGCGGCAAAATCGGTGTTATCGGCGATGGCGCGTGCCGAAGACGCAGTGATGATCATGGACCCCAGCTGTGGAGGTCACTACGCCACGCAAGAGATCTGTGAACGTCTTGGTCTCAAGCCGTCTTTCATCCCCTTCGATAGGCAGAGATGCGAAATCGACATCGACGCCTTGGCGCAGGACTGCCAGAGAACTCAGGCAAGTCTGGTGTACTTCGATGTTTCGACGCTTTTGAAACTGCCAAGGATGGATGCAATCCGTCAGGCGGTACCCCGCTCCGTAAGGGTCTGCCTTGATGCCTCTCAGATCCTGGGTTTGGTCCCGGCCTTTCCGCATCGCATCGGGCTCGAGACAGGTATCACCTCGATTTCCGGCAGTACGCACAAGACTTTCCCCGGTCCGCAGAAAGGCATCTTCATAAGCAACGATGAAGACGCCGTTGGCGCGATGGGCGACAGGATGCCATTTGAGGTCTCAAGTGCCCATGCCAATAATGTTGGCGCCCTCGCGATAACATTTTCCGAGCTTCAGCCCGATCGGGTCAGATACGGCCGGGATATCGTGTCGAACGCAAAAAAGCTTGCGACAGCCCTTTCAGAGACAGGCTTTCGCGTGTCAGGGTCCGATTTTGAATTCAGCGAAACGCACCAGGTCTGGATCGAACCGCCCGAGGGGCAAGATCCGATCCCGTGGGGCCATGCGCTCTGTCGCGCCGGTATACGGAGCACAGTTGTTGTTCTGCCATCCTCCGGCCAGCCAGGATTGCGGATGGGCGTTCAGGAGCTCACCAGGTTGGGCATGGGAGGCGAGCAAATGCAGCAGATTGCGTTGCTTTTGGAGCGCTGCCTTCTCGCCGATACCGATCCCGCGCAGTTGCGCGGCGAAGTGTATGACATCGCCAGGGAATTCGAAGAGGTGCAGTATGTTGCAGGCGGGCGCGACGGCGATTAGTCTCCCTCACTCATTTTTTCCAGGACATCGGTGGATAACACAGGTGTCCGCTTAGAAACGGCAAGGCGTTTTCAGCATCTGACAGGCTCCAATCGGCAAGCAAAGAGACCAGAACATGCCCGCTCCCATCGAAACCGATCTGACGGTTCGGGTCGTCACAAGCGAGAGCGGGTTTTCCCACCTGCAGGCAGCCTGGGAACAGATGGTGTCGGCGTCTTCGGTCAGCCCGTTCCAGAGCTACCAGTGGGTCAGAGCTTGGTGGCACCTTGTGGGCTCCAAAAGCGGTCTCCACGACCTTGAGATTCTGGTTGTCGAACGTCATGGCGTCGTGCGGGGCCTCGCCCCTCTGATGTTGGAGCGTGGCGCCAAGACGCTGCGGTTTCTTGGCGACCCATGGGCCGACTATCTGGATGTGGTGATCGACAGTTCAGAAGATGCTTTCTCTGTCTCAACCGCCCTTGTCGGTGCGCTCAAGACAGGAATGACGTCTGGTCGATACAGATCGATTGTCCTTGATGAGCTGCCAGAGCATTCTTCCATCGTTGCTGTGGCGCGCGCGGACGCTCAGTTGAGGAACCGCATCGAAGACGCGTCGGTGTGCCCGATCTTGTCGCTTGAGGGCGCTGCCTATGACCTTGCGGTCGGCAAGCGGGAGTATCTGATCAAACGCCGCCGTCTCAGAAGAATGGGACAGCTTGAATGCCATGTGCACACTGATCCCGATGCGATCGCAAAACGCGTCAATGCGTTCATGCAAATGCACCTGCGCCAATGGTTCGGGCGCGAGGACCGGGGCCTGTCCTTCGACGATCATGTAATGCGGAGGTTCTATCGCAACTCAATTGGCCCGCTTGGGCGTGCAGGATTGATCACGCTGTTTGAATTGAGATTGGATGATAAGCCGATCGGATTTTATTACGGGTATCTCAATTGCAGCTGCTTTTTTGGCTACCGCCCCACCCACGACACCGGTTTGAACCGGTTTTCTCCCGGCGGTATCATGCACTTGGAGATTTTCGAATGGCTCTGGTCAAAGGGCTTCAAGACGTTCGATTTCATGCGCGGGGATATGGCCTATAAATGGCGCTACGCGTCTGACCACGTGACAAACCAACGTGTGATCTGGACATCATGATACGGTGAACGAGGCTTTGTTGCACAAATCGGTTGAAGGGCGGTCTTCCCCTTTCCCCGGACGCATTTATCCTACGGTCACAGTGACAGGTATGCCAAGGGTGGTGTAGCGATTGAGCACCACGATGCGGATTTGGATTTCCGCGACCTGCCGCTCGAAGTCTCGCGCCATCAAGGATTGACCCAGTCGTTTCACACAATGCATCTTGCTCTCGACGCGGCTCCGACGGTGGTATCCGCTCCAGCGCTTCCAGATGGTTCGACCGAGATAGCGCGACGTGTTGAGCGCATCGTTGCGGGCGATGGCACCGGGGCTGGTGGGCTTCCATGGCTTGGCGTTCTTTCGGGGTGGTATGACGGCATGGGCATCGCGGGCGGCAATGGCGTCATGGCATTTGCGCGTGTCATAGGCCCCGTCGGCAGTCACGGACCCGATATCCTGATCGGGCGGGATCTGGTTGAGCAATTCCGGCAACATGGGCGCGTCCATTGCCCGGCAGGCGATTTCTGCAAGAAATCTGCCGAGAGGGGCCGATAGTGCTGGTGGTGACCTCCACGGCCCGAACCTCCAGTGTTTCTGCATCGATCCCTATGTGTATCTTGCGCCAGATGCGCCGTTTCGATGAGAGGGATGCTTGCGCGCGTTCCACTCGCCCTCACCCTCGGATTTGATGCCTGTACTGTCGATCAGCAAGTTCAGTGGCCCCGTACCGCCGCGATACGGCAAACTGACATTCAGGGTCTTCTGGCGACGGCATAGCATGCTGTAATCGGGCACCGCCCACTCCAATCCGATCAGCCGCAACAGGCTCTGCACGAACCCAGTCGTTTGCCTGAGCGGCATCCCGAACAAAACCTTCAGGGTAAGGCAGGCCTGGATCGCAGCATCGCTGAAAAGCTGTTGACGACCACGCTTGCCGCCCGGTGGCGGTGCCCAGACCATTTCCGGGTCAAACCAAAGCTCAAACGATCCACGTTGCTCTGGGGTCTGTTGAGATTCAGGATTCCCAACTAGCGTGAGTTCTGATTCAACCTTCCAAAAGGGAGGTCTGAATGGACACGAGCAGATTTGTTATCCGCGATCATCAATGGGCGAAGATGGAACCGCATTGCCTTGGGCTCAAGGCGCATCCTGGGCGCACTGGCAGTGATCCGCGCCTGTTCATGGAAGCGGTGTTCTGGATTGCGCGCACCGGATCGCCGTGGCGCGATTTGCCGCCCGGTTTCGGGAACTGGAATACGATCTATCGCCGGTTCCGGGATTGGGCCAGAGCAGGCGTTTTCGAACGCATGTTCAATGACTTGTCTGACCAGCCCGACATGGAGATGGCAATGATCGACGGCACAATTGTCAAGGTTCACCGCGCGGGACAGGGCGCAAAAGGGGGACTCTCCGTCAGG
>NZ_JAAWWD010000092.1 GCF_021404545.1 Aestuariivita sp.
CGGGGGGCCCACAGCCCCCCGCCAGCGGCGGCCCACTGGCCTTGGGGTTCGCCATTTTGCCCCGGCGGTGCCTCAGCGCAAACAGCGTGGCGATCATCCCCATTGCCGGGGCCGTGTCGATCCAACCGCGAACCCCTTCATGCACTTCGCCCTGGCGCACCTTCATCGCCTTAATCTCATCAGAAATTTGCTTGCCCAGCTTGGACTCGTCCGCGCCATCCACCAACATCTGCAATCCCTTGGAAAAGAACTTGTCCGGCACTTCCTGATTTTCCAGCGCCATAAGGCCATTCTTGCGCGCGACATCCGACAACTCGACCATCTTGGTGATCAGCTCTTCCTTGCTTGGTGCCTTGGGCATGAACGCCTTGCCCACCGCGCCAAAGCTGCGCAGGAAAATTGGCATAGTGCATTTGTACATGACGGCAAAGAACGTCCCACCGAACACGATTAGGATCGACGCCACGTCGATGAACGGCCCCAGACCGCCCGCAGCCAGCATCGAGCCGACCACCATTCCCAGCGCACCGATCAAACCGATGAGCGACGCAATATCCATTGACGGGACTCCCTGAAAAGCGTGGCAACCGGCACTCTGCCAGGTCTCGCAAGAGAAGGGGCAAGAACCATACCAAGCCGATCAGGGTTAGTCGCAAAAGTATTAATTCGTTTAATTACATACACTTAAAACGATTTTTGGAAATCTTACTAAACATTTTCCGCCGCCGCCGTTGCTCTTGTCAAGCGCTGGGCAGCGTACAGCCAGCAAGCGCCGGCAAACGTAACAAGCCAACTCAGGAGACTGAAAATGACCACGATCAATACCAACATGAGCGCGATCACAGCGCAGGCCAACATGACCCGCGTTAACGAGGACATGAACGCGCCCATGAGCCGCCTGTCGGCGGGCCAGCGCATCAACGCCGCCAAAGACGACGCCGCCGGCATGGCCATCGCGGAAAAGATGACATCGCAGATCACCGCCCTCAACCAACCCGTTCGTAACGCCACCGACGGCAAGAACCTCCTGCAAACGACTGGAAGCCGCGCACGCCGAAGTTTCGAACAAG
>NZ_JAAWWD010000032.1 GCF_021404545.1 Aestuariivita sp.
TCCTCTGCCCCCTGTGTGTTCACCGGGGGCCTTGCCCGGGCCAACATAACCCCAACCTAAGATCCCTCGCAGATCCCCCCCGAAAGGCCGGAAAACCCCACAAAGTCATCATCACAGCCGTCGCCAGAAAGCTGGTCCCCATCGCGAACGCTTTATGCAAAAGCCGTCAGAAATGGGCGGCATCCACAACCTGACAGATACAGTTGCTAGGAGGAGAGCCATCGGTCTGCTCTCTTACCGAGATGAGAGCCGAGTGTTTGAATGCGAGGACCGACACATATTTCGATCCTCGCAACGGGTACGCAGGTTTGTCAGACGGCAAAAATGTCGTTCGCAGTCAAATCGAGATGCCCATTCAAAAGTACATGGGCATCGGCCCCTTCGCCGTAATCGTCTCTCAGGTAAACCATGGTCGCCTGGCCCAATTGCTCATGCTGGACATGCTCGAAATAGACCTCTGCCCCCTCACCATCGGAGAATCCCGATTGTTGGCCGACAAAGGGCGCTGGACCAAAAAGCTCGAACACAAGCACATCCGTGCCAGCTTCAAAATCAAGGATCATATCGGGCGCGTCATTTGCCACAGTATCCCAGACGGCGAAATGGAAGGCATCAGCTCCGGCCCCGCCGACCAGGATATCCCCAGCACTTTTGGTGTCTGTGCCGCCATAAATGATATCGTTGCCGTCGCCGCCAAAGATGACGTCGCGCCCGGCGCCGCCTTTCAGGACGTCGTTCCCGGCGCCGCCGTCCAGAACATCATTGTTGAGCCCACCGTCCAATTCGTCATGGCCGGTCCCGCCTTGAAGGTGATCCTCGCCAACACCGCCGTCCAGCATGTCGTTTCCGCCATCGCCTTCCAGGTTGTCATTGCCGTCGCCTCCGAAGAGTTGATCGTTTCCGGTGCCACCCGACAGGTGATCTGCGCCCTCTTCACCATGCAAAGCGTCATCATCTCCAGCGCCTGACAGCTCATCATCGCCGTCGCCGCCAAAAAGCTGATCATTCCCGGTTCCGCCATCCATGGTGTCTTGACCGTGACCCCCGGTCAGCAGGTCCACGCCGGTGCCGCCAAAGATCATATCATCGTCCGCACCGCCATGGAGCGTGTCGTTACCGGCATCTCCTTCCAGCGTGTCCTGCCCCTGTGACCCGCCCATGACATCGTCGCCATCGCCACCCTGCATCAGGTCGTTGCCGTGCGCGCCTTGGAGCACGTCATCGCCGCCATCCCCTTTCAGATGGTCGTTTCCGAAGCCACCATTCAGGAAATCCTCGCCCGAACCGCCCAAGAGTGTATCTGCGCCGTGCTCTCCGTAGAGCGCATCGTTCCCAGACCCGCCTTGCAGGGTATCGTTACCGTTTCCGCCAAAGAGCGTGTCATCTCCTGTGCCTCCGAACCCGCGGTCATTACCGCTTCCCAGAAACATGAGATCGTCACCGCCCAGCCCATAGGCCCAATTCGATTTCCAATCGCCAACATAAACGTTGGCGTTTGACCAATCAAACCAAACGGAGTGATCTATCTGAATGCCACCGGCGGCCAGCGTCGGCACCGCCAAATCAAATACCGGTCTGCCATGGGCGTTCAAGACCGAAAATGTACCCGCGTCCCGGGCCTGTGGCATCGAAAACGTCAGGAGGTCGGGCCACGCATCAAGGCTTTCGAGACGGTCACTCTTTTGTCCGTCACGACCTCTGCCACCTGCGGGAATACCGTCAAATTCAGTCCCTCTGACGTTAAAAGACAGGTTGTTCAAAAATCTGGTCATTGTGTTTCCTCTGAGGCCGAGCGCGCATCGATTCTGCGTCAGCCGTTGGCTTTAGGGCGCACGCCGCCCATCATTTCTGTCGTAACGAGGGTTTTTGCTTTCGGGTCAGGGCTCTGGAAAGCTGGCCCGCTCTGCGCCGCACCTCGTATCTGAAGCCGGAGCATCTGCACCGGTGGCACATGGATAAGGGTCGTCTTTGTCACTCTGATTTCGCCGAAGGTAACTGTTGTGTCTGTAAGTCGGCGCGGATGACGCAATTGATACAAATGATACAAAAAACCGTTTCATCGCACGGGCGCATTCATGCTTGGCTAGGGCCGACACTCTGAACAGCACTTTATGGCTGAGGGAGATACCAAATGGATGATTTAGCGATCGAAGCCGGGGCGCATGCAGGGCAGGCTCCTTTTGCCGAGGCGTGTGAGCATCTCGATCATGGGTTCGCCTTGTTTTGCCCAGCGGGAAACGCGGTGGTCGTAAACAGGCTGTTTGCGGTCCCTTTTCCCGGTGCAGGAACGCGAACATCGCCTCTGGCGACGCTGGGGGACATGCTGAAAGCGGCCCTGGGGCAGCGCCGGACCAATACCGTTTTGAAAGGGTTGGAGGCGGCCCGGCAGACCGGCGCGGTCGGTCTGGTGTCAGAGATCAAAACCCAAGATCGACTGGCCGGACCTCATCTTTTGAAACTGTATGTTCAACACGACGGCCACATCTCGGCACTGCTGACGTCTCTGACGGCTGCGTCACCGTCAAAGCGCAGCGCGCGGGCGCTGTTTGCGGACGCGATCGACAACGTGAATTTTGGTGTCGCCCTGATTGATGAGGCGCACCGATTGGTTTTCGCCAACAAGAAATTCCGCGCGAATTGCGACCCCAATAACGAGCTTTTGATCCCCGGCCACACGATGCGTCAGGTGCATGCTGATGCCATTCGCACCGGGCTTTTTCCCGTACCGAAGGGCTGGCCGCCAGAGGCGTTGCTCGATCTGCTCGACACCATGATTGCCACCAATGCCCGCGATTTCCCGGTGCCCAACAATCATGGCGCGGCCTTGGTTGGTAATGTCTACAGCACCGAATTGGGTGGCCGAATCCTGACAATTCAAGACCTGACCCAAGACCGACAGGCGGAGAAGCTGATGGTCTCGGCCATGGAACGACTGCCGGTTGGTGTGGCAATCGAGGACGACCAGGGCCGGTTTACCCATTGCAACGCGGCTTTTGCGGCCCCTTACGGTCTGGACCCCGACGCCCTGATCGCGATGCCCCCTGAAACCCGAATGGCGTTTCTTGCTCCGCAACTTGTCTCGGTCGACAACGACACCACTCACGGCGATCTAGGCGGGGCATTTCGTGATGCGATCCTGCGCCAAAGAGAGGATCTCAGGCCGTTCGAGGTGCGCTTCAAAACCGGGCAGTACTTCTTGGTTGAGCGCGCCAAGACTGAAAACGATGGCCGGGTCGTGGTCGTGACCGATGTCACGGCTTTGAAAGATGCAGAGACCCGCAACCTCGCAGCGGTGACCGATGCGGTGCAAAGCTTGGACATCGGCGTCGTGTTGTTCGACAAGGAAATGAAAATCTTGCTGAGCAACGAGAAATTCGACGAGATTTTCGCATCAGACGACGCGCATGTAAGGTTGGGGGATCATGCGATTTCAGCGTTTCTGCGCCAGCTTGACGCGGGGATTTACCGGATCCCCGATGGTGTGACGAAAGAAGAGTACGCAGCACAGATCGAGAAACTGGTCGAAAACAACTCCTCCAACATTCCATTAGAATTCACCGACGGGCGATTTGTTCTCGCCTCGTGCCATAAGACCCGGCTTGACGGGTATTTGCTGTCCTACATCGATATGACTGAGCAGCGCGCCATAGAAGACGAGCTTGCCCGCCAACGCGAGATCACCCACCAGAAAGAGCGTTTATCGGCGCTGGGCGAGCTTCTTGCCGGTGTGGCGCACGAGCTGAGAAACCCGCTTTCGATTGTCGTGGGCTATACGCATATGCTGGACGGACAGATCGAAGACCCGGTATTGAAACGGAGGGTAGACCGGATTGCAGAAGCTGCGGATCGCAGCGCCCGGATCGTCGAAATGTTTCTCGACATGGCACAGGAAAGGCCCTGCGAAAAAGAACCCTGCGATCTGAACGATATCGTTGCCAGCGCTCTGGACGTGGCGGAAAGCGGGCTGGACCCCAAAACCGAGGTGCAGGTAGTTCTTGCGCCTGACCTTCCGCCGATCGCGGGGGACGCAGACCAGCTTATCCAGGTGATGTATAACATCGTCATAAACGCCCAGCATGCCATGCAAGAAACGGGTCGGCCGGGCATTTTGTCCCTGTCCACCCACGAAGACCAAGCCAAAGACCGAGCGATTGTCACGATCTCGGACAATGGCCCCGGCATTCCGCCCGAACTGCGCAGACGCGTCTTTGAACCGTTGTTTTCCACCAAGGACGTGGGTGAGGGGACGGGCATGGGGCTGGCTTTGTGTCATCGCATCGTGACCAGCCACGAGGGTATAATCACAATCGGCCAAAGCGCTTTGGGCGGTGCCCAGATTGAGGTCATCCTGCCGCTGGCACCGCAGGGCAGGGCGGGGGACACATGATGTTGGACACAAGACCGGCCCGAATCCTGATTTGTGATGATGAACCGCGCCTGCGCGAAATGGTGGGAGAGTACCTGTCGGAACGTGGGTTCAAGGTCTCGGAGGCCGGAAACACCCAAGAGCTTGCCGCCGTCAAAAAGGCGGATACACCGGATCTGATCTTGCTCGACATCAACATGCCGGGTGGCGACGGTTTGTCGGCGTTGCGTGAAATGCGCGCCTACTCAGACACGCCTGTCATCATGCTGACGGCAGCTGCGGATGTTGTGGACCGCATCGTCGGTCTGGAAATGGGGGCGGATGATTACCTTGGCAAACCGGTCAATCTGCGCGAATTAGAGGCCCGGATCAAGGCCGCGTTGCGCCGACAAGGTGGGTTCTCTCAGGGCTCTGCACCCGCCGAGCGTCATCTTGAAACCGTGCCGTTTGGCCCCTGCCAGTTGCACCTGGACAGCGCGCGCCTGTTCGGGCCTGACGGCAAAGAGATTCCGATCACGGCCATGGAATTCGACCTGCTTCAGTTGTTTTATGAAAACAAGGGCCGCGCATTGAGCCGCGACCAGATCCTCGAACGGGCACACAAGAAGGGCTGGGCCGCGTTCGATCGCTCCATCGATCTGCGAGTGTCTCGTTTGCGACGTAAGATTGAAATCAATCCTTCCAAGCCGCAGACAATTCGAACAGTCCGGGGCGTAGGCTACATTTTCGAGGTGTAGTTCGGCGCCGAGGTCTTTCTCTATATTCAAAGATGGCAACGTGCCTTGGCGATGCTTTCCGGCGCTTGGGAGTTAGGCTCAGGACCCATTGATTCCCCTTTATCATCATGATTCACGGCTCAAAAACGAGCGGTGAACATGTCTGATCTTTTCTGGCTGAGCGACGCGCAGATGGCGCGTCTTAGGCCCTCTTTCCCAAGTCCCATGGTAAGCCGCGTGCGGTGGATCGCGTGTTGTTAGTGGGGATTATTTCATTCATCGCAACAGGTTTCGGGGGGGGGGA
>NZ_JAAWWD010000098.1 GCF_021404545.1 Aestuariivita sp.
CTCCCCCCAACACCACGGTCCCCCAGCCCCCTTGATGCCCGACAACTGACCGAACCAACGGCCGGTGCCACCCACTTTGCGGTGTACGCCGGGCACCCGCCAGGATCTGAGGGATTTGCTGACCGCCGCCTTTCGTGACTTTATCTCGCAACAACCGGGATTCATTGCTGCGGGTCTGCATGTCAACGATGCCCAAACCCGTATCGCCAATTACTCGCAATGGCGCGCGCGCTCAGATTTTCAGGCGATGCTACGCAGTGATGAGATGCGCGCCCGCAATCGCGAAATCAGTGCACTCTGCAAAGGGTTCGAGCCGGTCATGTATGACGTGGTGGCAACCTTCGGATGACGCAAGACAACAGGCCGACCGACGAGTTGACACGCGAGGTGGCAGCCCTGCGCCGCGAATTGCAGACGCTGAATGCACATCGCTTTATCCGTGTCCACAATTCCGTGCCGCGCATGTTGGCCTTCAGCTTGGTGCGGGGGGTTGCCGCCGGGCTTGGCACGGTGCTGGGGGCAACGGGGCTTTTGTCGGTGATGATCTGGGCCCTCAGCCAGATCGAGTTTTTGCCGATCATTGGCGATTGGGCGGCACAAATTGCGGCGCAGGTGCGCGACATGCAGAACTGAACCGGGCCTGATCTGGATCATGGCAGAGCGCTGTCCCCTAGGGGATGATGGGCCTATCCAATAGAAAAGGACAGCCCATGTATGCACATATTCTGGTTCCCGTATCCTTTGATCAGGACCGCGATTCGAATGCAGCGCTACGTGCCGCGCGGCTTTTGGCGGGAGAGACGGGACGCATCAGCCTCTTGCATGTGATCGAGCAGGTACCGGGCTATGCAATTTCTTATCTGCCCCAAGGCTATGTGAACGAGGCGCGCAAGGCAATCGAGGTTGAACTGGCCGAAATCGCCGCCTCTTTGCCCAATGCCTCTGCCCATGTGGTAGAGGGGCATTCGGGGCGTACCATCCTCGACTGGGCCGAGGCCCACACTCCCGACTGTATCGTGATTGCCAGCCATCGGCCCGGTATGCAGGATCTTTTGCTGGGTTCTACTGCCGCCAAGGTGGTGCGCCATGCGGCCTGTGCGGTGCATGTAATCCGCTGAGTGGCGGGATGTTTGCGCTCTGGGTTGCACCGTCAGCGGTGCGACCCCACATGCCACACAAGGCAACAAAAGGAGAGCGCCCATGCAATGTCCAATCGACGGCACGCAACTGGTTCTGGCGGAACGCGCCGGGGTCGAGATCGACTATTGTCCACAGTGCCGGGG
>NZ_JAAWWD010000058.1 GCF_021404545.1 Aestuariivita sp.
CTAGTATGGCTGTGGTTTCTTTGTTGTACCCGGGGGCAGAGCAATCCCGCCCCCCGTGTTTGAATTAGTTCTTGGGGGCGTGGATGCGCCCCCCCCTGCCGGGCCGACGGCGAGCCCGCCGTCCCAACATACCCCGCGCCGCAACATGTTCGGTCCATTTGCCCGCCGCACCCTTGCCGCGGGTCGGTCCGGTGAGCCGGACATAGAGGCTGCGACCGGGAGAGTTGCCGACATCGCCGACGACCCAGTAATGACCCTGTTTTCGGCCGTTGGAGAGGTATTGGCGGCATAAAGCCTCGGCCTCGCGGCTCAGCTTTTGCGATAGGTCCGTTGCGGGACTGTCCATATCGGTCTCCTCAATGATACGCAGAAAAAAGGGCCTGCCGCGTCCGACAGGCCCCAGGGCGAGGGAGTTAGGGGGAGTGTCTCCCTCGGTTGGTGGTCGCCAACTGCTCGAATGTGGGCGAAGGCGGCTTCGGCGACCGTTCGATCATCACCCAATTGGGCTCGTCGAACCATCGGCCGTGCGCCGCCGGATGCCTGCCTTTATGCGATCACTCGGCGGCCTGGAGCGCGGGCTCTTCGTCCTCGACTACCGGTTCGTCGGACGTCACATCGCCATCATCGACGATCTCGAACTCCGGCTCGTCGGGCTCTTCCGCGAGTGGAGCCGTGCGCAGCGGTTGCGGGAGCCAGCCCGTGCCCGCGAGCAGTTCTTCCGCGGCTTCGACCATGTCGGGCTTCTTGAACCCGGCGATCCGGTCGGCGTCCTTGTCGCCTTTCGCCTCGCGCACAGCGGCGAGGATCTGCGCCTTGGTCACGCGGCCGAGATAGCTGTCCGCTGTCGGCTTCCAGCCCGCCTTTACCATGTCGAGCCCTAGCGTCGATGCGAGGATGTCGGCATGGACGATCTGGCGCGGCTTGCCGTGATGCGGTTCCTGCACGGCGTTGACGGTCATCGCCACGCAGTGGGCGAAGAGCGCGTCGCGGCTGTCGCTGTCCCATTCGGTCAGGACGTCCCACAGGTCTTCCGGCTGCTTCGGGAGATTGTCTGCCCAGGTCTCGATGCCAAGATCAATCGACTGGACGTACGTAGCCTCGCCGACGTTCGGGGCCTGCGACCCGAACTGGGTGGAGCGCGGGCTGATTTCGACACAGCTGTCTTGACCGTAGTGGTAGAAGAGCTGCAGGACCATCGTGTGCAGGCAGGCGAGCATCGCCAGTTGCGGATCGTTCGCGAGCGCGTCCCGCAGCGCCATCGTGCGATGGACGGTAAGTTCGCAGACGAGGCGATCCGACAGCGGCTTGGTGCCGTCGTCATCTTCTTCCTCATCCTGATCAGTCACCGGATCGGATGCGTCAGCGATTGCATCGTCTGTGTCGGGATCGACTGTCTCGCCGTCGGCACTGCCCTCGGGCTCGAGTGCCGGTTCATCCTCCGGCCGCACGTAGCCACGTTCGACGCGCAGACCGCCAGCGCTGTCGATGCTGACGAATGCCCCCGCGATGGCGTAGTCCTCCGCCTCAAACCGGATCGGGCGGTTCTGGAGCGCTTCCATCGCCGTCTCGATCTCGCCGAGCCGTTCGTCCACCTCCTCGGGGAGTTCATCCGCCTCGGCATAGTCGACTTCGAGCTTCTCGTACTCGGCCTTGAGCGCCTCGTAGGTCTTCTCTTCCTCTTCGCTCATCGGCTCCGCCTCGCCCCGAATGCGCCGCAGATCGTAGGTGTGGCCGTAAGGAAAGTCGGTCGCGACCTCGATCCAATGCCACTCTTCGGCGCGGATCGCCTCGGCTTCCTCGTTCAGCTTCTCGGTGACCATGGTTTCCAGCAGCGCCGCGTCCTGCAGCCAGCCGCCATCGTCGGTCTGGAAGAGGTCGCGCAGCACTTCGCCGCCTGCTTCGACATAGTTGTCGAGGCCGACGAATTGCGCCCGCCGGTCGGAAGCGCGCACGGCGCCTTCGGTCAGCATGCGGCGGATTTCGTAGGGTTGCTTATTGTAGTGCTGCTTGAGCGCGTCCCAAACCTGTTCCTGGCGTTCGTGGTCCGGCTGGACGGTGAACGCCATGAGCTGGTCGAGGGTCATCTCCTCGTCGGCGTAGGCCTCCAGCAATGCCTGCGAGACGGCGGCTAGCTTGAGGCGCTGTTTGACCACATTGACCGAAACGAAGAAGGCCGCGGCGATCTCCTCCTCGGACTTGCCCTTCTCGCGCATCGCCTGGAACGCGCGAAACTGGTCGAGCGGATGCAGCGGCGCGCGCTGGATGTTCTCGGCCAGGCTGTCCTCTTCCGCGAGACCGTCCGTGCGCACGATGCAGGGCACCGGCGCGGTCTTGTTGAGACGGCGCTGCTTCACCAGCAGTTCAAGCGCGCGGTAACGGCGACCGCCGGCCGGGATCTCGAACATGCCGGTCTCCGCGCCGTCATCATCGAGGACGGGCCGGACGGTCAGGCTCGCCAAGAGCGTGCGCCGCGCGATGTCCTCAGCCAGCTCTTCGATCGAGACGCCGGCCTTGACCTTGCGGACGTTGGACTGGCTGAGTACCAGCTTGTTGAAGGGGATGTCGCGCGAGGCGCTGAGGGTGATTTTCTTAGACTTCGTCATGGGAGTTCTCCGCGACGGGCGGTCACGAGACTCTCTCTGACCTCCAAACCCGTCACGAAACCCACGGCCCACCTCTCCCTCTAAGGAGCGATGGACCGTGGACAGCGCGTTGGGACCGAAGCGAGACGGCGGGGCCTACGCGGCAGCCTCCAACAGCTTCTTGGCACGGGTCTCCATGGTGAGCCGCGCATCCTGCTGGGGCTTGGACCGGGCGACCGCGGTGATGCCTTGGACGAAGTCGAAGACGCTCTCGGGAGGACGGCCTTCTTCGGCAAGGACGGTCTCGACGATCTTGACGGTCTCCGCCTTCGAGAAGCCGCGCGTGCGCAGGAAGTCGGTGCGGTCCTCTTCGCTGCGCGCGACGATCCGTTCGCGCGCAGACCGGATGCCCTGTATGAAGGGCTGCGGTGAGGAGTCGGCGAAGTTGGCGAGGGCTGGCGCTGCTTCATGCGCGAAACGATTGGCCGCATATTTGGAATGCCGGATCGTGATCTCCTGGAAGTCCTCGACACCCCAGAGATTGCGGTTCTGACAGACGGCCCGGAGATATAAGCTCGCGATGCCGAGCGTCTTGGCCCCGACCTCCGAGTTCCAGCAATAGAATCCCCTGAAGAAGAGGTCGGGTGAGCCGTCGGGCAACGTGCCTGCCTCGATGGGATTCCTATCGTCGACCAGGAAGAGGAAGACGTCGCGATCCGAGGCGTAGAGCGTCGTGGTGTCCTTGGTGACGTCGACCATCGGGTTGTAGACGCCTGTCGACCAGTTGAGCACGCCCGGCACCTTCCAGCGGGTATCGCCGACGCCATCGCCTGCGATACGCTGCACGGCAGAGACCAGCTCATGATCGTAGATGCGGCCATAGTCCGGACCGGTGACGGCGCGCAGCTCGGTGCGACCGTTGGCAACCTCCATCGTCTTGACCTGTTCCGCGCGGTGATTGGTGAGGCCGTATTGCAAGTTGATGCCCGCAAGCGGCGCGGGGAGTTGGCGCAGATAGGCCGCAGGCGCGCCGACGAGGCTTGCGAGCTGGCCGAAGCTCCAATGGGTCGGCGCAACGGGTGCGTCCGCATCGGGCAGAACGAGCGCGAGCTTCTCGGGATCGTCGCGATGGGCCTCGACGCGGATCGCGGCGCTCTCGACCGTCCGCGTCTTGCTCCGCTCGGCCCGGCCCTTCACCGAGGCGTAGAGGTCCGAGAGCGAGAGGTACTTCTCGTCATCGGGCCGGGAAAACCACTCGGACGATACGCGCCCATCATGCCCGCCGCGGGACATATCCACCTTGTGGCCGCCGCTCGCGGGCTGGCCGTTCATGATCTCAATCGCTGTCATGGCTGATCTCCAGGACGGGCGGTCCGAGAGCCTCTCTCTCGACCTCCAAACCCGTCACGGCGACAGCCGAAGGCCTCTCACTCTCAGGGGGCGTTGCGGGGTCTCCCCGCAGAAGGGGTCGAGCGAGACTAAAGGCTCGACCGCAGGGGAAGGCTTTCCCTCATGGATTCTTTTGAATGATTGGGAAGGTCTCGCGCTTTTTGGGCGATGTGAGCTGCTGCCGGTTTCGTGGACAGCAACTTAAGCTTTCATCGCTCTCTCCTCGTATTGCTAGGGCTTAGAGATATCCGGGTGGACGGGCCCCCCGACCTCGGAATTAGGGTGGTGTGGCTT
>NZ_JAAWWD010000057.1 GCF_021404545.1 Aestuariivita sp.
GATGGGGGTTTGGGGCCCCTCCCCGCCCTGGGGTCCTTCAACGGCCGCCTGCAAGCCCCCGGGCTCGGCGATCTGGGGGCGGCACTGCGCCCACAGATCGCGCCCGAGGATGTCGCGCGGTTCATCCAAAACGGAACAACCGGGAGATGCTGACCGCGAATCCGCAGGGTCATTTGCCGTCCACGGCGCTGAGAATGAACCACCGCAGTGCTGTCAATGAAAACCTTTGGCGTCCTGGTCGAATGGTGCCTTCGTCCATGCGTCCCTGAAACTCCGTTGTATTCCGGAGTTCCAGTGCGACGCGTCCCCTTATTCCTTCAGCCCAACCTGGACCTTACGGTATTCCCCAGAACGGACACAAAACCGGCAGCGATCGCCAGCTTCAGCAGATCCGGTACAATGAACGGGCCGATGCCGTACTCGATCCCCTGCGACATGCCAAAGAGGTACATCAGCCAGAGCGCTCCCAACGTGAGCAGTATCACTTCTGCGACAAGCATTGCAGCTCCAATCTTCAGGGGGTTCCGCCACCAGCCACGGTCCGCTGCCCATCCCGTAATGGCAGTCATGACTACGAAGCCAACGAGGTAGCCACCTGTCGGCCCCACCATGTAGGCAAGGCCAATGCCCCGCTCAGGTGTTCCTTGGAAAACCGGAAAACCGACCGCTCCCTCGGCGAGATAAAGTAGAATTGTCGCCAGCCCAAGCTTAAAGCCAAAAACCGCTGCGATCGTGAATATGGCCAGCGTCTGAAGTGACATATCCACTGGCCACATCGGGACTTTGATCTTAGCGGAAATGGCGATCAAGATCGACCCAGCCACAGCAAGCATGGCAAACCAAAGTGCATGGTTGACCCTGCTGTTCTGCAAGAGCGAAGGGAAAAGTGCGTCTGTCCGGTTCATGGCGGTCCTCATGTCAAAATCCACAGGTTTTTGAGGATATTAACCCTTCTGGCTCCCAGTGGGAAGCCGCCATTGCCGACGGGCGCGGCGAGACCGGTACAGGCGCCTGCCTATCATGCACCGATACAGCTGCGTAGGGCGTTTCTGCAGCTGAACTTGAAGCTCAGCAACATGACGAACGACGACAAGTGCACGGCCACCGCGGAAGAGCCTGTCGTATATATGCGCTTACATTACGATGCATCGAGCGAAATCCTGTGACTCCACACAAATGGAGACACAACCATGTTTGAAGAAATCTTCTTTCCCTCAACCGCTACCAGACATCGCAATGGGCCGCTTGCCGATCAGAGGGCCGGGTACCTCGTCCACCTGAAGGCAAGCGGCGCGCGCCGGTCCACCCTGCGCAAGTACGCCAACGCCCACCTCAACCTTGTCCGGCTCCTGGACGTCGGCGATGGCGATCGGATCGGCCTGGAGGACGTTAAGGCCGCCGCAGCACTCTGGTCCAGCCCGCGGGGCCGCAGATGCGACAGGGTGGCAGCTTCCAAAGCCCGGCAGCGCTTCGTCAGACATTGCGCCGACCTCCTGCTACATCTCGGCTGGGTGGATTTGATCGAGGAGGACAGCCACCGGCATGGTGCCGAACTGCGGGCGTACGAGCACTGGCTACGAAACGAACGCGGCCTGTCGAACGCGTCGGTCGACAGCTACTGCCGCGCGGCGTGCCACTTCCTTGTCCGGCTCGAACGGATCGGTGTAGCGCTGGACGGCCTCGAGATGACGGATATCGACCGTGTCATCGGCGATGAGCACCGCCGTGGCGCCTGGAGCCGGAGGACGATACATGGCTTCGCGCAGCGCCTGAAATCCTTCATCGGCTTCGCCGAGACACGCGGATGGTGTCGACCCGGATTGGCAGCCGGCATCGTCGCGCCCGGATACATGGCCGACGAGGTTCTACCGAAGGGGCTCCAGCGCAGCGACGTCGAACGCTTGTTGGCGTCCATTCAGGGTTCTCGCCCGGTCGAAACGCGGGACCGGGCGATCCTGATGCTGTTCGTATCCTATGGTCTGCGCGTCGGCGAAGTCGCAGGCTTGCGTCTCGACGATCTCGACTGGCCATCGGAGATGCTTCGGGTGCGATGCCCGAAGCCGGGGCGAACCCATCTGTGGCCCCTCTCGCAGGAGGTAGGCACGGCGATCCTGGACTACATCCAGGGCGGGCGGCCGACCGGCTTCGGGCGTGCTCTGTTCTTCACGTCCCGTGCCCCGATCCGTCCTCTGGGTCGAAAGGCTCTGGGCAAGATCGTTCGCGACCGGCTGGCCGACATCGGCGTGGTCACTGGCCGACGGGGCCCGCATGCCCTCCGACATGCTGCCGCCCAACACCTTATGGATCAGGGTACCCCGATGAAGGTCATCGGGGACTTTCTCGGCCATCGCTATCCTTCCTCCACCGCGATCTATACCAAAGTCGACCTCGCGGCTCTGCGCGAGGTGGCGGCCCTCGATCTGGAGGGGCTGGCATGAAGCTCTCGGACGCAATCGAGCACTACGTCGCGTGGCGGCAGGCGCACGGCGCGAAGTTCACGACAGCCCGGAACCTGCTGCGCCAGTTCCTTCATCATGCGAACGGAGATGCCGAGTGTGACGCCGTAACAAGGGAGCAGGTTCTGGCCTATCTGGCTGGAAGCGGGCCGGTAACCCGGCATCGCGAGAACAAGGCTTATGCTCTGGCCGGGTTCTGGCGCTATGCGATCAGCCGAGGCCATGCCGCGTCGTCGCCGCTTCCCGACCCCGAGCGGCGCCCGTCCTTGAAGGCGCCGCCTCACATCTACACCCGCGAGCAGCTGCGACGGCTGCTCAATCCGCGACGCATCGAGCGCGCTCTGAACGGTTCCAGGCAACTCGACCCGGCCACGTTCCGCATCCTGCTTCTGTTGCTCTACGGTGCCGGGTTGCGGTTCAGCGAGGCGACCGGGCTGATGTTGGCCGATGTGGACCCGGCAGAATCCGTCCTGATCGTCAGGGATACGAAGTTCCACAAGACCAGGCTGGTTCCCGTGGGACCGCGGCTCGCAGCGGTGCTGGCGAACCACCTGTCCGGTCCTTCGGGAGATACGACGGAGAGGGATGCCGCGTCGTTCCTGCTCGCCAACCGGGACGGCACGCGGCTTGCGAGCAGCACCGTCCAGGCAGCATTCGACAGGCTGCGATGTATTGCGGATGTGCACGGAACGGCCAGTGGTCGCGCGGTTCCACGCCTGCACGACCTCCGGCACAGCTTCGCGGTTCACAGTCTGACCGCATGGTATCGGCAAGGAGCAGACGTACAGCGTCTGCTGCCTGTCCTGTCCACCTATCTCGGCCATTCGGACCTGGAAGGCACGAAGGTCTACCTGACGATGACGCCGGAGCTACTGAGCCAAGCGTCGCTGCGATTTGCACGGTTTGCCGCCGGGGGTGCCGATGCCTGATCGTGAACTTCTTGGCCCTTGGCTACGGCGCTTCCTGATCGAATACATCGTCACCGAGCGGAATCTGGCCCGGAATACCCGCTCCAGCTACCGCGACACCTTCGCATTGCTCTTGCCGTTCGCGAGCCGCAGATTGCGCACGCCCATTGACCGAGTGAGGGTGCGCGATCTTACGTCCGGGCTCGTGCTGAAGTTCCTCGCCCATCTCGAGGATGGCCGCGGATGTTCGGTCCGAACCCGCAATCAACGGCTTGCCGCCATCAGGGCCTTCGCCCGCTTCGTCGGCAGCCGGGATCCGGCACATGTCGAATGGTGCGGACATATCCGCGCGATCGCATCGAAGAAGTCCATGGCGCCGCCGGTCGGATGGCTGACGCGGACGGAAATGGAGGCGATGCTCGCCACTCCCGACCGCATGACTGACCGGGGGCGTTGCGAACATGCCCTCTTGCTCTTTCTCTACAACACCGGCGCCCGGGTCTCCGAGGCGGCGGAGTTGAAGGTGCGGGATCTGACATTCGGTCGTGACAGCGGCGGTCACGATATCGCCTCCTTGCGCGGCAAGGGCGGTAAGACACGCCATTGCCCCTTGTGGCCTGAAACCGAACGAGTCCTGCGAGAGCAAATCCGCGGCCGGGCGCCCGATGCTCCGGTGTTCCTCAGCAGGCTAGCGAACGCGTTCACGCGCTTCGGGGTCTACCGGCTCGTCGAGCGCTGCGCGGCAGCGGTTCCCGAATTGGCGGATCGGGCGGTCACCCCGCATGTCATCCGCCACACGACGGCCTGCCACCTTGTTCTCGCCGGTGTCGACATCAATACGATCCGGGCCTGGCTCGGTCATGTCTCGATCAGCACGACCAACATCTATGCCGAGATCGATCTGACGCTGAAAGCCAATGCCGTCGCGCTCTGCGAAGTGGGTTCAACACGACCCGCGCGGCGATGGAAGGAGGACAAGGATCTCATGGCTTTCCTGAAAGCCTTATGACACCACCTCAGCATCTCCCGGTTGTTCCGTGGTGACTGAGACACATCCCCGGGCCCCCGGGGGGGCCTGCGGCGCCGCCGCCG
>NZ_JAAWWD010000052.1 GCF_021404545.1 Aestuariivita sp.
CCCCAACCCCCCTAAATTGCATTTCCAAAGTCCAAGGCCCCCCCCGGGCGGATCGGTGGGGGGCCTTCACCCGAAATGTTCGGCGCAATCGCACAGGTCGGGCGTTCTTACTCGCCACAGGAGTGCTGGAATTACTGCAGGGCTGCCGGGTATGTCTCAAGTTAATGGCGGGAGACTTTAGCAAGGCGACGCTAGGGATCATGGGTCACCCGGTTGTATGTTCATGATGCTGAATAGAGCGTCCCCAACGCCAACTTCTTCGTCCTGATCAAACCACTCAGATATTTACCCTACAGGTTCTCGGGCCTTTGACGGCCCAACCAGGAGCGGTGGTCAGACCTCCACCGGCCGATAGATGCAATCGGCGAGCGTGCTGCGGTTGAGATCGGCGATAAACGCCGCTTCGGCATGGGCGAGCCGGGCCTTGAGACGGCACTGCGGCGTCAGGGTGCACGCGTTGCCGTCGGCGGCGAAGCATTCCACCAGCGCCTGATCGGCTTCGAGCGTCGCCACCACATCGCCCAGCCGGATCGTCTCGGCCGGTTGAGCGAGCATCGCGCCGCCGCCGCCGCCGCGGCGGGTTTCCAGATATCCCGCGGCCGCCAGCGCCGAGATCACCTTGGCCAGGTGGTTGCGCGAGACGCGGAATTCGTCGGCGAGGTCCGCTGTCGTGAAGGGGTGCTCCGGGGCGCCCGCCATGCGCATCAGTACGCGAAGGCCATAGTCGGTGAAGGACGTGAGGCGCAAGGTCGCGCTCCTTATTCGGTACTTGAGATGCGTATTCGTTCGATGGTATGCGTATCTGAAATACCAATTCGCTGCGCTCCGGGCAAGCCCGTGTGGCACGGCCAGGAAAGGTCCCGCGATGAAAGACCTCACTCAAGCCTCCGAAGACACCGATGTCTCGCAGGAAACCGGCGCTCTGATCGACCATATCTTGAAGCGGTATCACGAGATGCACCGCGACGACCTTGCCTCGCCTATGGCCCTGGCCGACCGGGTGGAGCGGGTCCATGCCGACGATCCGGACGCGCCGAGCGGGCTGGCCTGCGCCGTACGCGCGCTCGCGCAGCAGATGGAGGATCACATGACGAAGGAAGAGACGATCCTGTTTCCCGCCATGCGCGCGGGCGGCGGACCTGGCATCGCGCACCCCATCGCGGTGATGCGTGCCGATCTCGACGACCACGCCGAGAACATCGCGCTGATCCTGCCGATGACCTCCGACCTGACGCCGCCCGACCATGCCTGCGGCTCCTGGCGGTCGCTCTATGGCGGGTTGGGGGCGCGGTTCGAGGATCTCGCCGCGCATATCGCGCAGGAGAACGATGTGCTCTTTCCCCGCTTCGGACAGCCCGCGTGAGGCGGCCATGCGACCGGCGGGTGTGACGGCGCAGGGGCGCTGGGCGACGGGCAGTTTTCCGGCCAGGATCGCAGAGCGGCCCGCACAGGGCGGCATATGCCTGGTCGGTGCCTTGCGCCCCGTCGCGGCGACGCTATGGCCACAGCTTGCTACGGCACCGCGTAGGGTCTGCCCGACGGCGCCCGCAGGGCCGCGCGAGGCTGTCCCTGACATCATCTTGACCGAACCCCGATCTGTCTTGTCGCGAAAGGCACCCGCATGACCACAACGACCGCGAAACTGATGCGCGACTGGCAAGGCCCGGCGATCCTGACCTACGGGTTCCGGCCGTTTTTCTTCGGCGCTTCGGTGTTTGCCGCGTTGGCCATGGCCCTATGGATCGCCATGCTGACGGGCCATGTCACCCTGCCGACGGCGTTCTGCGCGGTCTGCTGGCACGCGCATGAGTTCCTTTTCGGTTATCTCGGCGCCGTGATCGCGGGCTTTGTGTTGACCGCGGTGCCGAACTGGACGGGCCGACTGCCGATCGTGGGCTGGCGGCTGGGCGGGCTGGCGGCGCTCTGGCTTCTCGGACGGATTGCGGTCGCCGTCTCTACCGGACTGCCGCCCGGCCTCGTGGCGGCGGTCGACCTTGCCTTCCCCTTGATCCTCGGCCTCGCCATCACGCGCGAGATCGTGGCGGGCCGGAACTGGCGCAACCTGATCGTGCTGGGGATGCTGGCGGTCTTCGCACTCGGCAATGCGATGTTCCACTATGAGGCCGCGACAGGCGGTTTCCCGGCACAGGGCTACGGGCTGCGCCTTGGGCTTGGTGCGGGGATCATGATGATCGCGGTCATCGGCGGGCGCATCGTGCCCTCCTTCACACGGAACTGGCTGGTGAAGCGGGGCGCGGTGCGGCTTCCGACGCCGCCGATGCAGCGCCTCGACAAGCTGTCGCTTCTGGTCCTGCTGACCGCGCTCCTGCTTTGGGTCGCACTGCCGTTCCATGCGGTGACGGGATTTGTCCTTCTGGCCGCCGGGCTGCTGCATCTGGTGCGCCTTGCGCGCTGGCAGGGGCATCGGACTCTGGCCGAGCCGCTGGTGACGGTGCTGCATGTCGCATACCTGTTCCTGCCGCTGGGCGCACTCGCTCTGGCGGCCGAGATCCTGACCGGCGGTCTGGCCGGGCTCGGGGCGGCACAGCATCTGTGGATGGGCGGTGCGCTGGGGCTGATGACGCTGGGGGTGATGACCCGCGCAACGCTGGGGCACACCGGGCAGGCGCTTCATGCAGGTGAAGGGACTTTCGCCATCTACGCCCTGATTGTGCTTAGCGTGCTTCTTCGCGTCGCCGCCGGTGTCTGGCCAGGTGTGGCCGGGTTCCTCTATGCCGCATCCGGTTTGGCCTGGATCGCGGCCTTCGGCGGGTTCGCCATGATCTACGGGCGGCTCTTGGTGCGTCTGTCGGCCGCCAAGACGGCCTGATACGCATGGCCTGGGCCGAGTTCGCACTTGCCTTCACCGTTTTCTTCGCGAGCCATGCATTGCCGGTGCGCCCGCCGCTGCGTCCGTGGCTGGAGGCGCGGTTGGGCCAGCGCGGTTTTACCTTTGCCTATTCGGCGCTGTCCCTGGCCGTTCTGGCCTGGGTGATCGGAGCGGCGGCGCGGGCACCGCTCAAGCCGCTCTGGGGATGGGCGCCCTGGCACGCGCATGTCGTGCTGGCCGTGATGCTGGCGGTTTGCCTGATCCTGGCGCTGGCCATCGCGCGGCCCAACCCGTTGTCGTTCGGTGGGGCGCGGAACGACCGGTTCGACCCGGCCCGCGCCGGGATCGTGCGCCTGACGCGCCACCCGCTGCTGACCGCACTCGCGCTTTGGGCCGGGGTGCATGTCCTGCCGAATGGCGACCTCGCGCATGTGATCCTGTTCGGCACCTTCGCCGGCTTCGCGCTTATCGGCAGGCGGATGGTCGACCGGCGCAAGCGGCGTACGATGGGGGAGGGGGCCTGGCACGATCTGCGCCAACGCCTGCGCGCGCGCCCCTTGATCGGGACTTTTGCGGTCGTCGATACCGGGCTGCGGCTGATCCTGGGTGTGGGCCTGTACGGAGCCCTGATCTGGTTTCACCCGATCGTTTTCGGCGTCAGCCCCTTGCCCTGACATCCGCCTGCCGACGAACCGTCCGGCAGTGCGAAGGCGCATCGCTCCGCGGGGTCGGTCGCCAAGGCACGCAAGACCCTGTGCCGAGGTTTCCCTGCGTCGGAACAAATCGCCTCCTGACGGAAAGAATATAAGAGAATCATAGTCTTGAACGCGACAGGGCATTTGCATTTTTGGGATGAGACGATTGACAATTGTCAAATCACCACTCCAGAAGGAGGAGGTCTACCCCCCAAACAAGTGGGCCTTTCATTTGTTTCGGTCGCCACCAACCGCCGGATTGATTCAGGTCAAGACGGTGGCCCTGACCGCGTGATTCATCCTTTCCGAGGGCCGGGTTTTCCCGGTCGCGGCAAGGAGAATGATGTGATGCGGCACCACCGGATCGAGACACAAGACAGCGGTTCGCCCCGGTTCCCCCGGTTGGCCGTCGTCGCGAGGCTCGCACGGTGTTGTCTGTCCAGCCGCACGTCGCCTGGGCGCCCCGTGCGACCGGCCCGTTGTCCGCGTTTTCTCACGGCGCTGATCACGCCGGTGATGGTCGTCGCCCTGAGCCAGGGCGCGGTGGCCCATGGCTACGCGCAGGTGCGTCCGGGCCCGGCACCGAGCGGTCTGACATCGGTCGTCATCTGCGGCGGCGGCGAAATGCAGACGATCCTGCTCGATGGAACCGGCACGCCGATTGCCCCCGAGCATTGCCTGCGCGAGTTGTGCGCGGCCTGCCTGACGACCGTGACCCATGCGGCGGTCGACCCGTCCGGGGGCGTTGCCGTGCCCCTCGACACCAGCTGCCTCGCCTCCTGCGCCATCGCCTTCGACACGCCGATCCCGTGCCCCGCCGTTGCCCCGCGCCCACGCGGCCCTCCCGTTTCGTCAGATCTTACCTAGAAGCGACCGCAATGCCCCTCATCGCGCGCCCTTTACCGTTCCGATCCCTCACGGTCCTGCGTCTGGTCTTGATCCCACTTGCCGTGGTGACGCTCGTGCTGTTCGCGCGCGGCGTCGAAGCGCAGACCCCGCACCTGACCCGTTACATGGCCGAGTTTCCCGCCGCCGAATTGGTCGAGGGTGCGACCGACTATGGCGAAGTGCACAGCGACCTCCCCGTCGCCCCCGTGTTGCGCGACGGTATGCGGATTGGTTGGGCGTTTATCACGTCCGATTTCGTGGGCACGACCGGGTATTCCGGCAAGCCGATCCACACCATGGTCGCGGTCGATGACAACGCGCGCATCATTGGCCTGTCGCTGGTCGAACATTCCGAACCCATCGCCCTGATCGGTATCCCCGAACGCCGCATCACCGAGTTGATGGTGCAGCGCATCGGCTTCAATCTGGCCGAAGTTGGCGCGGAGGGTGGCACGGTCGATGATCTGAACATCATCTCGGGTGCCACCGTCACCATCATGGTGATCGACGACTCGATCATCCGCTCCGGCATCCGCGTTGCGCGCAGTCTGGGTCTTGAAGGGCTGGCGCTGGCCGAAGATACCGGCCCGCGGTTCGAGTTGAACCTTGAGGCCGACGCGGCGGACGACTGGTTTACCCAGGTGGGCGACGGCACCGTGCGGCGCATGACGCTGGACGTGGGGCAGCTCAACGAGGCCTTCGCGGCGATGGAAGACGAACGCACCGCGCGCCGGGCCCTGACCGAACCGCCCGAAGAGACCTTCATCGATCTTTACGCCTCCCTGGTCAGCCATCCGTCGATTGGCCGCATGCTTCTGGGGGACGCCGAACACGCGAACCTGGAGGCCTGGCTGAAGGAGGGCGAGCAGGCGATCCTCGTGATGGGGCGCTGCATGTATTCCTTCAAGGGCTCGGGCTATGTGCGCGGCGGGCTGTTTGACCGGATCGCGCTGATCCAGGGGGATCTGTCTACGCGCTTTCGCGACCGCGATCACCACCGGATCGGAGACGTGCTGGCCGACGGCGCGCCCGATCTCGAGGAAATCGGCGTTTTCCGCTTCGCCGCCGATATCGGCTTCGATCCGACGGAGCCATGACGCGTGCAACGCGATGTCGCCGTGTTGGAGCGGGTCTTCACCACGTTCGATCTGGGCTACCGGCTTCTGCGCGACTATCTGACGGCGCGGGCGGCTCCGGCCTCGCTCACGATGGATGATGCCGCGGATGCCGGGGCGGAACGGGCCGCGCAGATGGCGCTGATCGAGCGGATCTGGTGGGAGAAGCGCTTTGAGATCGCTGGCCTCCTGGCGATGCTGCTCGTGCTGAGCGGCGCGTTCTTCTTCCAGGGCTTCCTGACACGCTCGGAGCGCGTGACCTACTGGTTCCGCATGGGGTTCCTGACCCTGACGCTGGTCTTTCTAGGCTGGTATGCAAGTGCGCAACTGTCGGTCGTGAACCTGATGGCACTGGCCAATGCGCTTATGGTCGGATTCAGTTGGCAGGCTTTCATGCTGGACCCGCTGACTTTCATCCTGTGGTGGTCGGTGGCCGCTGCGCTGATCTTCTGGGGCAGGGGGGCCTATTGTGGCTGGTTGTGCCCGTTCGGCGCCTTGCAGGAACTGACCAACCAGATCGCGCGCAAGCTGCGCGTGCCGCAGATCACACTGCCATCGGGCCTGCATGAGCGGCTCTGGGCGCTGAAATACGTGGTCTTTCTGGGGCTTTTCGCCGCCGCGCTGTCCTCGCTCGACATGGGCGAACGTCTGGCCGAGGTGAAGCCGTTCAAGACGGCCATCGTTCTGCGGTTCGCGCGCGACTGGGGCTTCGTCCTCTCCGCGTTGGCGATCCTGTTTGCCGGGCTCTTCCTCGAGCGGTTCCATTGTCGCTACATGTGCCCGCTGGGCGCCGCGCTCGCCATTCCCGCGCGCATGCGGATGTTCGACTGGCTGCGGCCGTTACAAGGAGTGCGGCGATCCCCGGTCGGTCGTGGTGGCCGAGCCGGAACTGGGCCTCGGGCCGCTTCACACCTGTTTCGATGGGCAAGGCAATGCGTTCACCACGCTGTTCCTCGACAGCCAGGTTGTAAAGTGGAACCTCGCGCGGGCGGTCGAGCTGTATAATGGCGCCGACGTGGATCCGATCATCTCCAAGAACGATGTCCACTATCAGCCGGGCCACAACTCGACCTGTATGGGCGAGACGCTGGATGCCGAAGCCAAGTACTACCTGACGATGAACAAGTTCTCCAAGGACCGGTTCCTGAACACTGGCCCGCTGAAGCCGGAGAACGAGCAGCTCTTCGTGCTGGATGGGGACGATATGGAACTGGTCCATGACGGCCCGACCTTTGCGGAACCGCACGACTCGATCCTTGTGCATCGTTCGATTGTGAACCCGGCCAGCATCTGGAACCGTGACGAGCCGATGTGGGCCGAGACCCGACGCCAGGCTGAAGCCGACGGCATCGATATCGACAACTGGATGGACACGATCATGCGCGACGGCAACCGGGTGCGGGTCTACATGTCCTCCCAGGCACTGACCTTCTCGCTGGAAAGCTTCACCGTCAACCAGGGCGACGAGGTCACGGTGATCGTCACCAACCTCGATGACATCGACGATCTGACGCATGGCTTCTGTATGGGCGATCACGGTGTGGCGATGGAGGTTGGGCCGATGGCGACATCCTCTGTGACTTTCGTTGCGGCGAAGCCCGGGGTCTGCTGGTACTATTGCCAGTGGTTCTGCCACGCGCTCCACATGGAGATGCGTGGCCGGATGTTCGTGAACCCGGTCGCCTGAGCGCCATGATGAAACGCTTGCGCCCCCTTCTGCTGGCCGCTGTTCTGGCCGTCCTCGACCTTCCGGCCCGGGCGGAGAGGGCGCCCGTGCCCGCAGAGCCGGGGGCGCTGGCGGCGGCCATTGCCGGGGCCGATCCCGGCGATACCCTTATCCTTGCACCGCGCCGTCACGATGGCCCGGTGATCCTCGACCGCCCTCTCACGCTGGAGGGGGAGGGGGCGGCCATCCTCGATGGTGGCGGCGCGGGCAGTGTCATCACCGTCATGGCCGATGATGTCACGATCCGTGGGCTTGAAATCGTCGGATCCGGCGACAGTCACCCGGACATCGACAGCGGCATCAAGATCCGCCGCAACGTGCTGCGCACACTGGTCGAAGACAACCGGCTGATCGGCAATCATGTCGGCATCCACCTGTTCGGATCGCGCGACAGCATGGTTCGTGGCAACACCGTCATCGGGCGGGAATTGCACCGCATGAACGACCGCGGCAACGGCATCTATGTCTGGAACGCCCCGGGCGCCGTGATCGAGGGCCACGATATCCGCTTCGGGCGCGACGGCGTTTTCGTGAACACCTCGCGTCAGAACGTGTTTCGCGACAATCTGATGCGCGACCTGCGTTTCGCGGTGCATTTCATGTATTCGCCCGACAGCGAGATCATCGGCAACATCTCGGTCGGCAACACGATGGGCTTTGCCATCATGTTCTCGGACCGGGTCCGGGTGATCGACTACCTGTCGCTGGTCGACCGCACCCATGGCGTGATGATGAACTTCGCCAATTCCGGCGAGGTGCGCGGCAACTACGTGCGCGGCGGCACCCACGAGAAATGCACCTTCATCTATAATTCGCACCGCAATATCGTGCATGGAAATCGCTTCGAGGGCTGCGAGATCGGCATCCACTTCACCGCCGGGTCCGAGCGCAATGCGATCTTCGACAACGCCTTTGTCGGGAACCAGACGCAGGTGAAATACGTGGGCTCTACCGATGTGGAATGGAGCCATGAGGGGCGCGGCAGTTTCTGGTCGGACCATGTGGCCTTTGACCTCAATGGTGACGGCGTCGCCGACAGCCGCTTCCGCCCTAATGGCCTGATGGATCATATCCTGTGGTCGCAACCCTCCGCGCGGCTCCTGATCGGGTCGCCCGCCGTGCAACTGATCCGCCATGCCCAGCCGATTTCCCCGCAACCCTGCCGGGCGGCGTTCTGGACAGCGCGCCGCGCATGCGCGGCATTGAGATCACCATCCCGCCCGAGATCCTCGCCTATGAGGCCCGGGCTCTTGACCGACTACAGAATGGACCGAGTGTTGACGAAGAATTTGATCCTCTCGAACGTCACTAAGACGTTCGGCCCGATGACGGCGCTCGACGCGGTCGGCCTTGCGGTCGGTCCCGGCGAACGCGTGGCCCTGATCGGCCATAACGGAGCCGGGAAATCGACGCTGATGAAGATTATCCTTGGCCTCATCCCTAGGGATGCGGGCGAGGTCACGGTCTGCGGCGCGGCCCCCGGATCGGGCGTGGCGCGGCAGCACGTGGCCTATCTGCCGGAGAACGTGGCGTTCCATCCCGCGCTGACCGGGCTGGAGACGGTCCGCACTTACATGCGCCTCAAGGGCGAAGATCCGCCTGGCGTCATGGCGCTGCTGGAGCGGGTCGATCTGGGGGCGGCGGCAAAACGGCGGATCGGCACCTATTCCAAGGGGATGCGCCAGCGCATAGGCTTGGCGCAGGCGCCGATCGGGCGTCCGCGCCTGCTCGTGTTGGATGAGCCGACCTCCGGCCTTGATCCGGTGTCGCGGCGGGAATTCTACAACATGCTCGACGTGCTGGCCGCCGAGGGCGCGTCGATCCTTCTGTCGAGCCACGCCCTGACCGAGGTGGAGGCGCGCACGGACCGCATCGCGATCCTGTCGCGCGGCAGGCTGGTGGCCGACGACACGCTGTCGGGCCTGCGCCGCCGCGCCAACCTGCCCACGCATCTGCATGTGCGCGCGCGCCCCGGATCCGGGTATAGAAATGGCACCCCGGCTGTCACGACACGGTCACCGGGCTTCAAACCGCCGCTCACAATCATATTGGTGCCGTCAATACCCGCGATCGTCACGTCACGCTTTGCAAGAACGCCTTCCTGCACGACGAAAATCTGCCCGCTCCGCTTCTCTCCGTTTGCCCCGACGCGTTTGAGGTCTAACATGAAGTGCGTGGCAAGGGCGCTTACGGGCAGCAGGATGCCTTCATTGTTTTGCTCAACCGGCAGTTCGATGACCGTCTCGACCGCCATTCCGGAGCGCAGGTCTTCGGGTCTTTCCTCAAGTTTGACGACAACCGGAAACGCGGAAACGGCTGGTGCGCGCCGTGCAATCTCCGAAATCCGGGCAGGAAGGGACACATCGGGCTGGTCCGCGGGACGGATCATGACGGCATCGCCCAGGGAAAGTTGGGAAACGACGTGATAACTGACGAGGATGCGGGCCTGAAGCCCGTTGTCTTGATAGAGTGTGACAACGGGCTGGCCGGACTGGACCGCGCCGAAATTCTGAACTTCGATGCTGTTAACGATCGCATCGAAAGGGGCCAAAAGCTGCGTGTCGGCATTGCTGCCGCGCACGAGATCGAGGTTTCTGCGAAGCTGTTCAACGCGGGCCAGGGCCTGGTCGCGGGCCGTAACGGCGCGATCCCGCGCCACGCGGGATGCCACGTTTCTTTCAAACAGCTGAATTTGACGCGCGGCCTCATCCCGCGCGTTCTGCAATCCGCTTTCCGCTTCGGCCAATGCGGCCTCGGCCTGTTGTTTCTGCAAACCGAAGTCTTCGGGGTTGATCGTCAACAGAACGTCGCCCTTGGCAACCGTCTGACCAATTTGCAGATCGACAGCTCCCAGGCGCCCGCCGACCTCGAACGCCAGTTGTGTAATCTGCGGAGGCTCCAGTACGGCGGGAAGCCACTTGTCGTGCGTGCCAAAAACACGCGGAGCGGAAATGCGCTCCTTCAAAAGAACCGCTCCGAAAACTGTTCCAGACACAAAAAAAGGCGACCGGCGCGAAGGGCAAACCATAAGAAAGTGGCACAAACCGCTAGCCTGCAACAGCAATGAGACCAAACAGAGGGCCTTTCAGCACAGCGAGCATGCAAAGCTTGTAAGCGGGCAGGCCGTCCTTCCTTGTCCGGTGTCGCACCAAGATCAGAACTGGAATGGCGACCAACCCAGGGATCATGTACCACAAAAAGCTCAAAGCAGAAGGCGACATGCCAGAATCTATCCCGGCCTTGGCCGCCACATTGAAGCCAGCCCAGCAAAGAACGGTAATCGCACCAAGGGCCGCGCCCTTGAGTGGTGTATCGAACGGCTTTGGCATCGTGGTTGCTCCAAATCCTGTTTCGTTGACACCAAAGATCAGCTATTGGCTGCATACTCTCGAATGCTAATATAACATCCAAACTATGCCTTGGAGGTATACATGGAGCTTCGTCATCTGCGCTATTTTGTGGCCGTCGCTGAGCATGGGGGGATCAGTCATGCTGCCGAGCGCCTCAACATCGCACAGCCTGCCGTTTCACGTCAGATTAGAGATTTGGAGATGGAACTCGGTTTTGATCTGCTGCTGCGCGAAGGGCGCCGTGTTGTTTTGACTGACGCGGGACGTTCCTTTGCCGATCGGGCCCGCGCCATCCTCAAGGACACAGAGGATGCGGCGGAAACTGCTCGACGCATCTCCAAAGGGGAAGCGGGGTCGTTGAAGATCGGCTTGCTCGAAGCCGCGTCATGGGCGGGGCACCTGCCACTGACCCTAAACCGCTTCAAGCGCAAACATGACGGCATACGGCTGGACATCCGCCCGATGAGTTCGGTGGCCCAGATTGACGCCCTTCTCTCAGGCGAGATCGATGCAGCATTTGTCTATCGCCAAGACAACATCTCGAACGAAGCCCTAGCGGTCCACCCCCTCCGTACGGATAACGTCGTTCTGGCGGCGTCAACTGATCTGGTGTTCGACAGCGATGGGACACTGGCTTTCGAGGATATTGATGGCTTGCCTATCGTCGCGTTTCCGAGGTCTGTCGCACCAGCTTATCATGATCAGCTCTTCGGCGCATTGAAGGGTATCGGGTTTGAGGCGCAGATCGTGCAAGAGGCCATGGACGAGACAACAATGCTCAGCCTTGTGTCTGCTGGCGTAGGATGCGCGTTCGTGAACTCGACCAATATGCAGCGCCCGCCACGCCGCGTCCAGTTCCGCAAAGTCGAGGGGCTGTCTGTTCCAATCGAATTTCTGTTTGTAACACCAAAATCACCTGGCAGCCTGACCCAATTGCTGACTGATACGGTTCTGGAGATAGATACCCAGAAGGCATGATATAGATACTAAATATGACTTTCTAATTATTCAAAAGGGCTGCCATGTTGAACCCATCGATACAGACACCGATGGAGAAACATCATGACACGCACTTTCAAGATCGCTCTTGCAAGCACTGCCATTGCTCTTGCGACAAGCCTGCCACTTGCGGCTGAAACAACAGCCGGTACACCGATTACAGTCGAAACCCTCGTCGATCATGCTGAGATGATCCGCGTTGCCGATACCATCGATGCGGCAGTGGATGCGAAAGACTGGGCGCTTGCCCGCAGCCTTTTTACTGACGAAATCCGTGTCGATTTCACCTCTTTGATTGGGGGTGAGCCCGCCACGATCCCCGCCGATGGACTCATCGCCGGATGGTCGGCCAACCTCACCGAGGAAAAGGCGTCTTTCCATCTGCGTGGCAATCACCGGATCACGTTTGAAGCTGACGGTTCGGCGACCATGGTCAGCCATGGCTACGCATGGAACCAGATGGAACGCGGTGCCTTGCCCGAGAATGGCGGCAACGCGCTCTGGGAAGTCTGGGGCACCTACGAACACAGCTTTACTCAAACCCAAGACGGCTGGCGCGTGGATGGCATGAGTTTCTTTGCCACCGCCGAGCGCGGCAACGACTTTGTCCGCAACACGCCCGGAAGCTGAGTTTTCACCAATCACCACGCAAAACAGATAATTCAAGGAGCTTTCCCATGACGAACACAAACGAAGCAATCAATCCCAACCGCCGTGCGTTTCTTGCCGGTATCCCCGCCGCTGCCGCAACCGTTGCGTTGGGCGCAACTCAAGCCACCGCCCAGACAACGCCGCGCGTTGCGACCGGGCGCAGACTGCTGGGGAGCCTGGACGTGTCCGAGCTTGGTCTGGGCGTTCAGAACATGCACCGAACCTTCCACACGATTGTGCCAGACCGGGACGAGATGATCGGCTTGATCCGGTCGGCTTATGAGCAGGGGGTGACATTTTTTGATTGCGCCGAAGTCTATGGCCCTTTCGAATGCGAACGTATCCTGGGCGAGGCCATGGCGCCGTTCCGCGATGATGTTCAAGTGGCAACCAAGTTCGGCTTTGGCGTCGACCCCGAGACGGGGGAGTGGGACTTTACCGTAACAAGCCAGCCAGACCGTATTCGGCGCGCTGTCGAAGGGTCGCTCAGACGTCTTGGAACCGATCGCATTGACCTGCTGTACCAGCACCGCGTTGATCCGAGTGTGCCGATTGAAGACGTTGCGGGTGTGGTCAAAGACCTGATGGATGAGGGCAAAGTGCTGCATTGGGGCTTGTCGGAAATGGGTCCCAACACGCTGCGCCGTGCGCATGAGGTTTTACCCGTCAGTGCGGTACAAAGCGAATACTCAATGTTGTGGCGTGGCCGCGAGGCCGACATTCTGCCGCTATGCGCAGAACTCGGTATTGGCTTTGTGCCCTTTGCCCCGCTGGGATACGGGTTCCTGACCGGTGCCATCGACATGGAAACGAGTTTCGCACCCGGCGATTTCCGTTCGATGACCACGCGCATGGACCCTGAGAATCGCGCGTCGAACATGGCATTGGTGGAGCTGGCCCGTGACTGGGCCGCACAAAAAGGGGTGAAGCCCGGCCAGGTCGCGCTTGCCTGGTTGATGGCGCAGGGCGACACCATCGTTCCGATCCCCGGGACGACGCAGATGCCCCATCTGCGCGACAACATCGCCGCTGCGAAGATCAGTTTTACCGATAGCGAGTTGACCGAAATCAGAACCGCATTGGAAGGCATTCAAGTGCTCGGCGGTCGTGCCCCCCAGCTTGTTGCCGACTGGTCGGACGTTGAAGCGCCCGACGCCTGACGCGATCCTGCATGGCACTGCAAGGTGCCGTGCCATTCCGAACACGCAGAAATAGAAGGAAACCAAACATGGAGAAGGTAACTTTCAAGAGTGAAGGCATCGACCTCGTCGGCGATGTCTACACATCAGGCGCAGGTGCCACCAAACGCCCGGCGGTCGCGATCATTGGTCCGATGACCTACCAGAAGGAACAAGCACCAACACAGTATGCAAAACGCTTGGGTGAACAGGGTTTCGTCGCACTGGCGTACGATAGCCGTTATCGCGGCGAGAGCGGGGGCGCGCCACGCGCTTGGGAAAACCCTGCGCACAAGGTCGATGACCTGAAGGCCGCTGTCGCCTATCTCAAATCACGCGAGGACGTAGAGGCGAACCGGGTATTTGTACTTGCCATTTGTCAGGGCAGTTCCGAAGCCTTTCGTGCTGCCGCAGAGCTTGGCGACGACGTGTGCGGCCTTGCAACGATTGCAGGGCACTACCGTGATGCAGAAGGTGATATAGAATGGTTGACGCAAGCCGGCCGTGCCGAACGGAAAGCCCAAGGCGAGGCAGCAAAGGCACGCTACGAAACTGAAGGCCAGGTGGACTATGTCAAAGCGGTCGACCAGACGGACAGGAACGTCGGAATGCCGGGTGGCTTTGTGTGGGAATGGTATCAGCCGTGGGCCGACCGGGCCCAATGGGACAACAGATATGCGGTGATGAGCGATGCTGATTTGCTGGACTACGACTCCATCAACGCGGCGAACCAGCTTACCGCGCCATGGCTGATGATCCACGGGGATAATTGCTTTCTTCCGTCAGCGGCCCGTCGTCACCTGAAAGCCGTGCCGGACACAACCAAAACCAAAGTGATCTGGGACGACACGCCCCATCTTGCCTATTACGATCAGCCTGAGGCCATCGACCGGGCGACACAAGAGATCGTCTCGTGGTTCAAGGCGGCTTGAACGGTCCAGAATAGGGAAAACAGGTTGCGCTGGGGCAATCGATTTGTTCCGGCGCAACCTTGTTGGCATGCCTTATCTCACAAGGGAAAGGCCTGAAAGGTAAAAAGCGATGGAAGACAGCTTGGAGAGGGAATCCGCTGCACGTTTGACGCAGGCCGAACAAACCGGTCTCCGCCTGGCGTTGGTCTGTCGCTCCGCCGCGACGGGGGCAGCCCCCATGTCGCGCCGCCCGCTTCGAACATGTAGAGGTGCGCGTTGGTCCAGCCCATTGCAGCCTGGATGGTCAGGTGGAGGCGATCAAGGCGGATATTGGCTTGCACCTGTAGGGTGCGCGTGACGGCGGGCTCGATGTATTCAAGCGTGATCTTCAATTCGATGATGCTCATGGCCCGGTCCCCCTGTCAGGCCTTTGTAATTCCACGGCAGGAGGGCGTCGATATCGGATTGTTTATGGCCTTGTGCGATGGCGCTGAGTGTCGTGGATAACCAGGCATGGGGATCGACGGCGTTCAGTTTGCAGGTCTCGATCAGCGACGCGATCATCGCCCAGTTCTGCGCCCCGGCATCGTGACCGGCGAAGAGTGCGTTCTTGCGGTTGGAACATCACGTGCCGTAGGGCACGGCGACCGCCGGCGATGGCTCGTTTCCCGCGAAGTGTTCCGCTGTCATGCGCGACCGGGGCCAATCCGGTGAGTGCGGCAGCTTCTTCACCGGTGATGGTGCCGATCTCAGGCATTTCGGCGATCAGCATTGTGCTGGCGACCGGTGTTGAATGTCACTGAGAACTGACCCGGTATGCCCATAAATTGTCACTGAGAATTGACCCATGTGAACACATTGCCCCGACGGTTTTGGTTGGGGAGATTTGGAGTGATCGACATGGGATTTTTGAGTGTCATTCGACGCTGGGCATTGCGTGATAAAATGCCAATTCGAGAGATTGCCCGTCGGACGGGATTGTCTCGCAATACGATCAAGAAGTCCCTGCGCGAAGGCGCGGTAGAACCGAAGTTCAAGACGCCTACATGCCGGTCTCGGCGCCGCTGTCGTCCAGCACGGGCCGCACGGTGATGGAGCTGAGCAGCGTCCGCCGCGCGATGTCCTCCGCCAGTTCCTCGATCGACACGCCCGCCTTGACGAGGCGCACGTTCGACTGGCTGAGCATCAGCTTGTTGAAGGGGATGTCGCGCGAGGCGCTGAGGGTGATCTTCTGTTGCTTGGTCATCGGGATATCTCCGCGACAGGCCAGCCGGGAGCCTCTCTCCCGACCTCCAAGCCCGTCACGGAAAACCTGGCACCCCTCTTACTCTGGGGGCACCGACGAGGCCATATGGACTTGCAATGCAATCCATATGGCCTTATATCATCAGTCAACCTATTAAGGAGCGCCAACACATGGAAAACCTTGTTCTGGAACGTCCGGCGCCGGATCGGCAGGGTGTCGCTCTCAAGGCCTTCGCGCGGATCGCGGAGGCCTGGTCGCTCACCCTGCGTGAAGCGGCGACGCTGGCGGACATGTCTGAGTCGACCTGGAAGCGAGCGAAGAAGCCCGATTTTGCGGGGGATTTGACACGGGACCAAATGCTGCGCCTGAGCGCGCTGATCGGCCTCTACAAGTCGCTCGAGCTCTACTTCAACGCGCCGACCTCGCACGAGTGGGTGAAGCTGTCCAACCGGGGTCCGGAATTCGATGGCGCACGGCCCGTGGACGCGATGATCGAAGGGGGATTGCCCAAGATCCTGCGCGTGCGCAGCTATGTCGATGCGCTTAGGGGCGGGGTTTGAGGATCACCTCTGTCAATGATCGCGCCCTTGTCCGGCTGATTTCCGAGACCCATCACAAGCCCCCGGTGCTGCGAGGGCTGGTCGACAGCGACGAGGAGGCCGCGATTCTCGCCGAGATCGAGGGCGAGACCAGTGCCCGCCTGATCGCCGAGGCGCAGGGCAGCCCCGCGCTCGACCGCCGCGAACTGGCCTTCGCGCGGCGGTCTCATGACCTGACCCTCTACGGGCACAGCCATATCAACGCGGCCTTCACGTACACGAGACCCTCGGGCAACCGGTTCAACACCGGCGACCGCGGCGCGTGGTACTGCGCCTGGGACATGCTGACGAGCGCGCAGGAGGTCGGGTTTCACTGGACCCGCGAACTGGGTTTCATCGGCCGCTACGAGGACGAGGCCCGTTACGTGGAACTTCTGGCGGATTTCATCGGGGATTTCCCGGATCTGCACAGGGAGGAGCATCCAGCGCTCGATCCGGTCCCCGAGCAGGGCTACGCGGCCGGGCAGCGCCTTGCCGTGGATCTGAGGGCAGAGGGGCATCGCGGGCTGATCTACCCCTCCGTCCGGCATTCGGGCGGGCGGTGCTTCGTCGCCTTCGATCCCGGGATCATCCAGAATGTCCGCCCGGGCGCGAGCTGGAAACTGGTTTGGCAAGGTGCGCCCGAGTTCATGATCGAGGGGCTATAGCGCCCCTCGAAATCTTCATTCAGTGCGTGAGCTTATCTCTGCAGAGCATTGAATATATGTTATATTAAGCGCGATCATAATTTCTCCAGCAACGCCTTAGCCTTCCCCTCCATCACCAACCGCGCATCCTGCTGCGGCTTCGACCGGGCAACCGCCGTGATCCCTTGCACAAAGTCGAACACGCTCTCGGGCGGGCGGCCTTTTTCGGCCAGCATCGTCTCGACGATCCGCACTGTCTCCGCCTTCGAGAACCCGCGCTTGCGGAGGAAGTCCTGACGGTCCTCGTCCGACCGCGCGACGATCTTCTCGCGCGCCGCGCGGATTCCGTCGATGAACGGCGCGGGCGAGGACTCGGCGAAGCGGCTCAGCGCAGGCGCGGCCTCGTGCGCGAAACGCGAGGCGGCGTATTTCGAGTGCCGGATCGTGATCTCCTGGAAGTCCTCGACACCCCAGAGGTTGCGGTTCTGGCAGACCGCGCGCAGGTAGAAGCTGGCGATGCCGAGCGTCTTGGCACCCACCTCGGAATTCCAGCAATAAAATCCCCGGAAATAGAGGTCGGGCGAGCCGTCGGGCAGCAGTCCGGCCTCGATCGGGTTGAGGTCGTCGACGAGGAACAGGAACACGTCGCGGTCGGAGGCGTAGAGCGTCGTCGTCTCCTTCGTGACGTCCACGCGCGGGTTGTAAATACCGGTCGACCAGTCGAGCACGCCCGGGACCTTCCAGCGGGTGTCGCCGGTGCAGTTGCCCGCGATGCGCTGCACGGCGGAGACCAGTTCATGGTCGTAGATGCGCCCGTAGTCGGGGCCTGTGACAGCGCGCAATTCCGTGCGACCATTAGCGACCTCCATTGTCTTGATTTGCTCGGCCCGGTGGTTGGTCAGCCCGTATTGCAGGTTGATGCCCGCCAGCGGCGCGGGAAGTTGCCGAAGATAGGCCGCGGGCGCGCCGACGAGGCTGGAGAGCTGACCGAAGGACCAATGCGTCGGCGCGATCGGCTCATCCGCCCCCGACAGGACCAGCCCCAGCTCCTCCGGGTTGTCGCGATGCGCTTCGACCCGGATCGCCGCGCTCTCCACCGTGCGCGTCCGGCTGCGCTCCGCCCGGCCCTTGACCGAGGCGAACAGATCGTCGAGCGACAGATACCGCTCGTCATCCGGCCGCGAGAACCACTCGGACGACACCCGGTCGACATTCGTGCCGCGCGACACATCCACCTTGTAACCGCCGCTCATGTCACGCCCGGCATCGATGATTTCGGTATTCATGGGTTTTCTCCCGCGACGGGCGGCCGAAAGCCTCTCTCTCGACCTCCAAACCCGTCACGGGCTGGGACGGCACCCCTCTGACTCTCCGATCACTCGGCTGCACGGGTCTCGAGTGGGGAAGAGGCGCGCGACGCGGCGAGCCGGTGCAGCGTTTCCGGGCGGATATGCGTGTACCGGCGCAGCATTTTCCAATCCTTGTGGCCGGTGACCAGCGAGACCTGTTCGATCGCGAATCCGGCCTCGAACAGGCGGCTTGTGCCCTCATGGCGTAGATCGTGGAAATGCAGGTCCTTCACGCTGACCTCGACGCAGGCGCGCCGGAAGGCTGTACCGACCGATTTCGAGTTATAGGGAAAGATCCGTCCGTTGGTTTGACCCAGATGCTTGGCCTGTTCAGTGACCAGCGCCCAGGCATCGAAGCCGGTGGCCGCGAAAAGGGGGATCCGCTGGTCGTTGCCGGTCTTGTTGCGTGGATCTTTTCGGTCGCGGATCATGAGCATTCGGCGGTCGACGTCGAGATCGGTCCATTCGACGCGGCAGATCTCGTCGAGCCGCATGGCTGTGGCCACCGCGAACTTCACGATCCGTGTCATCGGCAGGGTCAGGCGATCGTTGTCATCGAAGCAGCGAAAGAGGCGGTTCAACTCGTCCGTGGTGGGCCGACGATCCCGCTCCGTGCCCTTGCCGATCAGGCCGAGACGCTTGAGCGCGACGCGCGCCAGATCGACGGGTTCCGGAGAGATGTCGAGGCCGTGCACAGCCGCCGCATGGGTGATGATCATCTTGATCACGCCGATGTCGATCCCGAGCGTCACCGGGCCCGCACTTTGCTCCGCACGCATCTTGCGTATGTTCTTTTCAGCTTAATTCTTTGCAACAGTTGAGCTGCCGGGCCAACCGCTCGGCGCATGATCTGGATGCACAACATCTTTGGCCATTATGGGTCCAATCCCAACCGGGACGGGGCCATGCCCGGGTTAATAAGTGTCACTTACAAACTACATAGCCCCCCGAAAAAAAAA
>NZ_JAAWWD010000055.1 GCF_021404545.1 Aestuariivita sp.
GGGGGGGGGGCCGGCCGGGGGGGGGCCCTTCTTGTGGTGCGGGGGGGTGTCCTGCGGCCCGGGTTTCAACTTGGCTTGGGCTGCGCTCCAGGGCCTCAGGGACCGCCGATCTTGCTGAACCTCCCACGGCAAAAGCGTCTGGGTGCGCAAGGCCAGCGCGCGCGCATAGGCGATCTGCTTGGGCGTCGCGGGCAGGGCGTAAGTGGTGCTTTCCATCGGGGATCTCCCTTCTTAGCGTGGTTCTTAAAATAGAACATAACAGGAACAAAATCAAGCCACCTGCGGAAATCATGGGGTTTGAGAGGAAGAGGAGGGCCGGGGGAGGTCAGGCCTGAGGATGCCCGAAAGAGGGTGTCCGGGCCTGATCCTGTTCCTCATTGGGGTCTGATGCCGGAAAGTGCAGGATTCTGCGTTCTCATGAGCTTCGCATTTAACAATCTCCGGCATCAGATCCCTAAAGAGTGAAAGTGTCCTTCGGGTTTTGTGACTGATGGATGAGGGCCTTCGGGGTCCCTCAGATGGGTCCGGGCCGGGTTCCGGTCTGCCGTTCCTGATGAAGGGCATTCCCATGCAAACAGGTGTCTTGCGCGTGTTGCGCGCGACCGCCGCCTCCTGGTGGCGGCATAGAGATCTGCGCCGAACTGGCCAGACGTTGCTGGCACAGCGGCTCGAACGCCAGACCGTCCTGCGTGATCTCGGCTATCTCAGGCAGGCGGCGAAGCTGCCGAATGCCCATGTGATCTGCGGAGAGGGCGGGACATTCATCCACCTCGGCTTGACCACCGTGTCGAGTTTCGCACCGATCGAGCGCTTTCCCTTGGCCGCTTTTGCGGTCGCACGTGGCACGCCGTTCATCGATATCCGACCCGTCACCGATGTCATCGCCTTCGCGAACCTGCCGCGGGTTGCGCGGAACGGATCGGTCGACCCTGACTCTTCGGGTCCCGGCAAGTCCGTGTCGCTGACCACCTACATCCACATGGTCGAAGCCCTCGGTGCCAGGATCGCCAACGATCCGCGCCCCTGTCGGTCAACCTAGTCACCACTCCCTCTCACCAAAACTCGAAAAGGAGGCCAACCATGGCCCGATCCCGTACGCCCAAATTCGATGCCTCAGAGGTCATCACAAACGAAATCATCCGCATCATCGAGCGCGGCGTCCTGCCGTGGCGCAAGCCCTGGACCGCAGGTGGCAGCTCTCGTCCCCTGCGCGTGGGCGGAGAACCCTACCAGGGAGTGAACAACTTCCTGCTGACGATGCGGACCGTGATGGCGGGCCACAGCTCTCCCTTCTGGATGACGCTGCCGCAGGCCAATGCGTTGGACGCAAAGGTCCGCAAGGGCGAGAAGTCCTCTGTCGTCGTTTACTACGGTCAAAGCCGGAGAGACGCCGGCGATGAGCATGTTCACAGCGACGGGGATGATCACTCCGAGGAAGCCCGTATCTTCCGCTTCCAGAAATCCTACCGTGTGTTCAATGCCTGCCAGATCGAGGGCTTGCCCGACAGCTTCTACCCTGACCCAGAGCCCGCGCCCAAGCATCCGCCGTCCGAGCCGATCCCGCACATGCAGGCGTTTTTCGATGCCATCGACATCACAACCGTCTTCACGGGCACGGAGGCGTACTATTTGCCCCCCGTGGACAAGGTCTACATGCCATCCATCACACGGTTTCAGGACCCGCGCAATTTCTACGGGGTCTGGGCGCATGAGCTGGCCCATGCCACGAAAGCCCCGCATCGACTGAACCGTGATTTCGGGTTCTCGAAGTTTGGCAACACGTCCTATGCGCGCGAGGAAATCGTCGCGGAATTGACCTCGGTGTTCCTGGGTCAGACGCTCGGCTTCACGGCGCATACGCTCGAGATGAATGCCGCCTACCTCCACAACTGGTTGCGCGTTCTTCGGTCGGACAAGGGCGCGATCTTCCGGCACGCCGCGGACGCGCAGCGCGCCTGCGACTATCTGATCGCCAGATCGGAGGTGGGCAGGGCAGGGCGCAGTGCCGAGGCCGCCTGACCACACGGAGAACGGAGACACCCATGTCACGTAAGGAACCCAAAACGCTGCGGGTGGCCTGCTTCAACGACGGCCGCCGCAAGATCATCACCTTCAAGCGCGGTGCCTATTGGTGGAGCGCTGCCGAGGGCGCTTATCCGCTCTCGGCAGCGCTCGAGAGCATCACGGACCAGGGCGGCTGGATCGAAACCATCCCCAACCCGAATTACAGACCCAAAGGGCTGTTCGGGTAGGGCGCCTTCGGCCTCGATTCATCCGCCAAGCGGAAAAGAAAAAGCGGGCTTTGAGAAGGGTGTTTCAAACCTCTCAAAGGAGATCCCCATGTCCATGACCGTTCAACCCCAGCCAGACCGTCCGGATCCGAGTGTGATCGCGGCGCAGAACGACGCGTTTCGCAAGCTCGCGTGCCTTGGAGTGCCGCCCGCGCAGCCCATCCAGGGCCGGATGCATGTCACCCGCTCGCTTATGGAGGCCGATGACGGCTTCATGGCCGAGGCGGTGAAGGCCACCGGTGAGTTTGCAACATTCGAGCCTGAGAATGATCCCGAGGGATGGCACGATTTCGGGGCGGTCGAGATCCGGGGCGAGACCGTGTTCTGGAAGATCGATCTCTATGAAGCAGACTCGGATTTCCGCTACGGGGCTGAGACCCCGGACAATCCCGCCACCACCGTGCGCGTGCTGACCATCATGCTGGCGCGCGACTGGTAGGGCAGGGGACACCCCCTCCTGACACCCCAGGCGATGAAGGCCCACTGACCCCTCAAAGGGCAAGTGGGCCTTTTGTCGTTGTGATCCCTGAAGCCGGGGATCGGTTACGCGCGTGAAGGCGCGGGCCACACCTCACCCACCTGGAAGGATATCCCATGACCACAAGCTTTGCCCCTCTCACCGTCGCCATCAGCGATCTCACTGCGCATCCCGCCAATGTGCGCAGCAACTCTTCGGAAACCTACGACCCCGAGAACATCGCCCATCTGAAAGCCAGCATCGCTGTTCTGGGTCTCCTGCAGCCGCTCCTGGTCCAGAAGCTCGACGGCAAATACGCTGTCCTCGCCGGTGGCCGACGCCATGCAGCCCTGAAGGAGCTGGTCGCCGACAAGGCCGCGAAGGGGTTCACCGCGAAGACCAAGGTCGACTGCCGCCTTGTGCCGGAGAAGTGCGACGTCACCACGGCGCTGTCGCTCGCCGAGAACATCACCCAGGCACCGATGAACGCAATCGACGAGTTCGAGGCTTTCGCGCGGATGATGGAGGTCGATGGCCAGACGCCTGAGACCATCGCAATGACTTTCGGCACGACCGTTGCCGCCGTGAAAGGCCGGTTGCGCTACGGGCTGATCCACCCCGATATCCGCGCCGCGGCCCGGGCGAAGACGATCACGCTCGACACGATGAAGGCCTTTGCCGAGCACCCGAGCCAGGAGGTTCAGCGCGAGGTCTACGAGGCGCTCACCAAGGAAGACAGCTATCTGCAGGCCTATACCGTCCGGCAAGCGCTCAAATCCCGCGGCGTGCAGGTCAGCGACGATATCGGAGCCTTCGTGCGCGCGGACTACGAGGCCCTCGGCGGTGCTGTCGCGGCTGACCTTCTGGAAGAGCATTCCGTGCTCGAGGATGCAGCACTGGTCGAGACCATCTTGCTCGAGAAGCTCGGTGCCGCTGCCGAAGAGGCCCGTATGAGGCTGGGCTTCGCCTGGGCCGATGCGATGGTGCGCTATGATTACGCGACCATGGCCGACTATGGCCGCGTCTATCCCGGCCCGATCGTGCCGGATGCATCCGCCCAGAAGCGCATCGATGAGATCACTGCCGAGCTTGATAAACTGCAGCTCCAGATGGAGGATGAGGGGCTCGAGGACGGTGCCTACAATGCCCTTTACGAGCGCGTGGACGCTCTGGAAGAGGAAGCCCGCGATCTGCAGGAGGCTTACAGCACCGAGGACCTCGCGCGGTCCGGGGTGATCGCGTCGTGGCAGGGTGGGCAGATCACGCTCCATGTTGGTCTCGTCCGCCCGGAAGACACCGTGAAAGAGGAGGGCGCGCGCGGCTCTTCGGCTAGCCCGACCGGGGAAGAGGCCCCGGACGCCGGCGAAATCACCTATCCAGCCTCACTGGCCGAGGACCTCAAGACCGAGCGGGCCATGGCCCTTGGCGCCGCGATGGCGCTGCATCCGGAAGCCACGCTCGATCTGACGCTCTTCAAGCTGGTGAGCGACGTTCTGGCCAGCGGCATGAGTGTCACGCAGGCGATCAAGATCGATGCCCGCAAGGAATACCGCAACCACGCCAAGATGGACGAGATTGACGAGACCTCCCTCGCGCAGGTGGCCGCGGCGCATGATGTGCTGGACCTCTCGTGGCTCGATGATACCCGCCCGCCCGCCGATCAGTTCGCGGCGTTTCGCGCGCTGGAGGCCGGCGAGAAGGCCAAGCTCGTGGCCTATGCCACGGCCAGCACCACGCAGTCCTGCTTCGCGCGGGACCGCCAGCGCGACAGCCTGATGCATGCGTTCGAGATCGAGATCATGCCCGATATCCGCGCGCATTGGACGCCGAACGCGGCGCTCTTCAATCGCTTCAAAAAGGCATGGCTCCTGAAGATCCTCGGCGAGGATCTGGGTCTGGCCCAGGAGGCGGTGACGCTGGCCTCGTCGAGCAAGAAGGAGATCGTGGCCTTCTGCGACAAGCTCTTTGCAGAGCCGTTCGCCACACTCACGGACGCGCAGCGCGCTGCCGTAGCCGCCTGGTGCCCGCCGATGATGCAGACCGCCGGTGTCGTCTGTGATGAGGCGGAGCCCGCCTCGGAATCTCCCGAGCCTGACAGCGAGGTCGCGCAAGCGGCCTGAGTCCTCACGCGACCCGCGCGAGGCATTTCCCGCGCGGGTCGACCCTCCCACACCCAACCGAAAGACATCCCCATGGCTATTCTCAAGTTCTCTGCGTCCGCTGTTGCGGCACAGATCGCCCATGCGCGCGCCTGCAAGACCTTCCTGCCCAACTGGAACGGGCCCGTGGACAGGCCCGCCCTGATCCTGATCGTCGGCAATGGTGTGCATCTGCGCTCAAACGGCATCGATGGCACGACCACCCGTATCGTCACCACCGAACAGGCAGATCCCTCCTTCGCCTTCGCCGACGGCATGAACCCGTTTCGGGATACCGACTGGATGGCGCAGCGCCGCATGGCGTTTCGCGATCTGACCGGCCAGTTCTACACCGACATCCTGGATGACGTGCAGGTGCTCATCGACCGGGGGCGGGGGGCGATCCGGCTCGCCACCGATGGCCACAGCATCCGCGTCTTCGTACGCCGGGCCTCGGATTATCTCATCGGCGGGACCTACGAGGTGCCCTCGGGCCTCGGCGGCACCTTCCGGGTCATCCTCAAGGATGCCTGCGATACCTTCGCGATCGTGCAGAACTGCGGCAATTGCGAGGATTTCGACGCCATGCAGCCCTACCGCGTGCCGCTCGATGCGCTGATGGAAATCGATGACCGGAGGGCGGCGTAACGCGCCCTTTCTCAAACAAGCATCGCCAATACCCTGCCAGGCCTGCGGCCCTCTCGGGACATTGACGACAACAATTTCCCCAATGAGAGAAAGGACTCTGAGATGGGATGGCTCTTCTATACCGATCGCCGCGTCCAGACCTACGCGGATGAGAAAGCGGAGATTGCCCGGCTCTGCACCTTCGAGAGCGACAGGCGCAAGACGGAACTGGTCAAAGCCTGCAAGGTGGGTTCGACTTGGTACGCGGCGGCAAAGGTCACAAGTATCGATGGCTCGCCGGTCGAGGACACGACCTATGTGACCGATGCGGATGGCTCCATCACGTTCGGTGCTGTCTTCCTCACCCGATACGATGACGGCTGCTGGGGCTACAAGGACATGGAGGAAAGTGCTGGCCCGAACGAGTCTCGTGCTCCCCTTGGGCTGATCGAGCTCCTCTCCGACCTGAAAGACCCGGACAGCTATGCCCATGCCTGGCGCCAGCGCTGCCAGGACTGGGCTGCGATCCCGGACTACGAGGAAGGCGACAAGATCAGGCTCGCAGCACCTGTGACGCTCACCGATGGCAGTACCTGCCAGATTGTCACCGCGACCCACTACAGGCGCGGGCGGCAAAAGCGCCGCTGCTACCGCATCGAGGAAACTGGTGGGCTCGTACGCCTGTCGAAGGCCTCGCTTGCGGGTTCGGAGCTGCTCAGCTCCGCGAAAGGTGCGGCTAGCCCGGTGCTGGCGGAGTTCCTGGCGGGGCGAAATTAGGTCCTGCGCCGGACGGTTCATCGACCTGCCCGGCGACAGCAGATCCTGCGGCTTGTCTTGACAAGGCAATGCAAATGCATTACCTATCGCGGGCAGCAAAGACCCTTTTCTTCAGGAGACTGCCATGACAGCCCTCGCACAAGATGTCTCGAAACTCACGGATCGGTATCAGACGA
>NZ_JAAWWD010000030.1 GCF_021404545.1 Aestuariivita sp.
TTGTGTAGGCTCTTGTGTGTGGGTCGTGGTGGTGTCGGTTGGCCTTGTCTTGCCCAGGCCCGGCCCGGGTAAGTGGTGTAGACGAGTCTGGTCGCCCTGCCGATGTTGATTTGCGCCCACCCGCCGGCACGGTCGTCTGATACCGATCCGTGAGCTTCGAGACATCTTGTGCGAGGGCTGTCATGGCAGTCTCCTGAAAGAATGGGGGTCTTTGCTGCTTGCGATAGGTAATGCATTTGCATTGCCATGTCAAGATAAGCCGCAGGATCTGCTGTCGCCGGGCAGGCCGATGAACCGTCCGGCGCAGCACCTATTCTCGCCCCGCGAGATACTCCGCCAGCACCGGGCTGGCAGCACCTTTTGCGGAACTGAGCAGCTCCGAGCCCGCAAGCGAGGCCTTCGACAGGCGTACGAGCCCACCGGTTTCCTCGATGCGGTAGCAGCGGCGTTTTTGCCGACCCCGCCTGTAGTGGGTCGCGGTTACGATCTGGCAGGTGCTGCCATCGGTGAGCGTCACGGGCGCGGCGAGCCTAATCTTGTCGCCTTCCTCGTAGTCCGGAATCGCAGCCCAGTCCCGGCAGCGCTGGCGCCAGGCATGGGCATAGCTCTCTGGGTCCTTCAATTCCGAGAGCAGCGCCAGAAGGCTGAGCGGAGCGCGCGACTCGACGGGGCCAGCACTTTCCTCCATGTCCTTGTAGCCCCAGCAGCCGTCTTCGTATCGGGTGAGGAAGACAGCCCCGAAAGTGATGGAGCCATCCGCATCGGTCATATAGGTCGCGTCTTCGACAGGGGTGCCGTCGAGATTGGTGACCTTTGCCGCCGCATACCAGGTTGAGCCGACCTTGCAGGCTTTGACCAGTTCGGTTTTGCGCGTGTCGCCATGAGAGGTGCAGAGCCGGGCGATTTCCGCTTTCTCATCCGCGTAGGTTTTGACGCGGCGGTCGGTGTAGAAGAGCCATCCCATCAGGCCGCCCTCCGATCATCGAGTTCCATCAGCGCATCGAGCGGCACGCGGTAGGGCAGCATGGCGTCGAAATCCTCGCAATTGCCGCAGTTCTGCACGATCGCGAAGGTGTCGCAGGCATCCTTGAGGATGACCCGGAAGGTGCCGCCGAGGCCCGAGGGCACTTCGTAGGTCCCGCCGATGAGATAATCCGAGGCCCGGCGTTTGAGGACGCAGATGCTGTGGCCATCGGTGGCGAGCCGGATGGCCCCCCGCCCCCGGTCGATGAGCACCTGCACGTCATCGAGGATGTCGGTGTAAAATTGGCCGGTAAGATCGCGAAAGGCCATGCGGCGTTGCGCCATCCAGTCGCTGTCCCGAAACGGGTTCATGCCGTCGGCGAAGGCGAAGGAGGGATCAGCCCGCTCGGTGGTGACGATACGGGTGGTCGTGCCATCGATGCCGTTCGAGCGCAGATGCACACCATTGCCGACGATCAGGATCAGGGCGGGCCTGTCCACGGGCCCGTTCCAGTTGGGCAGGAAGGTTTTGCAGGCGCGCGCATGGGCGATCTGCGCCGCAACTGCGGAGGCAGAGAACTTGAGAATAGCCATGGGGATGTCTTTCTGTTCGGTTTGGAAGGGTCGACCCGCGCAGGGAATGCCTCGCGCGGGTCGCGTGAGGACTCAGGCCGCTTGCGCGACCTCGCCGTCAGGTTCCGGGGTTTCCGCAGTGGGCTCCGCCTCATCACAGGCGATACCCGCGGTCTGCATCATCGGCGGGCACCAGGCGGCCACGGCAGCGCGCTGCGCGTCCGTGAGCGTGGCGAAGGGTTCAGCGAAGAGCTTGTCGCAGAAGGCGACGATCTCTTTCTTGCTCGACGAGGCCAGCGTCACAGCCTCCTGGGCCAGACCCAGATCCTCGCCGAGGATCTTCAGGATCCAGGCCTTCTTGAAGCGGTTGAAGAGGGCCGCATTCGGCTTCCAGTGGGCGCGAATGTCGGGCATGATCTCGATCTCGAACGCATGCATCAGGCTGTCGCGCTGGCGGTCCCGCGCGAAGCAGGACTGCGTGGTGCTGGCCGTGGCATAGGCCACGAGCTTGGCCTTCTCGCCGGCCTCCAGCGCGCGAAACGCCGCGAACTGATCGGCGGGCGCGCGGGCGTCATCGAGCCAGGAGAGGTCAAGCGCATCATGCGCCGCCGCCACCTGCTCGAGCGAGGTCTCGTCGATCTCGTCCATCTTGGCATGGCTGCGGTATTCCTTGCGGGCCTCGATCTTGATCGCCTGCGTGACACTCATGCCGCTGGCCAGAACGTCACTGACCAGCTTGAAGAGCGTCAGATCGAGCGTGGCTTCCGGATGCAGCGCCATCGCGGCCCCAAGCGCCATGGCTCGCTCGGTCTTGAGGTCCTCAGCCAGTGAGGCTGGGTAGGTGATTTCGCCGGCGTCCGGGGTCTCCTCCCCGGTCGGGCTTGCCGAGGAGCCGCGCGCGCCCTCCTCTTTGACGGTGTCTTCCGGGCGGACGAGACCAACATGGAGCGTCACCTGACCATTCGACCACGAGGCGATTACCCCGGACCGCGCCAGGTCCTCGGCGCTGTAGGCCTCCTGCAGATCGCGGGCTTCCTCTTCCAAGGCGTCAACGCGGTCGTAAAGGGCGTTGTAGGCACCGTCTTCGAGCCCCTCATCCTCCATCTCGAGCTGCAATTTCTCAAGCTCGGTGGTGATTTCATCCACGCGCTTTTGGGCGGTCTCATCGGGTTCGATCGGGCCGGGATAAACGCGGCCGTAGTCGGCCATGGTCGCGTAATCATAGCGCACCATCGCATCGGCCCAGGCAAAGCCCAGCTTTATGCGAGCCTCTTCGGCGGCGGCACCGAGCTTCTCGAGCAGGATGGTCTCGACCAGCGCCGCATCCTCGAGCACGGAATGCTCTTCCAGCAGATCGGCTGCGACGGCGCCGCCGCGCGCCTCGTAGTCCGCGCGCACGAAAGCCCCGATATTGTCACTGACCTGCACACCGCGGGATTTGAGTGCCTGACGGACGATATAGGCCTGCAGATAGCCGCCGTCTTTCGTGAGCGCCTCGAAGACCTCGCGCTGCGCCTCCTGGCTCGGATGCTCGGCGAAGGCCTTCATCGTGTCGAGCGTGATCACCTTGGCCCGGGCCGCGGCGCGGATGTCGGGGTGGATCAGGCCATAGCGCAACCGGCCTTTCACGGCGGCCACCGTGGTGCCGAAGGTTTTCGCGATCGTCTCGGGCGTCTGGCCGTCGACCTCCATCATCCGGGCGAAAGCCTCGAACTCGTCGATTGCGTTCATCGGCGCCTGAGTGATGTTCTCGGCGAGCGACAGCGCCGTAGTGACGTCGCAGTCGTCAGAGACAAGGCGGCAGTCGACCTTGGTTTTCGCCGTGAAGCCCTTGATGGCCTTGTCAGCGACCAGCTCCTTCAGCGCGGCATGCCGCCGGCCACCGGCCAGCACGGCGTATTTGCCGTCGAACTTCTGGACCAGAATCGGCTGCAAGAGGCCCAGAACGGCGATGCTGGCCTTCAGATGCGCGATGTTCTCGGGATCATAGGTTTCCGGAGAGTTGCTGCGCACATTGGCGGGATGCGGGACCAGATCGCCGATGGCGACGGTGAGAGGGGCAAAGCTTGTGGTCATGGGATATCCTTCCAGGTGGGTGAGGTGTGGCCCGCGCGCGCGCGTAACCAATCCCCGGCTTCAGGGATCACCACGACAAAAGGCCCGCTTTGCCTTTTTGAGGGGCAGCGGGCCTTCATCGTCTCAGATGTCAGGGTGAGGAGTCCCCTGCCCTACCAGTCGCGCGCCAGCATGATGGTCAGCACGCGCATGGTGGTGGCGGGATTGTCCGGGGTCTCAGCCCCGTAGCGGAAATCCGAATCTGCCTCATAGAGATCGATTTTCCAGAACACGGTCTCGCCCCGGATCTCGACCGCCCCGAAATCGTGCCATCCCTCGGGATCATTCTCAGGCTCGAATGTGGCAAACTCACCGGTCGCCTTCACCGCCTCGGCCATGAAGCCATCGCCGGCCTCCATAAGCGAGCGGGTGACATGCATCCGGCCCTGGATGGGCTGCGCGGGCGGCACTCCAAGGCACGCGAGCTTGCGAAACGCGTCGTTCTGCGCCGCAATCACACTCGGATCCGGACGGTCTGGCTGGGGTTGAACATTCATGGACATGGGGATCTCCTTTGAGAAGTTGAAACACCCTTCCCAAAGCCCACTTTTTCTTTTCCGCCTGGCGGAAGACCCCTAAGAGACCTGCCCGGCCTAAGCAGTTGCGAAGTCCGCTCTGCGGGACGAAATAGACTTTCTTAAGAGATCCCAGTTTACATCTGACATTTGTGCTGAGACCATTTACGAAAGTCGTATGACCATTGATCACTTGTTCGTCCGGCGCTGGCCCAAATCCTCATTGTCGCAAGATATTGCCCGAATGGACGTTGCCTCGTATTCCCAAGCCTATCAAAGTTTAAGGGAACAGGCGCCAAAGCGTCCACATGACCGACCTTATCTTGGGGGTAGAACTGGCTATCCGACCACAAAAGGCCACACGAACCGCCGAGAAGAGCACTTTGCGATTGCATTGGTAAACGCGCAACAAAGCTGGCGCCTGCCTGACGGCACCCGCTTCGAAATGCTTGACTATCAAGTACCGCTGAAAGGCACCCGTGCTGATCGCGAAATCGGCAAGATCGACATATTTGGCCTGACAGAACACGGGCGAGCGGTGGTGGTTGAACTCAAGGTGATCGGGCACTCGGGAGGCGCAAGTGATCCTCCACCAGTCGCCCTGCTCGAAGGATTGCGATATGCCGCAATTGTGGAGGCCAATCTTGAGCGCATGGCAGACGAGGTCCGCACTACCTTCGGCCGCGAGATGGTTCAGGAAAGACCAGACATCGTTGTACTAGGAGAGGCGGACTGGTGGTCAAGATGGCTCCACGCTGGCACAGACGCCAAAACGGTATTGGAGGAAAAGGCGGGAGAGCTATCACAAGCCATTGGCATAAGCATCGGCTTTGCATCCGTGACCAACACACAGCTTATATATGGACAGCGTACCAAAGCGCCACGGCTTCTCGCTTTCCCCAAAATTGACTACCAGCACCCAGTGCCCAAGAGCACCATGAAGGTGCATAACGGAGAGAACAAAGCCCCCACAGAACACGAAGCGCTACTCCAAAGCACTTGGTGGGGCTACGCCAAGATGCTTCCTCAAATAGCCCTCGACGGGAACAAGAAGCCAGGAAGGCCCCCGGTGGTTTCAATCGATAGACCATCGGCAAACCTTATGTTGCCACCCGATAGCAAAATGACCTTAGAGATTGAGGCACAGATCGCGGTAACAGATCGTCACAAGCATTTTCGCTCATTTCGCAGTTCGCAGGCGCTGGCCCAAAGTGTCTTCGGTGCTTTCAAGGCCGCAGGTCGGTTAGACTTGCTATCGCAAGTTCCGGCAGAATGCGGGCGACGCGCCTTTGGCAAGACAATGCCGGGGACAAGCCTAGTTATGGAAGTCGACGTCTACACCCTGAACGAACCTAGGCCGACGCAGTTGGATGTATACTTGGAAACTGATGGTTACCAGGTCGCCGTCGAATGCAAGTTCTGCGAGACCGAATTCGGCACCTGTTCACGCGTCCGATCAGCGAAGTCTGAAACGCCAATTTGCAACGGTACTTACACACAACAGCAAGGAAGGAATGCGCGCTGCGCTCTGTCCGAAGTTGGAATCTCCTATTGGGATTTCATCCCTGAGTTATTTGACTGGGACGCCGCGCAGGACTGGTCCCCCTGTCCGTTGCTGCCCACCTATCAGATTGTTAGAAATGCGCTTGCTGCTGTCGTAGATAGCGAAGGTTGCGTGAACCCATCAAAAGGCCACGCCGTCTTTGTTTACGACGATCGAAATCCTGCCTACAGGCTTAACGGCGCAGCCGACGCCCAGCTCAGGAAGGCAGCATCAGCGTGTCGTGTACCCGGTCTGATAAGGCGCGTCACGTGGCAGCAAATTGTTCGGGTATGCGTTGGCTCGGAGGATTTGGCATGGCTGCTGGATGCGATTGAAGAAAAGCACGGCATATACCCAAATACGTGATGCACTGATGTCGCCTTGGCTCTGACCTGCCGTTCTCCGCTTCGCGGCAATGGGATAGTCAGGCGGCCTCGGCGCTGCGCCCCGCCCTGCCCGTCTCCGATCTGGCGATCAAGTAGTCGCAAGCGCGCTGTGCGTCCGCGGCGTGCTTGAAGATCGCACCCTTGTCCGACCGAAGAACGCGCAACCAGTTGTGGAGATAGGCGGCATTCATCTCGAGCGTATGCGCCGTGAAGCCGAGCGTCTGACCCAGGAACACCGAGGTCAATTCCGCGACGATCTCCTCGCGCGCATAGGACGTGTTGCCAAACTTCGAGAACCCGAAATCACGGTTCAATCGATGGGGGGCTTTCGTGGCATGGGCGAGCTCATGGGCCCAGACCCCGTAGAAATTGCGCGGGTCCTGGAACCGCGTGATGGACGGCATGTAGACCTTGTCCACGGGCGGCAAATAGTACGCCTCCGTGCCCGTGAAGACGGTTGTGATATCGATGGCGTCGAAAAACGCCTGCATGTGCGGGATGGGCTTGGACGGCGGATGCTCGGGCACGGGCTCCGGGTCAGGGTAGAAGCTGTCGGGCAAGCCCTCGATCTGGCAGGCATTGAACACACGGTAGGATTTCTGGAAGCGGAATATACGGGCTTCCTCGGAGTGATCATCCCCGCTGCTACGGTCGTCCTCGCCATCGGCGTCTTTCCGGCTTTGGCCGTAGTAGACAACGACAGAGGACTTCTCGCCTTTGCGCACCTTCGCGTCCAAGGCATTGGCTTGCGGCAACGTCATCCAGAAAGGTGAGCTGTGGCCCGCCATCACGGTCCGCATCGTCAGCAGGAAGTTGTTCACTCCCTGGTAGGGTTCTCCGCCCACGCGCAGGGGGCGACAGCTGCCACCTGCGGTCCATGGCTTGCGCCACGGCAGGACGCCGCGCTCGATGATGCGGATGATTTCGTTTGTGATGACCTCGGAGGCATCGAATTTGGGCGTGCGGGATCGGGCCATGGCTGGCCTCCTTTCGAGTGTTGATGAGAGGGAGTGGTGATCAGGTTGACTGACGGGGGCGTGGATCGTTGGCGATCCTGCCACCGAGGGCTTCGACCATGTCGATGTAGGCGGTCAGCGAGACGGACCTGCCAGAGCCGCAAGGTTCAGGGTCGATCGATTCGTCCCGCGCCACCCGCGGCAGGTTCGCGAAGGCGATGACATCGGTGACGGGTCGGATATCGATGAACGGGGTCCCTCGTGCGACCGCAAGAGTGGCCAAGGGAAAGCGCTCGATCGGCGCGAAGGTCGACACGGTGGTCCAACCAAGATGGATGAATGTCCCGCCCTCTCCGCAGATCACGTGCGCGTTTGGCAATAACGCCGCCTGCTTCAGATAGCCGAGATCACGCAGGACCGTCTCGCGCTCGCGCCGTTGTGCCTGCCCCGTCTGGCCGGTTCGGCGTAGTTCCTTGTGTCGCCACCACGAGGCAGCGGTCGCGCGCAACACGCGCAAGACACCTGTTTGCATGGGAATGCCCTTCATCAGGAACGGCAGACCGGAACCCGGCCCGGACCCATCTGAGGGACCCCAAAGGCCCTCATCCGTCAGTCACAAAACCCGAAGGACACTTTCACTCTTTAGGGATCTGATGCCGGAGATTGTTAAATGCGAAGCTCATGAGAACGCAGGATCCTGCACTTTCCGGCATCAGACCCCAATGAGGAACAGAATCAGGCCCGGACACCCTCTTTCGGGCATCCTCAGGCCTGACCCTCCCCAGCCCTCCTCTTCCTCTCAAACCCCATGATTTCCGCAGGTGGCTTGATTTTGTTCCTGTTATGTTCTATTTTAAGGGCCACGCTAAGAAGGGAGATCCCCGATGGAAAGCACCACTTACGCCCTGCCCGCGACGCCCAAGCAGATCGCCTATGCGCGCGCGCTGGCCTTGCGCAACCAGACGCTTTTGCCGGGGGGG
>NZ_JAAWWD010000060.1 GCF_021404545.1 Aestuariivita sp.
CCCCGCCTTGCGCCCCGTGGGCGGGAGAGGGTGCTGGTGGTGGGGTGTGCGGCGGGGCGGGGGGGGTGGGGGGAGGGGGTGGGGTTCTCGCCCCCCCGCCGGGGTGGGGCCCACCCCCCCCCCCCCCGCCGGTATTTGAAAAGAGAAGAAGAGGCTGGTCATCACCGGGCTCAGACCGCGTCGAGGGACGCTTTGGCCTCATCCAGAAGGCGTTTGGCCTCGGAGCCTTGCAGTTTCGCGATATCGTCCTGGTACTTCAGGATCGCGCCCAATGTATCCGAGATCACCTCGGGGCTGAGATTGATCACATCCAGCGCAAGCAGGCATTTGGCCCAGTCTATGGTCTCGGCCACGCCGGGTTTTTTGAAAAGATCCTCGGTTCTGAGTTTTTGCACGAAGGCCACGACCTCGCGACTGAGCGCAGCGGACGCCTCGGGCGCGCGGGCCTCAAGGATGGCGATTTCGCGGTCGAAATCTGGATAGTCCACCCAATGATAGAGGCAGCGTCGCTTGAGCGCGTCATGCACTTCGCGCGTGCGGTTGGACGTCACGATCACAATCGGCGGCTCGGGCGCGGCGATGGTGCCCAGCTCGGGGATGGTGACCTGAAAATCGCTGAGCGCTTCGAGCAAGAAGGCCTCGAACGGCTCATCCGTGCGGTCCAGCTCATCGATCAAAAGCACGGGCGCGCCGTTTTCATCCGGGCGCATCGCCTGCAAGAGCGGGCGTTCGATCAGGTATTCGGGGCCGAACAGCTCGGTTTTCAGCGCATCACGATCCGCGCCTCCGGCCGCCTCCGCGGTGCGGATGGCGACCATTTGGGCCGGAAAGTTCCACTCGTAAACCGCGCTGGAAGCATCGAGCCCTTCGTAGCATTGCAGCCGGATCAGGCGGCGGCCCAGCGACGCCGACAACGCCTTGGCGATCTCGGTCTTGCCGACCCCGGCTTCGCCCTCGAGAAACAAAGGCCGCCCCAGCCGCAGGGACAGAAACACCACCGTGGCCAGCGCCCGCCCGCAGACATAGCCTTGGTTGCCGAGCATCGTCTGCACGGCCTCGATGGATGTGGCTTGGGTCATTCGGATCCTCCCTGCCCGGCCAAGAGGCCACGCGCACCCGCCAAGGTCAAGCGGCCTGTCATCTGGCGCGATCGGGCCGCGCCCTGCGCCGGATTGACGCCACAGACCAGAAATGTCATCAATCCCTTAAGAAAATAACGGTATCCGTCGATAAATGGCGCGATCAGAGCAGGCGATCAGATGACCGGATATTCCGGCACGGGCAAGGCGTTCAGGTGCGCATAACGACCGTCACATGTGTAAAGAACGAAGGCCCGTTCCTGTTGGAATGGATCGCGTTCAACCGCCTTTTGGGCGTCACGGATTTTCTCGTCTACTCAAACGATTGCAGCGACGCGACCGATCGGTTGCTGGATGCGCTGGCGCGGACCGGCTGGCTGACCCACCTGCCCAATCCCGCCCAGGGGCGCAACTACCAGATGGAGGCGCTGAAGGACGCGGCAAACCAATCCGTGGTCCTGGAGGCCGATTGGGTCTGGATCGCGGATGTCGATGAGTTTCTCAACATCCATGTGGGCGATCATACCATTGCGGCGCTGATCGAGGCATGCGGCGATCCGCAGGCGATCTCGGTCACCTTTCAATTCTTTGCCAATGACGGTGTCGTCGCGTTCGAGGACGCGCCCGTGATCGCGCAATTCAGGCATTGCCACAATCCCGATCTGTGGTGTGGCGAGACGGCGATTGAGGTCAAATCCCTGATCCGGAACGACTTTCCACTTCAGTATTACGGCGCGCACCGTCCGTTTTTCCGCAAGAACCTGGCTCCGCGCAAGCGGCCGCGCTGGACCGACGGGTCGGGCCGCGATGTGCCGCACCGGTTCCTGGTGGCCGCCAACCCGCGCCGCATCCGCCGGTTTCCAGCACGTGGCGCGCGGGACTTCGCGACGCTCAACCACTATGCGCTGCGCTCTGTCGACAGTTATCTGATTAAGACCGATCGGGGCGATGTGAACCGTGAAAACCGGGTCTTTGACGACACCTATTGGCGCGAGCGAAACGATCCGGCCTGGGAGGATCTGTCGATCCAGCGCTATCTGCCGGATCTCAAACGCGAGATCGAAGCGCTCAAGGCGCTGCCGGGGGTCGGTGCGCTGCATGACGAGGCCGTCGCACTGCACCGGGCGCGCCGCGACGCGCTACTGCGCGCGCCCGCCTATCGCAAGATGCGCGACCAATTGATCGCCGCCCCGAAACTGCCGCCGCAGGAGGAAGCGTTGTTGCAGTTGCTGGGTCTGGCTCCATGAGCCTGAAGGTGGTCAACCTGGGCCTGCCCAAATCGGGCACCACCACGCTGGCACGCGCCCTGCGACGGGGATCCCTGCCCTGTGCCGATCACAGGATTACTCCATGTGTGGGTTGCATAGAAAAAACAGAGTTTTATGTCGGGGAATTGATGTATCACGGCCTCTTCGATCTGGGAGATCCAGCGGCCTTTCTGGACGGGCTCGACACCGTCTCGGAGAGGCGCGTGCTGCGCGCGGGCCGCTCGCTTTGGCCGCAGACGGATTTTGCGATCATCGACGCGCTCCGGCGTCTTCATCCAGAACTGCGGTTCGTGGCCACGCGGCGCGATCCATTCGAGATGTCGCAATCCATGCTGGCCTGGTCCAACCTGGGGGAGCGGTTGCAGCAGGCCGAAATTCCAGGCCTGCCCGCCGGGTTCGGCGACACAACCAAGGCCCAGACCCAGTGGATCGAGGGGCATTATGCCCATTTGCGCGCGCTCTTCGAGGGCAGCGACCGGTTTCTGGAGCTCGACGTCTCGGCTCCCGATGCACGCGCCCGGTTGACGGATTTTCTGGGCACCGGACTGCCCTGGTGGGGACGCATCAACACCAATCCCCTCACCAAAGAGGGGGAGAGGCTGTAATGCGCATCGTGATCCATATCGGCCCTGCCGAGGTCGGGGCGGACCGGCTGCAAAAGGTACTGGCTGACAAGCGCGAAGCTCTTGAAAGAAAAGGCGTTCTTTTTCCGCGCGTGGCAGGTGCCACGAATCACACCCGGCTTTACATGGCCGTCACCGACCCCGATCACATAGACCCCTTGCGGTTCAATCGCGGAGTGATCGCGCCCGACGCTCAGACCGATCTGCGCGAAACACTGGCGGATGATCTGGCGCGTGAGGTGGCGCGCGCGCGCCCTGATCTGTTGCTTCTGTCGGCGCACCAACTGGGCGCATCGCTTCATCGGAGGTCCGAATTGGAGCGGCTGCGGGCCCTGCTGACCCCATTGTCGGACGATATCCGGTTGGTTGCGCATATTGACGAGCCTGCACGCCTGTTGTCGCGGGTCTATGCGGCGCAGGTGATGGAGGGGCGCGCCCGCTCGCTCAGCGCTGAGTTGGCCCTGACGGATGCCGCCGACTGGTGGGAGGGCGCCTTGGCCTTTTGTAACGCGATCGATCCCCAAGCTGGGGTGTTCATCGAAACGCAAGCCCCTCCCTTTTGGCTGGATTATCAGCGCCTTCGGGGATTTTGGGAGGGGGTGTTCGGGGCCGGGAGCCTGGCATTCCGCGCCTATGACCCGGAGCGGTTCGCGGATGCGGACGTGACCGAAGAAATCCGGCACAGCTTTGGCATTGAGGCGCAGATCGGCAAAGCGCAACCGGAGGCCGCCGCCACCTTGCCCTCGGCCGCATGGCTGGCCCGCGCGCGGCAGATGAACGCGCTTTTGCTGAAACTGCTTGAGAGCCGCAAACGCATCCTGCCGCGGCCCTTGTGGCGCAGTTTCCTCCAAGATCTGTTCGTGCCGGGAGACCCCGAGGATCCCGCAACACTTGGCGCCGTGTCGGAACGGTTCAAAGGCGATCTTGCCGATCTGATCGCCGAGCAGAGCCTGCCGCCGCGCGCGCTCACGGCCCCGCCCGCGACAGGGCCCTGGGTCGAGGCGGATCCGATGTATGGCTTTCGGGCCTCTCAATATCTGTTGGGTTTCATGTGGCGGATCAACAAGGCAACAAAGCAGGAGCGTGGCACGCGCGGCGCCGCGTTGGATCAGGTCGGGCAACCCAAGGGCGATGCCGAAAACGGGCGCAAAGACAACGATCTATCGGACAAAGCCAAAGCGATCATGCCGCCACTGGCAGTCCAGAAGTTCCGCACCCTGGTCACCTCTCCCTACCGGCCGCACAACCGCATGGGGGCCGTCAATGAAGAGGACCTTGCCGCCGCTTTTACGCCTGCCCCGCGTCGGCCGCTGGCCACGGGATCCAGCGGCAATGTGATTGTCGGCTGCATGAAGAACGAGGCGCCCTATATCCTGGAATGGATCGCCTATCACCGCGCGGTCGGCGTGGACAATTTCCTGATCTATACCAACGACTGCTCGGACGGGACCGAAGAGCTGCTTGAACGTCTCGATCAGCTGGGGGTGATCCAGCATCGCAACAACGATGTGTGGAAAGGCAACTCCCCCCAGCAATACGCGCTCAACCAGGCGCTGGCCGAACCGGTGATCCAAAACGCCGACTGGCTGATCCACATCGACGTGGACGAGTTTATCAATATACGCACCGGTAACGGCACGCTGGAGGATTTCTTTGCGAAGGTCCCGGATGCCACCAATGTCGCGATGACCTGGCGTCTGTTTGGACATAACGGCGTCACCCGGCTGCGCGACGATCTGGTGATCGACCAGTTCGAGGCCTGCGCACCGAAATTCTGCCCCAAGCCGCATACGGTCTGGGGGTTCAAAACGATGTTCAAGAACATCGGCGCCTATGCAAAGCTGTCGTGCCACCGGCCAAACAAGCTGGTCGAGGCGCAGGCGGGTCGGGTTAAATGGGTCAACGGCTCGGGTCAGGACATGACCCGCGAGGCGATCAAGAACGGCTGGCGCAACTCCAAGAAATCCATTGGCTATGACCTTTTGCAGCTCAATCATTACGCGCTGCGCTCGGCTGAGAGTTTCCTGATCAAACGGCAACGGGGCCGTGCGCTGCATGTGGACCGATCGATCGGACTGAACTACTGGATCCGCATGGATTGGTCGGATGTCCGCGACATCACGATCAAGCGGAACGTCCCACGGGTGCGGGCCGAATATGACCGCCTGATGCAGGATGCACGGTTGCGGACGCTGCATCGACAGGGCTTTGCCTGGCATCAGGCCAAGGCCGCCGAATTGCGCGCCATCCCGGAATTTCGGGATCTCTATACCCAGGCCCTGAGGGTCGAGCTGAACGAGACCGAGCGTGTCGCCTATGCTCTGGCGCTGGATATGGAGAGCTGAGCGGTGGATGGCACGGCCTGGATCGATCTGACGGATATGGAGTATCTGCATTGCCGCGGCATGAGGTTTCCCAAGGTCCATGACATCATTGGCGGTGCAATCCGGCACGGGCTGCGCAATGGCGATTACGAAGCCAAGGAGGCAGAAATCGTCAGCAAAAACATCAAGCCCGAGGACACCGTTCTGGAACTGGGCGGCGGCATCGGCTTTATCTCGACCCTGGCGGCGACCAAAGGCAAGGCGCGCGCCGTCCACACATTCGAGGCCAATCCCCGGCTGATCCCTTACATCCGCGCCGTGCACGAGGCCAATGACTGCCCCCATGTCGAAGTCAACAACGCCATTCTGGGAGCGCGCAAGGGTGTGGTCGATTTCTATATCCGCAAGAACCCGCTGGCCTCTTCCATGAGCGCGGTGCCCAACAAACCAGCGCTGGAGGTCACAAGGGTCGAGATGCGCAACGCCCGACATGAGTTCAAGCGCATCAAACCCACCGTGCTGATCTGCGACATCGAAGGGGCCGAGGCCCATCTGATGCCCGCCCTGCCCTTGGACGGTCTGCGCGCGGCCATTCTGGAACTGCATCCGCAATGGATCGGGCCCGACGGGATCAACCGCGTCTTTCGGGCCTTCATGGATGCGGGGATGGCCTATTACCCGCGCTTTTCCACCAACAAAGTGGTCTGTTTCCGCCGGGCCTGGCACGTGACATGAGCAGGCTGGCCGTTCTGACCGTCCGCAATGAAGGCGCCTTCGTGCTGGAGTGGCTTTCGCATCACCGCGCGACGGGGTTCACCGATTTCCTGGTCTTTAGCAATGATTGCCAGGACGGCACCGATACCATGCTGGATCGTCTGGCCGAATTGGGTTGGCTGACGCATATCCGCAATGACGGGCCCTATGACAAACGCGGCATTCAGTTCACCGCGCTCAAGACCGCCGAAAAGCTGGACGTGGTAAAGCGGGCGGACTGGATCCTGCCCCTCGATGTGGATGAGTTCGTCAATATCCATGTCGGCGACCGCACGCTGGACGCACTGTTTCAGGCACTGCCCGAGGCCACGGCGATCCCGCTGACCTGGCGGCTTTTTGGCAATGGCGACCAGGTGCGTTTTGCCGACAGACCGGTGACAGAGACATTTACCCGGGCCGCGCCGCTGGATATGCCCTGGCCCTGGCGCTCGGCCATGTTCAAGACGCTCTATCGCAATGACGGGACCTATCGCAAACTGGGTGTCCACCGCCCGCGCGACCCCGATCCCGACCGCATCGACCAGGCCCGCTGGTTCGATGGTGAGGGGCGCGAGTTAGGCGATCAGTTTCGCAAACGCCGCATCTTCTCCAATTACGGGCGCTCCAATCACGCGTTGGTACAGCTCAATCATTACGCCATCGGCGCGATGGAAAGCTTTGTCGTCAAGGCCGATCGCGGGCGCGCGGTACATTCCGATCACATGCTGGATGTCGATTACTGGGTTGAGCGGAACTTCAACACCGAAACCGATACAACCATTCATGCATTGGCGGATCAAAGCCGCCCGCATCTGGAAGGGCTGATGGCCGATGCAACGCTGCACGCGCTGCATGAACAGGCGGTCAACTGGCGCAAGGAACGATTCGAAGCGCTTTTGCTTGAGGAGCCATTCCGCGCGCTTTTTGCCCGGCTCTTGATGACACCGCCCTCGCGCCCGATCTCGGCGGCCACGGCCCGCACGCTGATCGGTTATGCCAATCGCGGCCGCACCGCCAAGGGCTGAACCCGCCGACAGAACCCAGGGCCGCATCAAACTGGCCCGAATTTTTCTCAATTTTGCCGTATTGCGAAAATAGCTTAGATTGCTATCGGAACAGCCCGCAGATGGCTGGCGCATTGAGGATCAAGTAAGATGCAGGACACGCCCCGCAGCCTGGAAAAATCCCTGGCAGGCCTCGACAAACAGGCGTGGAAGGCCGAACTGGCCAAGCTCGCGGAAGAGTGCGGCATGTTCCAGCCATTGGGCGACAAGCATTTCGCGACCTTCATCGAAGACAAGAACACCCTTTTGGTCACGTTTGAGACAGTCGACGGCATTCGCACCTTGTCGGAGGATGCACAGCCTTTGGGCTTTGATATGATCGGCGCATTGGGATGGTCCCATCTGGCGGTGATCTCGGATGGGGATACCTGGTTTCGCGACCCGCTGATCTATGGCTTTTTCGACCGGCTGATCGATGATGGCTTTTTCGAGGGTTTTGAAAAGATCGTGTTTTACGGCGCGGGTCCCTGCGGCTACGCCGCAGCCGCCTATTCGGTGGCGGCCCCCGGTGCGACGGTGATCGCGATCCAGCCTCAGGCGACGCTCGATCCGCGCATGACCGAATGGGACGAACGCTTTCCCGAAATGCGGCGCACATCGTTTACGGATCGCTATGGCTACGCGCCCCAGATGCTCGAAGCGGCCGAACAGGCCTATATCCTTTATGACCCGCGCGAAGATCTCGATGCGATGCATTCCGCGCTGTTCGAGCGCGCGAATGTCACCCGCCTGCGTCTGCCGATGATGGGCGGAGCGCTGCAAACCAGCCTCATCGACATGCACATCGTTTATCGGATGATTGTCCAGGCGGGCCAGGGCAAGTTTTCCGAAAGGGCGTTTTACCGGATGTATCGCGCACGCCGGGATTATCCGCCCTATCTGCGCAATGTCCTGGCGCGGCTGGACCGGGACGAGCGCGAGACGCTGTCCATGGCGCTGTGCCGCAATGTCACTTCGCGCATGCATGCTCCGAAGTTCGGGCGCAGGCTGGTGCAACTGGAACGCGCAAAGGCGAACTGACGCCGCACACACGGCATCTTTCCCACCCCGCATGGCTGTGCTAGCGGGGGATCATGTCTGATACACTGACCCTGCGCCGCCCCGACGATTGGCACCTGCATCTGCGCGATGGTGCGATGCTCAAGGGTGTCCTGCCCGAAACCGCCCGCCATTTCGCCCGTGCGATCATCATGCCCAACCTGGTCCCTCCCGTGGTAACCGGCGCCCAGGCAGCCGCCTATCGCGACCGGATCCGCGCCGCGCTGCCAGATGACATGCGTTTCGAGCCGTTGATGACGCTGTATCTGACCGAAGACACCGATCCCGATGACATGGCCGCCGCCCATGCCAGCGGGCTGATCACAGCCGTCAAGCTCTATCCGGCGGGCGCCACCACCAACTCCGCCTCTGGTGTGCGCGATTTCGAGCGCGTCCGTCCGGTGCTGGAACGGATGGCCGAGATCGGCCTGCCGCTCTGTGTGCATGGCGAGGTCACCGATGCCGATATCGACATCTTCGATCGCGAGGCCGTGTTCATCGACCGCGTGCTGGACCCGATCCGCCGCGCCACCCCCGGCCTGCGCGTGGTCATGGAACATGTCACCACCAGCGACGCGGTCGACTATGCGCGTTCGGGCGGGGAGGATCTGGGCGCGACGATCACCACCCATCACCTGGTGATCAACCGCAACGATATCCTGGTGGGCGGGATCAAGCCGCATTACTACTGCCTGCCCGTGGCCAAACGCGAGGAACACCGCCTCGCCCTGCGCGCCGCTGCAACCTCCGGTGAGCCTACGTTCTTCCTGGGCACCGACAGCGCGCCCCATGTGGATCCGCTCAAGGAACAGGCCTGCGGCTGCGCGGGATGTTTCACCGCCACCAACACCCTGTCGATCCTGGCCGAAGTCTTCGAGCAGGACGGCGCGCTCGACCGGTTCGAAGGCTTTGTTTCGCTCCACGGACCCCGCTTCTATCATCTGCCCGTAAACGAAGACACCATCACCCTCACCAAAGGCGATCCGGTCGTCTACCCCGCCAAACTCGACACCGGCGAGGGCCCCGTCACGATCTTCGACCCGATGATGCCGCTTCATTGGCGCGTGACCTGATCTTCTTCTCTTCTTAAATACGGCACTCCGCCGCTTGCCACGAAAGACCCGCGATGATCCCGTCCTCCTACCCGCCCGCCGATGAAATCGCCCGCCTCACCGCGCGCATGCTTCTGGAAATCGAGGCGGTGCATCTGAATGGCGACGATCCCTTCATCCTGGCCTCCGGCCTGCCCTCGCCCACCTACATCGATTGCCGCAAGCTGATCTCCTTTCCGCGCATCCGCGCCACGCTGATGGATTTTCTGACCGTCACCGTGATGCGCAACGCGGGCTTTGAGGCCTTCGACAATATCGCGGGCGGCGAGACCGCCGGTATCCCCTTCGCCGCGATGGTGTCCGAACGCATGGCTCTGCCAATGACCTATGTGCGCAAAAAACCCAAAGGATACGGCCGCAATGCGCGTATCGAAGGGGTGATGACCGAAGGCCAGCGCGTGTTGCTGGTCGAGGATCTGACAACCGATGGCGGCTCGAAACTGTCCTTCGTCGACGCGATCCGTGACACGGGCGCCCGCTGCGCCCATACGGCGGTGATCTTTTCTTATGGCATTTTCCCAGAAACCGAAAAAACCCTCGGCGACCATGGCGTGACCCTTCATGCGCTCTGCACCTGGTGGGATGTGCTCGCGGAAGCCAAAGAATCAGGCAGCTTCACTGCTGCAACCCTGACGGAAGTCGAAGCCTTTCTGAACGCCCCCCGGGCCTGGCAGGACGCGCGGAAAAACGCCTGAACCAGGGGCAAGACCAGGCAGATCCCGTCACGCATATTTGACAGAAGATCCCGCCGCTGACACTGTATCTGGTAGAACAGCGTCGGATGTGATCTGTATGATGGGGTTTGGGGATCGACCCACAACCTATCCACAGAAACATACAATTTGCACAAAATCCCGGGCACGCGCTATGCCAGCCCCGGTAGGCGTGGGGACGACATGAACGAGATTTCAAGCATTGATGCGGTACGCATGCAGGCCGAGGGCGATGCCCTGACGCAGCCGCATTCGATCGAGGCCGAACAGCAGCTGCTGGGCGCGATCCTCACCAATAACGACGTTTATGACCGTATCGCCGCGATCATCGGTCCGCAGCATTTCTACGATCCCGTACATGCCCGCATCTACGAGATCGCCGCCAGCCGCATCGCCAAGAATGCGCTGGCCTCGCCGGTCACGCTCAAGGCCTTTCTTGAGGATGACGAGGGGCTCAAAGAACTGGGCGGGCCAGCCTATCTGGCCCGTCTGGCAGGCGCCGCGATCAGCGCGTTTGCAGTGCGCGACTATGCCCAGATGATCTATGATTTCGCGATCCGGCGCGAGTTGATCGGCCTGGGCCGCGAGATCGCCGACAAGGCCGCCAAGGTCGATGTCGCCTCCGAACCCCGCGAGCAGATCGTCGAGGCCGAGCAAAAGCTCTACAAGCTCAGCGAGCAAGGCCAGTCCGAACGCGGTTTTCAGAGCTTTCTCAAAGCCGTAACAGACGCGGTCAATGTCGCAAACGCCGCCTATCAGCGCGAAGGCGGCCTTGCGGGCATCTCCACGGGTCTGACGGATATGGACAAGAAGCTGGGCGGATTGCACCGCTCGGACCTGCTGATTCTGGCCGGGCGCCCATCCATGGGCAAGACCTCGCTGGCCACCAATATCGCCTTTAACATCGCCAAGACCTACAAGCGCGGCCTGACCCCGGACGGCACCGAAGGCGCTGTGGATGGCGGCGTCGTGGGGTTTTATTCACTGGAGATGAGCGCCGAGCAGCTCGCCGCGCGGATTCTGTCAGAAGCATCCGAAGTGCCATCCGAACAGATCCGTCGCGGCGACATGACCGAAGCCGAGTTTCGCCGCTTTGTCGAGGCCGCCAAGGCGCTCGAGGCCTGCCCGCTCTATATCGACGACACCCCCGCCCTGCCGATAAGCCAGCTGGCCGCGCGCGCCCGGCGCCTCAAGCGGACCCATGGGCTCGATGTGCTGATCGTGGATTACCTCCAACTGGTCCGCCCCGCCACGGCCAAGGACAGCCGCGTCAACGAGGTTTCGGAAATAACCCAGGGCCTCAAAGCCATCGCCAAAGAGCTGGATATCCCCGTTGTGGCGTTGTCGCAGCTCAGCCGTCAGGTCGAAAGCCGCGAGGACAAACGGCCGCAACTCAGCGATCTGCGCGAATCAGGCTCCATCGAACAGGACGCCGACGTGGTGATGTTCGTCTTCCGCGAGGAATACTACGCCGAGCGTGAAAAACCCTCCGATGACCGCCTGGAGGAAATGGCCGCCTGGCAGGAGCGCATGGAACGTCTGCACGGCAAGGCGGAAGTGGTGATCGGCAAACAGCGCCACGGCCCGATCGGCACGGTCGAGCTGAGCTTCGAAGGGCGCTTTACCCGTTTTGGCAACCTGGTCAAACCCTGGCAACAGGACGGCGCAGCGGGCGATTACTGACCCGCGAGCCGCAAAATCCCGTCGGCCGAGAGACCGCCCCGGGCTTCTTCTGGCCATAAGTATTCCCGGGGGTCTGGGGGCAGCGCCCCCAGTCTGACCGCAAAGTGAGTGGACAGGCCCGGTCCTGCCGGGCGAGAGTTCGGAACATGCGCTGGCTCATGCTCCTGCTCTTTTTTCCCACACTGACCCTGGCCGATGAGCCGGTCGAGGTCGATGTCGAACTGTTTCTGGCGGTCGATCTCTCCCGCTCCATGACCCCGGCAGAGATCGATATCCAGCGGCGCGGCTATGCGACCGCCCTGGCCGACGGCGCGGTGTTCGCGGCCATTCAACAAGGGCTCTTGCAGCGCATCGCAGTCACCTATGTCGAATGGGCCGGGGAATACGCCCAGCGCGTGGTCGTGCCCTGGACCCTGATCGAAACGGCACAAGACGCCCAGACCGTTGCCGACCGGATTCAGTCGGAACTCAGCGACGGGATGAGCAGAACCTCGATCTCAGGCGCGCTCCTCTATGCGGCCCAAAGCATCCAGAGCAATGATTTCAACGGCTTGCGACGTGTCATTGATATTTCGGGTGACGGGCCCAACAACCAGGGCCGCCCGGTCCTTCGCGCCCGCGACCACGTGCTGGAGCAAGGGATCGTCATCAACGGCCTGCCGCTGATGACGCGCGACCAGATGAGCCGCATCTGGGACCTGCCGGATCTTGACGAATACTATCGTCGTTGTGTGATCGGCGGTCCGGGCGCCTTTGTGATCCCGGTCGAGGATTGGTCGCAATTCGCCGACGCCGTCAAACGCAAGCTGGTCTTGGAAATCGCAGGGCTGCCCGCCCGCCCGCTCCGGGTCCAGATGCGCAGTTTGCCGCCCTATGATTGTCTGGTCGGCGAAAAATTGTGGGAACGCAACCGCCGCTATTTCGACCTGCCCTGACCTGGGTCGCTTTCGCTTGACCTTGCCGTGCATCGACCGCATGAACCGGGCCATGGGTACGGCGCGACTTTCCATCAACCATTCGGCCATCGCCGCCAATTGGCGGGCGCTGGATGCATTGACCCGGTGCGAAACGGCTGCGGTGGTCAAGGCCGATGGCTATGGGTTGGGCGCGGGTCCGGTGGCGCGCACGCTGGCCCGGTCGGGCGCGCGGGTGTTTTTCGTGGCCATGGCCGAAGAAGGCGCCGCCATACGCGGGGCGCTGGGGCCCGAGCCGCAGATCTGCGTTTTTTCGGGCCATATGGAGGGCGATACCGACATCCTGCGCGCCCATCGGCTGACGCCGATGCTGAATTCGGTCGATCAGATGCTGCGCCATGTAGAGGCATTGCCGGGTCACAGCTTTGGCTTGCAGCTGGACACCGGGATGAACCGTCTGGGTATGGAGCCCGGCGAATGGTCCGCCCTGCGCGAGATCGCGATTGAGCAGAACCCGTTTCTGATCATGTCCCACCTGGCCTGCGCGGATGAACCGGATCATCCGATGAATGCGCATCAGCTCAGGCTGTTTCGCGATATGACCGCCGAGATGGAGGCGCCCCGCTCTCTGGCCGCGACCGGCGGCATCCTTTTGGGGCCAGAGTATCACTTTGAGCTGACCCGGCCAGGCATCGGCCTTTATGGCGGCCTGCCCTTCGCCGAGGCCGAACCGGTCGTGCGGCTGGATGCGCCAGTTATTCAGATCCGGACCGTCGAAGCGGGTGAAAGCGTCGGATATGGCAATAGCTGGATCGCCCAACGCCCCAGCCAGATCGCCACAGTTTCAGCCGGTTATGCCGATGGGCTGATCCGCGCCATGGGGCCGCGCGCGCTGGTCTATGCGGGCGAAAAACCCTGCGCCGTTGTCGGTCGCGTCTCGATGGATCTGATCACCGTCGATGTGACCGATCTCGACACCGCACCCGAGACGCTCAGCCTGTTGAATGCACATCAGACAGTCGACGACCTCGCCTTGGCGGCGGGCACCATCGGATACGAGATCCTGACCTCTCTGGGTGCGCGCTATAAACGGAAGGTGCTGGGATGATCGTTCTGTCGCCGCTGGGCGCGCTGGGTCGGGCCACGTTGGATGTTCTGTCGGCGATGGGACGGGTGGCGATCTTTGCCTTTGCCACATTCAGCCATATGGTCCGCCCGCCCTTTTATCCGCGCGAATTTGCGCTGGCGCTGTTGCAGATCGGCTGGCTGTCGCTGCCGGTGGTGGGCCTGACGGCGCTTTTCACCGGCGGCGCTCTGGCGCTCCAGATCTATGCCGGCGGCGCGCGGTTCAATGCCGAAGCGGTGGTGCCGCAGATCGTCGCCATCGGTATGGTCCGCGAGCTTGGGCCGGTTCTGGTTGGGCTGATGATCGCGGCGCGCGTCACCTCATCCATCGCCGCCGAGATCGCGACAATGAAAGTCACCGAGCAGATCGACGCGCTGGTGACACTCTCCACCGACCCGATGAAATACCTCACCGCCCCGCGTGTGCTGGCCGCACTGATCACGGTTCCAATTCTGGTGGGGATCGGCGATGTCATCGGCATTTTCGGCGGCTATGCTGTGGCGACGCAAAACCTTGGGTTCAACCCCGCGACCTATCTCAAGAACACAGTCGATTTTCTGGAGTTCCGCGACATCGTCTCAAGCCTGATCAAAGGCTGTGTCTTTGGCGGGATTGCCGCGTTGATGGGGTGCTACTATGGCATGAACTCGGGCCGCGGCGCCCAAGGGGTCGGACGTGCCACCAAGGGATCGGTTGAGGCGGCAGCCGTCATGATCCTGGCGGCGAACTTCCTTCTGACAGGGGTGTTTTTCTCGGTATGATCCGATTTGAAGGCGTGCATAAGGCCTTTGGCGACAATCGCGTGCTCAGAGGTGTCGATCTTGAGATCACCAAGGGCACCTCGATGGTGATCATCGGCGGGTCCGGCACTGGAAAATCAGTGGCGCTGAAATGCGTTCTGGGGCTGATCACGCCGGATCAGGGGCGCATTCTGGTGGATGGGAAGGACTCTCGGGCGGGCGATCACGACGCGTTTCTGGCCCGGTTCGGGATGCTCTTTCAAGGTGGTGCGCTTTTTGACAGCCTGCCGGTCTGGCAGAACGTGGCGTTTCGTCTGCTGCGCGGGTCGCTCAAGCGCCCGCAGGCCGAGGCGCGCGAGATCGCCATCGAGAAACTGCGCCGGGTGGGGCTGAAACCGGATGTGGCCGACAGGTTTCCGGCCGAGCTTTCGGGGGGCATGCAGAAACGCGTCGGATTGGCGCGCGCGATTGCCGCCGAACCACAGATCATCTTTTTTGACGAACCCACCACAGGGCTGGATCCGATCATGGCAGGCGTGATCAACGATCTGATCCGCGAGATTGTGACCGAGATGGGGGCGACGGCGATGACGATCACTCATGACATGAGCTCGGTCCGGGCGATTGCGGATACTGTGGCAATGCTGCATGACGGGGTGATCCAATGGACCGGACCCGTGGGACAGATGGATGTTTCGGGCGATCCGTATCTCGATCAGTTCATCCACGGACGCGCCGAGGGGCCCATTGAAGCCGTCCGATAATCCCCGGGCCCAGAAAATACGTATTTTCTGGGACATTTTCTGTTAGAAAATGGGTGCTTATGATCCTGCGCATCCTCACCCTTTCCCTGCTGGTTCTTTACCCCGTCGCGTGGTTCGCACCGCTGATGCGCGCGGGCCTTCTGCCGCTCTTTGGGTTGTCAGAAATCTCGGTGATCACCGGGCTTCAATCTCTCTGGGAATCCGATGTGTTTCTGGCGCTTGTCGTGACGGGTTTTGCGCTCTTTGCTCCTTATCTCAAGACAATCGGTCTGGCGCTGGTGCAATGGGACCTGCTGTCTCCGCGATTGATGCCTGCGCTGCACGTTCTGGGCAGGCTCGCCATGGCCGATATTTTCCTGATCGCGCTCTACATCACCCTCGCCAAAGGCATCGGTGTCGGCAGGATCGAGGTCGCCTGGGGCCTTTACCTGTTCACCGCGTGCATTCTATCGGGTCTGGTTCTGCATCATCTGACAGAGCGGGCCGGCGAGATTGACGCAGATCTGGAAACAACAACCAGATAATGTCCATGATTTGCCACCTTTCTGACACATTCCGCTAACCGTATGCTTTTTCCTTTGAAAACGCGGTGTTGGCCAACGTAGACTCTCGCGGTGGTGCATCATCTCGCACCATTGGGGGACAAAATGAATGATACGCTGCGCGCGACCTGGGCGGTCGTGGTCTATTTGTTGCAACGTCTGGCGGTCTTTATCATCGCGCTGACCGCACTGGGGCTTGCGGGGTACGTGTTGGCTTGCGGGTTGGGCCTTGCCCCCTGGCTCAGCCTTGAGTTGCGTTTTGGTCCCTATTTGGTCCAGGAGGCCGGGATCGCGGTGCAACTGGCGGTGACCTTTATGGCCCTGACATTGCTCTTTTACCTGCCCAGCCACACCCGCATGATGGCTCTGGAAACCTCACACCGCAACTTTCACATGACCATGCGCGACGTGGCGCGCGCCTATGCCGCTGCGCATCAGGAAGACCGGGAGGGGGCGTTCACCCTGTCCTCCGAGTTCGACTCGATCCGTGACCGCATCGCCTTTCTGCGCGCCCATCCCGATCTGGACACGCTTGAGCCCGAGGTGATGGAGCTGGCGGCCCAGATGAGCCATATCTCCCGCGAGCTGGCTCGCACCTATTCGCAAAACAACGTCGCCCGCGCCCGCGATTTTCTGGTCCAGCGGCAAGAGGATATCGCCGAGTTCGAGGACCGCGTGCGCCTTGCCAAATCGGTTGCCGAAGAGCTGACCCGCTGGAATAGGCGGGTCGAACTGGAAGAAAGTGTCGCGCGCTCGCAGCTTGAACAATTGCGCATTGAGCTGGCCGATATCCTGCCCGAGCTGATCGCCGAGCCGGAGCCAACCGCGCCCGCCACCGAGAGGATCGCCAGGGACGATCCGGGGGACCATCCACGCCCCGCTCCGCCGGATCTGAACGATGAGGCCGACCTTTATGCCGAAGACGGGCGCATCGTCGCGCTTCTGGCCCGGCGGGCGGTGCGGTAGCAGCTCGCGGCCGCTTCAAGATGGGCATCGACATGCAACGGGCCCGCGCCTTGCGGGTGACGCGCGAGATCACCTGACATGACTTCGGTCCTGCGCCTTGACGTCTGGGCCTTGTTGGCGCGCCCACTCTGAGGCAAGAAGCAGGCATGGCTAAAACCAAATCCTTTACCTGCACCGCCTGTGCCAGCACCTTCACCAAATGGTCGGGCCGCTGCGAGAATTGCGGCGAATGGAACACCATCGCAGAACAGGGCCCCCTCTCCTCCGGCCCGCCGTCCAAGACGTTGGGAGGCAAGCGCGGTCAGACGATACAGCTTACCGATCTTGCCACGTCCGAGGCGCCGCCACCGCGCACCCATTCGGGCCTGGGAGAGCTTGACCGCGTCCTGGGCGGCGGTCTGGTCGCGGCCTCGGCCACGCTGGTGGGCGGAGATCCCGGTATCGGGAAATCCACGTTGTTGCTGCAAGGCGCGGCGCAGTTCGCCCGGGCAGGTCTCAAGACGCTCTACATCTCGGGCGAGGAAGCCTCCGCCCAGGTCCGCATGCGCGCCCGGCGTCTGGGCCTTACCGACGCGCCCGTCAAGCTGGCCGCCGAAACCAATCTGCGCGACATCCTCACCACGCTGGAGGCCGAACGCCCGCAGCTTGCCATTGTCGATTCGATCCAGACCATGTGGGCCGATAATGTTGAAAGCGCGCCGGGGTCGGTCGCCCAGGTCCGCGCCTGTGCGCATGAGCTGACCGCCTTTGCCAAACGGCACGGCACATCCGTGATCCTGGTGGGCCATGTCACCAAGGATGGCCAGATCGCGGGCCCCCGCGTGGTTGAGCATATGGTCGATACCGTGCTTTACTTTGAAGGAGAGCGCGGACACCAGTTTCGCATCCTGCGCAGCGTCAAGAACCGCTTCGGCCCCGCCGACGAGATTGGCGTCTTTGAGATGACCGGTCGCGGGTTGGAAGAGGTCACCAACCCCTCGGCTCTCTTTCTGTCGGAACGGGGCGAGCCCAGCCCCGGCTCTATCGTTTTTGCCGGAATCGAGGGGACGCGCCCGGTGCTGGTCGAGCTTCAGGCGCTCGTGGCCCCGACCCCGCATTCGCAACCCCGCCGCACGGTCGTGGGCTGGGATGGCGGACGGCTGGCGATGATTCTGGCGGTGCTTGAAGCGCGCTGCGGCATCCCGTTTGCCGGGCTCGATGTCTATCTCAATGTCGCGGGAGGGCTGAAAATCACCGAACCCGCCGCCGATCTGGCCGTGGCCGCGGCGCTTTTGTCGGCGCGCGAAGATACGGCACTTCCCGCGGATACGGTTGTTTTTGGGGAAATCAGCCTTTCTGGCGCGCTGCGCCCCGCGCCGCAAACCGAAAACAGGTTGAAAGAGGCGCAAAAACTTGGTTTTTCAGGGGCCATCGCACCCGCCGGTGGCAAGATCGGGTCGGGCGGTGGTCTTACCCTGACCCGCCCCTCCGATCTGACGCAATTTGTCGGTGACGTGTTCGGAGCGGGCTGACAACACACATACAGGCGAGGGACATGGAAGGCTTTACCATCATCGACGGCATCGTGGCCGTGATTATCGTGCTTTCGGCGCTGCTGGCCTATTCCCGGGGTCTGGTGCGCGAAACGCTGGCTATAGCCGGATGGATCGTCGCGGCGATTCTGGGGTTCATCTTTGCCCCGCAAGTCGAGCCGCTGGTCAAGGAAATCCCTGTCGTGGGAGAGTTCATCGCCGACAGTTGCGAGCTTGGCGTGATCGCCGCCTTTGCCGCGGTCTTTGCCGTGGCGCTGATCGTGGTCAGCTTTTTCACGCCGCTTTTTTCCTCGCTCGTGCAACGCAGCGTGCTGGGCGGGCTCGATCAGGGGTTGGGCTTTCTTTTCGGGGTGGCACGCGGCGTGCTTTTGATCGCAATCGCCTTTTTCGTCTATGACGTCGTGATCACCGGGCAGACCTTCACCATGGTGGACGAAAGCCGCTCAGCGGTGGTGTTTGACCAGTTCTCCTCACGTATCGAAGAGCAAAACCCCCAGGCCGCCCTGGGCTGGATCACCGCGCAATACGAGAACCTTGTCAGCAGTTGTGCCGCGCCTGCCCAGTGAGCCCTTGCATCGCTGCAACAGGCAGTCGGCACGACCCCTTGAAATGCGATCCTTTCGTGACATGTATGGCGTGACCTTTTAAGGAAAGGTTGCGTCCCCTTTTCCCGGATCCGGAGCTGCCCCTTGTCCGACCAGATCGTCGCAGACGACCCGTTGCCGCCCTCCAGCCCGTTCGATGTAGATGCGTTTTATCCTGACGCTGCGGATGAGGATAAGCTCAAGGAGGAATGCGGCATTTTCGGCGTGATCGGCGTCAAGGATGCGGCAAGTTTCGTGGCTCTTGGCCTGCACGCCCTGCAACATCGCGGTCAGGAGGCGGGTGGCATTGTCACCCACCACCCCGAGCACGGTTTCAACCAGACGCGGCGTTTTGGCTATGTGCGCGACAATTTCACCAGCGCATCGGTGATGGAGACGCTGCCCGGGCCCCTGGCCATCGGGCATGTGCGCTATTCCACCGCTGGAAGCAAAGGGCCCACAGCGATTCGCGACGTGCAGCCGTTTTTTGGTGAGTTTTCCATGGGCGGTGCCGCGATTGCCCATAACGGCAACATCACCAATGCCAATGCGCTACGCCGTGAGCTGATCGAGCGCGGCTCGATCTTTCAATCCTCGTCAGACAGCGAATGCATCATCCATCTGATGGCCCGGTCGCTGCAACGCAACATCCCCGAACGGATGGAAGATGCGCTGCGCCGGGTCGAGGGCGCCTTTTCCGTGGTCGCCATGACCCGCACCAAGCTGATTGGCGTGCGCGATCCCTTGGGTGTGCGCCCGCTGGTTCTGGGCCAGGTCGGCGATGGCTGGGCGCTGAGTTCCGAGACCTGCGCGCTCGACATCATCGGTGCCGATTTCGTGCGCGAGATCAAGCCCGGCGAAATGGTGGTGATCACCGAAAAAGGCGTGGAGAGCCATTTCCCCTTCCGCCCCGCGCCGCCGCGCTTTTGCATCTTTGAGCATGTGTATTTCTCGCGCCCTGATTCGATCATCGGCGGACGGTCGGTCTATGAAACGCGCGAGGCCATCGGGATGGAACTGGCCAAGGAGTCCCCGGTCGACGCAGACCTCGTCTGCCCTGTTCCCGACAGCGGCACGCCTGCGGCCATCGGCTATGCCCGGCAATCGGGCATTCCGTACGGCATGGGCATCATCCGCAACCAATATGTGGGACGCACCTTTATCGAGCCGACCGAGCAGATCCGAAACATGGGTGTGCGGCTCAAGCTGAATGTCAACCGTGCGCTGATCAGCGGCAAACGGGTCATCCTGGTGGACGATTCGGTGGTGCGTGGCACCACCAGCCGCAAGATCAAGGAAATGATCCTGGATGCCGGCGCGGCCGAGGTCCATTTCCGCATTGCCTCCCCTCCGACGGCCTGGCCGTGCTTTTATGGGGTCGACACGCCGCAGCGCGAGAAACTCCTTGCCGCCACCATGTCCGAGGATGAGATGTGCGCGCATCTGGCGGTCGACAGTCTGAAATTCATCTCGCTCGATGGGCTCTACCGTGCCGTAGGCGAGGCCAAAGGCCGCGACAACAGCTGCCCGCAATATTGCGATGCGTGTTTTTCCGGCGAATACCCGGTTGAGCCTGCCGACATGATCGCCCAAGGCTTCGAGCTGAAAGCGGCGGAGTAACCCTCCGCTCCCGGCTCGGGGTCCGCCCGGTTTCAAGAGGATCGTCACGCATACCCGCTTTGCGTGGCGACGCTTTGCCGATGGCAGGCGCCCCTTTGCCGACACGCGACCGCCGCAATTCGGCCCCCTCTTTTCGCCGTCTCCTCCGCATGATAGCGCCCGGTGCTGCAACGCAGCAGGAAACGCGTCGACCAGACGCTGGAGACAGGCAGAATGGCAGAACCAATCCCCGCGGCAGACGCTGCTCAGGATTTCGCGACCGAAGATGGGGTGCTGCCCTTGGGCCGGATGAGCCTGATCGGTACGATGGGCACCGACACGGTACGCCGTGCGCTGATCCGCCTGCCCAGTGGCCGGATCGAACGGGTGGGCGTTGGTGACACGCTGCGCGGACGCCGGATTGATGCGATTGAACCCGAACGCGTTTTGCTGAGCCGCAATGGACGTCAAAGCGTTCTGGAAATGCCCCATGGATGACCCGGCAAAGGGGGGCTTGACCCCACATCGCCCAAAGGCCAAACCGCAGCCATGACCGAGAAACTTGCCCTGATCACCGGTGCCTCACGCGGGCTTGGCGCCGCTATGGCCGAAGCGTTGGCCCCGACCCATCATATCGTGGCCGTCGCGCGCACCGTCGGCGCGCTTGAAGAGCTCGACGACAGGATCACCGCCAAGGGCGGCACGGCCACGCTGGCGCCGATGGACATCACCAATGCGGATGCGATGGCGACCCTCTGCCGAGGGATCTATGACCGGTGGGGCATGCTCGATCTTTGGGTCCATGCCGCGATCCATGCCGCACCTCTCAGCCCGGCCAATCATGTGGATGCCAAGGACTGGCAGAAATCGGTCGCAATCAACGCCAACGCGACCTCGGTGCTGATCCCCTATATCGCGCCGCTCTTGGGCCGGACGGGACAGGCCGTGTTCTTTGCCGATCCCGACACGACGGGCGCGAAGTTCTTTGGCGCCTATGGGGCCACCAAGGCCGCGCAGATCGCCCTCGCCCGCAGTTGGGCGGCAGAGACTGAAAAGACCGGGCCCAGGGTGCAGATCCTCAGCCCCCGGCCAATGCCGACGGCCACCCGCGCGCGGTTCCATCCCGGCGAGGATCGCAGCCGCCTTGCCGCACCCGGCGACGAGGCGCGGCGCCTGCTGTCGATGATCTGAACGATCGGCCCGGGCACCCGCGCCGCGCCGTTGAAACATCAGGCTGGACCAACCCAACCGCTTTGCCGGTCTGGGCAATGCTTGCCCTGCCCTGCCCGCCCGTCTATCAAGTGCCAAACAAGGGGCAGATCATGCGAATTTTGTTGACGAATGACGATGGGATCAACGCGCCCGGGCTTGCGGTTCTCGAAGACATCGCCGCCGAACTTGCAGGCCCCGATGGAGAGGTCTGGGTCGTCGCCCCTGCCTTTGAACAATCGGGCGTGGCCCATTGCATCAGCTATACCCATCCGATGATGATCGCCCAAATGGGGCCGCGCCGTTGGGCCGCCGAAGGCTCTCCGGCCGATTGTGTTCTGGCCGCCATTCACGACGTGATGACCGACGCGCGCCCCGATCTGATCCTATCGGGGGTGAACCGGGGCAATAACTCGGCCGAGAACGCGCTTTACTCCGGCACGCTGGGGGGCGCGATGGAAGGGGCGTTGCAGGGCTATCCCGCAATCGCATTGTCGCAGTTTTATGGACCTGCCGTCGCACAATTGCCCGATCCCTTTGGTGCGGCCCGTGCCCAAGGCGCCGAGGTCATCAGGCGGATCCTGAATGCGGAAATGCCCAAATCGGATGAGTATCGCCTGTTTTACAACGTCAATTTCCCGCCCGTCCCAGGCGATGAGGTCAAAGGCATCAAGGTGGCACCCCAGGGGTTCCGCCGCGACATGGGCTTTGGCGTTCAGCCGCACCTGTCGCCCGGCGGCAAGCGCTTTTTGTGGGTCACCGGCGCGCCGCAGCAACAGCCGACCCATCCCGGCACGGATGCGGCGGTGAACCTTCAGGGCTATGTCTCTGTCACACCGATGCGGGCGGATCTGACCGATCACAGTGCTCTGGACGCGCTGAAAGTCATCGAATGAGCAGGCTCTGACATGGGCCCGACGCCCGAAACCACGATGCAGTTTCTCTACGCTTTGCGGTCCAAGGGCGTGACCGATGCACGGGTGCTGAGCGCGATGGAAGAGATCGACCGAGGCCCTTTCGTGCGCGGTCTGTTTGCCGAACGCGCCTATGAGGACATGCCCCTGCCGATCAATTGCGGCCAGACGATCTCGCAGCCTTCGGTGGTGGGGCTGATGACGCAAGCCTTGCAGATCAACCCGCGCGACAAGGTGCTGGAGGTGGGCACCGGCTCGGGCTATCAGGCGGCGATCCTGTCGAAGCTGGCGCGGCGCGTCTATACGGTGGACCGGCACCGCCGTCTGGTGCAGGAGGCGCGCGCGGTTTTCGCCGACCTCGATCTGACCAATGTCACGGCCGTCACCGGCGATGGATCCTTCGGGTTGCCCGAACAGGCCCCCTTCGACCGCATCCTCGTGACCGCCGCCGCCGAGGACCCGCCCGGCCCCCTATTGGCGCAGCTCAAGATCGGGGGTATCATGGTGGTGCCGGTGGGGCAGTCCGATGCGGTTCAAACCCTGATCCGGGTGCGCAAGACCGAAGACGGCCTTGAATATGACGAGCTGAGGCCGGTTCGCTTTGTTCCTCTGCTTGAGGGGCTGAGCCGCGACAGTTGAAAAGCTTTGATGCAAAATCCCCGGACAACATGGGGAGGTTTTTGAGGATATCGAGATGCGTTTTGCGAAACGATCTGCTGCAGCGATGACGGCATGCCTGGCCTTGGCGGCCTGTAGTGAGCCGCTGGACTTCGACCTGCGGGGCAATCTGGGTGCGTTTTCGACCGCCGATGCGGCGCGCACGGCGACGGCCTCCCGGCCCGCGCCGGACGCGCGTGGCATCATTTCCTATCCCACCTATCAGGTTGCCGTGGCACGCCGGGGCGACACGGTCACGTCGCTTGCCCAACGCATCGGCAGCGATGCCGACGCACTGGCCCGCTTTAACGGGGTCGACAAGGACGTGCCGCTGCGCGACGGCGAAATCCTGGCCCTGCCCAGCCGGGTAACCGAACCCGCACCGGGCACCCCCGGCTCGATCGATCTGACCACGCTGGCCGGGAACGCGATTGACGACGCACCCAGCACCCCGCGCGTGACCACAGCGGCTCTGGAACCGGCTCAGCCCAGCCAGGCGGACGCACAGGGCGAACCCATCCGCCACAAGGTGTCACGCGGCGAGACAGCCTATACCATCGCGCGGCTCTACCGCGTGCCGGTGCGCGCCCTGGGAGAATGGAACGGGCTCAGCTCGGACTTTGCGATCCGCGAGGGGCAGTACCTGTTGATCCCGGTCGCGAATGCGGAGCCGCCGCGCCGCACGGCCTCGGCCCAGCCGGTCACCGAACCCGGTCAGGGCTCCCCGACGCCGACCCCACCCAGTGCAACCACACCCCTGCCTGACGAGGATGTCGCCTCGGCCAGTTCGGTGCCGCCCGCACCCACCGTCGATGTGGGCACCCCGACACGGGCCAGCACGGCGCGTATGGCGATGCCGGTTCAGGGCAGCATCATCCGTGACTATGCCAAAGGCCGCAATGACGGCATCGATATTGCGGCCGATCCCGGCGCACCGGTGCGCGCCGCAGACGATGGCACGGTGGCCGCGATCACATCGGACGCCGATCAAGTCCCCATCGTCGTGGTCCGCCACGCGGACAACATCCTCACCGTCTATGCCAATGTGGACGGCATTTCGGTTGAGAAAGGCGATACTGTCACGCGCGGCCAGCAGATTGCCAGGCTGCGCGGCGGAGACGACGCCTATGTGCATTTCGAGGTCCGTGAAGGCTTTGACAGCGTCGATCCCAACCCATACCTGAACTGATCGTCTGAAGACGGCCCGCCGAAGCGGGGCAGATCCGCAACGCAACGCAAAGAGGCCCTCTTGCCAGGCGGCAAGCGGGATCAGCCGCTAACGCCGCAACCCATTGCGCCGCGCCTGAAACGCAAAAGCAGCCAGGTCGTATGAGGTTATTGGCGGGGCGCCCTAGATCAGGGAAACCCCGTGACGCCCGGCCAGATCGACAAAGAACTGCCAGGCGACCCGGCCCGACCGCGCGCCGCGCGTGGCCTGCCACTCGATCGCCTCGGCGCGCAGTCTGTCGGCGTCAACGGCCACATTGTGGGCCGCGCAATAGCCGTCGATCATCGCCAGATACTCATCCTGGCTACAGGGGTGGAAACCGAGCCAAAGCCCGAACCGATCCGAGAGCGATACCTTCTCCTCCACCGCCTCTGACGGGTTGATCGCCGAGGAACGCTCATTCTCGATCATATCGCGGGGCATCAAATGCCGACGGTTGGATGTGGCATAGAAGACGACATTCTCAGGCCGTCCCTCGATCCCGCCATCCAGCACGGCCTTGAGGCTTTTATAGTGCTGATCGTCGTGGGAAAATGATAGATCGTCACAAAACAACACAAAACGATAAGGCGCCCCGCGCAGAAGATTGAGCAGACGCCCCACAGATGGCAGGTCCTCGCGTTGCAGTTCCACCAGCTTGAGATCCGGATGATCGGTGTGAACTGCGGCATGGATCGCTTTGACCAGGCTTGATTTTCCCATGCCCCGCGCACCCCAGAGAAGTGCGTTGTTGGCCCCGAACCCCCTGGCAAAGCGCAGGGTGTTGTCCAGCAACGTATCGCGGGACCGGTCGACGCCCACCAACAGGGTCAGATCCACCCGGTTCACATCGACCACCGCTGCCAGCCGATCCGGCTCCACGTGCCAGACAAATGCACCGGCCTGAGAGAAATCAGGGGCCTCCAGTGGCGCGGGAGACATCCGCTCCAGCGCCGCTGCAATGCGGTCCAACGCATCATCGCTCACGATTTGCGGTCCTCGCCCATATCGGCCATGTCATCTGCGGCCTCGGGGTCTTCGTCCTCGTCATCGTCAAACCACAGGCCTTGGGCGCGCAGCTCTTTTTCACGCTTGCGCTCCACCCGGCGCACCAATTGGATCGAGATCTCGTAAAGCCCATAAACCACGACAAAGAGGATGGCCTGGGTGATCACATCCGGCGGCGTGACAAGCGCGGCCAGCACCAGAATGCCCACCACCGCGTATTTGCGCACATCACCCAAGCCCTGGGCGCTGACCAGGCCCGCCTTGCCCATCAATGTCAGCAAAACCGGCAGTTGGAAACACATGCCAAAGGCAACGATGAATTTGATCGTCAGGTTCAGATATTCCTGAGCCGACCCCTGGAACACCACCGATAAAGGCGCTGTCTGCCCCTCGGGAACGGCCTCACCTTCGGCGCCAAACTGCTGAAATCCCAAGAAGAAATCATAGGCCAAGGGCGTCACGATATAGAATGCGAAGGACGCGCCCAGAAAGAACATGAATGGGGAGGCGACCAGAAACGGCAGGAACGCCCCTTTTTCCTGCTTGTAAAGACCCGGCGCCACGAACCGCCAGAGCTGATGCGCGATAAACGGAAAGCCCAGGATGAACCCGCCCAGAAGCGACACCTTGATGGCGACAAAGAACCCTTCCTGCGGGCTGATAAAGATCAGGTCGCAGTCCTGCCCCCGATCGGCCAGCACCTGACACAAGGGCGCCGTGAGAAAGTTGAAGATCGGCGTGGCCACCGTAAAACACACGATCATGCCGGCCAGAAAATAAAGAACACAGCGAATGAGCCGCGTGCGCAGCTCGGTCAGATGCTCGATCAGCGGGGCGGCCGAGTCGTCGATGTCTTCGGTCTGGCTCATGTCTTGGTCTCGGAGCTTTCAGGGCTTGGGGGCGTCAGCTGCGCCTCGTACTCTTCGGCCTTGGCCAGCGCGTCAGCGGCTTCCTTGGCCTTGCGCTCGGCTGCGGCGCGGGCGGTCGCTGCCTGAATTTTCCGCGCGTTTTCAGCACGCTCCGCGGCCAGCTTGCCCGTCTCGGTCTCGGGATCGTATCTCGTGGGATCAAGGCCCTTGGTGATATCGCGTGTGGCCTCCTTGACGCTGTCCATCGCGCTGCCAACCGGGTTGGCCGCAGCCTTGAGGCCTTTGGCCACCTCATTGACGCCCGCCTCATCGGCGGCATCGTTCATCGCGCGCGAAAACTCCCGCGCCATGCCGCGCGCCTTGCCCACGAAGCGGCCGATATTGCGAAACAGCATCGGCAGGTCTTTGGGACCCACGACGATCAGCGCGACAATGCCAATGACCAGAAGCTCGGTCCAGCCAAGGTCAAACATGGATCAGACCTTGTCCTTGTCCACGTCAGCCGTCGCTTTGCTCGGCGCATCGGCACCGGGTGTAACGTCTTTGGCTTCAACCGCGGCGGCCTGTTCCTCCATCTCATCGGTGCTGTCTTTGACGCCCTTCTTAAAGGCGGTGATGCCCTTGCCCACCTCTCCCATCAGGCTGGAGATTTTACCCCGCCCAAACAGAACGAGCACCACAACGGCAATCAGCAAAAGGCCAGGAAGGCCGATATTGTTCAGCATGTCAGTCTCCTTGCAAGTCAGTGGCGGACCGGCAGTGCCGGATCGCGCATCAAGTCCTGCCCTGTCTAAGCGTGCCGCCCCCTGTCGGAAAAGGGCCAAGGCGCGGGAATTGCGGCGCAACACACAGAATAGGCCGGAGTTTTGGGCCTTGGCACACTCTCCTGACAGGTTTATGTCAGTTGTATGCCCCCTTTCGCCGCCCATGAGTGAGGCCAGATGCGCCGGTCCGACCGCCTGCTTGAGATTCTGCAAATCCTGCGTGACGGAAACCGGCACCGCGCCGAAGACATCGCGGCCCGCTTGGGCGTGTCGGTGCGAACGATCTACCGGGATATGGACACGCTTCAGGCCTCGGGCCTTTCCGTCGAAGGCGCGCGCGGACAGGGGTACAAGATCGGTGACACGATCAGCCTGCCGCCTCTCACCCTGACCGAGGCAGAGCTGGAAGCGCTGAACCTCGGGATCGCAATCGTGTCAGAAGCCGCTGATCCCGCTCTCAAGACGGCCGCGCAGCACCTGGCGGAAAAGATTGATGCAGGTCTGTCGGTTGAAGCCGTAGCCGAGGCGGATGCCTGGAAATTCGCGATTTACCCCTTTGCGGATGCGGCGCGCGGACTGTCTCATATGGCGCCGTTGCGGGCGGCCATTACGGGGCGGCAAAAGTTGAGGATCTGCTACCGGCGCCCCGATGGTACACGAAGCACGCGCCAGATCCGGCCATTGATGATGGAGTATTGGGGGCGTGGCTGGATCCTGACCGCCTGGTGCGAATGGCGGTCGGATTTCCGAATGTTCCGCCTGGACCTGATCGAAGAGGCGACGGCCCTGCCCGAGCTCTTTGTGGATGAGCCTGGCAGGACCCTATCCGATTTCCGAAGTCGCACCTGATCCAATTGCGCGCCTGCGGCGCATGCGATGCTGGCACGTCGTGCCGCCGCCCCTATCCAAGGGTGCGTCTTTTCGCGCCCAAGCAGACCGAATGCCCCGAAAGCGTGACAGAAGGCAGGGCGTCAGGCGGGGAAGACAAAGCACTTGTCGCGCCGCACCGTCAGCCACATCACCTTGCCTTCCTTGGGCAAGAATACCCCCGGCACGGTCACCCGGATCATGGATTGGTCGTAATCCATCCGGAACTCCACCAGGCTCTCATTGCCCATGAAACGCGCGCGCTGCACCAACCCGCGTGCAGGCGTGCCATCCGTCGCGGTGGGGACAGGCCCCCTGCCATTGCGGTCGAAATCGATCCGCACATGTTGAGGGCGAAAGACGATTTCAACCTCTGTATCGTCCGGCACCCCCGGAGCCAGAAACCGCCCGAACGGTGTCATAGCGAGAGCACCGTTCACGCGGGCGCGCAGCACGTTGGTGTCGCTGAAAAACGCCACCGCCGCATGATCCAGCGGGCGGGTATAGACGTTATAGGGCGCGCCCTGCTGGACGATGCGACCGTCGCGCATCAACGCGATCTCATCAGCCATGCGCATCGCCTCATCCGGCTCATGCGTGACCAACAAAACGGCGGTGTCCTCGGCCTTGAGCAGATCCAGCGTCTCGTCCCGGATGCCATCGCGCAGCCGGTTGTCGAGACCGGAAAACGGTTCGTCCATCAGCATGATCCGGGGGCGCGGGGCCAGCGCGCGGGCCAAGGCCACCCGTTGCTGTTCGCCCCCCGACAACTGATGCGGATAGCCGTCGATGAACCGCAAAAGATCGACCTTGGACAGCAGCTCTTCGACACGGGCGCGCTTGGCCTCCTTGGGGCCCTTGAGGCCGAAGGAGACGTTGTCGGACACGCTCAGATGTGGAAAGAGCGCGAAATCCTGGAACATCAGGCCGATCTCGCGCCGCTCTGGCGGCACCCGGGTGATGGTGTCACAAACCAGTTTGCCATCCACATAAATCTCGCCCGAATCCTGCATTTCAACCCCGGCGATCATGCGCAGCGTCGTAGACTTGCCACAGCCCGATGGACCCAACAGGCACGTCACCTGCCCCGGCATGATACGAAGCGAGACATCGTCCACCACCGCACGATTGTCGAATCGGCGGATCAGATTGCGGACCTCCAGTCTGGCGACTGGGACTTGGGGGGCGTGGGGCAGCAATCGGGCCTCTCTTCGGTGATCCCGATCAAAACCATCGGACATTTCCGCAGTTACCAACCCCGCCCGCGACGTGCAAGCCTCAGGCAATCAGATCGAAGCACGCCTTGGCCCTGATGCGGCCATTGACCTGCACCTCGATACGATGCGGGCCGGGGATCAATGCAAAGGTCGTGGCGTTGGCTTTAAGCTTGTGGGCTTTGGTCAGCCTCAGCTCCTGTCTCGCGGGCACTGTCGATTGCTTTAACTTGAAGGTTTTCTGCCGCGTCTTGCCCGATGCCGTGGGAAAAAACAGCACATAATCCACAATGACGGGCGTATCCTTCGATGCCGTCAGCGTAACCGCGACGTCAAGCGTCTCTCCGATCCGGATCTTGGTTGCCACCAATGACAGACCGACCTCCAGGGCCGCATCTGGATCGAACCCCAAAAGCCGCAGCGCTTGCGGGGCGCCTGCCTTGACCTGGGTGCGCAGCGCATGGCGGGTCATCCAATCCAGTTCCTTGGCGGTCTGATCGCTACGACCCTGCCAGTCCTCCAGATGGGCAATGACGCGGTCCGGCACCGTCTTGGTCAGGTCATTGAGATGGTTGGCCACCGACCGGGTCACATAACGGGCGCGATCCGCATGCAGACGATCCAACAGGGGCAAGGTGCGCTCCGGGCTCAGATCCACCGCCCGGGCCCAGGGCAGTTTGGGGCGCGTCCCCTCGCTGACCAGACGTCTGACATGGTAGTTGTCCGACCCGGCCCAGAGTGACAGACGCGCCAGCGTCTCCTCTGGCCAACGGTTCAGAAACGGACGGATGTAGAACTCCATCGAGAACCGCTGTGTCGCTTCATGCAACAGATCGAGCGCGCGGTCCCGATCCCCCTCCAGCCCGTGCCGCACCGCGATGATGCCCGGAACGGCATGGATGAACCGGCCAAAATCATCATCGGTCAGGGTCAGATCGAGAGGCGGCGGCATGGCGGCCTCCAACGCCTCGGCCATGGCGGGAAACCCCGCTGGAAGCGAGGGCTCCAGACAATCGGCAATCCAGTCCAGCCGCTGCATCAACTCGCGGTCCGGAAATCCCGCCAGGACCTCTGCGGTGAACCGCTCGGCATCGAAGTCAGGCCATGCAGCGGCATATTCCGCCGCCAGATCGCCGATGCTTTCGGCGTTAAAAAGGTGGTCTTTCAGCGAAAAGCGCTCGGTGCCTGCCAAGTCAGCCACCGTTACAGGGTCGCGTTCGTGGCGCCGCCGTCCAGCAGCAGGTTCTGCCCGACGATGAACCCCGCATGTTGGGAGCATAGAAATGCGCAGGCCGCGCCGAACTCCTCCAGCGTGCCATAACGGCGCACCGGGATTGTGGCCGCGCGGCGTGCGCGGGCCTGCTCCATCGTGATGCCCTGGGCGCGCGCCACCGGGCCATCCAGCGCCTCTGCCCGGTCCGTGGCGTGGATGCCCGGCAGCAGGTTGTTGATCGTCACTCCCGCCTCGGCCACTTGCCGCGCGGTACCCGCAACAAAGCCGGTCAGCCCGGTGCGCGCCGCATTCGACAGCCCCAGCTGCGGGATCGGCGCCTTGACCGACTGGCTGGTGATATTGACCACCCGGCCCCATCCTCGCTCCATCATCCCCGGCAATACCGCCTGCATGAAGGCAATCGGTGTGAGCATATTGGCGTCGAGCGCGGCCACGAAATCATCGCGGCTCCAGTCGTGCCACATACCCGGCGGAGGCCCTCCGGCATTGGTCACCAGGATATCGACTTCGCCCGCCGCCGCCAGCACAGCCGCGCGCCCATCCGGTGTGGTCACATCGGCGGCCGCGGTTGTCACCTCCACGCCATGGGCGGACCGTATGGCCTCCGCCGTGGTCTCCAGCGTCTCGGCTCCGCGCGCGTTCATCACCAGGTGAACCCCTGCGCCTGCCAGCGCCTCGGCACAGCCGCGGCCCAAGCCCTTGCTCGATGCGCAGATCAATGCGCGTTTTCCGGCGATCCCAAGATCCATAATTCGTCCTCCCATATGCCTGATTTTCCGGGCATTTAGCACCACCGACCTTGCAATCGCCAGCAAAATACCGGGGCGTTGACCCCTTCGCGCCACAATCCTAGTCTAGCGTTCCTGGACATCGCGGTTCACCCCCGCGCCGCAGGCAGATCCACGCAGGAGTCCACAGCATGCCCCATAGGACAGCGCCCGTCCAATCGGTTCAGGTCTATTCTGCGGATATGCTGCGGGTGTCCGCCGGTGCCAATCTGGGCGACGGTGTGTCCTGGCATCAGGAACTCGACCTCGACGATATCTATATGCTGGATGCAGGCGCTGACCGCGCGCGGCTGTCGCTTCAGCCGGATGCGACGGGCGGGTTTCATGTGGCCGAGGAGACCGGGATCGGCCGACCCGGAGCGCCGCTGCATCTGGATTGTGCGCTGACCTTCATGTCGCCGGATGGGTTGACCCAAGTCGTGATCGTGATGGTGGAATTGGACGCCGAGGATCAAATCGCGGCGATCTATCTTCTGTCGCTGTCGGTGCTGCGCCCGAAAATCGAATACTCGCTGGTGGGCATCGACACGGACGGCGCGCGCGAACACTTTGCCCGCGTTGCCTGTGTGTACTTCACCCGCGGCACGCATATCACGATGCATACCGGAGAACAGCGCCGGATCGAGACCCTGCAAGCGGGCGATCGGGTGCTGACTCGGGATGATGGCGCGCAGGAAATCCACTGGATCGGATCGTCGACCATCCGCGCCCAGGGAGCGATGGCACCCGTGGTGATCGAAGCGGGCGCACTCAACAACGACCACGACCTGGTGGTCAGCCCCGATCACCGCCTCTTTGTCTATCAGCGCAAGGATCGGATCGGTGCCGGCCAGGCCGAGATCATGGTCAAGGCCAGGCATCTGGTCAATGGCGACACAGTGCGGGTGGCTGAGGGCGGATTTGTCGACTATTTCCAGATCCTGTTCGAGCGGCACCACATTATCTATGCCGAAGGGATCGCGGCGGAATCCATGCTGGTCGACCCGCGCACCCGGCCCGCCCTGCCGCCGGACATGCTCGACAAGCTGACCGAAGTGATGCCTGGCCATGCCCGCTCCGGCCAGCACGGTGTCGATGTGCAAGAAGCGCTGCTGGATCGGCCCGATGCGATCGACATCCTGCGCCGCGCATCCTCGCGCTGAGGCCGACCCATCACGCGTTTTCGCCGAAAACCTAGGCTTGGGCAGAGGTCTGATAGAAGAATTCTTCGCGCGTGATCTTGCCGTTTGCCACGGTATAGACGCCGACTTCCTTCATATCGAAGGGTTTGCCTCCGTCCTTTTCGTGGCCCTTGACCTCGAAGATCACCGCGAACCGGTCCTCGCCATGCACCATCGGATCGCTGACGTTGGTTTGCGTCGCCTCCATCGCGCTGTTCCACCACTCATGTTTGCCGCGAATCGCCTCCAGACCCGCGGCCTCACGCCCGTTGCCCATGTCCGCCGCCTCCACCGAAACGGCGTCCGGCGCATAGAGTTTGTCCAGATTGGCCATTTCCGTTCCGGCGCGACATCCGGCGACCAGCGCATCTGCGATTTGTTGAAGTGTCATGGTCTTTCTCCCTATTTTGTTCACTTTATGTTCTCAATCTATGTCAAAGCCGTTGAATGGCCAAGTCCGAATTCCGGACAGCCCCCGGGCGCGCCACTCTCCGCCGATCAAGCCCTGCATCCACGGACGACAGAAGGCCGGGTTCGAGCGCAAAGGCCCAAGAGCGTTTCCACAGATCCATGCGGGCGTTCTTGCCTTGCTGCCAAGCCTCACCTATACGCGCGATCATGTTAGACGCGCCGAAAAACCGCCCCGATCTGCCCGCCGAAATCGCCCGGCGGCGCACCTTTGCGATCATCTCGCACCCGGACGCGGGCAAGACCACCCTGACCGAGAAGTTCCTGCTTTATGGCGGTGCGATCCAGATGGCCGGCCAGGTCCGCGCCAAGGGCGAGGCGCGGCGCACCCGTTCCGATTTCATGGCGATGGAGAAGGATCGCGGCATCTCGGTCTCGGCCTCGGCAATGTCGTTTGATTACAAAAACTTCCGGTTCAATCTTGTGGATACACCGGGTCACTCGGACTTCTCCGAAGACACTTATCGCACGCTCACCGCCGTGGACGCCGCCGTGATGGTGATCGACGGTGCCAAGGGGGTGGAAAGCCAGACGCGCAAGCTTTTCGAGGTGTGCCGCCTGCGCGATCTGCCGATCCTGACATTTTGTAACAAGATGGACCGGGAAAGCCGGGATACCTTTGAAATTATTGACGAAATTCAGGAAAATCTGGCTATTGACGTGACCCCGGCCTCGTGGCCCATCGGGGTCGGTCGCGATTTCATCGGCTGTTATGATATCCTGCGAGACCGGTTGGAGCTGATGGACCGCGCGGATCGCAACAAGGTCGCGGAAACCATTGAAATCAACGGGCTGGATGATCCAAAGCTGGCCGAACACGTGCCCGAAGCGCTGCTCGATCAGCTCAAGGAAGAGCTGGAGATGGCGCGCGAATTGCTGCCTGCGCTGGATCAGACCTCGGTATTGGAAGGAACGATGACGCCCATCTGGTTCGGCTCTGCCATCAACTCGTTCGGGGTCAAGGAACTGATGGACGGTATCGGTCTCTATGGGCCGGAACCGCAGGTGCAGTCGGCTCAGCCACGTCAGATTTCCCCCGAAGAAACAAAGGTTTCTGGATTTGTCTTTAAGGTTCAGGCGAATATGGATCCCAAGCATCGCGACCGCGTGGCGTTTGTGCGCATGGCCTCGGGGCATTTCAGGCGCGGCATGAAACTGACCCACGTGCGCACCAAAAAACCCATGGCGATTTCCAATCCGGTGCTGTTTCTGGCCTCGGATCGCGAATTAGCCGAAGAGGCCTGGGCCGGCGACATTATCGGCATTCCCAACCATGGCCAGCTGCGCATCGGCGACACGCTGACCGAAGGCGAGGCGCTGCGGGTGACGGGCATCCCGTCCTTTGCGCCCGAGCTGTTGCAGGGCGTGCGCGCGGGCGATCCGATGAAGGCCAAACATCTGGAGAAAGCCCTGATGCAGTTCGCCGAGGAAGGGGCCGCCAAAGTGTTCAAACCCGCCATCGGCTCGGGATTTGTCGTAGGCGTTGTCGGCGCGTTGCAGTTTGAAGTGCTGGCCTCGCGGATCGAGCTGGAATACGGGCTGCCGGTCCGGTTTGAAAACTCACAATTCACCTCTGCGCGCTGGGTGAAGGGTGACCGACAAGAGGTTGAGAAATTTATCAAATCCAACCAGCAGCATATTGCGCATGATCATGATGGCGACGTGGTGTACCTGACCCGGTTGCAATGGGATATTGACCGGATCGAGCGGGATTTTCCCGCGTTGACGTTGAGCGCGACCAAGGAAATGATGGTCTGAACCTGAACGGGAGCGGGCACATGACCAGATGGGGCATCGTCTCCACCATCAAGGCGCCGGTGGACGAGACGCTGCGCTTTGCCGCTTACCACCTCAGCCAGGGCGCACACCGGCTCTATCTTTATCTCGACGATGCGAACGAAGCCGCGTTTGTCGCTTTGAACGACCATCCGCAGATCACTCCCATCCTGTGCGACGAGGTCTGGTGGCAAAAGCGCGGACGCCGTCCGGAAAAGCACCAGGTGCGCCAGACCCGCAATGCCACCCACGCCTATCGCCGTCTGGCGCGGGTCGACTGGCTGATCCATATGGATGTCGATGAGTTCCTGGTCAGCGAGGCCTTCCTCTGCGATCAACTGGACGCCCTGCCGGCCGACACGCCGATTGCCCGGGTCCGCCCGATGGAGCAGCTGTCCGGCGATCCCACCCTTTTCAAGGTCTTCTTGCCAGGGGGCGCGCACCGCCACAGGCTGGTGGAGGAGATCTATCCCACCTTTGGCGCGCATCTCAAATCCGGTTTTCTCAGCCATGTGGCGGGCAAGATCTTTGTGCGGACGGGCCAGCAGGATCTGCAATTGCGTATCCACCAGGCCTTTCGCGACAACGCACGGATCGTCGGCGAGGTCGAGATGCAAGGCGTCGATCTGGCCCATGCCCATGCCAAGGATTGGGACGCGTTTCGCGCGGCTTTCCGGTTTCGGCTGGAGCGCGGATCCTATCGCTCCGAACTGGCGCCCGAGCGCGCGCGCGCAGATGGGGGGCTGACCCTGCATGAGCTCTTTCAGCAGATTGACGCCACCGACGGGGACACCGGGCTGCGCGCCTTTTTCGACGAGGTCTGCGCGGCCACACCGCGTCTCACCCAGGCCCTGGAGCGCCATGGCCTGCTCAGACATGTCGCGTTGGAGCTCGATACACATTTGCGTGAACATTTCCCCCAATACGTGCGAAAACCCTGACATATCCGCAACAATCCCCCGCTCTGCCCCGTGCTGCGGCCGCGTGATTTGACGACAGGCAAGTGCAGTGCTATCTGCCCCTCCAAGCCAACCATGCGCAGGTGCGCGGGCCATCCGGGCCAGGCTGATAACCGTGCGGGCCGCGTCGAGTGTCCGCAAATTGCGGATACACATGACAAAATTTTCTGATCTGAATCTGAACCCCAAGGTTCTCAAAGCCGTTGTTGACGCGGGTTATGAGACCCCCACCCCCATTCAGGCCGGCGCCATTCCGCCCGCTCTCGATGGGCGTGACGTTCTGGGTATCGCCCAGACCGGCACCGGCAAAACCGCCAGTTTCACCCTCCCAATGATCACCCTTCTTGCCCGGGGACGCGCACGTGCCCGCATGCCGCGCAGCTTGGTTCTGTGCCCCACGCGGGAACTGGCGGCGCAGGTCGCCGAGAACTTTGACACCTATGCCAAGAACGTCAAGCTGACCAAGGCGCTGCTGATCGGTGGCGTCAGCTTCAAGGAGCAGGACCTTTTGATCGACAAGGGCGTCGATGTTCTGATCGCGACGCCAGGCCGCCTGCTGGATCATTTCGAGCGCGGAAAGCTGATCCTGTCGGATGTCAAGGTTATGGTCGTGGATGAGGCGGACCGGATGCTCGATATGGGATTCATCCCCGATATCGAACGCATTTTCGGCCTGACGCCCTTTACCCGCCAGACCCTCTTTTTCTCAGCCACCATGGCGCCCGAGATCGAACGGATCACCAATACCTTCCTCAGCAATCCCGAACGGATCGAGGTTGCCCGGCAGGCGACAGCGTCCGAGACGATTGAGCAGGGCGTGGTGATGTTCAAAGGATCGCGCAAGGATCGCGAAGCCAGCGAAAAGCGCAGGCTATTGCGGATGCTGATAGATGCCGAAGGCGAGAAATGCACCAACGCGATCATCTTCTGCAACCGCAAATCAGATGTCGATATCGTCGCCAAGTCCCTGAAAAAATATGGCTACGACGCTGAACCGATCCATGGTGACCTGGATCAGAGCCAACGCACGCGCACGCTCGATGGGTTCCGGTCGGGCGATATTCGACTGCTGGTGGCATCGGATGTGGCCGCCCGCGGGCTCGATATTCCCGCAGTGAGCCATGTGTTCAATTTCGACGTGCCCAGCCATGCCGAAGACTATGTGCACCGCATCGGCAGGACCGGGCGCGCCGGGCGTGAAGGCAAGGCCGTGATGATCTGTGTGCCGCGCGATGAAAGGAACTTCGACGATATCGAGCGGTTGTTGCAAAAAGAAATCCCGCGCCTTGAGAATCCGTTGCAAACCGCCAAAAGCGATACGGGTGAGACCGAAGAGCAGACCGAAAAGCCCAAGCGCACCCGCCGCAGCCGGAGCCGCAAGGACGATGCGACCCCTGAGGCCAAACCCGCCCCCGAGGCAGGCCTGTCCAGTGAGACTGTCGAGACAGCTCCCACATCGCCCCCGAAAGGCCCGGTCGAGGCAAGACAACGCTCCCGCCAGGGTCGGCGCAGCGGTCAGGAACGCGGCGACGCGGCCGTTGTCGGCATGGGCGATCACATGCCGGGCTTTATCGCACTGAGCTTTGATGAGCGCCGCACCGGGTAACCTCGGACGGCGCCCTCACGGCCAGCTCAGCGCATCCGGCTCACAACCACCGTCACTTCGGGCTTCTTGCCGATTTCGGACTGCGATGTCTGCCGCACGATCCGGCGCAGCGCCTCTTCCAGCGCGTCATCGTCCCGCAGCGTTTTCTCGCCCGCACGCATCATGAACTGGCCGAGATCTTCTTCCAGCACATCCACCAAGGGCGCCTTGGACTTGCCCGTCTCTGCCAATCCTTTGAGATCACACCAGGGATCGCCAAGGGGTTCATCGGCTTCGTCCAGGATCACGGTCACGACCACATGTCCGTTCAGTGCCATGCGGATGCGATCGCGCACGATACCGTCCAGCGCACCGATCTGCATCGAACCATCCAGATAGGTCCGCCCGGTTTCGATGTACTCGGCCACCGATGGGGCATTGCCGCTCAGGTCGATCATCATCCCATTGACCGCGACAATTGCCTGGAACCCATTGGCTTCGCTCAGCTTCACATGCTCGCGCAGGTGCCGGTGCTCACCATGCATCGGGATCACGATCTGGGGTTTGACAATGCGCTGCAACCGCTCAAGGTCGGGCCGGTTGGCATGGCCCGACACGTGATAGAGGCCAGAACTGTCATCGACAACATCCACCCCTTTTTCCGAAAACTGGTTGATAATGCGGATCACCCCGCGCTCGTTGCCCGGGATGGTCTTCGAGGAAAAGAGGAAAAGATCCCCCTCCTTGATCTCCAGCCCCATATACTTGCCGCGCGCCAGTTGCGCAGAGGCCGCGCGCCGCTCCCCCTGGCTGCCGGTGACCAAGAGGAGCAGGTTCTCACGCGGGATTGACGCTGCATCTTCGGGGCTGACGACCCGCGGAAAATCGGCCAGAACGCCGGTCTCGATCGCGGCTTCGATCATCCGCCTCATGGCGCGGCCCAACAAGACGATGGATCGGCCCGCACGCTCTCCTGCTTCGGCCAGGGTTTTGACCCGTGCCACATTTGAGGCAAAAGTGGTGGCCACCACCATGCCCGTGGCCCCCGCCACCAGCTTTTCAATCTCGGGCCCCACGTCGGCTTCGGATCGGCCCGGGTGGGGTGCAAAAACATTCGTGCTGTCGCAGATCAGTGCGCGCACCCCCTGTTTGGACACATCGCGCCACAACGCCTCGTCAAAGGGCTCCCCGACACCCGGCGTTTCATCCAGTTTGAAATCGCCGCTGTGGATCACCCGTCCGTCCGGGCTGTCGATCACCAGGCCGGCGCTTTCCGGTATGGAGTGCGATATCGGCAGAAAGCCCACGCGAAACGGCCCGGCCTGCACCTGTTCGGGCCAGGCACCAACGGTTTGCACGGCGTCTTCAGGATGGTTGTGTTCGGCCATCTTGCGCCGCGCGATGTTGGCGGTGAAGGCGCGCGCATAGACCGGCGCACCCAGCGCATTGTAGAAATGCGCCACAGCGCCGACATGATCCTCGTGAGCATGGGTGATGAAGATCGCGTCCAATCGGTCGGCGCGCTCTTTCAGCCATGTCATATCCGGCAGGATCAGATCAACCCCGGGAGAACCATCCATATCCGGGAAGGTTACACCCAGATCGACCAGGATGAACCTTTCCGCATCTACAGGGCCATAGCCATAGACATAGGCATTCATGCCGATTTCGCCCGCCCCGCCCAGAGGGAGGTAAATCAGTCTTTCACTGCTCATTTTTTATCCGTTTTCCTTGTTATGGGCATGGATCACCGTCAGCCCATGCATCGTCAAGTCATCTTCAAAGGCATCAAATAGGTCTTCTGTCTCGTCAAACAACGGGGCAAGGCCGCCGGTCGAGATGACGGTCATCTCACTCTCCCTCTCGGCCTTGATGCGCGCGCAGCACTCCTTGACCAGCCCGACATAGCCCCAGAACACACCAGACTGCATGCAGGTCACGGTGTTGGTCCCCACAACCCTCTGAGGTTTTGAAATATCCACATGCGGCAGGGCGGCGGCGGCCATATGCAGCGCCTCAAGGCTCAGGTTCACCCCCGGCGCGATCAACCCACCGACATAGGCGCCATCGTGATCGACCACGTCAAAGGTCGTGGCAGTGCCGAAATCCACCACGATCAGGTTCCCGCCATGCCGGTCAAATGCGCCCGCCGTGTTCACCAGCCGATCCGGACCCACACTCGTGCCTTCATCGACACGCGGGTTGCGCGGCAAGGCGCAGTCGGGCTTGCCCACCACCAGCGGGCGGCAGCCAAAGAACCGGTCGGCAAAGACACGCAGGTTGAAGACCACCCGCGGCACGGTCGAAGAGATAATCACATCGGTGATATCCGGGGCAATCCTGTAATGATCCAAAAGCGTCGAGAACCACGTGAAATAGGCATCCGCCGTGCGCGCATGGTGGGTCGAGGTGCGCATCGTGCACAAGAACCCTGTCCCGTCCCAGATCGAAAACACCGTATTGGTATTGCCGCAGTCGATGGCCAAAAGCATGTCGGCCTCCCCTCAGAAGTAAATCTCGGCGGCAGGAATGGTGACCTGCCCGCTCTGGGTTCCCAACACCAGATTACCCGTGGCATCAATCGTCTCAAAGATGCCGCTTGTCTCGGATCGTGCGGTGCGGGCCATGATCGGCTCCCCCAATCGGGCCGCGCGCTCCAGCCAAGCGGTTCGGATTGGCTCAAATCCGAAATCCTGCATCTGCCGCTCGTAATGCGCAAACCGGCTGGCCAGCACTGTCAGAAACCCTTCGGGCTGGATCGACATCCCCGTCTCGCCCATCAGGGATACGGGCCGCACCGCCAGAGGCTCGACACAGTCCGGCGGCGGCGCCTCGGCCAAGTTCACACCAATCCCGATCGCCAGATGCCGCACCCCACCAGTGGCGCCGGCACTCTCCAACAGGATACCGGCCAGCTTTCCGCCGTTCAACAGCACATCATTGGGCCATTTCAGCGACAGCCCCTCCGTTCGGCCCGTCACATCCGCTACCGCATCATAAAGGGCCAGTGCCGCGACGAACGATCTGAGTGCGGCCACGCCAGGACCGCCTTCGGGCCGCATTACCAACGTGGCCGACAGGTTCCCTTCGGTAGTAACCCAGGCCCGGCCCCGGCGACCGCGCGCAGCCGTCTGGCGATGCGCCAGGATCCACACCGGACCGCTCAGCTCTGGCGCAAGGCGGGCAGCCTCGTTAAGCGTGCTGTCGACCTGCGCCAGAACATGTCTGCCATATCCAGACGGCCAGTCACTCATGGATGTCCCGCGCTTCTTCTCTTTCCAAATACGGCACCCTGCCGGTGACGCGGCGCGACACTCAATTGACCAAGACCGTCGCCGCCGCCTCTGCCACGCCTTCGACGCCGAACATATTCACAATGCCCAGCACCATTATCGCCGCCGATCCCATCAGAAAACCCCAAAGCACCGGAGAGTTGCCGGTCTCCAGCTCGTCGCCCGTATCGTCGCCGAAATACATGTAAAAGACGATGCGCAGATAATAGAACGCACCGATCACCGACGCGACCACACCGGCCACGGCCAGCCAGATCAGATCTGCCTCATAGGCCGCTCTGAGCACATAGAACTTACCGAAAAATCCCAACATCGGCGGCACCCCGGCCAGGGAAAACAGCAGCACCAGCATGGCCAGCGCCTTGCCCGGCTCACGTTTGGAATACATGTTGAGCGATGAGATATTCGTAACTGGCTGACCGTCACGCTCCATCATCAGGATAAAGGCAAAGGTGCCGATATTCATCGTCACATAGATCGCCATATAGACCAGCATCGCCTGGACACCGAAAGCGGTGCCCGCGGCCAGACCCATCAGCGCATAGCCCATATGGGCAATCGATGAATAGGCCATCAGCCGTTTGATATTGGTCTGACCGATTGCGGCAATAGCGCCCAGAAACATCGACAGCACCGACAAGAGCGCCACGACCTGGCTCCAATCCGGGACCGCACCGCCAAAGGCGTCATGCAGCACCCGAGCGAAAAGACCCATCGCCGCCACTTTTGGCGCGGTCGCAAAAAATGCCGTAACCGGCGTGGGCGAGCCTTCGTAGACATCCGGCGTCCACATATGGAACGGCACGGCGGAGACCTTGAACGCCAGACCGGAAATCACGAAGATCAGACCAAAGAGCATACCCAGCGAAATCTCTTCTTGGGTCGCGGTCTGGATGATGCCGGAAAAGAGCGTTGTGCCCGAATAGCCGTAAACCAGTGACGCGCCATAGAGCAATAGACCGGAGGAGAGCGCACCCAGCACAAAGTATTTCAGCCCGGCTTCGGTCGATTTTGCACTGTCGCGGCGCAAAGAGGCCACCACATAAAGCGAGAGCGATTGCAGCTCCAGCCCCATGTAAAGGGCCATCAGATCGCCCGCGCTGACCATCATCATCATGCCGACCGTCGCCAGGACGATGAGAACCGGATACTCGAACCGCAGAAGATCGCGTTTGGTCATATATTCCTGGCTCATCACCAGAACGGCTGCCGCCGAGAGCAGGATCACCACCTTTGCAAAGCGCGAGAATGCATCATCGACGAACATGCCGCCAAAGGCGATATTGGTGCCTTGCCCAAAAAGCCCGATATAGGCCGCCACCCCGGCCATCACCGCCGCCGAAAGCCAGACCAGCATCGGGGCCAGCTTGTCCTTGGAGGTGTAGACCGCAAAGATCAGCGCGGCCATCGCATAGACCGCCAGCGCGATCTCGGGCAGGATAACGTTCAGATCAGCCTGGATCATGCCCCGGCCCCCTTAATTCGATGCAAGCTGGTTGGCGGCCTCTGCCGCAGCCAGCGCCGTTTCGTAATTGCCCACCAGTGCGGCGACCGAGGGCCCAATGATATCGAGGATCGGGGCAGGATAGACGCCAAAGAGGATCGTGGCCACCACAAGCGGGGCAAAGATCGCCCGTTCACGCCGCGACATATCGGTGATCGTCTTGAGGCTTTCCTTGATCAGATCGCCCATCACCACCCGGCGATAGAGCCAGAGCGCATAGCCGGCAGACAGGATCACGCCTGTGGCCGCTACCGCCGCTACCCAGGTATTGACCTGAAAGACCGCCATCAGCGTCAGGAACTCTCCGACAAAGCCCGACGTCCCCGGCAGGCCCACATTTGCCATGGTAAACAGCATGAAGATCAGCGCATAGGCAGGCATCCGGTTCACCAGACCGCCATAGGCGTCGATATCGCGCGTGTGCATCCGGTCATAGATCACACCGACACACAAAAAGAGCGCGCCCGAGATAAACCCGTGGCTGATCATCTGAAAGATCGCGCCGTCGATGCCCTGCTGGTTGGCCGCAAAGATCCCCATGGTCACAAATCCCATGTGCGCGACCGAGGAATAGGCGATCAGCTTTTTCATATCCTCCTGCACCAGTGCGACCAGCGAAGTATAGACGATGGCGATGGCGCTCAGCCACAGAACCAGCGGCCCCATCACATCCGATCCGACCGGGAACATCGGCAGTGAAAACCTCAGGAACCCATAGCCACCCATCTTCAAAAGGATCGCCGCTAGCACGACCGAGCCTGCGGTGGGCGCCTGCACATGCGCGTCAGGCAGCCAGGTATGGACCGGCCACATCGGCATCTTGACCGCGAAACTTGCGAAAAACGCCAGCCACATCAGCGTTTGCACACCGCCCACGATCTGCACGCCCAACAGGCTAAAGGTCTCGGTGCCGAACTGATGGCTCATCAACTGTTCGATATCGGTGGTGCCCGCATCCACATACATGCCCACCATCGCCACCAGCATCAGGACCGAGCCCAGGAAGGTGTAGAGGAAGAATTTGAACGAGGCATAGATACGTTCCTTGCCGCCCCAGATGCCGATGATCAGGAACATCGGGATCAGGCCTGCCTCGAAGAACAGGTAAAACAGCACAAGATCCAGCGCCATGAAGACGCCCAGCATCAGCGTTTCCAGCAGCAAAAACGCGATCATGTATTCCTTGACGCGGTGCGTGATTTCCCAACTGGCCAGAATGACCAGCGGCATGATGAACGTCGTCAGCATCACAAACAGAACGCTGATCCCATCCACACCCATCTTGTAATTCAAGCCGAGGATCCACTCCCCCTCCTCTACGAACTGAAAGCCCGTGTCGTTGGGATCGAAGCCAAAGAGGATGAAGAGCGAGACGACGAACGTGGCCGAAGTTGCAAAAAGTGCGGCCCATTTGGCGTTTTTCTGCGCGGCCTCGTCATCGCCACGCAAAAACAGTGCGAGGATAACGGCGGCAATCGCCGGGATAAACGTGGTGATGGAAAGGAGGTTATCCATTATTCCGCTCCTCCGCCAATCGACATCCAGGTGATCAGCACCGCGATGCCGACGACCATCCAGAACGCATAGGTAAAGATGTATCCAGACTGGGCGCGACCGGCGAGACGGGTGATAAACGGGATGATCCCCATCGCCACGCCGTTGATCGTCCCGTCGATCACATTGCCATCGCCGCGCCGCCAGAACAGGCGACCCACACCCATCGCAGGTTTGACAAAGATCGCATCGTAAAGCTCGTCAAAATACCATTTGTTCTTGAGAAAGAGGTAGAGCGGGCGCTGGTTTTCCGCCAGCCGCCCCGGCAGGCTGGGGTTCTTGATATAGAACCAATAGGCCATCAGGAACCCGATCAGCATTGCTGCAAAGGGCGAGGTCTTCACCCAGTACGGCACCTTATGCGCGTCGTCCAGCAAGGTGTTGTCGGGCGCGATGTAAAGCGCGCCCTCGCCGGGTTGTCCGGCAAAGGCATAGTGATGCTCTTTCTCGGTCCCGTGATCGTCCCCGGCTGGGGCAGCACCGTGATCGTCACCATGCCCCGCATCCGCCTCACCATGCCCGGCGGCGTCCTCATAGGGAATGCCATAGAATGTGCCGACCTGATCCACATGGCCAAAGAAGGGCTTGTACCAGATCATACCGGCAAACACCGCGCCGATGGCCAGCACCCCCAGCGGCACCAGCATGACGGTGGGGCTTTCATGGGCATGCTCATGGGTGTGCTTGCTGCCGCGCGGCTCGCCGTAAAAGGTCAGAAACATCAGCCGCCAGGAATAAAAGCTGGTAAAGAGCGCAGCGATCACCAGAAGCCAGAAGCCATATCCGGAACCGGCCGCATAGGCGCTTTCGACAATGGCGTCCTTGGAATGGAACCCCGCAAAGCCGATGGGGATCTCACCCAGTGTCACGATCCAAACAGGGATACCGACCCCGGTAATCGCCAGCGTGCCGATCATCATCGCCCAGAACGTATAGGGGATCTTTTTGCGCAAGCCCCCGTAATTCATCATGTCCTGCTCATGATGCATCGCATGAATGACCGAGCCTGCGCCCAGAAACAGCATCGCCTTGAAGAACGCGTGCGTCAGCAGATGGAACATGGCCGCCGAATACATGCCGACGCCCGCGGCCACGAACATATAGCCCAGTTGCGAACAGGTCGAATAGGCGATCACCCGTTTGATGTCGGTCTGAACCAGACCCACAGTGGCCGCGAAAAACGCGGTCGTGGCCCCCAGGAAGGTGATGAACATCGTAGCGTTGGGTGCAAATTCCATGATCGGCGACATCCGGCAGACCAGGAACACACCCGCCGTCACCATGGTTGCCGCGTGGATCAGCGCCGAAACCGGAGTCGGACCTTCCATCGCGTCAGGCAACCAGGTGTGCAGGAAAAGCTGCGCCGATTTCCCCATCGCCCCGATAAAGAGCAGGAACGCCACCAGCTCGGCCGCGTTCCACGAGGTCCACAGGAAGGTCACCTGTGTCTCGGCAAGCGTCGGCGCGGCGGCGAAAATGTCGCTCAGGTTGATGGAATCGACCAGGAAGAACAGCGCAAAAATCCCAAGTGCAAAGCCGAAATCCCCGACCCGGTTCACGACGAACGCCTTGATCGCGGCGGCATTGGCACTTGGCTTGCGGTAGTAGAACCCGATGAGAAGGTACGAGGCGACGCCAACACCCTCCCAGCCAAAGAACATCTGCACCAGGTTATCTGCCGTCACCAGCATCAGCATCGAGAAGGTGAAGAACGACAGATACGCAAAAAAGCGTGGCTTATATGTCTCGCCCTCGCGCCATTGCGGGTCGTGATCCATATAGCCAAAGCTGTAAAGATGGACGAGCGCGGAGACGGTGGTGATCACGATCAGCATGATCGCGGTCAGCCGGTCCATCCGGATCGCCCAATCGGTGCTGAGCGTGCCGCTTTCGATCCAACGCAAGATCGAAACGGTGTAATGCCCGCCCTCATGCGCCGAGGGATCAAAGCTCAGGAAGATGATCCACGACAGGATCGCCGACAGGAACAACAGCCCCGTGGCCACCCACATCGCGGCCGTCTCGCCGATGATCTTCCAGCCAAAGCCGCACAGAAGCGCGCCCACCAGCGGGGCAAAAAGCAGAATGGTTTCCATCGGTCCCTACCCCTTCATCACGTTGACATCTTCCACCGCGATCGTGCCGCGGTTGCGGAAGAAGCAAACGAGGATCGCAAGGCCAATCGCGGCCTCGGCAGCAGCCACCGTCAGGACAAAAAGCGTAAAGACCTGCCCCACCAGATCGTCCAGAAAGGACGAGAACGCGACCAGGTTGATATTCACCGCCAACAGCATCAACTCGATGCTCATCAGCAGGATGATCACGTTCTTTCTGTTGAGAAACAGCCCGAAGATACCGATGACGAAAAGCGTCGCCGCCACCGTCAGGTAATGTTCCAAACCAATCATATCGTCCCTCAGGCCTCTTTGGTTCCTGGCGAGGTCTTGTTGCCCCGTCATGTTCCAGTGTCGGGTGGCCGGATCAGCCGCCCAAGTGAAATTCCGTCTTGTCTCCGCGCCGGTCGCCATAAAGGGCGGCACAGGCGCAGGGTTCATCGTTCAATGTGCTCAGCGTAATGTCGCGCGCTGTGGAGCCAAGCGCGTCCGCCATCCGGTCGAGCGTTGCAAAGACGCGGTCGCCTGTCTCATGCTCGGCCACGATGCGCAACGCCGCGTCGGTGCGATCGAATGTCGACCGCGCGTTCATCCGGTCCTCGGCGGTACGAAACCGCAAGGCGGCACCGGGCCCGCAATCAACGATCACGATATCGGTGGCGGTGCCCTCCTGAGACCACCAGTCGCGCCACATCACCCGGCCCGCGCCCAGATCGACATGTGCGGTCTCGCCCCCATGCGACACATGCGTGGTGCGGTCACAGCCGGACAACGTCAGAGCCTGTGCCCCGCTGGCGCCCAGCATCATCAGTGCTGCCATCATATGAGGGGAAAGCCGTTTCATCCCATCCTTACCGATTGAAATATCCACGCGCCGCCAGAAGGGCCACGGCAATCGCCACCAGAATGGCAATGATCTCTGTCTCACCCATTACAAGCCCTGCCCCGGTTTGACGTCTTTCAGCTCCATCGCCTTGGCCGGATCGCGATACATCTGGGCCAGAACGTCCTGGCGTTTGATGTCCGAACGGTGGCGCAGGGTCAGCACGATGGCGCCCACCATGGCAACCAGCAGGATCAGACCCGCAAGCTGGAACAGAAGGAAATACTGATCATAAAGGATCATCCCCAGCGCCTCGGTGTTGTGGCGATCCACCGGGGTGACTTGCGCGCGCAGCCCCTCGGCGGCGGCGTTGCTTTCCCAGGCGCCGAAGGCCATCACGAACTGCATCAGGATCACCACACCGATCAGCAGAGCAAGCGGCATGTATTTGGCCATCTCGGCCTTCAACTCGGCGAAGTCCACGTCCAGCATCATCACGACGAACAGAAACAGCACCGCAACCGCACCCACATAGACGATGATCAGCAGCATTGCGACGAACTCGGCCCCCAAAAGGACGAACAGCCCCGCTGCCGACAAGAACGCCAGGATCAGCCACAGCACCGAATGCACCGGATTGCGGCTGATCACGGTAAAGAGCCCCCCGGCGATCACGCTGACCGCGAAAAGATAGAATGCAAAGACGCTCATGCCTCGTCCCCTTCTGTGTCGGCCATCGCCTCTTGCGCCAGCTCCAGCGCGCGGGTCATGGCCGGGATGCCGGCAAAGACCGACATCTGTCCGATCGCCTCGACGATCTCCTGTTTCGTTGCGCCCGCCTCCACCGCGTGGCGCACTGTCTGACGGACTGCCGCATCCGCTTGCGCGCCCTGCATGGTCAGCCCCGCAAGGGTCAAAAGCAGCCGCGTCTTGGCATCCAACCCATCCTTGTTCAGCGTGTTGCCAAACCAAAACTCCATCGCATCCTTGGGCATCGTCGGCCACAGAGCCTCAAACCCCTTGGGGTTGAAATTCTCCAGCGCGGGATTGAACGCCTTTGCCATTTCCTGTGCCTGGACCATCATGGCCTCGAACGGGTTGCGGGGGGTGTCGGTCATGGCGCGGTCTCTGCCTCCTCGAACACTTCGATAGCGGCATTCAGCGCATTGATCATCGCCGGAAATCCGCCATAGAGAGCGGTCTGCAAAATGGTCTCGCTGATCTGTTGTGGCGACCATCCCTGGTCCAGCGCCGACCGGACGTGGATCTTGAGTTGTGGGCGCGTTTGCCCCCCCAGCGCCGCCAGAACCGCAACCGTGTTGAGTTGCCGCGTCTTCAGATCGAGCCCCTCGCGCGCATAGGGTCCGCCATAGACTGTCGCCACCTGCCAAGCGGCAAAGCCCGGCAGATAGCGGTCGTATTTCCCGGCAAGGGCGGCTTCGAGCCCGGGCATCATCTGTTCGGAAAGATCCCGACCGGTCTCAAGCGCGGTTTGAAAGACAGGGTCACTCATCTGTAGGGCGCGTCCAGTTCCAAGTTATGCGCGATCTCCGCCTCCCAGCGTTCGCCATTGGCCAGCAGCTTGTCCTTGTCGTAAAACAGCTCTTCACGCGTTTCGGTCGCAAACTCGAAATTCGGACCCTCGACGATGGCGTCGACCGGGCAGGCTTCCTGACAAAACCCGCAATAGATGCATTTGGTCATATCGATATCGTATCGCGTGGTCCGGCGGCTGCCATCCTCGCGCGGTTCGGCATCGATGGTGATGGCCTGGGCGGGGCAGATCGCCTCGCAAAGTTTGCAGGCGATGCAGCGTTCTTCGCCATTGGGATAGCGGCGGAGCGCGTGTTCGCCCCGGAAGCGCGGGGACAGCGGGCCCTTTTCATGCGGATAGTTCAGGGTCGCCTTGGGAGCGAAGAAGTACTTCAATCCCAGCTTCATCCCCTTGGCGAAATCGGCCAGCAGAAAGTACTTCGCGGCGCGGGTGTAATCCATCTGTGTCATGCGTTGCCTCCTTGGCCGGGGCATCGCGCAAGGCGGGCCACGGTCCATCTGGGGGTGAGCGTCAGGGTCATGCGGGCCACCGTGCGAAGATGCCCCAGAACCAGTCGAACCGCGCGGCAAAGGCCACGAATACGACCCAGGCCAATGAGAACGGCAGGAACACTTTCCACCCGATCCGCATCAGTTGGTCATAGCGGTAGCGCGGTGTGATCGCTTTGACCATCGCGAAGAGGAAGAAGAAGAACGCCATCTTGGCGATCATCCAATGCGCCCCGTCGGCCAGGAACGGCACGGGGGAGAGCCAGCCGCCAAAGAACAGCAGGCTCATCAGCGCGCACATCAGGAAGATCGCGATGTATTCGCCGGCCATAAAGAGCAGGAATGGCGTGGAGGAGTATTCCACCTGATAGCCCGCCACCAGTTCAGACTCGGCCTCCGGCAGATCGAACGGGGGTCGGTTGGTTTCGGCCAAGGCACTGATAAAGAACAAAAACACCATCGGAAGATGCGGCAGCCAGTACCAGCCGAAAAAGCCATAAGCGGTGTCCTGCGCGCCCACGATGGCGCCGAAATTCATCGAACCTGTGGACAGGATCACCCCGATGATGATCAGACCGATCGAGACCTCGTACGAGATCATCTGCGCCGCAGACCGCAAGCTGCCCAGGAACGGGTATTTCGAGTTCGACGCCCAGCCGCCCATAATCACGCCGTAAACCTCAAGCGAGGAGATCGCGAAGACATAAAGGATCGCCACGTTGATGTCCGACAGAACCCAGCCATCGTTGAACGGGATCACCGCCCAGGCCACCAGCGCCAGCACGAAGGAGGTCATCGGCGCAAGCATGAACACCGTCTTGTCCGCGCCCGCCGGGACGACCACCTCTTTGACGACGTATTTCAGCGCGTCGGCCACCGTCTGCAACAGGCCAAAGGTACCGACCACATTGGGGCCGCGCCGCATCTGGACCGCAGCCCAGATCTTGCGGTCGCCATAGACCAGGAACAACAGCGACAGCATGACAAAGGCAACAACCGCAAGCACTTGCGCCAGGATCAGGACAGCCAGGCCGCCGGGAGTGGTAAAGAAATCAGCCATTGTTCCTCACACCATGGGTATTCCGTTTTCCGCGCAATTGGCGGCCACGACTTCGGCGTCGATGGTGCGCGCCCCGCGCGGCAGGGAGGGCGAGATGGTGTAAACAGCATCCGCCGACCAGACGCCACCCTCTTCGGCCACTTTTGTGCGTAAATGCCGCGCAAATCCGTAACCCCGGATCAGCGTGTATTGGGCCGCCGCACATTCGGCGTAGGCTTCGACATCCAGGGGCGTGCGCGCCCCCGTCATCGAGACCTGAAACTGCACCAGTTCCCCTTCCAACAGCCGTGTCTCCACGCCTTGATAGGTCGGCGCAAAGCGCGCGACCTCCGGCTCGCTCGTATCACAGCCCGCCAGGACACAGAGGGGGATCAGAGGGCTCAAACGCATCACTCCGCAGCGATCTTCGCCGCGCCCCGGGCCTTGGCGTTGGCCGAGAGTTCGGCCATCAGCTGGCTGGCGCGGGCGATGGGGTTGGTCAGGTAAAAATCGCCGAGAGCGTAGCGGAAAGGCGCCTCGCCCATGGGGCCGCTGGGCAGTGGGTGCCAATCGTTTTCCGGCACCGCGTCGATCTGCGCAAGATGCGGCACCTTCGCCACCAGCGCCTGGCGCAGTTGCGGCAGGCTGTCCCAGGGTTGCACAGCGCCCAGCTCCCCCGAAAGCGCGCGCAGAATCGCCCAGTTCTCCTTGGCTTCACCAGGAGGGAAGCCTGCGCGGAAGGCCAGTTGCGGACGCCCTTCGGTGTTCACGAAAAGGCCGTTTTCCTCGGTATAGGCGGCAGCGGGCAGAATCAGATCGGCGCGGTGCGCGCCCCGGTCCCCGTGGCTGCCCTGATAGATCACGAAGGGTCCGGCGGGAATGTCCCCCTCATCGGCGCCCAGGTTATAGATAACGTCGGCGGGTTTGACCGCGCCCATGCCCTCCTCGGCCACGGCGCCGACATCCAGCGCGCCAACACGACCGGCGGCGGTATGCAGGATCAGCAGACCGGCTTTGGCGGCTTCGGCGATCCGCATCGCTTCGGCGAGGATCGCCGCGCCGTCGTCCCGGCAGAGCGCGCCCTGCCCCACGATCACCATGCCCGGCCCGCCGGCCGACATATTGTCGATGGCACATTGCGCATATTCGGCCAGCGCCTGCGGGCCGTCGCCGAAATGCCCGTACTCATAGGTCAGATCCACCGCGGGGCCGACCAGGCCAACCTCGGCCCCGTCGATCCAGGCCTTGCGAATACGCGCGTTCAGCACCGGTGCCTCGATCCGCGGATCGGTTCCGATCAACAGAAATGACCTTGCCGCGTCAATATCCTCGATACCGGCGGTGCCCACATAGGCCGAGCGGTTGTCGGCCGGCAGCTTGGCCCCATCCGTGCGGCACTCAACCTGGCCGCCCTGCCCCTCGATCAGCTGTTTAAGAGAGAAGGCCGCCTCGGTCGGGGCAAGGTCCCCCACCAGACCGACAAGCCGTTCGGCCCCGTTGATCGCGTAAGCGGCTGCCGCCAGCGCTTCATCCCAGTCAGCCGGGCGCAGCTTGCCGTTTTGACGGATATAGGGCCGGTCTAGCCGCTGACGGCGCAGCCCGTCCCAGACAAAGCGGGTCTTGTCGGAAATCCACTCCTCGTTCACGCCGTCATGGTTGCGCGGCAAAAGCCGCATCACTTCGCGGCCCTTGGTGTCCACGCGGATGTTCGATCCAAGCGCATCCATCACGTCGATGCTTTCGGTCTTGGTCAGCTCCCATGGCCGCGCGGTAAAGGCATAGGGTTTCGACACCAGCGCTCCCACCGGGCAAAGGTCGATGATATTGCCCTGGAGATTGCTGTCCAGCGTCTCCCCCAGATAGGAGGTGATCTCGCTATCCTCACCGCGCCCGGTCTGGCCCATCTGGGTGATGCCCGCCACCTCGGTGGTGAAGCGCACGCAGCGCGTGCAGGAGATACAGCGCGTCATATGCGTCTCGACCAGCGGCCCCAGATCCAGATCGTCAACGGCGCGCTTGGGTTCACGGAAGCGGCTGAAGTCCACGCCATAAGCCATTGCCTGGTCTTGCAAATCGCATTCGCCACCCTGATCGCAGATCGGACAATCCAGCGGGTGGTTGATCAGCAGAAACTCCATAACGCCCTCACGGGCCTTCTTGACCATGGGCGAGTTTGTCTTGACGACCGGCGGCTGGCCCTCCGGTCCGGGGCGCAGATCCTTGACCTGCATCGCGCAGGAGGCGGCCGGTTTGGGCGGTCCGCCGACAACTTCCACCAGGCACATCCGGCAATTCCCGGCAATCGACAGCCGCTCGTGATAGCAAAAGCGCGGGATCTCGATCCCGGCCTCTTCGCAGGCCTGGATCAGGGTCATCGCCCCCTCCACTTCGACCTCGGTCTCGTCGATGATGATTTTGCGCAGATCGCTCATGTGCATTGCCCTGTGAATTGCCATATGTCCGGCACGGCCCTTTTGCCGCGCGTGGCTGTGTCTGTGATGTGTTCCGCCGCGCCGAACTGTGCCGCGCAATGGCGCCCGGTCGCGCGATACGCCGGATCACGCGCATGGTTGCCGAGCAGGCCAGCAAGATATGTCGCCGCCCCCCTCATCGGGCCCGCAACAACGCCCCGATGGCGCTTTTCTTGGCGATCTCTTCCCGGCCCATCCGGCACAGATCGTCAGGGTTGTCCGGGTTTACCCCCCGGGCCTCAAAAAGCGCCGCACCCCGCGCGATCATCCGATCCTTTTCCGCCCGGCTGTCGACATAGGCGTCGATTTCGGCATCCGAGTACCCCAGCGACAGCGCGTGGTTCTTGATGTCCTGCATCACGCCAATCGCCTTGAAGAGGCGCCCGTCGATGCTGTCGCAGCGCTTGCGGATCACATTGGCCACAGCCACCTGAAACAGCCCGTCATCCACCTGCGCCACCTCGCGCAGGGGCGGTTTGGCCGCCGCGACCGAACTGACCGCGAGACAGAGCGTCGCGGCAATCGCCACCGGTTTGAACAATCCGATCATAGGTCACCTCTTTGCGGATCAAAGAGGGCACGCAAATGCATACCGCCACCGTTATGCAATAACAGGGACGCCGACCGGCAGGGATATGTCACCCGCCGCGTCACCGTTTGCACATCCCCGCGAAACTTAGCCGGTCACGTTCGATCACCAGCGCTGCGGGATCGGTGTCGGGGCCGACACTCCACTCGATATTCGAGGTGCCATATTCGTTGATGCAGTACTTGATGCCTTCAAACCGCCCCGCTTCGCGCGCACCATCAAGCGATGCCGAGACCGGCGAAACCTCTACGGTGAACTTGCGACGGTCGTCCCGATCATGGGACGCCTTGCCGCGAAACACCTCCCCATCAAAGCGGACGCGGTCGTCGCGCGCCGTGCAACCGGCCACAAGCGCCAGGGCCAAACTCATCAGGATCAAGGGTTTCATCACACTCACTCCGCTGCCACCGGGGCGCATTGATGGGTGCGCCACATGTCGCTGTCTTTCAGATGCGACCAGCCAAACGCATGCTCACTGTCCCCATGGGCCTTGAGGTGCTCCAACCGTGCCAACGCCTCATCCAGGCTGGGCCGGTGACCGGCGGGCACCCACCACATCACGAAATGCATGGCGCCCAGAACCTCGAACCACTCTTGCCGCCGTTCATAGAACCGCTTGTGGATGGTGCCCCAAACAAATTTTTCCAGGCTGGGCGCGTCTTGCCATACGGTCAGATTGGCGACTGCTTGCGGGTCATCGCCAATAGCGTTTTCGGTATTTCCGGTACCCGGTTCACCGGAACCTTCCATCATCCAGACGAAACCCGGCATGCGTTTGCCCAGCCCGTTGATCCGGTCGAGGTTTTCCATGAATTCCGCCACGCGAGGATCATCCGTCGGCGCCAACAGACGGCCAATATTCAACTCCGCCAGGTGCATTTCAGCCGCCGTCATGACTGTCCCTCATAAGCGGACAGCAGATCACTGACCAGAATGCCCCGGATGCGCATACCGGTCAGGTTCGCGTCCGAGATATCTACGTCACCGAGGTTAACATTCTCGAACCGCGACCCGGCCAGGTTCACATCGCTGAACGTCGATGCCGAGAGATCGACATCACGAAAAACCGAGCCAGACAGCCCTGCATCGACTGCTTCGATCCTGTCTTGGGTATCGGTCAGCTTCATTGCGCCTACTCCGCCGCCACGGCGCTGGAGCGGCCGGTGCGTTTGTGTTTGATACGATCTTCGATCTCATCCCGGAAATTGCGGATCAGACCCTGAATGGGCCAGGCTGCCGCGTCTCCCAGGGCGCAGATCGTGTGGCCCTCGACCTGTTTGGTGACGTCGAACAGCATGTCGATCTCCTCGACCTCCGCCTCTCCGGTCACCAACCGCTCCATCACCCGCATCATCCAGCCGGTGCCCTCGCGACAGGGGGTACACTGGCCGCAGCTTTCGTGCTTGTAGAATTTCGACAGCCGCCAGATCGCCTTGATGATATCCGTGCTCTGATCCATCACGATCACCGCGGCCGTGCCCAGGCCACTGCCCAGCTCACCACGCAGGTAATCGAAATCCATCAGCGCGTCTTTCATGTTCTCGCCGCGCACACATGGCACCGAGGAGCCGCCGGGGATCACCGCCTTGAGGTTGTCCCAGCCGCCGCGGATGCCGCCGCAATGCTTGTCGATCAACTCCTCGAAGGAAATCGACATCGCCTCCTCGACCACACAGGGATTGTTCACATGGCCCGAGATCGCAAAGATCTTGGTGCCCGCGTTATTGGGGCGGCCAAAGCCCGCGAACCATTCCGGGCCGCGCCGCAGGATGGTGGGCACAACGGCAATGGATTCCACGTTGTTGACCGTGGTGGGGCAGCCATAAAGCCCCGCGCCCGCAGGAAACGGCGGTTTCATACGCGGCATGCCCTTCTTGCCTTCAAGGCTCTCCAGAAGGGCGGTTTCCTCACCACAGATATAGGCACCCGCGCCGTGATGCAGGTAGAGATCGAAATCCCAGCCCGATCCGGCGGCGTTCTTGCCCAGAAGGCCCGCGTCATACGCCTCGTCAATGGCGATCTGGAGCGCCTCTTTCTCGCGGATATATTCGCCGCGAATGTAGATGTAGCAGGCGTTGGCCTGCATCGCGAAGCTGGCGATCAGGCACCCTTCGATCAGGGTGTGCGGATCGTGCCGCATGATCTCGCGATCCTTGCAGGTGCCGGGCTCGGACTCGTCGGCATTGACCACCAGATAGCTGGGCCGCCCATCGCTCTCCTTGGGCATGAAGGACCATTTCAGACCGGTGGGAAAGCCCGCCCCGCCGCGGCCGCGCAGGCCGCTGTCCTTCATTTGCTGGACGATCCAGTCGCGCCCCTTCTTGATCAGATCCGCCGTGCCGTCCCAATGGCCGCGCGCCCGTGCGCCTGCCAGGGTACGGTCATGCATGCCGTAAAGGTTGGTAAAGATCCGGTCCTGGTCTTTCAGCATCTGCCGATTACCCTTTGCTGTCCCGGCGCATCCGCCGGAGTTGCACAATATTGACGCCCGCATAGATCAGCGCGGCCAGAGCGAAGAAATCGAACAGCAGGGCGAACCGCCCTGGCCATCCCATCTGCCCCCCGATGAACTGAGCGACAAGCCAGATCACCATTGTGCCCGCGATCACCAACCCGATGTGGCGACCCTTGGCTGCGATCTGCTTGTCTTGCTCGGCGCTCATGTCGTTCTATCCGCCCTCTCGGACGGTCCTATTTGCTGCGTTTGGAAAATTCGGTCTCGCCGCCGGCGGCCAGAATTTTCGCCTGTTCGATCCAGCCGTCCCGTTCGATCCGGCCTTTGAATTTCAACCGCGTATCGACCCAAGCCACCTCGGCCTCGGTCCATTTGGCGATCTGGTCGAAATGGAAAAACCCAAGCTCGTTCAGGGTTTGCTCCAGTTTCGGACCCACCCCTTTGAGAAGCTTGAGATTATCGGCGCGGCCGTCACGCGCGCCGACAAGCGTCTCGGGCTGGCTTTCAGTGGTCGCGTCAGATGTATTGCCGGACCCTTCGAAAGACCAGGTGCCTTTACGTTCGGCCAGTTCCGCCTCACCGGGCAATTGCGAGGATTTGACCTCCGCTGTGGCCGGTGCCTGTGCCGGTGCAGATTGCGCGGCTGGCTGCGGCGCAACCGCCCGCTTGGCCCCGTGCGGATTGACCGTTCCGATCGGAGGAAGCGGCTTGCAGATGAGCCAGCTTAACAACGCGCCCGCCACGAAGAAGATCAGAGCGGCAATGAACATAGATTGCAGGAAGGTCCAGTCCGCCGCCACGATCAGCAGGGCGGCTGCCAGAAAACCGCTGAGCGATGCAACCGCCCAACAGCCCAACGTGCAGATAAGCTTATCCGAAGTCTTGTTCATGTCTTTCCCTCTCCCGGTTCGCTGTGTTTACTGCTCCGTCTTACCGCCTTTTTGCTTGGCTTTGGAAAATTCCGTCTCACCCCCATCCGCGAGGGTTCGGGCCTGGTCGATCCAACCGTCCCGTTCGATCCGCCCTTTGAACTTCAACCGCGTATCGACCCAGGCCACCTCGGCCTCGGTCCAGTCTGCGATCTGGTCGAAATGATAGACCCCCAGAGCGTTCAACGTCTGCTCGAGTTTCGGGCCGACACCCTTGAGCAATTTCAGATCATCCGCCCCATCCGAACGCGCGGCGCTCAGCATCGCGGGTTCCTGTTCATCCACAGGATCCGAGGCCGAGGGCGGCTTGGCTGTCGACTGCGCCTGTGCGGCTTGCTTGACAACGCCTGTTGCATCCGCAGGAGCCGCAGCAGCCGGTTTGGCCGCCGCGGAGGGCTTGCCATCGGCATTGGCCGCCTTGCCTTGCCAGGGCGTGATCAGCGGCACTTCGGTGCCATCGATCCGCTTGATCGTGTCGCCGATGTCAGCAGCCAGTTGCACCGATGCGTTGTATTTCGTGTGCCCGCTGTCGAACTCCTTGAGAGAGGTCAGTCCGCTGGCCGGTTCGGAGGCAAAGCGTCCGATCTGCGAGCCCGGAGTCGGCACCTTGCCCGCGGCCAGCTCGTCGAGCATTTCGGCGAAGCGTTCGGCGGTCAGATCCTCGTAATAATCCTTGCCGATCTGGGCCATCGGCGCGTTGGCGCAGGCGCCCAGGCATTCGACCTCCTCCCAGCTCATCGTCCCATCCGCTGACAATTGATGCGGTTTGGGCGCGATTTTCTCGCGGCAGACCGCCACCAGATCCTCGGCCCCGCAGATCATGCAGGAGGTGGTGCCGCAGATCTGAATATGTGCCACCGATCCAACCGGTTGCAGCTGAAACATGAAGTAGAACGAAGCGACCTCAAGCGCCCGGATATAGGCCAGGTCCAGCATCTCCGCGACCGCTTCGATGGCCGGTCGGGTCAGCCAGCCCTCCTGTTCCTGCGCACGCCACAACAGCGGGATGATCGCAGAGGCCTGACGGCCTTCGGGATATTTGGTGATCTGCGCCTCGGCCCAGGCCAGATTGGCGGGGCTGAAGGCGAAACCATCGGGTTGATCAGGGTGAAGACGGCGGAGCATAATCTATCTCAACAGTTCAAGCTTTTGTTCGTAACGGGGCAGGTTCGCCTCAGAGGCTCCGGTGTTGCTTGCAACCAACATCGGGGGCCCCCAAGGACCGGACAACAAAAGCGGTATGACGGCTCGGTGTATGTCCAACTCAGATGCACCTTGACGTCGCAGGTGATCGCGCAGCTCATCGCTGCTAAACTTTGCGGGGTTGTTGTTCACAAGAGCGAGCACATCGTTTTGAAGGTTCCGAACGCGTGCCGCTTCGGCCTCGTTGCCAAGCATGGTCGCGAATTGCAATGGCACACGATAGTTGTTGTCTGTGCCCATTATGATCGAGTTCTTGGAGGCAAGTTCGATAATACCGCCAAGAACTTGTTTCTCAGTGGCCACATCGGGATTGATCGATGTGAACGCACGGCCCTCGATCATGGATCGCTGCACGCCGGTGACCAACTCCTCCAGCGAGAGCCCGCTCTCGCCGGACTCCAAGACCAAGGCAAAGATCTCCACGGCCTGCCAAGATCTGGCTTGCGCAGATTGCCGGGCCTGTACATCGTTATAATAGGTATAGGTAAAGCCAATAAACGCCATCAGCCCCGATAGCCCGGCAATGCCCTTGAGTATCGAGTAAAGGCGACCCCAGTTCACCGATCGATCTCCCCGAACACCACATCGAGCGTACCAATAATCGCTGCGACATCGGCGAGTTGATGGCCCTTGCTGATGTGATCCATCGCCTGCATATGCAAGAACCCCGGCGCGCGTATCTTGGCGCGGTAGGGCCGGTTCGTGCCATCGGCCACGAGATACACACCGAACTCGCCCTTGGGCGCCTCGACGGCGGCATAGATCTCGCCCTCGGGCACGTGGAAGCCTTCGGTGTAAAGCTTGAAGTGATGGATCAGCGCCTCCATCGAGGTCTTCATCTCCGACCGGGGCGGCGGGGTAATCTTGCCGCGCGCCAGCACATCGCCAGTGGCCTCGCGCAGTTTCACAATGGCCTGGCGGATGATCGAGGTCGATTGGCGCATCTCCTCCATCCGGCAGAGGTAGCGGTCATAGCAATCGCCGTTCTTGCCCACAGGGATCTGGAAATCGAACTCGTCATAACATTCATAGGGCTGCGCGCGCCGCAGATCCCAAGCCAGACCCGAACCGCGCACCATCACACCGGAAAAGCCGTAGTTGAGGATATCCTCTTCGGTCACCACACCGATATCGGCGTTACGCTGCTTGAAGATGCGATTTTCGGTCAAGAGCCCGTCAATATCGTTGAGCAGATTGGGGAATTCAATCGCCCATTCCTCGATATCGTCGAGCAGTTCATCAGGCAGATCCTGATGCACGCCACCGGGCCGGAAATAGGCCGCGTGAAGCCGCGCGCCACAGGCCCGCTCGTAAAAGATCATCAGCTTCTCGCGTTCCTCGAACCCCCAGAGCGGCGGCGTCAGCGCCCCCACGTCCAGCGCCTGCGTGGTCACGTTCAGCAGGTGGTTCAGCACGCGCCCGATCTCGGAATAAAGCACCCGGATCAGCGAGGCGCGGCGCGGTACCTCGACGCCAGTCAACCGTTCGATGGCCAGACACCAGGCATGTTCCTGGTTCATCGGCGCGACATAGTCCAGCCGGTCGAAATAGGGCAGGTTCTGGAGGTAGGTCCGGCTCTCCATCAGTTTTTCGGTGCCGCGATGCAAAAGGCCGATATGCGGATCGCAGCGTTCGACGATCTCGCCGTCCAGCTCAAGCACCAGCCGCAAAACACCATGCGCGGCAGGGTGTTGCGGGCCAAAGTTGATGTTGAAATTGCGGATTTTCTGTTCACCCGTTAGGGCGTCATCGAACCCTTTGGAACCGTCCATCACGACTGGCCCTCCGCATTCTGCGCAAACAGCGCAATAACCTCTGCCTCGGTCATGGTATTGCGCTCTCCGGCCAGCGCATAATTTGCGGGCTTGTTGTCAATGAAAACCTCGACACTAAGGTCGAATTGACCGGGCTTGTCAAAGCACTGGATCGACGCGTTCTGCATCGAGCCGTCCTGTAGCTGCCAAACGAGTGAGGAACCGCACTCACCACAAAACAGACGCTCACCCCAGTCCGACGCTTTGTAGGATTTGACCGGTGAGCCCTCGGCAAACTCCACCGAATTGCCGCAATCCACGGACATGAAAATCCCGCCGGACCAATGCCTGCACATGCCGCAATGACACGCGCCGGCCCCTTGGCCGGATGGCGTTGCGGTGAAGGAACATGCGCCACACATGCACGATCCGCTCAGTTGCGTGGTCTCGGCCATCAGCGTTTCTCCAACTCTTGCAGCTTGACGGCCATGTACCATGCAAGCACCGGCACCCCGATGGGGATCAAACAAGCCGCAGCCCAGTATTTGTTGATGCCAAAATGCGGCAGCAGTTTCAGCATCGGGATCGTGGTCAGCGCGCTGATCAGCCAGATGAAGCCACCCATTACTTGGCCTCCTCTTTCTTTTCATCGCCGGGCAGGATGTATTCCGCCCCTTCCCAGGGGCTCATGAAATCGAACTGGCGGTACTCCTGAACCAGGCTGACCGGTTCATAGACAACCCGTTTCTGCGCCTCGTCATAGCGCACTTCGGTATAGCCCGTGGTCGGGAAATCCTTGCGCAGCGGATAGCCGCGAAAGCCGTAATCGGTCAGGATACGGCGCAAATCGGGGTGGCCCGAGAACAGGATGCCGAACATGTCGAACACCTCCCGCTCGAACCAGTTGGCCGAAGGGTGCACATCGCTGATCGAGGGCACCATATCCTCTTCCCGCACGCCCACGCGCAGGCGAATGCGGTGATTTTGGTACATCGACAGGAAATGATAGACCACGTCGAACCGCTTGGGCCGTTCGGGATAATCCACGCCGGTTATATCCACCAGGGTGGAAAACCGGCAGGTCGCGTCGCCTTTCAGAAAATCGACGAACCCCACAATGTTCGACAGCGCCACATCGACATTCAGCTCGTCATGCGTTACATCCCATGCAATCACGCAATCGGGACGTTTGGCTTCGATATAGGCACCCAGTTCGGTCAATGCGTCAGACATCTGCCCTCCTTACCGCACAATTGTGCCGGTGCGCCGGATTTTGCGTTGCAATTGCATGATACCGTAAAGCAGAGCCTCGGCCGTGGGTGGACAGCCCGGCACATAGACGTCCACCGGCACGATGCGGTCACAGCCACGCACCACCGAATAGCTATAGTGGTAGTATCCCCCGCCATTGGCGCAGGAGCCCATGGAGATGACATAGCGCGGCTCGGGCATCTGGTCGTAAACCTTGCGCAGCGCGGGCGCCATCTTGTTGGTCAGCGTGCCGGCCACGATCATCAGATCCGACTGGCGCGGGGATGCGCGCGGCGCGGTGCCAAAGCGTTCAAGATCATAGCGCGGCATCGACGTATGCATCATCTCGACCGCGCAACAGGCCAGACCGAAGGTCATCCAGTGCAAGGACCCGGTCCGCGCCCAGTTGATAATGTCTTCGGTGGAAGTCAGCAGGAAGCCTTTATCCTGCAATTCGCGGTTCAGGTCCTGGGTCGCCACCTCCCGGTCGGGGGCTGCGGTGTTGGCTCCTGTCATCACTCCCATTCCAAGGCCCCTTTCTTCCATTCATAGGCGAACCCGATAGTCAGGACGCCCAGAAACACCATCATCGACCAAAACGCCGTATCGCTGAGATCGCCGAAGCTCACCGCCCAGGGAAACAGGAACGCAATCTCCAGATCAAAGATAATGAAAAGGATGGAGACGAGATAAAAACGGACGTCGAATTTCATCCTGGCATCGTCGAACGCGTTGAATCCGCATTCATAGGCCGAGACTTTTTCGGGGTCGGGATTGCGCACAGCCAGGACGACGGCGGCAAGGATCAAAACAAGGCCGAGGCCGATGGCAACGGCCAGGAACACGAGAATGGGGAGGTATTCCCTCAGCATCTCTTCCACGAGGTGGCTCCTTATCAGGGCACGCCATGAATGCGGCGTGCGCAGTCAACAAGTGACTTGGCTGAATTTGGGTGTAGCCCCCGTTGCCAGAGGCGTCAACGGGGGGCAGCGGTGAGAAACACGGCTGAATTGACGCATTTCAGACTTTGTGATCACAAACCATGCGTTGCCGTTAAGAGAGATTAACAACATAGCGCCAAACCGGGGTGCGGCGAGGTCGTCAGAGCAGGTTATCGGAGGGCTTTGGGGAACCGCGACCAGAGGCAGAGCCCCCAGTGCTGCCCGCCCACGGGCTGTCTTTGCATCTCTGCTGACTTTACGCGATGTCATGCAAGAAGAGCTGCTTTGCGGACGCCACAATGTGGCTCAGACATGCGCGGAACGGCGGCGTCGCCACTCCGACAAAGCATGGCTGCGCATTTGCCGACCCAAGTGGGCGCAACGTAGGCCGCCGCCGATGCGGGATGTCCGCGGATCCCCGTCCGGCGGCGCAGCCCGGAGCAACCGTAACGCTATTGAAAGGATCGGCGGCTAGCTTTGCCGGCCGATGAGGGTGGCAAGGCGATGATACGATTTAAGGGGCTGTTCCGGCGGATGTTTGACGACGGGGGCAAACGGCCTAAATCGCGCGTTTCAAAGGAGAGCACATCATGAAAGATACCCATATCGGCATCGCCAGCGAGGCGGCAGAGCCCCGCCATAGCGAGACCTATCTGCGGGCTGTCCGCGCACTGGATGCCGACAAGCGCCGCAAGCAGCAAAACGGGTATGCCGTGATGCTGACCGCCGCCGCGATGGTGGGGACAACCGATGGCAGCAGCGCACCTGGGCGGGTGGCGCGGGCGGCGCAGAAATTCTGCATCCTGTTTGCCTTTGCGGCGCCCAATATCCTGTTTGCCATGTATGTGCTCTGACCTTGCCAGCAGCTCTTAGATGAGCCTGCAGGGTCCGCTAGCTCATCCAGTTCGCCTTGCGCTTGTCAAAGAATGCGGTGATGCCTTCAACCGCCTCGTCGGTCTCCCATCTGGTCTTGAGTGCCGCGATGGTCATTGCGATGGTCTGCTCATCGATCCTGGGACCCAGATCGCGGGCCAATGCCTTGGCGGCGGCAACCGCCCCGGGCGCGCAGGAAAGGTAAGGCGCGACCTCGGCCTCGACTGCCGTCATCAGATCGGCGGCGGGCACGACGCGCGCCAGAAGACCCAGTGTAACGGCCTCATCCGCACCGAACAGGCGTGCGTTCATAAAGACCCGCCTTGCCCGCCCCTCGCCCATCCGCGCGATGACATAGGGCCCGATGGTCGCTGGAATGATACCCAGCCGCGTCTCTGTCAGCCCCATTTTCAGGTGATCGACGCCAATCGCGATATCACAGACCGAGGCCATGCCGACCCCGCCACCAAAAGCATTGCCCTGCACCGCACCAATCAGCGGTTTGGGCAGGGTGTTGAGCGCCTGAAGCATCTGGGCCAGCTTTGCCGCTTCCCGCGCGCGGGTGTCGGGATCGGCGGCCATCTGCGCCTGCATCCAGCCCAGATCGCCGCCCGCGCAAAAGCTTTTGCCCGCGCCGGTCAGCACAACCACACGCACATCCGCATCCGCCCCCAATTGCTGTGTGGCCTGGGTCAGATCGGCCAGCATCTGCGCCGACATCGCGTTATGCTTGTCGGGGCGGTTCAAGGTGAGCGTCGCCACCCCGCGCCCATCCACGTCAATCGAAATCGTCTCGAACCCGTCCATCCTGGCTCTCCCTAAAATATTTGTCGAACATGCGCTCTTGCCAATACTCTTCTGCGAAGAGTTTTCAGCTGCGCATCGCGCGTGCCATTCCGGCTGCCGCCACGATGACGTCCATGTCGAGCCGGGTTTCATATCCCCGATCGCTCAGATGCGCGACCACCGCCTCTGTCGCAACATTTCCCGCAGCTCCGGGCGCATAAGGGCACCCGCCCAGCCCGCCGACAGCGGCATCAAACACCCGCACCCCCCTCTCCAGCGACGCGTCGATATTGTCGAGCGCCTTGCCCCCGGTATCGTGATAGTGCCCAGCGATCCGGTCCACCGGGATCTCTTGCTCGACCGCGCACAGCATTGCGCGAATCGTTTCGGGTGTGCCTTTGCCAATCGTATCGCCCAGACTGATCTCGTAGCACCCCATGGCAAAAAGCGCGGCCGCCACACGCGCCACCTGATCCGGCGCAACCGGCCCGTCATAGGGGCAGTCTGTCACACAGGACACATATCCCCTGACCGGCATCCCGATTGCCCGAGCCGCCTGCGCAACCGGTCTGAACCGCTCCAGGCTGTCGGCAATCGTTGCGTTTATATTGGCACGCGAGAACCCCTCGCTGGCCGAGCCGAAAATGGCGATTTCATCGGCCTTGGCCGCGACCGCATCTTCAAATCCACGCATATTGGGCGCCAGCGCGGCATAGGACACGCCCGGCACGCGGGTGATTCCCGCCAGCACATCCGCGCTTCCGGCCATTTGCGGGACCCATTTCGGGCTCACAAAACTTGCGCATTCGATGCGGCGGAACCCGGCCTCGCTCAACCGGTCGACCAGCGCGATCTTTTCGGCCACCGGGATATCTCGGGCTTCGTTCTGCAAGCCGTCGCGGGGACCCACTTCGAAGATCTCAACATATTCTGCCATTGCCATTCCCATCGTAGATGAAACGTCCTGCGCCGACCCGCCGGATTAGTCCGTGCCGACAAGCCGGTCCATGAAATCGGGCCGCGTCTGGGCAAACGAACCCCGTTCCGCCATGGAACCGAACCAATGCGCGAGCGCGGGCCGCGCCTCCAGCAGAGCGCGCGCCTCCGGAAGGGCCGCGAAATAGTCGATCATCGGGGCCAGATGGCAATCGGCGCGGGTGATGTCGCGCCCGTTCAGAACAAGGCCCGCGCCCGCGATCTCTTCGAGCGCATCCAGGACCGTGCCGGACGCGGCCAAACCCGCCGCAACGGTTTCGGGATCCGCCGACTCTCCCAGATGCGGCAGATAGATCCCGTGCGAGAACACCTGCCGGACCAGCGGCTGGTAGAGATAGCTGTCGACGATGCCCTCAACCTGTATCACGCGGGCGCGCGCCTTGGCCCCTTTGGGCCAAAGCGGCGGCGCATCGAAACCGTCATCAAGATAACCCAGGATCGCCGCTGTCTCATAAAGCACGAACGCGTAATGGCGCAGCACCGGGACCCGGCCAAAAGGGTGCATTCCGACCAGGGCCGCCTGACCCGCCGGCGTGAACGGGTCTACCTCGTCATAGTCGTAGGCCAGGTCTTTTTCATGCAGCGCCATCCGCACCGCACGGGTATAGACGCTGTGCTCAAAGCCGATAAGAGCGAGCCCCTTCACGCCGCATCCTCCTCCTCGAGCCGGACCAGCGCAGCGCCGGCCTCGACCTGGGCGCCCTCGGCCGCCAGAACCTCGGCCACCACACCGTCGCGCGCCGCCAGCAGCGCGTGCTCCATTTTCATCGCCTCGAGCACCGCCAGCCTGTCGCCCGCATTCACGTTCTGACCCGGGGTCGCGTAAAGCGCCTTGACCAGGCCAGGCATCGGCGCCTCGATCACATTGCCATCGCCCGCGGCACTCGTCGCCCGGTCGAGCGGATCGACAATATCAAAAGCCAGGCCATATTGCGCGAAAACAAACACCTGTCCGCCGACGACCGCCGCGCGCGGAGCGGATGCGCCATCCAGGCGCCAGCCCGCATCGCCATGCCGCGCAGCCACGACCGTTTCTCCCACATGAACGTCGATGGCCGTGGCGGTGTGCACTTCCAGCTCGACCGCAATGTCCTGATCGTCGTGCCGCAAGGGGATCGCGCGCCGCAAACTGTGCCACAACGTGAACCCCGCATCCGTCGTGGGCCACTCCAGACCTGCCGCAACGATCGCCGCCCAGGCGATATCGGCCACCGCCGGCGCGTTCTCGGCCACCAGAGCCTCGAGATCCCGGTCGATCAGCCCTGTGTCCACATCGCCCGCGGCAAAGCCCGCGTGATCGACCAAGGCGCCCAGAAACGCCAGGTTGGTCACCGTCCCGCCCACTTCGGTTTCGCGCAAGGCCTGCGCCATGCGGGTCAGCGCAACCGCCCGTGTGGATCCATAGGTGATCACCTTGGCGATCATCGGATCGTACCAAGGGCTGATCGCATCGCCCGCGCGCACGCCGCTGTCGGACCGGGCGATGGGCGGAAACGCCAGATGCGCCAGCGTACCGGTGGCGGGCAAAAACCCCTTGGGCACATCCTCGGCATAAAGCCGCGCCTCAAAGGCGTGGCCGGTAATCCGCAAATCGTCTTGCGTGGCAGGCAACGGCTCACCGGAAGCCACCCGCAACTGCCAATCCACCAGATCGACGCCCGTGATCGCCTCGGTGATGGGATGCTCGACCTGAAGGCGGGTGTTCATCTCCATGAACCAGAACCCGTCCGCGCGCAGCCCGTCCGAGCCATCGACGATAAACTCGATGGTTCCGGCCCCCTTATACCCGATCGCCTCGGCCGCGCGCACGGCGGCCTGTCCCATCGCGGCGCGCATCTCGGGGGTCATGCCCGGCGCGGGGGCCTCCTCGATCACTTTCTGGTGGCGCCGCTGGAGCGAGCAGTCCCGCTCAAACAAATGCACCGCGCGGGTGCCGTCGCCAAAGACCTGCACCTCGATATGGCGGGGCGTGTCGACGAATTTCTCGATCAGCACCGCGTCATTGCCAAAGGCGGTGCGCGCCTCGGCCTTGGCACTTTCCAGCGCGCTGACAAAGGCTTCGGGTGCATCCACCTTGCGCATGCCCTTGCCGCCACCGCCCGCCACCGCCTTGATCAACACCGGATAGCCGATCTGCGCGGCCTCAACCTCCAGATGGCCGGGATCCTGATCGGCGCCGTGATAGCCCGGCACGACGGGCACGCCTGCCTCCTCCATCAGTTTCTTGGCCGCATCCTTGAGGCCCATGGCGCGGATTGCCTCTGCGGAGGGGCCGATAAAGGTCAGGCCCGCCGCCGCGACAGCCTCCACGAAATCGGGGTTCTCCGAAAGAAAACCATAACCGGGGTGGATCGCCTGCGCGCCCGTATCCAACGCGGCCTGAATGATCCGGTCGCCCCGCAGATAGCTTTCGGCAGGAGCTGCGCCCCCGATCTGGACGGCAAGATCGGCCATGGCGACATGTTTAGCCCCCGCATCCGCGTCCGAATAAACCGCGACACAGCGCACGCCCATGGCTTGTGCCGTTTGCATCACCCGGCAAGCGATCTCGCCCCGGTTGGCAATCAGGATCGTGTCGAACATGGGTCTTGTCCTTTTTGAAATGGCTGGATCAGGCGCTCACCGGGATGCTGGGAACAGACGTGCCTCACATCCGGAAGACGCCGAAGCGTGTCTCTTCGATGGACGCGTTCAGCGCGGCGGAGAGGCTGAGGCCGAGCACGTCGCGCGATTTGCGCGGGTCGATGATCCCGTCATCCCACAGCCGCGCGCTGGCATAGAGCGGATGGGACTGTTCCTCGAACATCTCGATGGTGGGGCGCTTGAACTCCGCCTCCTCACCGACGGACCAGTCGCCGCCCTGCCGTTCGATGGCGTCGCGTTTGACGGTGGCCAGAACCCCCGCCGCCTGTTCACCGCCCATGACCGAGATGCGGCTGTTGGGCCAGGTCCACAGGAACCGCGGCTGATAGGCGCGCCCGGCCATGCCGTAATTGCCCGCGCCGAACGAGCCGCCCACTAGCATGGTGATCTTGGGCACCGAGGTGGTGGCCACAGCCGTGACCATCTTGGCCCCATGCCGGGCGATGCCTTCGTTCTCGTATTTGCGGCCCACCATGAAGCCAGTGATGTTTTGCAGGAAAACCAGCGGAATTTTCCGCTGGCTGCACAGTTCGACAAAATGTGCGCCTTTTTGCGCGGCTTCGGAAAAGAGCACGCCGTTATTGGCGATGATCCCGACAGGGCAGCCTTTGACATGTGCAAAGCCGCAGACCAGCGTCTCGCCGAACCGCGCCTTGAACTCGTCAAAGCGCGAGCCATCGACCAGCCGGGCAATGACCTCGCGGATATCATAGGGTGTGCGCAGATCGCCCGGCACCACGCCCAGGATCTCTTCGGGATCATAGGCCGGCTCTTCGGGGCTTTGCCATTCGACACCGTTTGGCTTGGCCCGATTCAACCCCGCCACCGCGCGCCGCGCGAGCGCCAGCGCATGGGCATCATCCTCGGCCAGATAGTCGGCCACACCGGAAAGGCGGGTATGGACATCACCGCCACCCAGATCCTCGGCAGTGACCACCTCGCCGGTCGCGGCTTTCACCAGCGGGGGACCGGCCAGAAAGATCGTGCCTTGCTCCTTGACGATGATCGTCACATCCGACATCGCCGGAACATACGCGCCGCCCGCCGTGCACGAGCCCATCACCACCGCGATCTGGGGAATGCCCTTGGCGCTCATCCTGGCTTGATTGTAAAAGATGCGCCCGAAATGATCGCGGTCGGGAAAGACCTCGTCCTGATTGGGCAGGTTCGCGCCACCGGAATCGACCAGATAGACGCAAGGCAGATTGCATTCCTCGGCGATCTCCTGGGCGCGCAGGTGCTTTTTGACTGTCATCGGGTAGTAGGTGCCGCCCTTTACAGTGGCGTCGTTGCAGATCACCATCACCTCCTGGCCCTGCACCCGGCCCACCCCCGCAATCACTCCTGCCGACGGCGCGGCCCCGTCATAAAGCCCATGCGCGGCCACCGCCCCCACCTCCAGAAACGGCGATCCAGGGTCGAGCAGATTGGCCACCCGCCTGCGCGGCAGCATCTTGCCCCGGCTTTCGTGGCGCGCGCGGGATTTCTCCCCTCCGCCCAGCCGCGCGGCCCCTGCCGCGGCCTCGATCGTTGCCAGAGCTTCAAGATGGGCGGCCCGGTTCTGAGCAAAAACCTCGCCTGAGGTCAGAACGGCGGATTTCAGTTTCATATGACGGCTCCCTTACGCGCGCGTATTAGTGGAATGTGACGTAGCGGCATTTTGTTTTCTTGATGCAAATCAAGACACTGACCCGTCCGGCAACGGTAGAGTGAAGCATAACTCAATGAAATGGTGACATCATGACCCGTATCTCTGTCTTTGCCGCTGCCTCCACCGCGCTTTGCCTGTTGGCCGCACCCGCTTTCGCGCAATCCCAGGGGGATTGGACCTTTGGCATCGGGATCGGCAACGTCGATCCGAAATCCGACAACGGCACGCTTGCGGGCGGCTCGGCGACAATTGACGACAACACCCAGTTGACCCTCACAGGGGAGTATTTCATTCGCGACAATCTGGGGATCGAGCTTCTGGCGGCCACACCGTTTGAGCATGACGTCTCGATCAATGGCGGCTTTGCCGGCCGGGTCAAGCATCTGCCACCGACCGTCTCGCTCAACTATCACTTCCCCACACAGGGCAATATCAAACCTTTCGCCGGGATCGGTCTGAACTATACCACCTTCTTTGACGAAAGCTCGCCGCTGGGCACGCTTGAGTTGGACGACTCGTTCGGGGTGGCCGTGCAGGTCGGCGTCGACTTCATGGTTGGGCCGCAAGGTGCGTTGCGCGTGAATGCACGCTGGATCGACATCGAAAGCGATGTCACCCTGAACGGCGCGCCCATCGGCACAGCCGAGATCGATCCGGTTGTTCTGGGCGTCGCTTACGTCCATCGGTTCTGATCCCCCCTCTGGCCGGGGGCGACCCCGGCCAGCCTCCCCTCAGGACATTGCGCCCATCAATTCGCGCCCGATCAGCATCCGGCGCACTTCTGACGTTCCGGCACCGATTTCCATCAGCTTGGCATCGCGGAAGATCCGCGCCACCGGACTGTCGTTCAGGAACCCTGCCCCGCCCATCGCCTGCACCGCTTGGTGCGCTTGGGTCATCGCCACTTCCGAGGCATAAAGACAGCACGCCGCCGCATCCTGGCGCGTGGCCTCTCCCCGGTCACAGGCTTTGGCGCATTCATAGACATAGGCCCGTGCGGAATTCATCGCCGTGTACATATCGGCGATCTTGCCTTGCATCAGTTGGAAATTTCCGATGGGCTGGCCGAACTGCTTGCGCTCGCTCAGATAGGGCATGATCTCATCGAGACAGGCCGCGATAATGCCGGTGCCGATCCCGGCCAGCACGACGCGCTCGTAATCCAGGCCCGACATCAGCACGGCAACGCCGCGCCCCTCTTCGCCCAGCACATTCTCGAACGGGACCTCGACATCTTCAAAGATCAGCTCGGCCGTGTTCGATCCGCGCATGCCCAGCTTGTCGAAATGCGGTGAGGTCGAAAATCCTGTCATCTCCTTTTCGATCAGAAACGCGGTGATCCCCTTGGAGCCCGCCTCCGGGTCGGTCTTGGCATAAACCACCAGCGTATCGGCATCCGGCCCGTTGGTGATCCAGTATTTCGTCCCGTTTAGACGGTAGTGGTCGTTGCGCTTTTCCGCGCGCAGCTTCATCGACACAACATCCGATCCCGCACCGGCTTCGGACATGGCCAGCGCACCCACATGCTCGCCCGACACCAGGCCCGGCAGGTATTTGGCCTTCTGCTCGGCCGTGCCGTTCAGCTTGATCTGGTTCACGCAGAGGTTGGAATGCGCGCCATAGGACAGTGAGACCGAGGCTGACGCGCGCGCGATCTCTTCGACCGCGACAACATGAGCGAGATAGCTCATGCCCGCCCCGCCATAGTCTTCGTCAACGGTGATGCCCAACAGGCCCAACTCGCCCATTTCGCGCCAAAGCTCATTGGGAAAGGCGTTCTTGGCGTCGATCTCGGCGGCCATGGGTTTGACCCTGTCTTGCGCCCAGCGATGCACCACCTCGCGCAACGCGTTGACGTCTTCCCCCAGATCGAACTGCATCACGGCATTGAACATGGCCCGCGACTCCCTCAGCGTTATTGAACACTTGTTCATATAACGCGCAGAAAGCCCCCCGGTCAAGGCATGCCGCGCTTTCCGGTGCAGCGTGTGTCTGAGCAGTCGCGTGACAGATATGATTTCAAAATTGACCCGGAGGCTTGCACTCCACGCCTGCGCACCGAAGACGTCGGCACCACGCGCAAGGTCGCGCCGATCTCGAGACAGGGGCACCCCGCGCGGGGCGGCGGCAGGTTCGGGCAAAGCTCTGCCAGAATGCGCCAATCAAGCACATGAAACGCGCCGTGAGGCGCTCCTTTGGATCACGCGGCGCTTTGATAGACCGCGCTGACCTCGGCCCGGATGATACGTGCGATCAGTTCGCAATCCTCCAACGAAAACGTCAGCGGCACCCGCATGTCCAGAATTCCCGCTAAAATACGATCGCTCCGGGGCATCTGCTCGCTCCGGGCATAGCGCCAGCTGTCATAGCGGGAGGTAAAGCCCTTGGGCTCTGCCTCGCCGAACCACTTCAACTCGACACCCCGCAGCGCACAGCGCCGCACAACATCGGCCACACCCTCCGCCGCCCAATCGAGCAGCAAGACCTGAATGGAAGAGCCGACGAATTTCTCGGTCTCGGGCCGCTCGATCAAGGTCAGCCCGGGCGTGTCGCGCAGACCCTGTTCGAGGGTCCGGTAGCGCGCGTTCCAGCGTGCCACACGGTCTTCCAGATCGCGCAGCTGCGGCCGCAGGATCGCGGCGCGCAGATTGTCCATCCGGCTTGATGTGTTTGGCGTGTCGTATTTGACGCGCTCAAACACGTCCGCCGGAGGACCGGCCAAGTGCCGCTCGTAGAGCATGTAGGAGCCTGACAGAATGATCGCCCGCGCCGCAATCTCGGCGTCGTCGGTCACCACAAACCCGCCCTCGCCGGAATTGGCGTGCTTGTAGGTCTGGCACGAATAGCACCCGACCAGCCCATGCCGCCCCGACGGTATGTCGTTCCAGGCCGCCCCCATCGTATGCGCGCAATCCTCGATCACCGCGACACCGGCGGTATCGCAGAGCGCCATCAGCCGATCCATATCGCAGATATGCCCGCGCATATGGCTGAGCAGCAGCACCCTGGACTGATCGAGCTTGGTTTCCAAATCGTCCAGGTCGATGGTCAGATCCTCGGTCACGCCGACGAATACGGGGCGCGCGCCAACAGCGGCAATCGCACCGGGTACCGGGGCCAGGGTGAAGGCGTTCGACAGAACCGGATCGCCGGGCTGCACCCCGATCGCGCGCAACGCGATGGTCATCGCTGAACCGCCCGAGGCCACGGCAAGCGCATAGCGCGCGCCAGTCAGGGCCGCGAACGCCTGTTCCAGAAGGGCTGTTTCACCCACCTCACCCTCTGCCACGTTATAGCGGTGCAACCGCCCATGGCGCAAAACGGCCAGCGCCGCCGCGATCCCCTCTTCCGGGATCGGCTCCTGTTGCGTGAAACTGCCGGTGAATATCTCGCTCATAGATCTGTTTTGGGGCGCGGTGGCGGACGGGTCAATGGGGTGCGTTAAGGTTTTGCATCCGCAGGACCGATCAGACCGCTGACAACCGCTGGCAAATCGGCGAAATCGCCCAACAGCGCCTCGGGCGACAGGGCCGCCATGTCCCCGCCGGCGGGGCCGAATGTCACCAGAACGGACGGCACCCCTGCGGCGGCCGCCGTCTTGCGGTCTGTATCGCTGTCACCGATCAGGCAGGTCAGGGCCGGATCGCCTCCGGCACGTCGCGCCGCCTCGCGCAGTGGCTCTGGATCGGGCTTGCGCACCGGCAGAGTATCGGCCCCGACCATCGAGGCAAAGGCATCCCGCACACCCAGACGGCTGAGCAGTGTCTCGGCCAGCCCGGCCGGTTTGTTGGTGCAGATACCAACGCCGTAGCCCGCCGAACGGAGTGCTGCAACCGCGTCCATCGCACCGGGATAAAGCACCGTGTGATGATCAATCGCCTCGGCATAGGCGTCCAGCAAGACCGGATAATACTGCGTGACGACCGCCTCATCAAAGGCGCCCATCCGCTCCAGCCCCCGGGTCAGCATCATGCGCCCCCCGCGCAGTGCGATGCCCGCATCCCGGCCCGGCACCAGAACATCCCCCAGCCCCATCTGGCGGAAACAAACATTGGCCGCCGCGATCAGATCGCCGCTGGTATCGGCCAATGTGCCGTCCAGATCAAAGATAACCGTTCGCATGGCATTGCCCCCAATCGGCGCGTTTCCGCACGCATGTATTGCAGTCCGCAACCGGAATTGATGGCCCTTGGTGTTGCGCGCTCCTGTCAGCCGGATAAAACGGGACCAGCGAAAAGACAAAGAGAAAACACATGAGCACCGCGCTTGTCATCCTGGCCGCAGGCAAAGGCACACGGATGAACTCGGACCTGCCCAAGGTCCTGCACCCTCTGGCCCAAGCCCCGATGCTTGCCCATGCGATGCGCGCGGGGCAGGTTCTGGCGCCCGAACGCACCATCATCGTCGCAGGCCACGGGGCGGATCAGGTCACCAAAGCTGCGCACAAGATCGACGAGACCGCTCAGGTGGTGCTTCAGACCGAACAGTTGGGCACCGCCCATGCCGTGGCCCAGGCCCGCACGGCGCTGGAAGGGTTTGGGGGCGATATCATCGTGCTTTACGGTGACACGCCCTTTGTCCGGCCCGAAACGCTGCACGCAATGATGGCCGCACGCGCCGCGCATGACCTTGTGGTGCTTGGGTTCGAGGCAGCCGACGCCGGGCGCTATGGCCGTCTGGTGATGGCGGGTTCGCAACTGGCCCGCGTCGTGGAATTCAAGGATGCATCACCTCAAGAGCGGGCGATAACCCTCTGCAATAGCGGGCTTGTTGCCTGCGACGCGCAGGTTCTCTTTCGACTGATCGACGCGGTCGGCAATGACAATGCCGCTGGTGAATACTATCTGCCCGATATCGTCGCACTGGCCAGGCAGCAGGGGTTGTCCGCAACGGCCGTGACCTGTGACGAAGCCGAGACGCTGGGCATCAACACCCGCGCCGAACTGGCAGGTGCCGAGGCGCTTTTTCAAGATCGCGCGCGCCACGATCTGATGGAAGCCGGCGTCACCCTGATGGCCCCCGACACGGTGCATCTGTCGCTCGACACCGTGATCGGGCGTGATGCGGTGGTGGAGCCCAATGTCGTCTTTGGCCCGAACGTCACGGTCGAGTCCGGGGCGACAATCCGCGCGTTTTCGCATCTTGAGGGCTGCCATGTCAGCCGGGGGGCGATTGTAGGTCCCTACGCCCGCCTGCGCCCCGGCACGGAACTGGCAGAAGACACGCATATCGGCAATTTCGTCGAAATCAAGAACGCCACCTTGGCCGAAGGTGCCAAGGTCAATCACCTGAGCTATATCGGGGATGCCAGTATCGGCGCCCGAACCAATATCGGCGCGGGCACGATCACCTGCAATTACGACGGGGTGATGAAACACCGCACCGATATTGGAGAGCGGGCCTTTATCGGGTCGAATACAATGCTCGTGGCCCCTGTCACGGTCGGTGACGAGGCCATGACGGGATCGGGCAGCGTCATCACCGAGGATGTCGCGGCAGGCGCGCTCGCCCTGGCGCGGGCTCCGCAAACGGCCAGGCCCGGCGCGGCGCGCAAGCTCATAGCGATTCTGAAATCAAAAAAGAAACAACAGGGTAAGGGCCAAAGCTGATGTGCGGAATTGTTGGTGTTCTGGGCGAACACGAGGCTGCGCCCATCCTTGTCGAAGCGCTCAAACGGCTGGAATATCGCGGCTATGACAGCGCCGGCATCGCGACAATCAATGCAGGCACCCTGGACCGCCGCCGGGCGGTGGGCAAACTGGTCAATCTCAGCGATCTGCTGGTGCATGAACCGCTCGCGGGCAAGGCCGGGATCGGGCACACCCGCTGGGCCACTCATGGCGTGCCGTCTGTCGGCAACGCACACCCTCACAAGGCAGGCAAGGTGGCGGTTGTGCATAACGGGATCATCGAGAATTATCGCGAAATCCGAACCGAACTTGCCACCCATGGCATCGGGTTCGAGACCGAGACCGACACAGAGACCGTGGCCCTTCTGACCAGCCACTATATGGAGCAGGGCGCCAACGCCGCCGAAGCCGCGTTTCAGACGCTTGACCGATTGGAAGGTGCATTCGCGCTGGCCTTCCTGTTCGACGGGGAGGTCGACCTGATCGTGGCCGCGCGCAAAGGTTCTCCGCTGGCCATTGGACATGGGGATGGAGAGATGTTCGTGGGCTCCGACGCGATCGCATTGGCCCCTCTGACCGACCGGATCACATATCTGGAGGAAGGCGACCGCGCCATCGTGACCCGTGCCGGTGTCGAAATTCGCGACCAGAACGGCACCCTTGCCAACCGCCCGGTTAAGGTTGTCTCGATTGAAAACACCCGCGTTGACAAAGCCGGTCACAAGCACTTCATGGCCAAGGAGATCGCGGAACAGCCCAAGGTCGTAGGCGACGCGCTCGGGCAGTACGTCACCGCAAATGGGAACATAAACATCTCGGACAAAGCGATTGATTTTGCAGAATTTGATCGCATCGTCATGGTTGCTTGCGGGACGGCGTATTATGCCTGTCTGGTGGCCAAATACTGGTTTGAACAGATCGCACGCCTGCCGGTCGAGGTCGATATCGCCTCGGAATTCAGATATCGCGAACCGCCCATCCCCGCGCGCACGTTGGCCATCTTTGTGAGCCAGTCGGGCGAGACCGCCGACACCTTGGCCGCGCTTCGCTATTGTGTTGGAAAGGCGGACAGAATCCTGTCGATGGTGAATGTGCCCGAAAGCTCCATCGGCCGCGAAAGCGATATGTCGCTCCAGATCCATGCAGGCGTCGAGGTGAGCGTCGCGTCCACCAAGGCCTTTACCTGTCAGCTCACCGTGCTGCTGGCGCTGGCCCTCAAGGCCGCCGAGGCGGGCGGGCATTTGAGCGCCGAGGCGCGCAGCGATCACCTGTCGGCCATGCGCGGACTGCCTGCCGCGATCTCGCTGGCGCTTGATCAGACCGAGACGATCCACAAGGCCGCCCTGAGGCTGGCAGAGGCGCGTGACGTTCTCTTTCTGGGGCGCGGATTGATGTACCCCCTCGCCCTGGAAGGGGCATTAAAGCTCAAGGAACTCAGCTATATACATGCCGAAGCTTATGCATCAGGCGAGCTGAAGCATGGCCCGATCGCCCTGATCGACAAGCATATGCCGGTGGTGGTCATGGCGCCACGCGACAGCGTTTTCGACAAGACCCTCTCGAATATGCAAGAGGTCATGGCGCGCAAGGGCAAGGTCATCCTGGTCTCGGACGAGCCGGGAATTGCGGAAGCCGGAGACGAGGTGTGGAGTACGATCCGCATGCCCACTGTTGCCCCGATCCTGGCTCCGATCCTCTATGCGATACCGGCGCAGCTTTTGGCCTATCACACGGCGGTGGCCAAGGGGACAGATGTCGACCAGCCGCGCAATCTGGCCAAATCCGTGACCGTGGAGTAACCGGGAAGGATCCGACCCTTGGCCAGTCATGAGCCCTATCTGGACGCCCTGCGCGCTGTCGCCGATCCAGACCGCGCGCCGCAAATGGCTGCCTATCACAAGGCGGATCGCGTCTATCTGGGGCTGAAGAACGGGCAGATCGACGCGCTGGCCAAAGCGTGGCGACGGTCCTTGACCGTGGCGGAGCGGGTCGCACTGGCCCGTGGCCTTTGGAATACCGACATCTACGAAGCACGGTTGGCGGCGGCCAAACTTCTGACCCAAGCCCGCATCCGGCCCGATGATGCGGTTTGGGCACTGATCGCAAGCTGGGTGCCCGATTTCGACAGTTGGGCGATTGCCGATCACGCCTGTATGGCGGGCCAGCGACGGCTGATGGCAGATCCCGCGCGTCTGGATGAGGTGGAACGCTGGACCACCTCGGAGCACATGTGGACCCGGCGCGCGGCGCTTGTCATCACCCTGCCCTGGACCAAGCAAAACCACCCCAACCCCGAGGATCTGGCCCGGCGAGACCGAATCCTGGGCTGGGCGGCGGGCTATGTGCCCGACCGTGAGTGGTTCATTCAAAAGGCCATCGCCTGGTGGCTGCGCGAGCTCAGCAAACACGACGCGCCCCGGGTCGAGGCGTTTCTGGCCGCGCATGGTGCAGCACTGAAACCCTTTGCCCGGAAAGAAGCCGCCAGGTATCTCAGAAGTCAGACGTCAGAGGCGCGCCCGCCCGCATAGGCAATCGCGCGGATCTCGATCACGGCCCCTTCCCGCCGCAAACCGGCAACTTCGACGGCAGTCCATGCCGGAAACGGCGCCGTGCAATAGTGACAGCGGATCTCATCGAAACGGTCGAAATGGGCACGCAATCCAATATGATAGCTGGTCATCTCGACCAGCGCGTCAAAGCCCAGACCGGCCTCGGCCAGTATCTGCCCTATCTTGTCAAACGCGTTGCGGGTCTGTTGACCGGGATCGTCCGGCATCACTCCATCAGCCCCGCCCCCCGTCGCGCCGGTGAGAAAGAGGTAATCGCCCGCCAAAAGGCCCGGCGACATCCGCAGCGTTTCAGCCGTCTGGCGCAGGCTCTCAGGCATGATCGCACGTCTGCTCATGAACCGGGCTGGTCAAGGGCGGTTCTGCAATCGGGCATGAGGCTCAGGTCGCCTCGACCGTGACTTCGACAAGGTCCGTCAGCGACGCGCCCAACGCCTGCATCGCCCTGAGCGAAATCTGGCTGCCCGATCCAACCGGCAGATCCAGTGGCTGCAATGTGACTGCCACGACAGATCCGCGATACCGCACCTGACCGGGCCGCTCGGAGCGTACCAAAGGTGTTTTGAGCCACATGCCGCCCTGCGCCGGATCGCCCAATGAGGCCACCGTCATGCCCAGCGTCGATCCCTGACCGACAGGCGGAGGCAAGGCCGCATTGGGAAGGTTTGACCCGGCTGCCGCGTCGGTCACCGCATCGTTTTCGCCGTCCGGCTCCGGCATGGCGGGCGCCACTGTCTGCTGGCCCGGCGCGTCGGCCGGACCCGGCAGGATGGACCGCGCCAGGTCGCATCCCGGCAAAGCTAACAAGGCTAGACAACAGATCAATCGCATGGCGTCTCTTTATCCCTCCCGATCGGGTGCCGCAATTGGCAACTGTCGCCTTGCAACGCGCCGACGGGCTGAGTACCTATAGGCGCATGACCGCTCCTTTGATTGACCCGTTCGCCCGCGCGATCACCTACCTGCGCGTTTCCGTCACCGACCGGTGCGATTTCCGCTGCGTCTATTGCATGTCGGAAAACATGACCTTCCTGCCGAAGAAAGAGCTTCTGACGCTGGAAGAGCTGGATCGCATGTGTTCGACCTTTGTCAAGCTGGGGGTCGAGAAACTGCGCATCACCGGCGGCGAACCGTTGGTGCGGCGCGATATCATGACGTTTTTCCGGTCTATGACTCGGCACCTGGACAGCGGCGCACTCAAGGAACTGACGCTGACGACCAATGGCTCTCAGCTGGAGCGTTTCGCCGACGACCTCTACGATGCGGGCGTGCGGCGCATCAACGTTTCGCTCGACACGCTGGACGAGGAGAAATTCGCCGAAATCACCCGCTGGGGCCGTCTGCCGCAGGTGCTTCGCGGGATCGACGCTGCACAAAAGGCCGGTCTCAGGGTCAAGCTGAATGCGGTGGCGCTCAAGGGCTTTAACGAGGACGAGCTGCCCAAGATCACGCAATGGTGCGCCGAGCGGGGCATGGATCTGACCTGGATCGAGGTGATGCCGATGGGCGATATCGGCAATGAGGATCGCCTGGGTCAGTACTGGTCGCTCAAGGATGTGCGCAAAACCTATGAAGAGCATTATCAGGTCAGCGACCTGGCAGAACGCACCGGTGGCCCCGCCCGCTATGTGCGGCTGGAAGAGACCGGCCAGAAGATCGGCTTTATCACGCCGCTCAGCCACAATTTCTGCGAAAGCTGCAACCGGGTACGGCTGACCTGTACCGGTGAGCTTTACATGTGCCTGGGGCAGGAGGATATGGCCGATCTGCGCGCGCCGCTGCGCGATCATGTCGACACCGAGGCCCCGCTTGAGGCCGCGATTCGCGCCGCCATCGACCGCAAGCCCAAGGGCCATGATTTCGACTATTCGCGCCAGCGTCTGGATGGTCAGGTCTCGCGCCACATGAGCCACACAGGCGGCTGATGCAGCCCCAGCCCCGCAGGGCGACGGCGCTCTACCGGGTCTACCGGGGGGCGATGACAGGGCTGGCTCCGCTGATCTGGTGGGTGGTCTCACGCAAACTCAAGCACCATGGCGTCCCCGCCCTACGCATGCATGAACGGCTGGGACATGCCAGCATCGCGCGACCGGTTGGTCCTTTGGTGTGGTTTCACGGCGCCAGCGTGGGCGAAAGCCTGGCCGTGCTCAGCCTGATCGAGGCCTTGCTGGCGCGCCGTCCCGACCTGAACGTGCTGATGACCTCCGGCACCGCCACCTCTGCCGAAATCCTCGCACAGCGGATGCCGGAACGGTGCCAGCATCAATTCGTGCCGCTGGATGTCGCAGGCCCCGTGGCGCGGTTTCTGGATTACTGGCGCCCGGATGCGGGCATCTTTGTGGACAGCGAGATCTGGCCCAACATGCTGGTCATGGCACGCAGCGCGGGCACCAGGCTGGCACTGGTCAATGCGCGGCTCTCGCGGAAATCGGTGGACGGGTGGCGCAAATACCCCGAGACGAGCGCCTTTGTGCTGGATCAGTTCGACCTGATCCTGACCCAGAACCGCGACACAGCCGCAGCCCTGCGCCAGATGGGTGCGCCCGAGGACCGGCTGCGCATCGGTGTGAACCTGAAATCAACCGCCAAACCTCTCCCCGTGGATGAGTTGGAACTGGCACGGCTGCGCGGACATCTGGGTGACCGACCGCTTTGGATTGCCAGCTCCACCCATCCGGGGGAGGAGGAGGAGGTGCTCAAGGCACATTGCGCGGTTCTCAGATCTCATCCCCAGGCCTGCCTGATCCTGGTTCCCAGACATCCCCAACGGGGCGCGGAGATTGCAGAGCTGATCCAGACCGAGGGGTTGACCGCCGCCCGCCGCAGCCTTTCCGAGCCGCCGGCGCCCGGGGTGCAGGTCTATCTCGCCGATACGCTGGGGGAGTTGGGGCTGTGGTACAGTCTGGCGCAGATCGTGTTTCTGGGCGGTTCCCTGCGGGAAATCGGCGGGCATAATCCGTTTGAACCGGCCCAGTTCGGCACCGCCATCCTCACCGGCCCATATGTCACGAGCTTTCCCGAGACCTATCAGGCGTTGGCAGCCATTGACGGGGTCAGGACAGTGACGACTGCGGCCGAACTGGGCGATCAGGTATTGCGGCTCATCACACAGGACGCGGCGCGCGCGCAGATGTCGGAGGCGGCGCAGCGCTTTGCCCAGCGCGGGCAGGAGGCATTGGACCGGGTGGCCGGGGATCTTCTCTGCGTGATCGACGGAGCCGGGTGATGCCAGAGCTTTTCGTCACCAATTTCAATCGGAACTTCACCGGGGTGTCGGCCACTGCCGCCAATGTGCTGCGCCAGCAGAGGGCGGACTACGATCTGCGTCTGGTGGGCCACCCCCTGCCCGGCTGTCCGACACCGATCTCGCTGCGGCAGGCACGCGCGCTCAGCCGCACGGCTCCGCCGGGTCTCCCCTTTGCGATCTGGCATGTGCGCCGCAACCCTGAAATGCGCGCGGCAATCTGGGCGCGCGATGTATTGGGCCTGCCGATCCGCGTGGTCTTCACCTCGGCCGCGCAGCGCCGTCATTCGCTGGTCCCGCGTTGGCTGATCTCCAGAATGGATGCCGTGATCGCCACGACCGATCGCGCGGCCACGTTCGTACCGCATGTGCGCGGGATCGTCCCGCATGGCGCGGACACCGATCTCTTTACGCCCGCGCTCGACCGCGCGGCGGCCTGGACCGCGACGGGATATGGTGGCACCGCAGGCGTCGCCACCATCGGGCGCATCCGGCCAGAGAAAGGGACGGATCTGTTTGTCGATGCGATGATCCGTGCCCTGCCCGATCTGCCCGGCGTCACGGCCCTGGTGATCGGGCGCGCCACGCGGGATCACCAGAAATTCGAGCTGACCTTGAAAGATCGCGTGCAGCGCGCGGGGCTTATCGACCGGATCCGCTTTATCGGTGAGATCCCGGCACCTGAACTACCGCCCCTTATGCGCGCGCTGTCTCTGGTCATTCAGCTGCCGCGTTACGAAGGGTATGGTATGGCACCGCTCGAAGGGATGGCCTCTGGCGTGCCATTCATCGGCTCGAACGCGGGCTACTACGAGGCGTTCAGCGCACAGGGCAAGACCGGTCTGATCGTGCCACCGGACATGGCTCAGGCGGCCAGCGACGCCGCCGCCGCGCTGCTTTCGGACCCAGAGCGGCATGCCGCCATGAGCCGCGCGGCCCGGGACGTTGCCGAAAACAGCTTTAGCGCGCGGAACGAGGCGGCGGGCATCGCAGAGGTGTATCGCAGTCTTTGGGCCGGTTAAGGGCGTCAGGCCAACCCACTCCCAAAGACCGGAGACGGGCTGTCTCTGGCGTGCTCAGACATTTGATCTGCAAGATGAAGAGCGATTTGCATCCTCTTCATCTTGCTGGATAAACACCGGATAGTGAGAGGGCGGCCTTCCTGATCCGGCCTTACGCCGCTGGCATACGGGTTTCGACAATCTCTGCCCACCAGCTGCATCCGGCCGGAATCGCCTCGTCGTTAAAGTTGTACTCCGGATGATGCACCATCGCCGTGTCACCATTGCCCACCAGGATATAGGCGCCGGGGCGTTCCTCGAGCATGAAGGCGAAATCCTCGCCACCCATCACCAGGGGCGCCTCATCGCAATCGCCGGACACTTTGCGCGCGACATCCGCCGCGAAGGCGGTCTGTTCGTCACTGTTGACCATCACCGGATAGCCGCGATGATAACTGATGTCGGCGCTGCCGCCGAATGTGGCAGCGATGCCGTTGCAGATCTCCTTGATCCGGGTTTCGGCCAGCGTGCGCATCTCGGCCGACATGGTGCGCACGGTGCCCTTAAGCTGCACCCGCTGCGGGATCACGTTGAAGGCCTTGGACGATGTCTCGAACGAGGTGACCGAGACCACGACCTGATCCACCGGATCGGCATTGCGGCTGGCGATGGTTTGCAGCGCCAGAACGGTTTGCGCCGCCATCACGGTGGTATCCACGGTATCCTGCGGCTTTGCGGCATGACCGCCGCGCCCTTCGAGCGTGATATCAAACGTGTCGGTGGCCGCGAAGAACGCGCCGGGCCGGATCGCAAAGCTGCCCACGGGACGGCCCGGCCAGTTATGCATGCCGTAAACCTCCTGAATGCCCCAGCGCTCCATCATGCCATCGTCGCACATCTCCTTGCCGCCGCCGCCGCCTTCCTCGGCCGGCTGAAAGATCACCACGACAGTGCCGTCGAAATTGCGCGTCTCGGCCAGATATTTCGCCGCCCCCAGCAGCATCGCGGTATGCCCGTCATGGCCGCAGGCATGCATCGCGCCATCGGTCTTGGAGGCATAGTCGAGCCCGGTCTGCTCGTGAATGGGCAGCGCGTCCATATCCGCGCGCAACCCGATCACCCGGCCCTTGCTGTCAGATTTGCCCTTGATCACGCCGACAACACCGGTGCGCCCGATACCGGTAACCACCTCATCCAGGCCGAAGGCTTGCAGTTTTTCGGCCACCAGTGCGCTGGTGCGGTGGGTTTCGAACAGGATTTCGGGATTTTCGTGCAGATCGCGGCGCCATTCGGTGATCTCGGTCTGCAATTCTGCAAATCGGTTTTTGACAGGCATGGGTATTCTCCTTTTTGAGTGCGCGCTCAGGGCGCATTTGTTTCGGACCGTGTGACAGGGACCACGGGTTTTCAACGAAAACCCGGTTTGTCCGCACGAAGTCTAAGCCGCAGGCATGCGCCGTTCGACCAGTTCGGCGAAATAGCTGCATCCCACGGGGATGATGTCGTCGTTGAAGTTGTATTCAGGGTGATGCAATGCTGCGGTCTCTCCGTTGCCCAGAAAGATGAACGCGCCGGGTCGGGCCTGCAACATGTAAGAGAAATCCTCGCCCCCCATGATCAGCGGAGAGGTGTTGCAGCCTCCGCTGATCTCGCGGGCGATCTCGGCGGCAAAACTGGCCTGTTCCTCGGCATTCACCGTGACGGGCACCTGACGGCGGTAATCGAGCGTGGCCGTGCCGCCCATCGTGTGTGCGATACCGCTCACCACCTCGCCCATGCGCGCCTCGATCCGGTCGCGCACTTCTTCGGAATGGCTGCGCACGGTGCCGCGCAGCGTCGCGCGGTCGGGGATCACGTTGAACGCATGCGAGGAGGTGTCGACGGCTGTAAAGGACAGCACGGCCTCCTCAACCGGGTCCATGTTGCGCGACACAACCGTCTGCATGGCCACGATCATCTGGCTGGTCAGCACGGTGGTGTCGACCGTCTCTTGCGGTTTGGCCGCGTGCCCGCCGCGCCCCTGAACGGTGATCTCAAAGAAATCGACAGCTGCCATCAGCGCCCCGGGGCGGATCGCAAACTGTCCCGCGGGCAGACCCGGAGAGTTATGCAGGCCATAAACCTCCTGAATGCCCCACCGCTCCATCATGCCATCCTCGACCATGGCAAGCGCGCCATTGCCACCCTCCTCCGCCGGCTGGAAGATCACGACCACGGTGCCGTCGAAATTGCGCGTCTCGGTCAGGTACCGGGCCGCGCCCAGCACCATCGCGGTGTGCCCGTCATGACCGCAGGCATGCATCGCACCGGGAATGGTGGAGGCATAGTCGAGCCCGGTCTGTTCTTGCATCGGCAACGCGTCCATATCCGCGCGCAGCCCGATTACCGATCCCTTGGTGTCGGTCTTGCCGCGGATCACGCCCACGACCCCTGTGCGTCCGATGCCCGTCACCACCTCGTCACAGCCGAAATCGCGCAGCTTGTCGGCCACCAGCGCACTGGTGCGGTGGGTATCGTAGAGGATCTCGGGATGCGCATGGATATCGCGGCGCCATGCGGTGATATCGGCATGCAGATCGGCGAGGCGGTTCTTGACGGGCATGGCTTGGGGTCCTTTTCGTGGTCGACTGGGTGTTCTCGTTTTTCAGGTGGCGCGTTCCGCAGGTTTTCTTCGGTGACCCACTCTGGCCGCATATCGCGGGGCGGACAGGTGCCGCTACATCAGCGGCATCCGTGTTTCGGCAAGTTCGGCGTACCAGCTCACGCCCGCCGGAATGATCTCATCGTTAAAGTCATAGGCCGGGTTGTGCAAATCGGCGCTGTCGCCATTGCCGATGAAAAGATAGGCGCCCGGACGTTCGGCCAGCATGTCCGAGAAATCCTCTCCCGGCATCACCGGATCGAGATCGCGGATCACATCGCCGGCGACCCGTCGCGCCACATCCGCGGCGCGCGCGGCGGCGTCGGGGTCGTTGATCGTGGCGCCCACCTGATTGGTATAATCGACCACCGCGCTGGCCCCGTAGGCGGCCGCCGTGGCCTCGGCAATCGCCGTCAGCCGCGTGACAATCATCTCCTGCACCTGCGGCTCCAGATACCGCACCGTGCCTTTCAGCGTCACGGTATCGGGGATCACGTTGAACGTATCGGTATCCGACCGGATGCCGCCAATGGACAAAACCATGGTTTTCAGCGGGTCGAGATTGCGCGCCGCGATGGATTGCACCGCCACCACGGTGGCCGAGGCCGCAAGGGACGTGTCCACCGCCAGATGCGGCAGCGCCGCATGGCCGCCGCGCCCCTTGACGGTGATGGTGAAGTAATCCACCGCTCCCATCTGCGGACCGTCGCGCACCGCGAAGGCCCCCGCGGGCAGACCGGGCCAGTTATGCATGCCATAGACCTCGTCGATGGACCACCGTTCCATCAGCCCATCGGCGATCATCGCGCGGGCCCCGCCGCTGCCTTCCTCGGCCGGTTGAAAGATCACCACGACTGTGCCCGCGAAATTCCGCGTCTCGGCCAGATACCGCGCCGCGCCCAAGAGCATCGCGGTGTGCCCGTCATGGCCGCAGGCATGCATCTTGCCCGGGCTTTGCGAAGCATGGGGCGCGCCGGTCGCCTCCTCGATCGGCAGAGCGTCCATATCGGCGCGAAACCCGATCACGCGATCGCCCGGTGCGCGGCCTTTGATGACGCCCACCACACCGGTTCGACCGATGCCCGTGGCCACCTCATCGCATCCGAAAGCGGCAAGCCTTTCGGCGACCAAGGCGCTGGTGCGATGTTCCTCAAACCGCAATTCGGGGTTGCTGTGCAGATCGCGCCGCCAGGCCGTCACTTCGGCATGCATATCCGCAATGCGGTTCTTGATGGGCATGGGGGTCCTCCGGGTCTGTCAGGCGGCGGGCATCCGGCGTTCGACCAGTTCCACAAACCAGCTGGAGCCTGCCGGGATCGCCTCGTCATCAAAGACATAGGCCGGGTGGTGGCATTGCGCCGTGTCGCCATTGCCCAGGAACATATACGCGCCCGGGCGTTCTTCCAGCATATAGGCGAAATCCTCGGACGGCATAATCGGGTCAACATCGTCGATGACATCGCCCGCCACGGCCCTCGCCGCGTCGGCGGCAAAGGCGGTCTGGTCGTCGTGATTGACCGTCACCGGATAGCCGGAGGTCCAGACGACCTCGGCGGTCGCACCGAAGGCGGCCGCCGTGCCGGCCACAATCGCATTCACCCGTTCCTGGGCCAGCGCGCGGCATTCGCTATCGAGCGTGCGTACGGTGCCTTCCAGGATCGCCTGATGCGCGATGATGTTCGAAGCTGAGCTGTCTGTGTTGAACGTCCCGACCGTGAGGACCACGCGCTTGATCGGATCAATGGTTCGGCTGACCACAGATTGCAGCGACACCACGATCTGGGAAGCCACGAGCGTTGTGTCAACCGCATCATGGGGTGCGGCTGCGTGGCCGCCCTTGCCGGTGACGGTGATCTCGAACTCGTCAGAGGATGCCAAAAGCGCACCGGGCCGGATCGCGAAGCTGCCGGTCGGCACACCGGGGGCGTTATGCAGGCCATACACCTCCTGAATGCCCCAGCGCGCCATCAGACCATCGTCGCACATCGCCTTGGCGCCTGCTCCGCCCTCTTCGGCAGGCTGGAAGATGAACACCGCGGTGCCATCGAAATTGCGTGTCTCGGCCAGGTATTTCGCGGCCCCCAGCAGGATCGAGGTATGCCCGTCATGACCGCAAGCATGCATCTTGCCCGGCACCTTCGAGGCATAGTCCACCCCTGAGGCTTCGTGGATCGGCAGCGCGTCCATATCCGCGCGCAGACCGATCACCCGGCCGGATGTGTCGGTCTTGCCCTTGATAACCGCCACGACGCCGGTTTTTCCGATACCGGGGGTGATCTCGTCCACGCCCATCTCTTTGAGCCGCTCGGCGACAAAGGCAGCCGTTTCATGCACCTCGTAAAGCAGTTCGGGGTTTTCATGCAGATGCCTGCGCCACCCGGTGATTTCCGGGTGCAGTTCGGCCAGACGGTTTCGGATCGGCATTGGCATGTCCTCCCTCATTTGACCGCGCTACCCTGCCCGACAGGCAAGGGAGCCGCAAGGGCCGCACGCGCGGATGACACCGCGCCTTCAATGCCGGGATGAGACCGGCCCGGTTCCTGCCGATCTGAGGTTGACCGGTTCGGCAAACGGGGTCTGCGTCATCGCCGACACCACCGCGCCGCGGATCGCTTATGCCAACCTTTTGAGCAGCGCGCGCATAAATTCAACGCCTGCGTTGAACTGCGCGACCGAGACAAACTCATTGGGCTGGTGCGCCTGCGCGATATCGCCCGGCCCGCAGACCACCGCAGAATAGCCTGCGGCCTGAAACTGCCCGGCCTCGGTTCCGTAGCTGACCACATGGGTGCCATTGTCACCAGTAATCGCGCGAGCCAGCGCTTCGGCCTGGCCCTCCTCTTCCGGGCGCAGGGCGGGCACATGGAAGCGTTCGGTCACGTCGATCCGCGCCTCGGGGTGGACGGCCCGCATATCGGCCTCGACCGCGCGGATGCGGGTGACGATGCGATCCCGCCAGACCTTCGGATCGCTGTCGGGCACCGCGCGATAGCCGATATCGAAGGTGCAGTGCTTGGCCGTGATGTTCTGCGCCGTCCCGCCCGAGATCGTGCCGGTATGAAGCGAGGTCCAGGGCGGATCGAACATCGCCGCCACGGTCGAGGGCGCGCGCGCGCGTTCCTCCTCATTGACGTGATTGGCCCAGTCGATGATGCGCGCAGCCTCCATGATCGCGTTCACACCTGTGTGCATGATCGACGAGTGCACCTCGAACCCCCAGACCTCGACGGCAAAGCCCTGCCCGCCCTTGTGGCCGGTGACCGCCCTCATCATCGACGGCTCCCCCACGATGACCGCACCGCCCTTGGGCAGAACGGGCTGCATCGCCTCGATCATCGGAGGTGCGCCGGTGCAGCCGACCTCTTCGTCGAAACTCAACGCCAGTTGCAGCGGGCGTGTAACGCCGCGATGATGCGCCTCGACCAGGGCCCAGATCGCAAGCGCGTCGAAGCCTTTCATGTCGCAGGTGCCGCGCCCGTAATACTTGCCGTTCCGCTCCACCACCTCGAACGGATCGCTGTCCCAGGGTTGCCCGTCCACCGGCACCACATCGGTATGGCCGGACAGGACAACCGCTCCCTCTTCCCATGGTCCGACATGGGCAAAAAGGGCCGCCTTGTGCGGTTGGTTCGGGTCCGGCCAGCGATGGGCTGTGATCCCGTGAGTGCCAAGATAGCGTTCGACCCAGTCGATCAGCGGCAGGTTGGTGTCGCGGCTGACAGTGGGGAACGAGACCAGCTTTTGCATGATCTCATAGGCAGAGAGGCGGTCTGTCACAGCCGGTATCCTCCGGAAACGGTCAGCACCTCGCCCGTGATGAACTCTGCCTGATCGCTCGCCAGAAACCGCACGGCCTTTGAAATATCCTCGGGCGTGCCGATACGGCCCAGGGCGGTCATGTCCACGAAAGCCTGTGTCAAATCTGGCGGGCGCGGGTCTTCGGCGATGTTGATGGCACCCGGAGCCACGGCGTTGACGCGGATGCCTCTGGGGCCCAACTCCTTGGCCATGGCGCGGGTCCACAGGTCAAGCGCGGCCTTGCTAGCCCCGTAAAGCGCGGCGCCCTGCGGCGGCAACACCGCGTTGACCGACGAGATATTGATCACCGCCGCACCCGGTTGCAGATGCGCCAGAGCGGCAGCCAACAGGCCATGCGGCGCCAGCAGATTGACATCAAGAATAGCGCGGTAAGCGTCCTGATCGAACTGATCCACTTTGGAGTGTGCGATGGCACCGGCATTGTTGACCAGCACGTCCAATCTGCCAAAGCGGTCGATAATTGCGGCGATCACGTCTGCCGCGCTCTGCGGTTCGGAGAGATCGGCCTGAATGGCCAGGCTTTCGGCAGGCGTCGTGCCCGGAGCAGTCGTGTTCCAGGTGATGGCGACCCGATGATCGCGCGCCAGGTCCGCCGCGATCACCCGACCAATCCCCCGGGCGGCGCCGGTCACCAGTGCGACAGGCGTCTCAGGCCCGGTCATCGGTCAATCGCCTGGCCAAAGAACACCAGCGTGCAATCCTCGTCGAGGACGTGAAATTCGCGCTGGCCATAGTCCTGATCAAAGGGGCCCCGCACACGCCCTTCTGGCAATGTGCTCAGCCCCGGTTCGAGACTGCGATAAAGCGCGTCAATCCCCTCGACATCTATATAGAACGACATCTCCCGCTCGGGCGCTGTCAGATCAATGCCTGCGGCGACCTCGATCAAACGGATCGCCACATCGCCGCGCTGCAAAAACGCGTAATTCTGGGCCTGAAACCCCACGGTAAAGCCCAGCAGATCGCAGTAAAACCCGACCTGACGCGCCAGCGTGCTGCACGGAACAAACGGGGTGATCCGCGCCAGCCGGTACGCCATCAATACCCGCTATCGGTGGTCAGCACGAAATGCCCCGGCTCGACCTCATCGTATTCGGACGGCGCGGGCTCATAGCCGATGGGATGAATGGGCGACGGGATCGGTTTGAAATTGAGATCCTTTTCGGCCTTGCGCTTGCGCGGATCGGCGATGGGTACGGCCTTCATCAATGCCTGGGTATAAGCATGCTGGGGGTTCTCGAACACGCGGGCGCGCGGCCCCATCTCGACGATGCGACCCAGATACATCACGCCCACATCATGGCTGACCCGTTCGACCACGGCCATGTCGTGGCTGATAAACAGATAGCTCAGCCCCAGATCGGCCTGAAGCTCCATCATCAGGTTCAGGACCTGCGCCTGCACCGACACGTCCAGAGCCGAAACCGCCTCATCCGCGATGATCAACTTGGGGTTCAGCGCCAGCGCACGGGCAATCGCGATCCTTTGCCGCTGGCCACCCGACATCTCATGCGGGTACCGGCGCATGAAGCTGCGCGGCAGATGCACCCGGTCAAAAAGGCTGGCGACGCGGTCCTGCAACTCGGACCCGGACGCGATATTGTAATTGCGCATCGGCTCGGAGACCTGGTCCATCAGTTGCATCTGCGGGTTGAGCGACGCAAACGGATCCTGGAAGATCATCTGCATATCCAGACGTGCGCGGCGCAGCCCGCCGGTATCCAGCTTCATCACGTCGGTGCCGTCGATGTCGATCTGGCCCGACTGAGGTTCGACCAGACGCAGGATCGACCGACCGGCGGTGGATTTTCCACACCCCGATTCGCCCACAAGGCTGAGCGTGCGGCCCTTGTTGAGGGTAAACGACACATCCTCGACCGCGTGGACATTTGCCACCGTGCGGCGAAAGAACCCACCCTTGACCGGAAACCGCGTGGTCAGGTTCTTGACGGTCAGCAGAACCTCGTCGGTGCCGGGGATCGGCTCGATCTTCTGGCCCTCGACGCCCAGCAGTTTCATCGGTTCGGGGCAGGCTTTGCCGCGCATCTCGCCCAGTTTCGGGACGGCCGCCAGCAGCGCCTTGGTGTAATCGTGCTTGGGGTTCTCGAAAATCTCCTCGACGGGCCCTTCCTCGACCTTGTTGCCACGGTACATGACCACCACGCGGTCGGCCATCTGGGCCACGACAGCCATATCGTGGGTGATGAACATCACCGCCGTGCCCGTCTCGCGTTTGAGCCGGTCCATTAGCGCCAGGATCTCGGCCTGGATCGTCACATCAAGCGCGGTCGTCGGCTCATCCGCGATCAAGAGCCGCGGCTCGCAGGCCAGCGCCATGGCGATGACCACCCGCTGGCGCATACCGCCAGACAGCTCATGCGGATATTGTTGCAGGCGCCGCTCCGGTTCGGGAATGCGCACCTGCCTGAGCAGCTCCAATGCGCGTGCTTCCGCCTCGCGCTGGGTCAGACCCTTGTGCAGGCGCAGCCCTTCGGTCAACTGCCGTCCGACGGTAAAGACCGGGTTGAGCGCGGTCATCGGCTCCTGAAAGATCATACCGATCTCATTGCCGCGAATACCGCGCATCACCTCCTGACCGGCCGTGGCCAGATCGAACTCGGACCCATCGCGCCGGTCGAACATCAATTGTCCCCCGGCAATGGCCCCGCCGCCAAACTCCACCAGCCGCATCAGCGACAGCGACGAGACCGACTTGCCGGACCCGGATTCGCCCACGACACAGACGGTTTCTCCGGGGTGGATATCGAATGAAACGTCCTCGACCCCCACGACCGGTCCGTCCTTGGTCTGAAACTCGACCCTCAGTCCCTTGATCTGTGCAATCGCGTGATCCAGCACCTGCCGTCCCCTTTATCAGTCACCCCGAAACGCTAAGACTACGCGCTAGGCAGTGTCAAACCAATCGCGCGGATTTCCCAACGGCAAGGCTTGCATTTTTCCAAAACTCTGTTTCGATGAACAGGTACCCGTTTAGGCAGGCGGCGCGGCTTGGTAGCACCATCTGGTATTACGCAAGCTTCTCAGTTACTTGCCACAAGAACGGCAACAACGGGCCCGCAGAGTATGCGGCCAGTAACGGGACCAACGTGTCCGACATGGAGTGATAAATGAAACTCAAGACCCTTTTGATGGGTGCAATTGCGTCCGCCGCATTTGCCCCCGCCGCCTTTGCCGAGCGCGGTTCGGACGGCAATGTCAGCATTATCTATTGGCAAGCGCCATCGATTCTGAACCCGTTCCTGTCGGGCGGCACCAAGGATGTGGAATCCGCCTCATTGGTGATCGAACCGCTGGCGCGGTACAATCAAGATGGCGAGCTGGTGCCCTGGCTGGTGGACGAAGTGCCCACCGTCGCCAATGGCGGCGTGAACCAAGAGCTGACCCAGATCACGTGGAACATCACGCCCGGTATCCTGTGGTCTGATGGCACGCCCTTCACCTCGGCGGATGTGAAATTCACCTATGATTATTGCACCCACCCCGATGGCGGCTGTGCGCAGGTCACCAAGTTTGAAGGGGTCGAAAGCGTGGAAACGCCCGACGACCTGACCGTCATCGTGAACTTCGCCCAGCCGACGCCGTTCCCCTACGGACCCTTCGTCGGCGGCGAGAGCCCGATCCTGCAAGCCGCGCAATTTGCCGATTGCTTGGGCGCACGCGCCCCTGAATGCACCGAGCAGAACTTCAACCCAATCGGCACCGGCCCCTTTGTCGTGGATGAGTTCAAGCCCAACGACGTGATCACCATGTCGGCCAATCCCAACTTTCGCGATCCGTCCAAACCGGCCTTTGCGACGCTGACCTTCAAGGGCGGCGGCGATGCCACGGCGGCGGGCCGCGCGGTGATGGAGACGGGCGAGTTCGACTATGCCTGGAACCTGCAACTGGCGCCCGACGTGATCGCGCAGATGGAAGCGGGCGGCAAAGGCACTCCGGTGGCAGGCTTTGGCCCGCTGGTCGAGCGGATCAAGCTCAATAACACCAATGCCGATCCCTCCCTGCCCGAAGGCGAGCGTTCGACTGCGATGCATCCGCACCCGTTCCTGCGCGACCCGGCGGTCTATAACGCCATGTCGCTGGCCATCGACCGGCCGCTGCTGGTGGAAATCGGCTATGGCCAGGCGGGTCGTGTAACCTGCAACTGGGTCCCTGCCCCGGCCGCCGTGAACTCTGACACCTTCACCTGCGACACGCAGGATATCGAAGCGGCCAAGGCGATGCTGGAAGAGGCAGGATATGTCGACACCAATGGTGACGGCATCCGCGAAACGCCTGATGGGCAAGAGATGCGGATCCTCTACCAGACCTCGACCAACGCTGTGCGCCAGGACTTCCAGGCGCTGATCAAGCAGTGGTGGAGCGAGATCGGCATTGACGCCGAACTGCGCAACGTGAACGCATCCGTCTTCTTTGGCGGTGACCCGGGCTCGCCCGACACCTTCCAGAAGTTCTATGCCGATGTGCAGATGTACGCCAACACCTTCAACGGCACCGATCCGCAGTCCTATTTGGGCAACATGCTCTGCGACAAGGCCCCGCGCCCGGAAACGCAGTGGCAGGGCGAAAACATCGCGCGGTTCTGCATGGAAGAGTATGACGCGCTGCATGCGACACTGACCACCACCGCCGGCGCGGAGGAACGCGCGGCGATTGCCCGCCAGCTCAACGACATGGCCGTCGGCAATGGCGCAATGATCCCGCTGGTGCATCGCGGTCGTCTTTCGGCCCATGCCAACACGCTGGGTGGCGTCATCCTGAACGTGTGGGACAGCGAGCTTTGGAACGTGGCGGACTGGTATCGCCTCGAAGGGTCCTAAGCCCCTTGTGATCTCAGGTGCGACCCCGGCATTTCGCGGGGTCGCACCTCATTTCATCCAATAAGAACAGACTAATCTGCAAAGGCGCCCTTGAATGCTGACCTTTACGATCAGGCGGCTAGTCCTGGCCATTCCGACGCTTTTGTTCATCAGTTTGGTGATCTTCCTTCTGCTGGAGCTTGCCCCCGGCGATCCCATGGCGCAGGTGCCGCTTACCGTGCCGCCGGAAGTCAAAGAACGCATGCGCGAAGCGCTGGGACTGGGCCAGCCCTGGCCGATCCGCTACTGGAAATGGCTGGTGCAGTTCTTCTGGATCGAGCCGCAGGTCCTGATCGATTATTATTTCGGCACCACATTCAGTGCCGATGATCTGCGGGTGATCAGCTGGCAGACCCGCTCGCCGGTGATGGACATCGTGGTGCAGCGTCTGCCCCAGACCCTGTGGGTCGTGGGCACTGCCTATGTGGTGGGGATCCTGATCGCCCTGCCGGTGGGCATCTACTCGGCCTACAGGCAGTATTCGTGGTTCGACAATGCTGGTACCTTTGTAACCATGGTCGGCTTTTCGGTGCCGCCATTCTTCTCCGGCGTTCTGGTGATCGTGATCTTTTCGGTGCAACTGGGCTGGTTCCCGTCGATCTATGACACCACGCTCAGGGTGACCGATTGGGACAGTTTGGTCCTCCAGCTGCAACAGATGGTCATGCCGGTGATGGTGCTGGCCCTTCAGATCACGTCCCAGATCAGCCGGTTCATGCGCGCCTCAATGCTGGACAATCTCAACCAGGATTACGTGCGCACCGCCCGCGCCAAAGGTCTGCGCGAGAAATCGGTGGTTCTGGTGCATGTGCTGCGCAATTCGATGATCCCGGTTGTCACGGTCATCGCGCTGGGTATTCCGGGCATCTTTGGCGGTGCGATCATCACCGAACAGGTGTTCAAGGTGAACGGCATCGGCCAGCTTCTGATCACCGCCATTCAGGCCAATGACCTGCCGATGGTGCAGACCCTGACCTTTATCTTTGCGGTGCTGATCGTGCTCTTCAACCTCATCGCAGACGTGCTTTACGGGCTGCTTGACCCGAGGATCCGCTATGACTGACCCCGCAGCCGAGATTCATTATGACGATAAGGGCGTTGTCGAGGCAATCCCGACCAGACCGCCGCGCAGCCAATGGGCCGAGGTCTGGCAACAGCTCAAGGCCCACAAGGGCGCGATGGCGGGGGCGTATCTGTTTATCTTCATCGTGCTCGCGGTGATGGTCGGCCCCTTTATCTGGCATGCCGACCCGCAGTTCCTGCCACAGGGGCGTGACTTCATCAATCTGCGCGATACACGGCCCATCTATACGGCGCTGTGGGACAGCGGCGCCAAGGTGAACTGGGCCCATCCGCTGGGCACCGACAATCTGGGACGCGACACGCTGGCGCGGCTTTTGTCGGGCGGTCGGGTGTCGATTGCCGTGGGTCTGACGGCGATGGTGCTGTCGATCCTGTTGGGCACGCTGGTGGGCGTGGTCGCGGGGTTCTTTCGCAAGTTCGACGGCCCGCTGATGCGCCTGACCGACCTCTTCCTCGCGCTGCCCCTGCTGCCGCTGATCCTGGTGGCCTCACTGTTGTTCCGCGAACCGCTGTCAAATACCTTTGGCACCGAGGGGGGCATCTTTATACTTATCGTGGCCCTGATCGGGATCACCTCATGGATGCAGACCGCGCGGATCGTGCGCGGCGATGTTCTGGCCCTGAAAGAGCGTGAGTTCGTCCTGGCCGCCCGGTCCGTGGGCACAAACCCGATCCAGTTGATGATCCGCCACCTGCTGCCCAATGTGCTGTCGCCGATCATGGTGTCGGCCACGCTGGGCATTGCCACGGCGATCATCACCGAAAGCGCCCTGTCGTTCCTGGGCTTTGGTTTCCCCCCCGATTTTCCGACCTGGGGGCGGCTGTTGAATGACAGCGTGGACCGCATGGTTCTTTATCCAGAACGGGTGATTTGGCCGGGGCTGCTGATCTCGCTCACCGTGCTTAGCGTGAACTATCTGGGCGACGGTCTGCGCGACGCGCTGGACCCGCGCATCCGGGGTCGGTGAGCGTTCACACAGAGCCGGTGACCCCGGATCGCTGGGGCGATCTGGAAACCCTGTTTGAGGAAGCCAGTGCGACGCGCAATTGCTGGTGCATGTGGTGGCGGATCGCGGGCACTGCCTGGCGCGACACCGACAAGGGATCGCGTAAGCAGTCATTCTCGGCTCTGGTCGCCACAGGCCCGCCGCCGGGCCTGCTGGCCTATGACAAGGCTATGCCAATTGGATGGGTCCAGATCACGCCCCGCGCGGTCCTGCCCCGCTTTAACGCCGCGCGCACGGCCAAACCCGACACGGACGCGGATCTGGATGCTGTCTGGGCGCTGTCGTGTTTCTATATCGCGCGCAGTCACCGGCGCACCGGAGTGATGGCCCGGCTGGCGCAAGACGCCTGCCTCTGGGCGGCCAGGCAGGGCGCGCACAGCGTCGAGGCCGCCGCCCTGCGCCCCGGCAAACCGCTGCAATGGAGCGACGGCTATACCGGCCTTTCCAGCGCGCTGACCAGGGCAGGATTTGAAACCGTCGAACCGCGCGGCACCCGGCGCGTGCTGATGCGCTGGCATCCCCGCACGGCTTGACGGGCTATTTGATCTTGCCCCTGATGCGGCGGATCAACCCCCAGACCAGCAGCACCACGGGCACCGTCACAATCGCCACCAGCGCCCCTTCGGACAGCCCCGTGGCATCGCTGAGCGGATAGAGCAGATAGCCCGCCAGCGACACCGCGTAATAGCTGATCGCCACAACCGACAGCCCCTCGACCGTGTGTTGCAGGCGCAGCTGCATATCGGCGCGCCGATCCATGCTTTCCAGGAGTTTCTGGTTCTGCGCGCTCCGCTCCACATCGACCCGTGTCCGCAAGAGATCCCCCGCCCGGATCGCCCTGTCGGCAAGCGCCTGAAGGCGCATTTCGGTCGATTTGACTGTCCGCATCGCAGGCTCATAGCGGCGCACCATGAACTCCGCAAAGGTCTGACGGCCCTTGAATCGCCCCTCGCGCAGCGCGGCGATACGCTGCATCACGATGGCCTCATACGCCCCTGTCGCGCCAAAGCGAAACGAGCTCTTGGCGGAGGTCGCCTCCAGCTCGGCCGAGATCGCCAAGAGCTTGGGCAAGGTCTCCTCCGCCGGTATCTCTCCGGAGGTCATGTCGCCCATCAGTTCGGTCAGGCGCGTGTCCAGCTCTCCGATCCGGGGCGAAAGACTGCGCACCCGGGAAAACCCCAGCATCGACATGGACTTGTAGGTTTCGACCTCACACAGGCGCTGCACGATCCGGCCCAGCCGCCTGCTGCCTGTATCGGCATTGGCAAAAACGGCAAAGCGCAGATGTCCCGCCGGATCGATGCGGAAATCCCCGGCCACGACCGCATTGTCATCCAGCACGGTGCTGACCGCCAGACTTTCGGGCACGAACCACTCCGCCAAATGCGCTTCGATCTGGGTATCGGCGGGCCGCGCGTCCAGACGGATATGGGCCGAGGTGATGCGCTGACCGGGTGCGGCGTCCAGCCACTCCTCGGGGAAAACCTCGAAATCTGCGGGATCGAAGGCCCGGTCGCTCAGCCCGTCGGAAAACGCCGTATAGGTCACGAATTCGGTGTGCTGCTCCCACTTCATCCGATAGCGCCCGATCTGCCCTGAAAAATGCGTGGCCCCGGGTTGGGGATGGGGCGCGCCGTATTTGTCCAGCAGCGTTGTCAGATGCGCCAGATCCGCCGCGCGGTCGCGGCCCGCGGCATCGGTCGGTTGCTTGAACGCGATATAGACGACCGTGCAGGGTGTCGCCATCGTCGGAAACGGGCGGGCATGCAGCTCATTGGCGAGCTTATAGCGCAAAGGGTGATCTTCGATGGGGGCCATAGCAGTATCCTTTGCAGCTCAGATGGCATGCCGTTCTCCTAATTTCAAGAAAAATAGGTTGTTAATCAATGCGTTGCGAGAATGCAATTGTATGCCGTCCGCTATCCGGGCAGTCATGGCGTTGATCTGGCATCGAATTTCGCACGCATCACCCCACAAAGGTGATTTGGCCTGATCGCTGGACCGGTCTAGGCTGAGCGCAAACGGAGGTGCCCAGCATGGAAAAGGTAACCGGTATCGGTGGCGTGTTCTTTCGCGCCAAGGACCCGGCGACGCTCAAGGACTGGTACGCCACCCATCTGGGTGTCGGCTGGAGCGATGAGGCGCCCTGGCAGCAACAACAGGGGTTTACGATCTTCGAACCCTTTGCCCAGGACACGACGTATTTCGGGCGCCCGGATCAAGGCTGGATGATCAATTTCCGGGTCGACGATCTGGACGCCATGATCGCACAGCTTGAGGCCGCGCAGATCGCCGTTCAAGCCCGGGCCGAATGGAACGGCCCCGTGGGCCGCTTTGCCCGCGTCCATGACCCTGAAGGCAATCCGATCGAGCTTTGGGAGCCCGCGAACGAAACGGCCCCGGAGGCGGAGTGAACCGCGCCCCGGGGCCGTGATCTGTCTCAGGCCGTGCTTTGGATCAGTCGATCTTGGGCAGCAGCGTATCGAGCGATGCCTTGGCGTCGCCATAGAACATGCGCGTGTTCTCTTTGTAAAAGAGCGGGTTTTCGATGCCGGAATAGCCCGTGCCCTGACCCCGCTTGGAGACGAAGACCTGCTTGGCCTTCCAGCATTCCAGCACCGGCATGCCGGCGATGGGGCTGTTGGGGTCTTCCTGCGCGGCCGGGTTCACGATGTCGTTCGAGCCGATCACGATGGCGACGTCGGTGTCGGGGAAGTCGTCGTTGATCTCATCCATCTCCATCACGATGTCATAGGGCACCTTGGCCTCGGCCAGAAGCACGTTCATATGCCCCGGCAGACGACCCGCCACCGGGTGGATCGCAAAGCGCACGGTCTTGCCCTTGGCGCGCAGCTTGCGGACCAGTTCGCTGACCGACTGCTGGGCCTGGGCCACCGCCATCCCGTAGCCGGGGATGATGATGACGCTGTCGGCCTCGTTCAGGGCCGTGGCGACCCCGTCGGCGTCGATGGCGACCTGCTCGCCCTCGACCTCCATCGCGGGGCCTGACGCGCCGCCAAAGCCGCCCAGGATCACGCTGATGAACGACCGGTTCATCGCCTTGCACATGATGTAGGACAGGATCGCCCCGGACGAGCCCACAAGCGCGCCCACCACGATCAGCAGGTCATTGCCAAGTGAGAAACCAATCGCCGCCGCCGCCCAGCCGGAATAGCTGTTGAGCATGGAGACCACGACAGGCATGTCGGCGCCGCCGATCCCCATGATCAGGTGATAGCCGATGAACAGCGCCAGAAGCGTCAAGAGAACCAGCGTCCAGCTGCCCGCATCCCCCAGATACAGCGCCGCCAACAGCACCGACCCCAGCGCCGCGCCCGCGTTCAGCAGATGGCCGCCCGGCAATTGCTTGGCCGAGGTGTCGACCTTGCCCGCCAGCTTGCCATAGGCGATCACCGATCCGGTAAAGGTCACGGCTCCGATCCAGATCCCCAGGACCAGCTCGATCTTCAGGATATTGATCTCGACATTGGATTTCTTGGCGATCAGCTGCCCGAACGAGGACAGCCCGTCATTGATCTCTTTCGGCAGGCCGATGGCGGTATAGCCATCCGGCCCCACAGCGCCCAGCACGAGGCTGTTGGCCTCATAGATCCCCGCAACCGCGTTGATCATGATATCGGCGTTAAAGCCCACGAACACCGCCGCGAGACCCACGAGGGAGTGCATGATCGCGACCAGTTCGGGCATCTGGGTCATCTGCACCCTGGTGGCCAGCTGATAGCCGACAGCAGCCCCCAGCGCGATCAGGACGATAGACGCACCCCAAAGACCCTGACCGGGTCCGACCATCGTGGCCACAACCGCGATCGCCATACCGGCGATGCCGTACCACACGGCACGTTTCGCGCTTTCCTGCCCCGAAAGGCCGCCCAGCGATAGGATGAAGAGAACAGCCGCGACCGCATAGGCCGCAATGGTAAATCCGAAATCCATATCTCAGGCCCCCTTAGGATTTCTGGAACATGGCAAGCATGCGCCGTGTCACGAGGAAGCCACCGAAGATATTCACCGAGGCCATGAAGACACCTGCGGCTGCAAGTATCGTGATAAGGGCGGAACTGGATCCGATCTGGATCAGGGCACCCAGAATGATGATGGACGAGATCGCGTTGGTCACCGCCATCAGCGGCGTATGCAGGCTGTGCGCCACGTTCCAAATCACCTGGAAGCCGATAAAGACCGACAGCACGAAGACAATGAAATGCTGCATGAAGCTGGCCGGAGCGACAAGGCCCACCGACAGCACCAGCAATGCACCGACCCCAAGCAGGATGACCTGGTTCTTGGTCTGCGCCTTAAAGGCCGCAACCTCTTCGGCGCGGATCTCTTCGGGGGTCTTTTCCTTGACCGGTTCTTTTTTCTGCGCCGCGATGGCCTGCACCTTGGGCGGCGGCGGCGGGAAGGTGACCTCCTTGGCATGCGCGATGGTCGCACCCCGGATCACGTCGTCTTCCATGTTGTGATTGACCACGCCGTCTTTCTCGGGCGTCAGATCGGTCATCATGTGGCGGATATTGGTGGCATAAAGCGTCGAACTCTGCGCCGCCATCCGGCTGGGGAAGTCGGTATAGCCGATGATGGTGACACCGTTATCTGTGACGATTTTCTCGTCCATCACGGTCAGTTTGCAGTTGCCGCCACGTTCGGCCGCGAGATCCACGATGACCGATCCGGGCTTCATCGCCTTGACCATGTCTTCGGTCCAAAGCTCGGGCGCCTCGCGGTTAGGGATCAGCGCCGTGGTGATGACGATGTCCATCTCCGGGGCCAGTTCGCGGAATTTGGCAAGCTGGGCCGCAGCGAATTCAGGCGAGGAGACCGCGGCATAGCCACCCGTCGCCGCACCGTCCTGCTGTTCCTCCTCGAAATCGAGGAAGACGAACTCGGCCCCCATCGATTCGACCTGTTCGGCCACCTCGGGGCGCACATCGAACGCATAGGTGATCGCCCCCAGCGAGGTCGCCGTGCCGATGGCGGCCAGGCCCGCGACACCGGCGCCCACGACCAGAACCTTGGCGGGCGGTACCTTGCCGGCGGCAGTCACCTGACCGGTGAAGAACCGGCCGAAATTGTTGCCGGCCTCTATCACCGCGCGGTAGCCTGCGATATTGGCCATCGACGACAGCGCGTCCATCTTCTGCGCGCGGCTGATGCGCGGCACCATGTCCATCGCGATGACCGTGGCGCCCTTGTCGGCGGCCAGGCCCATCAGTTTCTCATTCGAGCCCGGGTAGAAAAACGAAATCAGCGTCTGGCCCTCGCGCAGACGTTTGACCTCTGTTTCGGAGGGCGGGCGCACCTTGGCCACGATGTCGGCGGCCTTGAAGAGGGCGGCCCCGGTCTTGACGACCTCGACGCCGGCATCTTTGTAAAGCTGATCAGAAAAGCCAGCCGCAGCCCCAGCGCCCGCTTCGATCACACAGTCGTGGCCCAGCTTTTGCAGTTGAAGCGCGCTGTCGGGCGTCATCGCGACGCGGTTTTCGCCTGTGGCCGTTTCTTTCGGTGTTCCGATTTTCACCCTGTCATCCCCCTATCGCCGTCCGCGGCGCAAAATGGTCCGGTTGCAGACCTTGTCCACTACCGCGCGCAATTAAATTGCGCAAGCAAGTGGCGAAACTTGCCTGGAATTTGTCGCAGACTGTCTACACCCAACGGCGCACCTTGTTGGCATAACGCGCAAATTCCATGCGAAACGTGCGCCGCATGCGGTCTTCCTCGGGCAGGATAAAGCGCCTTTCGATCACCCAGACAAAGATTGGCACCAATGGTAGCGCCAACACCGCGTCCCATCTGAGAATCAGACCCAAGAGAACCAGGGTATCGCCCAGATAGATCGGGTTGCGCGTTCGGCTGAAGATGCCAGACTGGATCAACTGGGACGGTGTCTGATGTGGTATCAAGGTCGTCTTGTGGCGGCGAAACTCGGCAAATGCCAGCGCCATCAGGAGAATGCCGCCACCCACGCAGAGCCCCCCGACCAGATCCGCCCACGCACCGCCAAAACTCAGACCATAAGGCAGATAGCTTACCTGGGCCCAGGCCAGGAGAACGAAAACCGCCAACCATACCGGTGGAAGATCAAGCCATTTCATTGCGTTACCTCGAATGCGACGGTGCTGCCGGAGACGCCCGCGCAGCCCAGAAACTGACACAGTTTCTGGGCATTTTCTGTGTCAGAAAATGCCGCCTTGGGTTGGGTCATGCAGGTCTCATACCAAAATGAAAAAGTGACGGAACGGCGCGTCTTGTCACGGGGGGGCCAGAGCGCCACGCTGCGATCAGCTTGAATTACGGGAGGAAAGACATGTCACTTGCAGGCAAACACGCGCTGATCACAGGTGGTGGCACCGGGATCGGTCTGGCAATCGCTCAGGCTCTGGTTGCCGAGGGTGTTCACGTTACCATCACCGGTCGGCGCCAGGCGGTGTTGGATGACGTGGCAACCGACGGTATGACGGGCCTTGCGATGGATGTGCGAGACGAGGCCGACGTGACAGCCAAGATCGCCGCTGCGGTCGACAAGAACGGCCCCATCCAGATCTGCATTCCAAATGCGGGTATTGCCGAAGGGAAAGCGGTGCACAAGACCACCATGGAGTTCTGGCGCAACATGATGGCAACCAATCTCGACGGGGCCTTCATCACAATCCGGGAAAGCCTGGCGTCCATGCGCCAGACCGATTGGGGCCGGGTCATCACCATCGCCTCGCTCGCGGGGCTGCGCGGGTTGCAGGGCGCTGCCTGCTATTCGGCCTCCAAACATGGCATGATCGGCCTGACCCGCTCGCTCAGCGAAGATTATCTGGGCACGCCGTTTACGTTCAACGCCATCTGCCCTGGCTATGTGGACACCCCCATCGTCGCGCGCAATACGACCTCCATCGCCAACCGGGCGGGTGTGTCGGAGGATAAGGCGCTCAGCATGATGATCAATGCCAACCGCCACCAGCGTTTGATTGCCCCCGAAGAGGTGGCATCCGCTGTCATGTGGCTCTGCCGTCCAGGATCGGAGAGCATCAACGGCCAGACGATCGAGATCGCCGGAGGGCAGGTCTGACCCCCGGCGGTGGATCTGTTCTTCGTATTTGCAGCGAGAAGAAGACGGGGCGCGCGCGCCATCCAGTTGGGCGCGCCCTTTGCCGTGAGGCGGGGTGGCTGGCGCGACAGGCCATTGCGCTGGTGCTTTGGTCAAGCGCGTGGATGCGCCCGCGAAGACCGCATTGCTTTTGTATCGGGATCACCACTCGTCCCTGTCACATCAGGCTGGTCGGCGCGCCCGAGTTTCGGGCCAAAGGTCGGCATGATCGACCTTTGGCAGAGCGGATCGCGTCTTTTGGCGCTCGACGTGGGCAGCACCGCAGCTTGGCGGGGCAAAACCGGACACACAGACGCGGCGCGGCCCGATACACCCCGGCGAGAACAGACCTGTTCAAATCCGCAACAGCCGCTTGGATCTTTAGGCCGTGCGCAGCCCTGCGCCGAGGATCTGGGCCAGTACGGCCAGCCTTGCGGAGAGTGTCGTGTAATCCATGCCCGAATCCTTCAACCCTTTGAGCGCAGATGAAATCGTCGCGGCAACGTCAGATGCCGGGGCAAAAAGCCTGATATGGCCCGCCGCGGCTTCGCGCACCAGCCAGTCTGCATAAAGGCCGCGCAACCGCGTCTCGCCCGCCTCCTTGATGTCTGAGGCCGCCGCCGCGCCGGTATCGAGAAGCTCATGCCCGTGTGGCGAGTTGAGCATCATCTCCACCACCTCTCCGGTCTGCGCCTCAAAGGCGGCCGCCAGCACATCGCCGGGCATGCCAGAGCTCTGCAAGGCAGCTTCGACACCCTCGGAGGCGGTGTCATAGTAGAACTGCACAAGGCTGCGGAAAATCGCTTCTTTGTTGGGATAGTGGAGGTAGAGCGCCGGGCGCGACATCGCTGCCCCGCGCGCTATGTCATCCATCGAGGTCTTGCGGAATCCATAGGTGGCGAATGCATGCCATGCGGCATCCAGAATGGCATTCAGCTTAGGATCGGGACTGAGGTCTTTCATGCCCTTTTCCTGACAGCCTGGCCAAATAATGTCAATTGACGCACTGACATTAATGATATAATATGTCAGAATGTATTCATCAGGGAGTGGCCCATGGCAACCTCACTCAGGATCAACGGAACTGCGCATAATGTCGAGCTTCCAGAGGACGTCCCGCTCTTGTGGGTGTTGCGCGATGAGATCGGTCTGACCGGTACGAAATTCGGGTGTGGCGTGGCCGCCTGTGGTGCCTGCACCGTGCATATCGACGGTGAGGCCGTCCGGTCCTGTCAGGTGGCTCTGGGCGATGTCTGGGGCGATGTAACGACAATCGAAGGGGTCGGCACGCCGGACGCCATGGCGACGATCCAGCGCGCCTGGGTCGAAGAGCAGGTCGCGCAATGCGGCTATTGCCAGTCCGGGCAGATCATGCAGGCCGCAGCGCTGTTGGCCGAAAACCCCGACCCGACGGATGCCGACATAAACGACGCAATGCAGGGCAACCTGTGCCGCTGTGGCACCTATCCACGTATCCGCGCCGCCGTAAAATCGGCCGCCCGCATGATGAAGGAGGCATAAGCCATGGCATCGGTTGGCAAAATCCTGCGCCGGACCTTTCTGATCGGCTCAACCGCCATCGTCGGCGGCGTGGCCTTTGGCGCCTATATGGTCTCCCGCCCCGCCGCGAACCCGCTGCAACCGGGCGACGGCGAAGCCGCGCTGAACCCATTTGTCTTCATCGACCAGGAGGGCGTGACGCTGATCGCGCCCCGGGCCGAGATGGGCCAGGGCGTGCATACAACCTGGGCCGCCCTGATCGCCGAGGAGTTGGACGTGGCGCTTGAGGATGTGCGCGTCCTGCACGGACCGCCCGCCAAGGCATACTACAATACCGCGATGATCGGTGAGGTCTTGCCCAACAAAGGCTATGATATCAGTGACTTCCAGCATAATCTGGGGGAGTTGCTGGGCGTTGTCGGCAAGGTCGTGAACCTTCAGGTCACGGGGGGGTCGACCTCGATGCGGGACGGGTTCGTGCGGATGCGCGAGGCCGGAGCTTCGGCCCGCGAGACCCTCAAAGAGGCCGCCGCGCAACAGCTTGGCGTGCCCCGCGATCAGCTTAGAACCGACGCCGGAAAGGTGATCGCACCGGACGGGACCGAGCTAAGCTATAGCGCGCTCGCACCCGCCGCTGCCGGGATCGACCCGATCGAGGCCCGGCTGCGCGATCCGGCGCAATGGCGGTATCTGGGGCAGACCGTTCCGCGCATCGACATCGTGGCCAAATCCACCGGAACGGCCGAATTTGGCGTGGATGTCCGCCTGCCGGGTATGAAATTCGCCTCGGTCCGCATCAATCCGCGGCTGGGCGGGGTGATGAACGGCTTTGACGACAGCGCCGCGCGGAATATGCCCGGGGTCGAACAGATCGTCGATCTGGGCAATGGCGTGGCGGTTGTCGCCACCAACAGCTGGCTGGCCGCGCAGGCCGCCAACGCCATTGAGATCGATTGGGGTGCAGCCCCCTACCCGCCCGAAACGGACGGCCTTTTTGCCGAGATCGCCAAGGCGTTTGACACGCGCGCCAACTCGACCATGCGCGACGACGGCGATGTCTCGACCATTCCATCCTCCGCCACCCGGATCGAGGCGGAATACAAGCTCCCCTATCTCGCGCACGCGACGATGGAGCCGATGAATGCCACAGCGCTTTACACCGGCACCGCGCTTGAGATCTGGTGCGGAAACCAATCCCCGACCTTCCAGCAATCAACCTGCGCGAGCATCGCGGGTCTGGAGACCGAAGACGTGATGGTCCACACGACGCTGATGGGGGGTGGCTTTGGCCGCCGGAGTGAGCTGGATTTTGCCGGATATGCCACGCAGGTCGCGATGGCGATGCAGGGCACGCCTGTGCAGGTTGCCTGGACACGCGAAGAGGATATGACGCATGACTTCTATCGACCCGGTGCGATGGCCCGCTTTACCGGGGCGGTGGACGGCGGTCAGGCGGTGATGCTGGACGGACAGATCGCATCGCAATCCTGTGCGCAGCAGGCAATGGGACGTCTGACCGGTATGCAGATGGGGGGCCCCGACAAGGTGCTGGTCGAAGGTGCGTTCAACCAGCCCTATGCGATCCCGAATTACCGCATTCGCGGCCATATCGCCGAGCTGGACGTGCCTGTCGGGTTCTGGCGGGCGGTTGGCAACTCTCACAACGGGTTCTTTTTCGATACCTTCATGGACGAGATGGCCTATGCCGCGGGCGCCGATCCATTGGAGTTCCGCCTGGCCCTGATGCGCAGCGAGCACGCCCCCAGCGCCGGTTGCCTGGAGGCCGTGCGCGAGATGTCGGGATGGACCGGGCAAACGCCGGATGGCGTGGGCCGCGGCGTGGGGTTCACCTATAGCTTCGGCACTCCGGTCGCTCAGGTCATTGAAGTGGTCGATGAAGACGGCACCATCCGCGTCAACAAAGCCTGGATCGCCTGCGACATGGGCATCGCACTGGATCCCGGCAACGTGCGCGCGCAAATGTTCGGCGGTATGATCTATGGCCTGTCGGCGGCGTGTTACGAAGAGATCACCTTTGCCGATGGCGCGGTGGAGCAGCTGAATTTCCCCGACTACGAGGCAATGCGCATGCATACCGCGCCCGAGGTCGAGGTGCGCATCCTGGAAACCAACACCCATATGGGCGGAGCCGGAGAGCCGGGCACCCCGCCCGCAGCGCCCGCATTGGGCAATGCGCTGTTTGACCTGACCGGGATCCGGGCGCGCGAACTGCCGTTCTCCAAAACCTTCGATCTGCTGATCTGAGACCCCCTTCGGGAGACTGGCGCGCGCTCAGGGCGCGTGCCAGCTCTCCAGGACAGAAGCCAGCGCCGCCCAGTCAGTATACTCGGTGTCCATCCCGGGCGCGACATCGTGATCTCGTTGTGACGCGATCCACCGCATCGCCCAGCCCTTGAAAAAATCATATTGGGTGAACCGGAACGCACCCGCAATGTGATGGACGGCCCCCGGGCGCCACCCGGCCCCGTCGCAAAACCCCTGCGCGATCAGATCCAAATCGGCCCGTTCGTCCGCGTCCTCCCCCGCGGCGGCCAACGACACCTGCAAAAAGAGAGTCGGCAGTGTGTTCAGCCCTGCCGCATGCGCCTCGGCGAAATCCGCCAATTCACGCTGGATCCGACCGGCATGGACCGATCCGGCCAAGATCGCGGCGTCAAAGAGCGACAGACCGATCTCTTGCGCGTCGGTCGCGGCGATCACCTCCACGCTGTGCCCATGCGCAATCAACTGGCTTGCGCAGAACCGCGCGATCTTGCGCGTTTGCCCCTCGCTGGTGGCATAGCATATCAGAATGTTCATCGAACTCCTCGCCGTTGGTGAGACTTTGCGCCATCCTAGCAGACGGCCTATCGGTCCGTCTTGAGACGGATCGTGACCACGCCGGTTGGACCGGTTTGCAGAGCCACGCGGGCAAAACCTTACAAACGCCTCAAAATATCCAGAAATTGACCAAATCCGCTTGCCATTTTATAAGACAGGGAACCGGGCACCATAGGCCCGGATATGATCGCAGAGGATCCGAACCCTCGGACCATCGTGCGACGGTAATGAGGATAGAGCGTATGCCAGTGGGATATCTGGTTGATCTGGGTGCGAATAACGCGCTGGGATCATCCGATCTTATCAGTGATCCATGGACGGATTTTGACAGCGCCGAAGAGTTGGGCCGCGGTGAATGGGAATTCACAGGGCGCGACGGCGGCAACAATTTTTCCAACGAGCAGGAGCCCGGGACCTATTTCCTGGCCACAGACGGCCAGGTCTATTTCGTTCCGGACTTCGGCGAGGTCGACCGGCTGGACACGGCGCAAGTCATCACCGCGCCGGACTATGCGGCGATCAACATCGTTGACGGCACCGATGAGGACGATGTCATCGACGGGACCTTCACCGATACCGACGGCGATCAGGTCGATGAAGGGACCACCGGCGGCGCCAATGCCGACCTGGTCTTTGGCAATCAGGGTGACGACGACATCTCCTCCGGCGCGGGCCAGGACACCGTCTATGGCGGGCTGGGAGACGACACCATCAGCGGCGGCCGCGGCGGGGATCTGCTCTTTGGCGATGATCCTGACGATGCCCCGGCCATAACCGAACATCTCAGCTGGTCCTCCCAGGGCAGCGACGAGGCGGATATCTCGGGCACCTTCACCCAGGATACCGGCCTGATGAACGTCACGGTCGAATTCGATCAGCCGGGTTTTAACAACAACGCGACCTTCACGGTCGAGAGCAGCGACAGGATCTATACCGAAAGCGGAGAGCCCTTCGACCCCAACTCAAGCGCTCATGTGTTCGGGGATGGCGACGATGGGACCGGTCTGATCAGTCTGGGTTTCTCGTCCGGGGACCCGTCGGTCGAGGATGAGGTCACCAATGTTGTCTTTCGGATCAACGATATCGATCATTCAGGCGGCAATCACAGGGATGTGCTGACGATCACCGCGACAGACGCGAATGGCGATCCGGTCAAAGTGACGATTACCGCCGAAGGAGACGACACCGTCAGCGGCAATGTTGTGACAGCCGCCGATGGCGGGCAGACCCAGGCTCAGGCGGAAGGCTCTGTTCTGGTCGAGATCGCGGGCCCGGTCTCGGACATCGAGATCCTTTACGAGAACGCGCTGGACGGCACCCAGGCGATCTGGATCAGCGACGTCTATTTCGACGTCGTTCCAGTCGACGGCAACGATCAGATCTCTGGCGATCAGGGCAACGACACGATCTTCGGTCAGGGCGGTGACGATCTTCTGGACGGCGGGAAAGGATCCGACAGCGTCGAGGGCGGCGCAGGCAACGACACGATTGACATCGCGCAAGGCGACACCGTGTCGGGCGGCGCGGGTGACGATCTGTTCCGCATCGTCGATCTGGCCGAAAGCGGCAGCGGCACGATCACACTTGTCGGCGGTGAGGATGACGAGACCGGCGGCGACACGCTGGATCTGGGCGGTCAGGCGGATCGCACCACGCTGAACCTGACCACCAATGAGCTGGGTGAGCTGGCAGGCTCGGTCGAGCTGATCGACGGCACGCTCCTGACCTTCAGCAATATCGAGAACATCATCTGCTTCACGCCCGGCACGCAGATCCTGACGGTTGCAGGGCTCCGTCCGATCGAAACGCTGGCACCGGGCGATCTGATCCTGACCCGTGATCATGGCCCGCAGCCGCTGCGCTGGATGGGCCAACGCACGGTGCCCGCAACGGGCGGGTTCGCGCCGGTGGAGATCGACCCGATGCTGATCGATGGCGCCACGGCACCCTTGCGTGTCTCGCAACAGCACCGGATCTTGTGGGAAGGCTACAGGGCGCAGATGCTGTTCGGCGAAAGCGAGGTTCTGGTTGCGGCCAAGCATCTTCTGTCGAGCCCTGCGGTGCGCCTGCGGGTCGGTGAAACCGTGACCTATATTCACCTGCTTTTTGACCGGCACGAGGTGATCTATGCCAATGGCATACCCACCGAGAGCTTTTATCCAGGCGATACGGCTCTCGAAACCGTGACCGATGAAGGACGCGACGAATTGTTCAGGATCTTTCCGGATCTACGGTGCGATCTTGGTGATTTCGGCCGTACCGCACGGGTCTGCCTGCGTCAGCATGAGGCGCCGTTGCTGGTCGCCTGACCGGCAATATGCCCTTTACCCGGCGGCTTTGAGAATATCGGGACGTTCGCCCGCCGCCCAGCTGCGCACCGCATCCCCGAACGCGGCGAACAAGGGCCGTGAAACCGGATCGTTGGCCGCGTCCCATTCCGGGTGCCACTGCACCGATAGGGTAAAGCCCGGCGCACCCTCGACATAGATCGCCTCGGGTGTGCCATCGGGGGCGTAGCCATCAATCGCGATGCGCGCGCCCGGCGTCTTGATCCCCTGACCGTGCAATGTGTTTGTCATCACCTCGGCGGCGCCGAAAAGGCGGTGAAACACGCCGCCTTCGGACAGGGTCACCTTGTGGCGCAGCGCAAACTTTTCTTCCAGCGTGCCATCGGGCGGCATGCGGTGGTTCATCCGCCCCGGCAAATCGCGGATCTCCGGATAAAGCGTGCCGCCCATGGCGACGTTGACCTCTTGAAACCCCCGGCAGATACCCAGGAACGGCTGCCCGCTTTCGACACAGGCCCGCACCAGCGGCAATGTGATCGCGTCGCGCGCCCTGTCGAAATCGCCATGCGCTTCGGTCGGCGGCTCGCCATATTCCTCGGGATGCACATTGGGCCGCCCGCCGGTCAGGACAAAGCCGTCGCAAACCTCAAGAAGTTCGGGCACCGAAGTCAGGCGCGGATCTGAGGGGATCAGCATCGGCACGCAGCCCGACACCTCTGCGACCGCGTGTGAATTCATGGTGCCACCCGCATGTACGGCGTACTGATCGTTGATCAGATGCGAATTGCTGATGATGCCGACGACAGGCCGCGCCATGTGTATCCCCGTGATCGTGTCCCTTGGCGAAAAGATAGAGCCGCAATACACCAACAGCAACTACGTGAGCTGCGCGGGCGCGCACACGCCCCTGTGCGCCTGCCCATCCTGCCCAAAAACTGTAACTTAAGCGTTGATGGATGCGTTGCCGGACATCGGGCCGGATTGGCCGCCCCATTCGCAAACAGCGATCCGATCCGAGCGCGTGTTCAAAACAGCACGATCCGGCCCGCGCACCATCCGCTGCGCTCCCCCCCCGGCCACACGGGCAAGCAGGCGGGCGCGCTGCGCATACTCCGTCTCGATCCGCGCCGCGCCATCTGTCTGTCGCGCGGCGCGCAATCCTCGGCTCAGATCTCTCCGATCAGGCCCGCCGCTTCGATCCCCGCCATTGCGGCGACGGCGTCATTGTCCGATGTGTCGCCGGTCACGCCCACGGCACCAATCACAACACCTTTCTTGTCGCGCAGCAGAACGCCCCCCGGCACCGGGACAAGCTGCCCACCGAAAAGCCCGTTCACAGCGCCCATGAAATAGGCCTGGGTTTCGGCGCGCGCCATCTGCGCGGTGCCCGCCAGCCCCAGCATCACCGATCCATAGGCCTTGCCATGGGCGACCGCGAACCGGCCCGGCGCCGCGCCGTCCTCACGCTCGAACGCCTGCACATGCCCGCCCGCATCCAGCACCACGACCGAGAGCGGTTTGAGCTCCATCTCACGCCCCTTCTCCAGCGCTTTGCGGATAATCGTGCGTGCTTTTCTGAGTGAAATCGTCATTCTGCGGCTCCCGTTGGCAGTTGTCGCGTTCAGATATCTGGGTGCGCGCGAGGAGGCAACGCCCCCTCGCCGCTTTTCAGCCCGGAACCCGATCGCGATGAGCCAGACCCGCGATCTCCAGCATCCTTGGATCGGCCTCTTGCATGCGGGTAACCACCTGCGGGCAACGATGGCAGGCCGCGGCACCTTCCTGCACATACCACCGGCAGGTCCGCCGGATCGCACAGGGCGGTAGCTTGTCCACACGGGGTGACAACCCATCGGCGATCCGCACCGCAAGCTGGCATTTGCCTGCCTCGAAATGGGTGCATTTGCTCTCGGCACATGGCGCTGCAAAGCGCAGCACATGCGTCGGTGGCACGGCACCGGTGGCCTCCAGCAGATCCGGCGTCACCGGCACATGGGCGTTGACATAGGTAAGCTCAGGCCCCTCCGGCCCTCGCTCGACCACGCCCAAAACCTGTGCATCCGGCATCTCCGGCTGCGCCGAGGGGCAACTCAGCGGGCGTTTCACCGGAGCGTGTCGAACTGGATGGGCCCGGAGGGGAAGTAACCCATCGTGCCGAAATCCTTGAAGATCTGGACGGTGGGACTGGCGCCTTCGGCGACAGGCCCCATCGCATCGGTGATCTTGGCAGACATCTCATAAACCTCACGCATGTTAAGCCGGTCCAGATCCATATCGCGCCAGATCAGCCCTACCGTGCCGATATCGGGAAAAACGCCGATCTCGACCCGACCGCCGCCAAGGACCTCGATCCGGTCGGCAATCACGTGTTCCGCGGCTTTTCTGGCCCGCGCCGTCACCTCGTCCACTGGGACGGATTTTGCTCGTATTGACATGACTTTCTCCTAAAAATTGCTTTTGAAAACCGGTGCGACAGGCGCACCGCGACGCAGAAAAAAATGGATCTGCGCCGCTAAAGCGTACAGCAAAGGGCCGCGAAAAACAATTCTGGCGCGAGTAGGGTAATCCATACTCGCGCCAGAACCCTGGTCATGTAACATGTAAGCTGTGTTGCGTTCAGGACGCTTTGAGTTCCAACCGCCGGGCATGCAGCACCGGCTCGGTATATCCCGAGGGCTGCACACGCCCCTCGAACACCAGATCGCAGGCGGCGCGGAAGGCAACGCCATCGAAACCGGGCGCCATCGGCACATAGGCGGGATCGCCCGCGTTCTGATTGTCCACCACTTCGGCCATTTTCTTCATCGCGCCCATCGCCTGATCACGACTGACCACACCGTGATGCAGCCAGTTGGCAATGTGCTGGGCCGAGATACGGCAAGTCGCGCGGTCTTCCATCAGACCGACTCCGTTCAGATCCGGCACCTTCGAGCAGCCCACACCCTGATCGATCCAGCGCACGACATAGCCTAGGATACCTTGCGCGTTGTTTTCGACCTCGCGCAGGATCTGTGCCTCGGTCCATTTGCGGAACGTGGCAAGCGGAATGCCCAGAATACCATCCACATGGGCACGGCGACCGGTCGCCTTCAGCGCGTCCTGGACGGCAAAGACATCGATCTGGTGGTAATGCAGCGCATGCAGCGTCGCGGCCGTCGGGCTGGGCACCCAGGCGCAATTGGCGCCGGCCTTGGGATGCTCGATCTTCTGTTCGAGCATGGCGGCCATCCGGTCGGGCATGGCCCACATGCCCTTGCCGATCTGCGCTTTGCCCTGCAACCCGCATTCAAGCCCGATATCCACGTTCAGGTTCTCATAGGCGGTGATCCAGGATTTCCTCTTGATGAAGTCCTTGCGGCTGAATGGCCCGGCCTCCATCGAGGTGTGGATTTCATCCCCGGTCCGGTCCAGGAAACCGGTATTGATGAAGGCCACCCGGTGCTTGGCTGCCCGGATACATTCCTTGAGATTGACCGAGGTGCGCCGCTCTTCGTCCATGATGCCCAGCTTGACCGTGTTTCGCGGCAGCCCGAGGATCTCTTCGACCAGCGTAAAGATACGGTCGGCAAAGGCCACCTCTTCGGGGCCGTGCATCTTGGGTTTGACCACATAGACCGAGCCGGTGACCGAATTCCCGCTGTCGCGCGCCAGATCGTGCATCGCGATCAGGGTGGTGACCAGGGCGTCCATCAAACCCTCGAATACCTCGGCCCCGTCAGTGTCCAGGATTGCCGGGTTGGTCATCAGATGGCCCACATTACGCACCAGCATCAGGGCGCGGCCCTTGATCGTGACCTCTGCGCCGTCGGGCGCGGTATAGACACGATCCGCGTTAAGCCGCCGCGTCAGCGTCTCGCCCGCCTTCTCGAAGGTCTCGCTCAGGTCGCCCTTCATCAGGCCCAGCCAGTTGGTATAGGCCAGCACCTTGTCTTCGGCATCGACGCAGGCCACCGAATCCTCGCAATCTATGATCGCCGAGACGGCACTTTCCATCACCACATCGGCCAGACCCGCCTGATCGCGGCTGCCGATCGGGTGCGTGCGGTCAAAGACCAGCTCCACATGCAGCCCGTGATTGCGCAAGAGCACCGCGTCGGGCGCTTTGGGATGTCCGGTGAAGCCCACGAATTTGGCGGGATCGGCCAATGGCATATCGTCGATCAAAAGCGCGCCGTCATGCACGTAGTACCGCCGCGCATCCGCATGGCTGCCCCCGTCGATGGGGAACGCCTCGTCCAGAAACACCCGCGCGCGCGCCACGACCCGAGCGCCGCGGCCCTTGTCATATCCGCCCTTGGGCGGGGCCGAGCCCATCGCATCGGTGCCATAAAACCCATCATAAAGACTGCCCCAGCGGGCATTGGCCGCATTCAGCGCATAGCGCGCATTGGTGATCGGCACCACAAGCTGGGGTCCTGGAACCTGCGCGATCTCAGGGTCGACATTGGCGGTCTCGATCTCAAATGCAGGGCCTTCGGGCAAGAGATATCCGATCTCTTCCAGAAAGGCGCGATAGGCGGTGTGATCATGGGGCTGGTCGCGATGCGCGATGTGCCAGGCGTCGATCTTGGCTTGCAGATCGGCACGTTTGTCCAGCAGCGCCCGGTTGTCCGGCCCCAGTTCATGCACCATCCGCGACAGCCCGCTCCAGAACCTGCCGGACGCGATACCGGTTCCCGGCAGCGCCTTGTTCTCGATGAAATCCACCAGTTCGGGCGCCACCTGCAGCCCCTCAATGATCTGACGCTCGCTCATGTGACGGCTCCCTGTTTGCCCCGTGTACGGCTGTATACCGCGCGCTAGGTAGAACGAAAGTTTCCTATAGGCAACAGACGCGGTCAGAGTTTTTGACCAATCTCGGTGTTTTTCAATGGCGCCTGCGGCGGCAGCGGTCAGAGCAGTATTTGACCTGGTCCCAGACCTTCGCCCATTTCCGGCGCCAAGCGAACGGGCGTCCACAGGCGGCACAGTCCTTTTGTGCCAGGTCGGGCTTGCGCCGCATCCGGGCCATCAGAACTCGAATCCCAGCTGGCGCGGGTCGGCCCGGCCTTTGGCACGCGGCGCGCGGTCGTTGACGAAATGCCCCTGTGGGTCCTTGCGCGAGGCGTGCTTTTCGATCACCCGCGCGGCCTCGGCCCGGAAGGCACCGCCCTTGCGCACCGCCCAGATCGCCTGACGCGCGGCGCGCGCGGCCTCGGCCAGATCGACGATGGGGGCTCGGTAGGCAAGGCGCGCAGCACCCTCCCAGCGCCAGGGTTCTTGCAGGAGTATGTCGGGCACCGCCGCCAGTTCAGGCAGCCAGCGGCGGGTGAAGATGCCCTGCGGATCCTGATCCAGCCCCTGTTTGACGGGGTTATAGATCCGTACGGTGTTCATGCCCGTGCTGCCCGATTGCATCTGCACCTGAGACCAGTGGATGCCCGGCTCATAGTCAGTGAACCGGCGCGCCAGATGCAGCCCGGTCTGCCGCCAGTCGAGCCACAGGTGATAGGAAGCGAAAGACATCACCATCGACCGCATTCGGAAATTCAGCCAGCCTGTCGCCTCAAGATACCGCATGCAGGCATCCACGAACGGCACGCCGGTCTCTCCGGTCTCCCACGCAGCCCGGCGTGCGGGGTCGTCGCCACGCAGATCCTGATAGGCTGAATGCAGGCAGCGCTGTTCAAGCGCGGGCGCGTCTTCGAGCTTTTGCATGAAATGATCGCGCCAGGCGAGCCGGGCCTGAAAGCTCTTGAACGCCCCGCCCCAGCCCACGCGTGTGCCTTTGACCTCCCGTTGGCGGGCGGCAGTGGCCCGGGCCGCCTCGCGTCCCGACACGGTGCCCAGCGCCAGATGCGGCGAGAGGCGCGAACAGGCGACCTCCCCCGTCAGGGGTGAGGACATCGCGCGGCGATAGTCCTGCCCACGGGTTGTCAGGAAACTCTCCAACAGCGTCAGCGCCGCGGTCCGCCCACCGGGCTGGCGGTCGGCGCAATCATCGGCCAGCAGATCCGGCCAGGCATCGCCGGGCTGGGCGGGAGCGGCGCGCAGGCCCGAAACCTCGGCGACAGACGCGCGCAGAAAGGCGTTGCGCCGCGCGGCCCAGCCATCGCGCCCGGGCAATCGGCGCACCACGCCCGATTGCGGCAGCTCGGTCCAGACCACACCCTGGCCCCGCGCCCAATGCGCCACAGCGCGGTCGCGGGCGAATGTCCAGGCGTTGCCGGTTTCCTCGTGGCTGACCAGATGCTGCGCCCCGGTCCGGGCGCGCAGCGCCTCAAGCACATCGACGGCGCTGCCCACGCGCAGGCAGAGCGTCAGGCCCAGCGCATCGAGCTGGTCGCGCAGATCGGCCACGCATTCCCGCAGAAAGGCGAACTGACGCCCCGATACGTCCTCAAGCGCCCAATACTCCGGCTCAACCACATAGACCGGCAGAACCGGACCCAGCGCCGCAGCATGCGCCAGCGCCGGGTGATCGGCCACCCGCAAATCTCTCTTGAACCACAGCAGAACCGGTCGTGTCATGGCCTCTGACATAGCGGGCGCGCGGGCCATGGAAACCCCGCTTGCAGCCCTGCTGCGATGGCCCTACCGTCTGCCCAACCCCCAAAGACCGGAGCCCCCGATGCGCGACGCTGCCCCCACAACGATCTATCTCAAGGACTATGAACCTTTCGGCTTTGCGGTTGAAAACGTCGAGCTGACATTCGAGCTGCACCCAACCGCGACCCGTGTCAAAAGCCGTATCGCCTTTCGCCCCAACCCGGCCACCACGGACCGGCGGTTTTTCCTGCATGGCGAAAACCTCACCCTGATCCGGGCGGCCATCGACGGGGCCGAGGTGACGCCCGAGATCACGGATGAAGGGCTGATCTGCACCGTCGCCGACGCGCCCTTCACCTGGGAGGCGGAGGTGGAGATCAACCCGCAAGCCAACACCGCGCTCGAAGGGCTTTACATGTCCAACGGCATGTATTGCACCCAATGCGAGGCCGAGGGGTTTCGCAAGATCACCTATTACCCCGACCGGCCCGATGTCATGGCGGTATTTACCGTGCGCATGATCGCACCCCAGGACGAGATGCCAGTGCTTTTGTCGAACGGCAATGGCGAGGGGATGGGCAGCGACACGGCCTCTCCCGGCACGCATTACGCCACCTGGCACGATCCCTGGCCCAAGCCCGCCTATCTCTTTGCGCTGGTGGCCGGCAATCTGGTGTCGATCGAGGACAGCTTTACCACCCTGTCTGGCAAACATGTGCGTCTGGCGATCTGGGTGCGACCCGGTGACGAGCACAAATGCGCTTTTGCGATGGAGGCGCTGAAGAAATCCATGGCCTGGGACGAAAAGGTCTATGGCCGCGAATACGATCTGGATGAATTCAACATCGTCGCGGTCGACGATTTCAACATGGGCGCGATGGAAAACAAGGGCCTCAATATCTTCAATTCCTCGGCTGTGCTCGCCTCGCCCGAGACCGCGACGGACATGAATTTCGAACGGATCGAGGCGATTGTCGCGCATGAGTATTTTCACAACTGGACCGGCAATCGCATCACCTGCCGCGACTGGTTCCAGCTGTGCCTGAAGGAGGGGCTGACGGTGTTTCGCGACGCGCAATTCACCGCCGACATGCGCTCGGCCCCGGTCAAACGGATCCAGGATGCGATTGATCTGCGCGCGCGCCAGTTCCCCGAGGATCAGGGGCCGCTGGCGCATCCCGTGCGGCCCGAAAGCTTCCAGGAGATCAACAATTTCTACACCGCCACGGTTTATGAAAAAGGCGCCGAGGTGATCGCGATGCTCAAGCGGCTGGTGGGCGATGACGCCTATGCCCGCGCGCTCGATCTCTATTTCCAGCGGCATGACGGCCAGGCCTGCACCATCGAGGATTGGCTGACGGTGTTCGAGGATGTCACGGGCCGCGATCTGACCCAGTTCAAGCGCTGGTATTCGCAGGCAGGCACCCCGCGCCTGCGCGTGACCGACGACTGGGCGGACGGCACCTATACGCTGCATGTCACCCAGACGCTGCCGCCCAGTGCCACGACGCCCGATCCGCAGCCGCAGGTGATTCCGATCAACCTGGGCCTTCTGGGCCCCAATGGCGACGAGGTGGTGCCCACCACCATGCTGGAGATGACGCAGGTCTCCCAAAGCTTTCGCTTCGAGGGGCTGGCGGCAAAGCCCATACCGTCGATCCTGCGCGATTTCTCGGCGCCGGTGGTGCTGGAACGTGACAGCGACAGCGCGGAACGTGCGTTTCTTCTGGCCCATGACACCGACCCCTTCAACCGGTGGGAGGCCGGGCGCGCGCTGGCGCGGGCCACGCTGACCGACATGGCGACCCAAGGCGCGGCCCCCGACCCCGCTTATCTGGATGGAATGCTCACCGTGCTGCGCGACGACACGCTCGATCCGGCCTATCGCGCGCTGATGCTGGGCATGCCGGGGCAGTCGGATCTGGCGGGTTCCATCGCGCAGGCGGGAGGCACGCCCGATCCGATGGCGATCTGGCAGGCCTCCGAGACGCTGAAACAGGCGCTGGCGCAGCAATGTCAGGACGTGCTGCCGCGGCTTTACGCCGAGGCGCATGTGGACGCGCCCTATCGCCCGGATGCGGACCAATCGGGCAAACGCGCGCTTGGCGGCGCGGTGCTGTCGCTGATCAGCCGTCTCGATGGCGGCGCGCAGGCGGCCACGCAATATGCCCAGGCCACAAACATGACGCTGCAATTGCAGGCGCTGGGATGCGTGCTGTCGGCCAAACGCGGCACCGCCGAGCTGGGCGCGTTCTATACTCAATGGCAAACCGACCGGCTGGTGATCGACAAATGGTTCATGATGCAGGTCGTGCAGGCCGAGCCAGGCGACGCGGCGCGGATCACCGAAACGCTCACCGCGCATCCAGATTTCAACTGGAAAAACCCCAACCGCTTCCGCGCGACCCTGGGCGCGCTGGCGATGAACCACGCGGGTTTTCACGCCGCCGATGGCGCGGGCTATGCCCTGCTGGCCGATTGGCTGATCCGGCTCGATCCGGTCAATCCGCAGACCACCGCGCGGATGTGCCAGGCCTTCCAGACCTGGAAACGCTATGACGCCGACCGTCAGGGCATGATGCGCGAAGCGATGGAGCGGATCATGGGCCAGGATGGCCTGTCGCGCGATACCGGGGAGATGATCGGACGGATCCTGTCGGCATGACAACGGCGCCGCGCGATCTTGTGTCGGAGTTTTGGCGGGTCATGGGAACAAATGATTTCCAGGCCGCGTCCCTGCTGCTGTCGCCCGATTTTCGGGGTGTTTGGCCGCAATCGGGCGAAGTCATCGAAGGGCGCGCCAATTTCGCGGCCCTCAATACGGCCTATCCCGCAAAGGGACCATGGCGGTTCACGCTCAACCGCTGCGTTGCCGGGCGGGACCAGGTTGTCACCGATGTGACCGTCACCGATGGCGAAACGGTGGCCACCGTGATCAGTTTCCATACCGTGCGGGGCGGCCATATCGTAAAGCAGGTCGAATACTGGCCCGATCCCTACGACCCGCCGAGCTGGCGCGCGCACTGGGTGGCACAGATGGAGGATCCAAGCGATGAGCCGTAAATCCCTGCTGATCACCGGCGCCTCCGCTGGCATTGGTGCGGCCTGCGCACGGCTTGCGGCGACCCGCGGCTATGATCTGGTGCTGACCTACAACTCCGATCGCGCTGGCGCGGAGGCGGTGGCGCGCCAGACCCGCGCGGCTGGCGCCGAGACGACGCTGCACCAGCTCGACGTCGCAGAGCCGGACGCCATCGCGGCCCTCTTTGCGGATATCGCCCACCTGGACGGGTTGATTAACAATGCAGGCATCGTGGCCCCCAGCGCGCGGCTGACCGAGATGGATCACGCCCGCCTGCGGCGGATGTTCGATGTCAATGTCATCGGTGCGATGCTGGTCGCCAAGGAGGCGGTGCTGCGCATGGGCAAGGGCGGTGTGATCGTCAATGTCTCTTCCGCGGCGGCACGGCTGGGATCTGGCAATCAATATGTCGATTATGCGGCCTCCAAGGCGGCCATCGACACGTTTACCAAGGGCCTCAGCGATGAGATGGCGGGCGATGGCATCCGCGTCATTTCGGTCAGGCCCGGGATTATCGACACCGGCATTCACGCCAAGGGCGGAGAGCCGGACCGCGCCGACCGGCTTGCCCCGGCGGTACCGATGCGGCGCAAGGGCGACGCGGCAGAGGTGGCCCAAGCCGTGCTGTGGCTGCTGTCGGACCACGCAAGCTATGTCACCGGCACCACGCTGGATGTCACCGGCGGGCGCTGATGGCAGAGCCGTTTACATTCGAGGCCAGGGGGCGAAGCCGCAAGACGATGATCGCTCTGGCGGTGGTCTATGTCCTTTTACTGGCAGGATTTATCCTGATTGATGCCGCCTGGTGGATCGTGGCGTTTCTGGCGCTGATGACGCTGCCTGCGCTGTGGGATCTGTGGTCTGACCGCCGCTCGGGCCTGCGGCTGACGGAAGAGCGGCTGGAATGGTGGAGCGGGCGCGGCAAGGGCGAGATGCCGGTTTCGGAGATCGATCACATGCGGTTCGACACGCGGCTGGACTTTTCCGTGCGGGTCAGCGCGGTGACGGCCCATAAACGGCGGATCCGCCTGCCCTATGAAGCGTTGCCCCCGCACAAGATCTTTGAGGCCGCCTGCCAGGCCCGGGGCCTGAAAACCCAGCGACACCACTTTACCCTGCTCTGAGCAGCGACGCGAAATCCGCCCGGAAATGCCCGCCAAGCTTCATTCCCGCGCCATCATTCAGTCCCAAACCAGGGCTACTTCCGCATAACGGCATGTAACGATACGAGCGGGCAGATCATGATGGACGAAGGCACCAGATTCGGACAGTTTGCGCGACGCATGAAACGTTGGTCGCGCATCAAAATGCACCCCACCGACGCGCCAGAAGCGCCGCCTCTCCTTTTGGGCAAGGCGGACACCCCCCCGACCGACAAGCGGCTTTTGCATATTCCGGTGCGCGATACGACCGCGGATGATGACGAATGCACCCGGCTGCGCAGCCTTGGACAGTTTCTTGCGCGTCAGGACCGCTGGTGTGATCTGTCCGCCAAGATCCGTATGGCGGATGCCGCGCGATCCAAGACCCCAGGCGGGATGCCGGTCACCGATCTGTTGACCTTTGGCGCCCGATCTGACGTGGTGGCCGCCGCTGAACACGCGATTGAGGAGGGGGTCGCGCCAGGCAACCCTGCGCTTTTGTCGGGCATCGGCGGGCTGGAGGCGGTGCTGGAAGAGCACGGCAATGATCCCGCCATCGCATTGACCGTGGCGCATGCCCATATCGACATCGGCTGGGCCTGGCGCGGCTCAGCCCCCGAAATCGCAACGCCGCGTCATCGCCGCGCCTCCTTTGCCGCGCATTTTGAGCGCGCGGGCGTTATCCTGAGCGGATTTCGGGGGGCGGCATTGAACAGCCCGTCGCTGGCCGCGGCGCGCTGCGCGCTGTTGCCGGGCCTGCGCGACCCGCGTGCGCAGATCACCCGGGACTATGAGGAGCTGATCGACCTCGATCCACATAATGAGCGGCATATGCGTGCAATGGGCAACCACCTGTTGCCACGCTGGTTCGGCGATTATGATCAGTTGGAGCTGGAGGCCCGACGCATCGCAGCGCGTACGCAGGATGTCTGGGGTGACGCAGGGTATACCTGGGTGATGTTCGACGCGATTGCCATCGACGCCGAGGCCTGTGCCAGGGTCGATCCGGATTTCTTTATCGACGGGCTGCGTGCCATTCTGGCACGGCGCCGGGATCAGGGCACGGCCAATCTGCTGGCGGCATATTGCGCCATAGCACTTGGCGCGCACCGGTCCGTTCATGCGGCCGCCGCACAGATCGGCGCCTGTGCCGATTGGGTGATCCGCGATCACATGACCGAGTTGCATCCGTTGGTCTGGGCGCATGCCGCCGAGGGTTTTGACAACGCGGCCCCGGTCACGTCGCTGAGCCGGTTCGCCGCGCATGGGCAGGCGCGGGCGCTGCGGGTCCTGGCGGACCTCTTCCAGGACGAGATCGCGCGCGGCAGGCAGGTTGTCTTTACCCCCGAGGGCTTGCAGATCACCGCCTGACCCTCTTGCCCGCGCGCGGTCGCTGGCCTAGAACGCAGGCCAAACGCTCAGCGCACGAGGCCTGCCCATGCTCGATCTGACTTATGAAACGCCGACCGTAAGAACCATTGCCGGGGCCAAGCACGATTGGGAGCTGGTGATCGGCATGGAGGTGCATGCCCAGGTCTCCTCCAACGCCAAGCTCTTTTCCGGCGCCTCCACCCAATTCGGCGCCGAGCCCAATTCCAACGTCGCCTTCGTGGACGCGGCCATGCCCGGTATGCTGCCGGTGATCAACGAATTCTGCGTGGAACAGGCGGTGCGCACCGGGCTGGGCCTTAAGGCCGAGATCAACCTGCTCAGCGCATTTGACCGCAAGAATTATTTCTACCCGGACCTGCCGCAGGGCTATCAGATTTCCCAGCTTTATCAGCCGATTGTCGGCGAGGGCGAAGTGCTGGTCGAGATGGGCGAAGGCATCGCGCGGCTGGTACGGATCGAGCGCATTCACCTCGAACAGGATGCGGGCAAGTCCATTCACGACATGGACCCCAACATGTCCTTCGTCGATCTCAACCGCACCGGTGTGGCGCTGATGGAGATCGTCTCGCGCCCCGATATCCGGGGCCCGGAGGAAGCGGCCGCCTATCTCGCCAAGCTGCGCCAGATCCTGCTCTATCTGGGGACCTGCGACGGCAATATGCAGAACGGCAGTATGCGCGCGGATGTGAACGTGTCGATCTGCCTGCCGGGCGCCTACGAGGCCTATCAGGAAACGCAGGACTTCTCTCATCTTGGCACCCGCTGTGAGATCAAGAACATGAACTCCATGCGCTTCATCCAGCAGGCAATCGAGGTCGAGGCGCGCCGCCAGATCGCGATTGTCGAGGCCGGAGGCAAGGTCGAACAGGAAACCCGCCTATACGATCCCGACAAGGGAGAGACACGCTCCATGCGCTCCAAGGAAGAGGCGCATGATTATCGCTATTTCCCCGATCCCGATCTTTTGCCGCTGGAGATCGAACAGGCCTGGGTCGATACCATCGCGGCGTCGCTGCCCGAGCTGCCCGATGAAAAGAAGGCCCGGTTCATCAAAGAGTTTGGTCTGACCGACTATGATGCCTCGGTGCTGACGGCGGATGTGGAATCGGCGGCCTATTTCGAGGAGGTCGCGGCAGGGCGCGATGGCAAGATGGCCGCGAACTGGGTAATCAACGAGCTGTTCGGACGGCTCAAGAAAGAGGATCACGGTATCTCCGAAAGCCCGGTCTCGCCCGCGCAGCTTGGCGGGATCGTGGATCTGATCGCGAAGGGCGATATCTCGGGCAAGATCGCCAAGGATCTTTTTGAGATTGTGTATACCGACGGCGGCATTCCTGCCCGGATCGTCGAGGAACGCGGTATGAAGCAGGTCACCGACACCGGCGCGATTGAGGCGGCAGTCGACAAGGTCATCGCGGAAAACCCCGCGCAGGTCGAAAAGGCGCGTGAAAACCCCAAGCTCGCCGGTTGGTTCGTGGGCCAGGTAATGAAGGCCACTGGCGGCAAGGCAAACCCCAAAGCCGTGAATGAGATCGTGGCGAGGAAACTGGCGTAGGGCGGGACTTGTCCCGCCGTGCGGGTTCGGAAAGGGGCGGCGGGACAAGTCCCGCCCTACGGTACCCCGGTTGCTGGCGCGCATAACCCGTCCCCAAAAACGACCACAAAAGGAGCCGCTCCTTGACTGCCCCCCATCGCTCACGCCGAATGACGGTTCAGCCGGACTGGATCGACTTCAACGGTCATCTGAACATGGCCTACTACAACGTCCTCTTTGATCGCGGGGCCGACGATCTTTTTGCCGAATTCGGGATCACACCGGACTATCCCGCCAAACGGGGGTTTTCGACGTTTTCGGCCGAGTTTCATGTCTGCTACCTCAGAGAACTGAAAGAGGGCGACCCCGTCTATGTCACCTCACAGCTGCTGGATATGGACGAAAAGCGGTTTCATTTCTTTCAGGAACTTCATCACGAGGACGGCTGGCTGTCGGCCACAGGCGAAGGTCTGGGCCTGCATATCGACATGAGCGGACCAAAGGTCGCGCCCATGCCCGCCGATGTGGCACAGAAAATGCGCGCAATCCTCAAGCAGCACAGCGGATTGCCGCGCCCGGACCGCGCCGGTCGGCGGATTGGCATCCCCCGGCGATGAGCCCTCTGGCCCCTGCGCGCGGCCACCGCTATGATGCGCGGCGCATCAGCGGAGTGAGGCCATGCCTGAATTTGAGTACAAAGTCATCCCCGCCCCCAGCAAGGGCGAAAAGGCAAAGGGCCTGAAGTCGCCCGAGGCGCGCTTTGCCCATGCCATTGAGAGCCTGATGAACCGGATGGCGGCGGATGGCTGGGAGTATCAGCGTGCCGATATGCTGCCCAGCGACGAGCGTCAGGGGCTGACCGGCTCGACCACGAACTGGCGCAATATTCTGGTCTTTCGCCGTGACAAGGCCGGGATCCTCGCGGATTTTCAGCCCCGCGTGATGGATGCAGAGCCCGCGGTGGCGAAAGCGGAGGCACCGGAGGATCTGGCGGCGGCCGAACAGTCGGGCACATCCGCGACAACCACGCCACCGCAAGAGGCCGCGCGGCGTGCCCCACCGCCGTTGCGCCCCGCCTCTGGTGCGGAGCGCATTCTCAAAGACAACGGCGTGGAGGAGTTAAGCGACGTCTCGGGTATGACGGCAGCGCTGAGGGCGCGCGCGGAAGCCACCCGGAAGGACGGCACCACCGAGGTCGAGTCCGGTCAATCCGACCGCCCCGCGCAATGATCAATCGCTGATATCGAGGGCCAACGCATGGATCCGCCCCACCAGATCGGCCCCCAGCGCGGTGTGTACCGCCCGATGGCGGGCAATGCGCGACTGGCCCTTGAAGGCCGCGGACCGAATACGCACATTGAAGTGGCTTTCTCCGCCTTCCTGAAACCCCGCATGACCCCGGTGGCTTTCGCTGTCATCGACAACCTCCAGCTCGCGCGGGTCAAAGGCGGTTTGCAGTTTCTGGGTGATTTCCTGGGTAACGGTCATGTCGAACCTTTCTGGGGGACGGGGTGCGGCAAAAATTTCACGCGCGCCCTCTTCTATCTTTTGCGGGACAGACTAAACTCACCCGTCCGAGTCGAAAAGAGCATGTGGCCGAGCAGCCGGAAGGAGATGCCTGATGAGCAAAAGTGATCCCTTTGGATTTGACATGTCCGTCTCTTCGGCCAAAAAGAAAAATCCGCGTGGGCGGCGGGGGATGTCGGGCGCGTCCGAGACCTCGACCCGGATCTGCGATCACGCGGGATGCCAGGAGGCCGGCAAGTACCGTGCGCCTAAGGCCCCGGACGTTCTGGATGATTTCCTGTGGTTCTGCCAGCAGCATGTGCGGGAGTACAATCAAAAATGGAACTTCTTCGATGGCGTGACCGAGGCGGAGATCAACGCCCAGCAATCCAAGGACAAGGTCTGGGAGCGTCAGACCAAACCGATGGGAGATCCCGAGGCGCGCGCCTGGGCGCGGCTGGGGATCGAAGACCCGCATCAGGTCCTTGGCGGCAACGCCACCAAGAACCCCGGACGTGGAGCTGCGGGCGGCGGGCGCAAACTGCCCCCGACGGAGCGGCGCGCATTGGAGATCCTGGAGGCCGAGGATATCTGGACCAAGACCGATATTCGCAAAGCGTATAAGAAGCTCATCAAAGTGCTGCATCCGGATATGAACGGCGGCGATCGCAGCCAGGAAGAGCAGCTGCAACTGGTGGTCTGGGCCTGGGATCAGATCAAGGTCAGCCGCAGTTTCAAGGAATGACCCTGCTCCAGATTGTGACACACAATCTGGTCATTTTCTGACACAGAAAATGACCCCGCCGGTTGGTCACCGGGCGGGGCAGAATTTGTGTCAAATTCTGGCTGTTTTCGCGGGCTGGTCGCGCCGGTGCCAAGGGCGCGAAAAACCAACCCTTCCTCTTGCACGCTTGCCCAATATGTTGCACGACGGGCGGGTTGACGGATCGCTCCACCACCGGGTGGAAATGAAAGGAACTGTTCCATGGCTGACGGCGCAATCGAGATGACTGCCAAACCGACCGAAGAGGTTTCGGTCCGCGAGGTGTTTGGTATCGACACCGACATGACGGTGCGCAGCTTCGGCGAGCGGACAGAACGGGTGCCCGAGCTGGATCATACCTATAAATTCGATCCCGAAACGACGCTGGCCATCCTGGCGGGGTTCGCCCGCAACCGCCGGGTCATGATCCAAGGCTATCACGGGACCGGAAAATCCACCCATATCGAGCAGGTTGCGGCACGGCTGAACTGGCCGACGGTGCGGGTGAACCTCGACAGCCACATTTCGCGGATCGATCTGATCGGCAAGGACGCGATCAAGCTGCGCGATGGCAAGCAGGTGACCGAATTTCACGAGGGTATCCTGCCTTGGGCCTTGCGCAACCCCTGCGCCATCGTGTTCGACGAATACGATGCCGGCCGCGCCGACGTGATGTTCGTCATCCAGCGCGTGCTGGAGCATGACGGCAAGCTCACCCTGCTCGATCAGAACGAGATCATCACGCCGAACCCCTATTTCCGCCTCTTCGCCACGGCCAATACCGTGGGTCTGGGCGACACGACGGGCCTTTATCACGGCACCCAGCAGATCAACCAGGCCCAGATGGACCGCTGGTCGCTGGTGGCCACGCTGAACTATCTCAGCCACGATGCGGAGGTGGCCATCGTTCTGGCCAAGGCGCCGCATTACAACACCGAGAAAGGGCGCAAGACAGTCAGCCAGATGGTGACTTTGGCCGACTTGACGCGCACGGCCTTTATGAACGGCGATCTTTCGACCGTGATGAGCCCGCGAACGGTCATCACCTGGGCGCAGAACGCCGAGATTTTCCGCAATGTCGGTTATTCCTTCCGCCTGTCGTTCCTGAACAAATGCGATGAGCTGGAACGCCAGACCGTGGCGGAGTTCTATCAACGCTGCTTTGACGAGGAACTGCCCGAAAGCGCGGCGAGCGCGGCACTGATCTGATACGCTTCGCAGGCGCGCTGATCGCGGCCTGCCTCTGCCTTGCCGGATGCACCTCGCAGACGGGTCTGCGGACGATTGCCGGGATCCCGACGCGCGACAATTCGGTCTGTGACATTGTCGAGGTCGTTGACGGGGATACCGTCAAGATGGTCTGCAACACTGGTCGCGGCGGATCGGTGCGGCTCACCGGATACGACACGCCAGAGACCTTCCGCCCCGGATGTACGGCCGAGCTGCACCTGGGCCGGAGCGCGACGGTCTATCTTGAACAGCGCCTGCGCACAGCGCAAATGATCGCTGTCGAGATGGAGGGCAAGGACAGGTATGATCGCCTTCTGGTCCGCATGCGCCTTGATGGCCGCGATCTGGCACAGATCATGATCTCTCAAGGGCTGGCCGTGCCCTATGACGGCGGGCGGCGCATCAACTGGTGTGACCGCCTGCGGCAAAGCTGAGCCGTCACCTTTCGCACGGCAACCACAGAACGCTGCGTCAAACCCTTCGGCGGGATTGCGCCGATGCGCTGGGATGCGTAGGATTCCGCGCAAGGGAAGACGGCTGTGTTCGCGCCACCATGCCCAAGACCTGGTCGATGCAGCCCCGGGTACAAGGATAGCGACATGCGCAAGACTGCACTTGCGGCTGTGGTCACGCTCGTGTCATGGGCGGCAACAGCCACGGCCGGGACACCTTCGGTGGCCCTTCTGGAGATAGACGACAACAGGCTGACCCCCATTGCAGCGACATTTCCGCCGATGTCGGAGGCTGCGATCGGGCAGCGATGTCAGGGGTTTTTTCGCGCCATGCAGGTACGCCGCCAACTGGCCCAGGCGATGGGTCTGCGCAACCTCGACCTTTTTGCGTTTCTGACGGATCTGCCGCTGGCCCGTCTGACCGGGACAGAGGCGACGGGGCGCGATTTCGTCACCTCCTATATGGTTGCCTTCGGCCCGCTGAACCCGCCGCGCACCGCGCGGTCGGGCCTTTTCAACGCGGACCGGAAAACCTGCACGGAGTTCCTTGACGCGCTGGGGTGACACCGGCATGACAGGCGAATGAACAAGCGTCTTCATATCGGGTTGATCGGCGGCATCGGTGTGGCTGCGGCGCTGGCCTATTACCAGCGTCTGTCGCGCGCTGTGGAGGGGCCGCTGGAGTTGACCGTTGTCCACGCTCAGGTCGCCGATCTGCTGACAAACAGTCTGGCGGACGACCGCCGCGCCCAGGCCGAGATCTATGCACGGCTGATCGACCGGCTGCGCGATGCCGGTGCCGATTGCGCGGCCATTACCTCGCTGGGCGGGCATTTCTGTTTTGACGAGACCGTATCGCTGTCATCCCTGCCGCTGGTGAGTGCTGTTACACCTCTGGATGCGTATTTTCAGCGAGAAGACCTTGGGACAGTGGGCCTTTTGGGCACGGCGCGAGTTATGCGTACGCGGCTTTACGGTCAGTTGCAACGGACCCGCGCCGTGGTGCCCGATGAGGACCTGGACACGGTTGGTACGGCCTATCAGGATCTCGCCATTCGGGGCGAGGCCGCTTCGGGCGATGCGCCGTTCTTTCAGCAGGCAGGGCGCCGCCTGGTGACGGATCAGGGTGCGGAGGCGGTGGTGCTGGCCGGCACCGACCTCAACCTTGTGTTTGACGGGCATGATCCGGGGTATAGGGTCATTGATGCGCTGGATGTTCATGTGGATGTGCTGGCGCGGCTCGCCATGGGGCGAATGTCCCTCGACGATCTTTGAGAAGGCTGGATATGACCAAACCCAACGACAACCCCGCCGATCCGTTCAAGAAGGCGCTGGCCGAAGCCACAAAGGTCATGGCCGACGACCCTGAGTTGACGGTCAGCTATTCGGTGGATCCATCGGGCCTGTCGGGGGATGCGATGCGCCTGCCTCAGGTGTCGCGCCGGATGAGCCGCGACGAGGTTCTGTTGGCACGCGGCACGGCGGATGCGCTGGCCTTGCAGCACAAATACCATGACATCGGAACCCATGACAAATTCGCCCCTCAAGGCGAAATGGCGCGCGATCTTTACGAGGCGATGGAAACGGCGCGCTGCGAAGCGATGGGCGCGCGCGACATGCCCGGCACCGCGGGCAATATCGACGTCAAGATCGGCCATGAGGCGATGCGGCGCGGATACGACCAGGTCAAGGAATCGGCCGAGGCGCCGCTGGCTGTGGCCGCGGGCTATCTCATCCGGCATCTGGCGACGGGGCGCGATTTGCCCGGGGGGGCGCAGAATGTGATGGACCTCTGGCGCGGCTTTATCGAGGAACAGGCGGGCGGCACGCTGGAAAACCTCGATGAGATCCTGTCGGATCAGTCGGAATTTGCCCGCTTTGCCCGGCAGGTCATCTCGGATCTGGGCTATGGCGATCAGCTGGGCGACGACCCCGATGAGCTGGACGACGAGCAGGACGAAGGCGCTGAGGACAGTGCCGAGGAGGAGCAGGACCCCGACAGCACCGGGTCGGATGACAGTGAGGAAGAGGACGCCGAGGCGAACCCCGAGCAGACCCAGGAGGATCAGCAGGACGCGGCACAGGCCCAGGTCTCGATGGATGAGATGGCCGACCAGGAGATGGGCGAGGAGGCCGAAATGCCCGAGGGCGAGGCGCCGCTGGACCCCCCTGCCCCGCAGCCCGTGTCCGAAGCCGACCCCGACTACAAGGTCTATAACGCCGAACATGATGAAGAAATCGGAGCCGAGGATCTGGCTGATCCGGTCGAGTTGGAACGGCTGCGCGCCTATCTCGATCAGCAGTTGGAGCCTTTGAAGGGCGCGGTGTCGCGGCTGGCCAACAAATTGCAGCGCCGCTTGCAGGCGCAGCAGAACCGCAGCTGGGAGTTCGACCGAGAGGAAGGTATTCTGGACGCGGGCCGTCTGGCGCGGGTGGTGGCCAACCCCACCACGCCGCTGAGCTTCAAGGTCGAGAAGGACACCGAGTTTCGCGACACGATCGTGACGCTGCTGTTGGACAATTCCGGCTCGATGCGCGGGCGGCCGATCTCTATTGCTGCGATCTGCGCGGATGTGCTGGCGCGCACGCTGGAGCGGTGCGATGTGAAGGTCGAAATCCTGGGCTTTACCACCCGCGCCTGGAAGGGTGGTCAGGCGCGCGAGGCCTGGCTGAACGAGGGGCGGCCACAGGTGCCCGGTCGGCTCAACGATCTGCGGCACATCATCTATAAATCCGCGGACGCGCCCTGGCGCCGGACCCGGCCCAATCTGGGGCTGATGATGAAAGAGGGGCTCTTGAAGGAAAATATCGACGGCGAGGCGCTGGAATGGGCGCATCGGCGGATGTTGGCGCGGCGCGAGCAGCGCAAGATCCTGATGGTGATCTCCGATGGTGCACCGGTGGACGATTCAACCCTGTCGGTGAACCCCGCCAATTACCTTGAAAAACACCTGCGCGATGTGATCGCGATGGTCGAAAAACGCAAGATCGTGGAGCTTCTGGCCATCGGTATCGGGCATGATGTGACACGGTATTACGACCGTGCGGTCACGATCACCGATGTTGAGCAATTGGCCGGTGCGATGACCGAGCAGCTTGCCGCGCTCTTTGATACCGATCCGCGCGCGCGGGCGCGGGTGATGGGGATCCGCAACGCAAGCTGAGCTCTGAACGAACGGTGTGAGACGTTTGCAGCGCGACCCGCTGGGGCACCCATTCCTCGCTGGGAATGGCAGGCATGGCATCTCTTAGAGCTTTGGCGCGACGCAGCCGGCCCGCGCGGCTCTGGCCTGAAACTGCGGTCTGAGGCGTGTTTGGCTGCCGAGGCGGAAAAGACGCTGGCCGCTCTGGACTTTTGCAGGACCGCGATCCAGTTTCTGCACTCCTTAAGAAAAAGGCGGCCCGCTCATGTTCCAGACATTCGACATTACCGCGCGACCCGATCAGGGCCCGCCCCGGCTGGAGGCTCTGCGAGCCGCGTTGGTCGCTCAGGGGCTGGATGGGTTCATCGTGCCGCGCGCGGATGCGCATCAGGGCGAATATGTCGCGCCGCGTGATGAGCGTTTGTCCTGGCTGACCGGATTTACCGGCTCAGCAGGGTTTTGCGTGGCTCTGGCGGCCTCTGCCGGAGTGTTCATCGACGGGCGCTATCGCACGCAGGTCAAGGCGCAAGTGGCGCTGTCGCATTTCACGCCGGTGCACTGGCCCGAGGTGAGCCTTGCCGCCTGGCTGCGCGAGCAATTGCCGACAGGTGGCCGTATCGGGTTTGATCCCTGGCTGATGTCGCAATCGCAAGTGGCTCAGGCGCGCGAAGCCCTTGAGGGCAGCGCGGTGGAACTGGTGGCGGTTGCGGACAATCCGGTCGACCGGATCTGGGTGAATCAACCCGGCCCCGCGCTGGCGGCCGCCAAGATCCATCCGCTGGAATTCGCGGGCGAAAGCCATGAAGCCAAGCGTGCGCGGCTGGCCGAGGATCTGCGCGCGCGCAAGGTCATCGCGGCGGTAATCACCCTGCCCGACAGTCTGGCCTGGCTGTTGAATATCCGGGGCGCGGATGTGGGCCGCAATCCGGTCATGCAGGGCTTTGGCATCCTGCACGATGACGGCGCGGTCACCCTGTTCGCGCATCAAGAAAAGCTTGTCGGGTTGCGCGATCACCTGGGTGCGGATGTCACCGTCGCTCACCCCGAAACCCTGGGTGATCAGGTGGCCGCTCTGCAAGGCCCTGTCCTGATGGATCGCGATACGGTGCCTTATGCCCTGTGGAAGGCCTGTGCCGAGCCGGTGCTTGACAGAGATCCCTGTGCGCTGCCCAAAGCGCGCAAGAATCCAACGGAAATCGCGGGCATGGCCGAAGCGCATCTGCGCGATGCCATGGCGATGATCGAGCTTCTGGCCTGGCTGGATGAGCAAAACCCCGGCACGATCACGGAAACGGATGTGGTGCGCCGCCTGGAGGAGCTGCGGCGGCGCGACAATGCGCTTCAGGACATCTCCTTCGACACGATCAGCGGCACCGGCCCCAACGGCGCGATCATGCATTACCGCGTGACCGAAGAGACCGACAGCCGATTGGAAGATGGTCATCTTCTGGTGCTCGACAGTGGTGGGCAATATCTGGACGGCACCACCGATATCACCCGCACCATTGCTATCGGCGATGTGGGGGAAGAGGAAAAAGCCTGCTACACCCGTGTGTTGCAAGGGATGATCGCGATGAGCCGCCTGCGCTGGCCCAAGGGGCTGGCCGGGCGCGATATCGAAATGGCGGGACGGATGCCGCTGTGGCTGGCGCATCAGGATTTCGATCACGGGCTGGGCCATGGTGTGGGCGCCTATCTCAACGTCCATGAGGGACCGCAACGCCTGAGCCGGATCAGCCATGTCCCGCTTGAGCCCGGCATGATCCTGTCGAACGAGCCCGGGTATTACCGCGAGGGCGCCTTTGGTATCCGCCTGGAAAACCTGGTCGTCGTGGAGGAGGCCGAACCACCCAAGACCGGAGACGCCCATCGCGCGATGCTGGCCTGGCGCACGCTGACCTTCGTGCCGCTGGACCGGCGGCTGATCCTGCCGGGGGCAATGAGCCGGGCTGAGATCGACTGGCTGAACGGTTATCACGCGCAGGTTCGGGAAAAAGTCGGGCCACGGCTGGGCAAGGCCGCGCAGATGTGGTTGGATGCGGCCTCTGCCCCGATCTGATGGACCGACCCATCCGGCATGTGCGTGTCACATGGCGCGGGCAAGAGACAGCACAACACCCCAAGGGAGGATCCCACGCCATGGCTGATCATATTCGTATTCGCAAGACAGACGACCTCTGGACCGTGCGGTCCGGCGGCGCCGTCCTGGGCGAAAGCCGCAATGTGCTGGAGCTGAGCGAGGGCGACTATCCCCCGGTGATCTATTTCCCGCGCGCCGATATCGCCATGGCGTTTCTGGATCGCACCGACAAGGTCACCCATTGCCCGCACAAGGGCGATGCCACCTATTTTTCCATCGTCAACAAATCCGGCACGGTGGAAAACGCGGTCTGGAGCTATGAGGATCCAAAGGACGACGTCGCCGAAATCCGCGATCATCTGGCGTTTTATGCCAGCGATCAGGTCACGGTGGAGCGGGTCTGAGACCCGCTCACACCCAAGGCTTTAGGTTGCGGGCAGGCGCGTGTTGGCCAGCCACAGGGAGGTATCGGACAGCTCGGCTGCGGTGATCCCTTCGAGCACCAGAACCTCATCTTCGTTGTAAACCACGCTGGTCGATCCATCCGCGTTATCGAGCAAGGTGAGGTTGGCCGCAATATCCGTGGCCGGGATCGGATCGCCGTTCAAGAACGTCAGCAGCACCTGCTCGCTGCTTTCGGTGTCAGCACCCAGCGTCAGATCTTCAATCGTGGAGGCCTGATCGGGCCGATCGAGAATGCCCGAGGCCTGGAAGGTGTCGAGCCCTTCGCCCCCGGCCATCACGTCCGACAGACCGGCTGTGATCGTGTCATCCCCCTCGCCGCCTTCAAGACGGGAGACGAAGAAATCCGGCTCGGAGCCGTTGTTGATCACACCGCTGATCGCGTCATTGCCAGCACCCCCCCGCATCACGTGGCTGCCGGTGTCGTCAGCACGCAGGACGTCGTCGCCCTCGCCACCCTCAAGCACGAAATCACCGAACCCGGCCACCAGAGTGTCATCGCCCGCATCGCCAAAGAGCTGGTCATCGCCTTCCGCGCCAAAGAGGGAGTCGTTGCCATCCCCGCCACGGGCAATATCGGTAATGTTGGCATCATCGTCGCCAGGGTCTTCCCCATCCCTTTCGCCGGTATTGATAATGTCATCGCCCAGGCCGCCTTCCAGCGTATCGGCCCCGGCGCCACCGTTGAGCGCGTCATCGCCGGCACCGCCGCGCAGGCTGTCGTCGCCATCGCCCCCGTTCAGCGTATCCGCCCCGTTGCCACCGCTCAGCGTATCGTCATCACCGCCGCCAAACAGCAGATCCGCGCCAGATCCCCCCCTGACCACGTCGTTGCCAAGGCCGCCATTCGCGAAATCCGCGCCATTGTTGCCTTCGATCAGGTCTTCGCCGCCATGGCCATTCAGGCTGTCGTCGCCCCAACCGCCATCGATCCGGTCCGCGCCGGGACCGCCGCCCAGCGTATCGTCTCCGGCCCATCCGTTGAGTGTATCGTCGCCACCAGCACCCCGTCCGACATCGTCCCCTGGCCCGCCAACGATGCGGTCATCGCCAGCAAAGCCGTTGATCGTGTCGTTCCCGGCCAGACCGTTCAGCAAATCCGGCGCGCCGGTGCCAAGAAGGGTGTCGTCCCCCTCTGTCGCTTGCGTCGGTGTCGGTTCGGGGGGCGGCTCACTGGTCGCGCCATCGTCATCGTCATCACTCTCAACAATCGCCCAGACCGCAACCAACGGCAGCAGCGCCAATGCCCACCACATACAATTTCCCCCATATTTCAGCAGCTTGCTTCTCAACCAAGATTAGATGGGGCGACAATGGCGCGTAAAGTAATTTTGTTAACTATATGTTAATACTTTGGCATTTCGCAGATTTATGGAAACAGTCGTATCCGATTCGATCTATTGTTTCCAATACTCATGAATGCTCCTCGGCGGCGGTTGCGGCAAGCGCGCGATTATAGGCTTTGAGTGCGTCGACCTGAAAGAGCGCGCCCTGCAATTCCGGGGCCGCGTGTTCGCCCGTCAGGGTCACCACGGGGATGAACGAAACGCCCGCCCGATCAAAGACCGGCATCGCGATTTCCAGTGTGGCGCCGGCATCGATATAGATGCCCTCGGCAATCATGTCCCAGCATTCGGTGACCGGTGCCGCACGCGGATCGTCCGGCGCGCGCATCACGCCCGAAACGCGGAACATCGCCAGAAGATAGGCCTGCGGCCCGGCGGCCAGGTGAATGCCGCGCCGCTCGATCTGGGTGAGAAAGAACGACCGGTTGACCAGGCGCGATGCCAGCGCGGTCGAAAGCGACACCGACACCATCACCGCAAGACCGGTCTGCCAGTCACCGGTCAGCTCGAACACGATCAGCGTGGTCGAGATCGGCGCGCCCAGGACGGCCGCGGCCACCGCCCCCATCCCTGCCAGTGCATAAAGCGTATAAGAGCCTGACACATCCGGAAAAAGCGACGTCGCAACCAAGCCAAACGCCAGACCCGAGAGCGCCCCCACCATCAGCGAGGGGGAAAACACGCCGCCGCCCATGCGGCCCCCGATGGTGATGGCCACCGCCACCACTTTGAGCATGCAGAACACCACCGCTTCATGCAGGGCAAGCTGGCCTGTCAACGCCAGCGAGGTCGTCTCGTACCCCACCCCGATGATATGGGGAAACCAGATCGCCAGCGCCCCCAGCAAAAGCCCCGCGATCGCCGGGCGCAGCCAGCGCGGGATGCCCGTGCGGTCCTGAATGTGATTTGCCATATCCTCGGCAAAGAAGATGGATTTCATCAGGGCGACGGCGACAAACCCCGACAGAAGTCCCAGCAGCAAAAAGGCCGGCAGCTCCACATAGAATTGCAGGGCACCGGGCTCGGCCAAAGTGAACTCGGTCACATCGCCATATTCCAGCCGGTTGATCACCGTGCCCGCCGCTGCCGCGATGGCGATGGGCGCAAAGGCATGCACCGCGAAATGGCGCAGCACCACTTCCAACGCAAAAAGCGCGCCGGCGATGGGGGCATTGAAACTTGCGGACACTGCCGCCGCCACGGCGCAGCCCAAAAGATCCCGACCGGTGATGCCATCCGCCTTGATCCAGCGCGAGATCTTGGTCGAAAGCACCCCGGCCAGATGGACAACCGGCCCCTCCCGACCGGATGAACCACCCGATGACAGCGTGATCAGCGAGGCCAGGGCCGAGGCAACGCCTGCCCGCGTCTCGACCCGGCCGTCATGCAGTGCAGCCCCCTCGATCACATCCGCCACCGACCGCACCCGCGCATCCGGGGTGAACCGGTGCAGGATCAGCCCCACCACCAGACCACCGATCACCGGGATGATCAGGATCCAGTACCACGGCAGCGACTCTGCAAAGCTATGGATATAATGGACGTCGTCAGTGCCGTAGAGAAATGCCTGAAGCGCCTCGATCCCCTTGCGGAAAAACAGAGCCGCCGTGCCCGCCGCGATCCCGATGGCCAGCGCGATGAACCAGAACTGCACCTGCGAAGGGCCGCGATGGCGCAGCACGCGCCAGCCATCCTGACAGGCGGTCACCGCCTGGTCGAGCTGTTGCGACAGAATGGATCGGTTCCGGGCCATTGCCCCGCCTTTGGCGTCGTTTCCCGTATGTCTAGGGGAGTGCGCGGTTACATAAAACCCCGTTTTGGTTCAAAGAGATGCGAGCGGCCTGAAATCTACCGGCAAAGTTTGCAGCCCGGATGCAAACGACAGGGGCTGTCCGATCTGGAGAACCGGCAACACGCAGAAAGGCGCCCGCGCCCCTTCTTCTCTTGAAAAATACCGGCGGGGGAGGCCGCAGGCCGGGGGCAGCGCCCCCAAACCCGCGCGGCCTCAGGCCTCAAGCAAGGCACGCGCCGCAGCGCGGGCCTCTTCCGTCACAGTATCGCCTGCCAACATGCGCGCGATCTCGTCCACACGCTCGGGCGCGGGCAGGGGCGTGACGGTGGACAGGGTGACCCCCTGGCGCACCCGTTTCTCCACCCGCCAGTGATGCGCGCCGCGCGCGGCCACCTGCGGCGAATGGGTGACGACCAGAACCTGGCCCGTCCGCGCCAGATCCGCCAGCCTCCGACCCACCGCGTCGGCGGTTGCACCGCCCACACCCCGGTCAATCTCGTCAAAGATCAGCGTGCGCCCGCTCTCGGTCCCGGTCAGGCAGACCTTGAGCGCCAACAAAAAACGGCTCAGCTCGCCGCCCGATGCGATCTTGCCCAGCGGTCCGGCAGGCGCGCCGGGATTGGTGGCCACCGTGAAAGTAACCATGTCCCGGCCATCGGGTCCCGGATCGGCAGGGTCGATCAGCGTCTCGAAGGCGGCGCGGTCCATTTTCAGCGGCGCAAGCTCGGCCATCACCGCCTTGTCGAGCCGCGTGGCGGCCTTGGCGCGAGCCAAGCTCAGCGCCGCCGCCGCCGTGTCATAGGCCGCTTGCGCATCGCGCAGCGCCTGTTCAAGCGTACCCAGTTCAGCATCTCCTGCATCGAGCGCCGCGAGCCGGGTGCGCAAGCCCTCGGCAAAGCCGTTCAGATCGTCCGGGGCCACGCCGTGTTTGCGTGCCAGCGCCCGGATGGCAAAGAGCCGCTCCTCGGCCTCTTCCAGGTCTGCGGGATTGAACTCGAGACTGTGCAGGACATCTTCGACGCCGGCCTGCGCCTCGCCCAGCTCTACCAGCGCGCGCGACAGCGCCGCCATGGGGGCAGTCAACGCCTCGCCCGCCTGATCCATCACACCGTCAAGCCAACGGGCCGCGTCGCCAAGCGCCCCTTCAGCCGCCTCCGGCCCCAGCAGCTGATGCGCGCGCGCGATGTCGTCCCGAATGCGTTCGGCGCCCTGCATCCTGCGGCGGCGCGTGTCGAGGCTGGCCTCCTCGCCCGGTTGCGGATCAAGCCCGTCCAGCTCGGCCACCGCATGGCGCAGAAAATCCTCCTCCGCACGGGCAGCGGCAACCTCCTCTTGCAGCGCGGTCAAGGCCTTGCGCGCATCGGTCAAACCTGTCCAGGCGCGTCGCACCAGGGTCTGGGTCGCACCATAGCCGCCAAAGGCATCCAGCAGCGCACGGTGACCGCGCGGGTTCAAAAGACCGCGATCATCATGCTGGCCGTGCAGTTCAACCAGCACATCCGAAAGCGCTCTGAGCACCTCGCCACTGGCGCGGCGATCATTGATCCAGGCCGTCTTGCGGCCATCGGAGGTGTTGATACGGCGCAGGATCAACTCGTCGCCCGCAGGCAGACCCGCATCTTGCAGAACCGCACGGGCGGGATGCGCGGCGGGCAGCTCAAAGACCGCCACAACCTCCCCCTGTTCCGCCCCCTGGCGCACCAGTTCCGCCCGGCCTCGCCAACCCAGAACGAAGCCCAGGGAATCCAGCAGGATGGATTTGCCCGCGCCCGTCTCACCGGTCAGCACATTCAGACCAGGCCGAAGCTCAAGCTCCAGCCGGTCGATGATCAGCATATCCCTGATTTCAAGCGCCCGTAACATCCGGTCTATCCGTAGGGTGCCGTGCGAGCCGGCACCGCGCTTACAACCACTCGCCTTTAAGGGTCTGGCGATAAATCTGCGAAAGCCAGTTGTTGCCCCGTGCGCGGGGTTCCAGCCCACGTCCGGTCAACAGGCGGAAACTGTCCTCGTACCACTCGGTCGCGCGGTAGTTGTGGCCCAGAATCGCACCGGCTGTCTGCGCCTCATCCGTAAGACCCAGCGACAGATATGCCTCGACCAGGCGGTGCAAGGCTTCGGCGGTGTGGGAGGTGGTCTGGAAGTCCTCGACCACCACGCGGAACCGATTGATCGCAGCGGTGAAATGATCCCGGCGCAGGTAATAGCGGCCGATCTCCATCTCTTTGCCCGCCAGATGATCAAAGGCCAGATCGAATTTCAGGATCGAGCTGTCGGCATATTCGCTTTCCGGATAGCGTTCGATCACGGCCCGCAGCGCCTGAAGCGCCTGGAAAGTCAGCCCCTGGTCGCGGCCCACCTCGTCGATCTGGTCGTAATAGCTGAGCGCCAGCAGATACTGGGCATAGGCCGCATCCTCATCGGCGGGGTAAAAGTCAATGAACCGCTGCGCGGCCGAGCGCGAGTTGGGGTAATCCTGCCCGACATGGTACGAGAAGGCCTGCATGATCAGCGCCCGGCGGGCCCAGCTGGAATAGGGATAGAGCCGCTCGATCTCGGAGAAATACCACGCCGCATCATCGGTGCGCCCGCGCGACAGCTCAAACTCGCCGCGCTCAAAGATCTGTTCGGGGGTAAAGGCCTCCAACGACTGATCCCGGTCCGCACCAGGGCCGCCAAAGATCGTACCGCCTCCGCCGCATCCCGCCAATGCGATCATAAGACATCCCGCGATCATCAGTTTGATCACTGTGTGCACCCGCATGCCTGCTGACGCGCTGCCTGTCATCCGTGCCATTCCCTACCGCAAGAAACCGGGCTTGCTGCCCTGAATTTGACCTTGGTCTAGCACATTCATTTGCGGTGCAAAACGCCTTAAGTGGAGCAAGAGGACAGTCCAGCCAGACAAGACCGCCCGGGCCATCAGGCGACCTTGGGAATTTCGCCCCAATGCAGGCCGACGCCCGGTAGACGCGCGGTGGTGGCGGTGTCACAGACGATCATCCGGGCCGCACCGGGCGTTGCAAACACCTTGCGGAGCAGCAGATTGGTCAGTGTATGACCCGCCCGCAGCCCGGTATATTGGCCCAATACAGGCCCGCCGGCCAGAGCGAGATCGCCCAGCGCGTCCAGCATCTTGTGGCGGACAGGTTCATCGCGATGGCGCAACCCGCCCGGGCTGGTTACCCGCGCACCATCAAAGACCACGGCATTCACACCGGGTGTTCCGCCCAGCGCCAGACCGTTGGCGCGCATCGCCTCCACATCGGCCTGACGGCAGAAGGTTCGGCTGTCACACAGTTCCCGCGCAAAGGTGCCATTGTTCAGCACCAGCGATTTTGTCTGTTGTCCGATTGCCGCGTCATCAAAGTCGATATGGAAATCAATCTTGAGCGTATTGGCGGGCGCAAGCCGCGCCTCTGCCCCGTCGCGCTCTACGCGGATATCCTTGAGGATCTCTATTGCCCGTACGGGCGAGGCAAGCTGGCGCAGGCCCTTTTCCATGATCGCGCGCACGAAGGGCGCGGCCGAGCCGTCAAGGATCGGGATTTCGGGCCCGTCCACCTCGATCATGGCGTTATGCACGCCGCAGCCCGCCAGGGCGGCCATCAGATGCTCAACGGTCGAGATCGAGACGCCCGCGTTGTTTACCAGCTTGGTACAAAGCGGCGAATGCTCCGACGCGCTCCACACAGCGGGGATCAGGGTGTCGCCGGTGTCGATATCGGCACGACGGAACCAGATCCCATGTTCGGCGGATGCAGGACGGATCACCATCCGTACCGGCCTGCCGGTATGCAGGCCGACCCCGGTAAAGGTCACTGGGTATCTGATCGTATTTTGCACTGCTGTCCTGCCTATTCCACCTTACGCCTGTGAAAGATGGTTCCTCGTAACCGTGGTTAAAGAGGGCGCTGACAATGCTCAACTCACTCTTTGCAACTGTCTGAAATGTTTCTGCAACATGTGGGCGAAACCCTGCTGGCGCAAGATTAAGCCATTGTATTTAAATCAAAAAAGGCCGCCATGCGGCGACCTCTTCTGTGGAAATGTGACCGGATTCAATTCGCTTGACGGCGCAGGAATGCCGGGATTTCGATGCGATCCTGTTCAGTGTCTTCGGCTTGGCTCGGCTGTGCGGCGGCCCCGGTCTGCGGGGCCGACTGGCGCACCACCGGTTGCTGACGCGGAGCAGGCGCCGGTGTGTCAGCCGCATGCCCGGTCATCCGATTGATGAGCGAGTTGATGCCAAAGCCCCGTTTTTCGGCGCCCGGCACCTCTTGGGATGCGGCGGGCTGAGCCGCCGTCGGTTGGGTCCGCTGTGCGGCGGCGGCGCGCAAACGCTCCAGCGCCTCGGGGGAGGGCGTGCCGGGTGCTGGCGCGCGTGGCGCGACGAACTCGGCGGCGGGCTCGACCGGCTCCTCGGTGAAGTCCGGCTGCGGCTGAAACTCAGCGGCGGCTGGCTGATAGGCGGGTGGCGGCAGATCATCGTCCTGTGCGGCCGGTTCGAAAAGACCCCCTGCCCGCTCCTGCGGCGCCGTCTCTTTCGCATGCAGGCTGTCAAAAAGCATCGGCTCTTCGGCGGCCACGGCCGGTTCGGTCTGCACCGGCTCTTCGAGCGGGGCGCGCGGCGCCTCTTCGATCGCCGTTTCCTCGGCCACATGGGGCAAGGTGAGGGGCTGGCTCAGCTTGCGGCGCGGCACAGGGATTTCCGAGTCGACATCGCTGGCATCGATACCGGTTGCCACGACGCTGACGCGCATCATGCCCTGCATCGCTGTGTCGAGGGTCGATCCAACGATGATATTGGCCTCTGGATCCACTTCTTCGCGAATACGGTTTGCAGCCTCGTCCAGCTCAAAGAGCGTGAGATCATGCGCGCCTGTGATGTTGATGAGCACGCCTTTGGCCCCCCGCAGCGAGATCTCGTCCAGCAGCGGATTGGCGATGGCCTTTTCGGCGGCCTGGATGGCGCGGTCTTCGCCATCGGCTTCGCCGGTTCCCATCATCGCCTTGCCCATCTCGTCCATCACGGCGCGGACATCGGCGAAATCGAGGTTGATCAGACCAGGGCGCACCATCAGGTCGGTCACGCCTTTAACACCTTGATAAAGCACGTCATCGGCCATCGAGAAGGCTTCGGTAAAGGTGGTCTTTTCATTGGCCAGACGGAACAGGTTCTGGTTGGGAATGATGATCAGCGTATCAACGACCTTTTGCAGCGCGTCCACACCGTCTTCGGCCTGACGCATCCGCTTGGCGCCCTCGAACTGGAACGGTTTGGTCACGACCCCTACGGTCAAAACGCCCAGCTCCCGCGCGGCCTGCGCGATGATCGGGGCCGCCCCGGTGCCTGTCCCTCCGCCCATGCCGGCGGTGATAAAGCACATATGGCTGCCCGCCAGATGATCGACGATCTGTTCGATGCTTTCCTCGGCGGCGGCGGCACCCACGGTGGCGCGCGCTCCGGCACCCAGCCCTTCGGTCACCTTGACGCCCATCTGGATCTTGGAATGCGCCAGAGACTGCTGAAGCGCCTGAGCGTCGGTATTGGCCGTGACAAAATCAACCCCGTCGAGTTCCTTCTCGATCATGTTGTTGACTGCGTTGCCGCCCGCGCCACCCACGCCGAATACCGTGATCCGGGGTTTGAGCTCTTCCTGACCGGGCATCGAGAGATTCAATGTCATGTGACTGGTCCGCCTGTTCCTGCTGCCCGTTCTTTGCACGGGGTTTTCTTGCCTATCAGGCTCAATCCTACTGCCGCGTCACGCCGGCGTCACGCAAAAAACGCCAAAAAACCCCAAAATATAGGTGATTTGCATCGATTACCCCCGTCATGTCGCAGGATTGGCAAAATCTTGCCTGCGGCAGCATGCGCATAGCCACATATAGACGGGCATGCAAAAGAGGGGCCCGCACCGGATCGGTCGGAAAAAGTCATGCGAATCGTGGGAAGACTGCTCTGCCCGCCCGGAGATACGGTCTTAATGCCGCTGTGGATAACCTAGCAGATTCGCCCGCACCGCGTCACCTGGCAATCTGCATCGCACCGCGTCTTTGTGATCCTGACCCTTCCATTGCTGTCGGCAGGCACCGCCTGCCCGTTCACCAATTGTCGCGGAACCACTTGACCGCGCGCCGAAAGCTGCGGGCCGAGTAGCGATCGATTGGCACCTCGAAATCCCACCATTCGTCCTGCGGACAGGCCGCAAAAAGACTTAAGCCCACAGCACTTGCAAAGCCCGGACCCGTCGCAGCCTGCGGCAGGCCATGCACCCGCAGCGGCCGACCCAAACGCACCTGCTGACCCAGGATGCGGCTGGCCAACATATCGAGGCCCGGGATCTGGCTGCCCCCACCGGTCAGCACGATCTGCTGTGAGGGCATGTGGTCGAAACCGGCGGCATCGAGCCGCGCACGCACCTCCTCAAGGATCTCTTCGACCCGAGGGCGCATGATACCGATCAACTCGGCCCGGCTGGCGGTGCGGCGGTCATGTTCCCAATCGCCGGTCTCGCCGCCGATCTCGATCATCTCGCGGTCATCCATGCCCGTGGCATGCACCCCGCCATGCATGGTCTTGATCCATTCCGCCTTGGTCATCGGCACGCCGAGCCCCATGGAGATATCGGCGGTCACATGATCGCCGCCCATCCGCACGCTGTCGGCATAGATCATATGTTTCTTCATAAAGATCGAGAGGCCGGTCGCCCCGCCACCCAGATCAATGCAGGCCGCGCCCAGCTCCTGCTCGTCCTCGACCAGCGCGGCAATGCCGGCCACATAGGCCGATGACGCAATGCCCGCCAGCTCCAGATCGCAGCGCTTGATGCAATAGATCAGGTTCTGGACCGCCATGGCGTCGACGGTCAGCATATGCATATCGACCGACAGGCCATGGCCCGCTTGGCCCCGCGGATCGGCCAAACCCGATCGGTGGTCGAGCGCGAAATTAACCGGCTGGGCATGCAGCACCTCGCGGCCCGCGCCGTATTCGGGCACATCACAGGAGGCCAGGACACGGGCGATATCCTGTTCACTGACCACCTGATCCTCGACCTCTATCTGGGCGTCGAGCCCGTAAGAGCGCGGATCGGCTCCCGAAAAACACGCAATCACATGATCGACCCGGATCCCGGCCATCTTCTGCGCGGCCTGAAGGGCGGTGCGAATGGCGCGCTCGGTCTCGGACATGGCGTTGACCTCGCCGAACTGGACCCCGCGCGAACGCGTGGTTGCCGCACCCACAACGCGAAAGCCCGATTGCCCGGCCAGCGACCCGATCTCGCCATCTTCGCTGAGACGGCCCGACCCGTCAAAGCGCAGCACAAGGCAAGCGATCTTGGAACTGCCCACATCCAGAATGGCCACGACACCACGTTGCAGTGCCTGTTTGCGCATCTGCCGCATGGCCCGTTGGGAGGTGTAGAGATCTGTCATTTTACCTGTCTGCCCATGATCTTGTTATCGTGTTCCCCGGGTCGTTGCCCGGCCTCGTCCAAACCGTTACTGTCCGATCCCGTTGATCTGGCGGATCGCCCACCAATCCTTGACCGCCTCATCCGACATCCGCAGGGTCGGACGTTCGCCAAGGCGCATGTCGATGACCACCACATCGCGCTCCAGCATGTCGTCGGCCTCGCTCAGCGCGATCACGCGTTCCAATGCGCGCACGGGATGCCGTTCGGGTAACTGAATGCGCTGATCGCGATCCAGCACCACGTCCCAGCGCCGCTCACCCACGCGCACCAGCCCGCGCATTCGCGCGCCCAACGGTGCTGAGGCAGCGTAGAGCGCCATAGCCTCCGCCACATGCCCATCCGCCCCGTCGCCCGCGATCAGCGGCAGGTCGGGTCGCTCGCCCCGCGCGTCGAGAAATCCCACATGGGCGCCGGTTTCGTCCAAAAGCTCGATCGCCTCCCGGGTGCGCCAGACCAGCGTCGGCACCCGTTCGACAATGTCGATCTGGAGGATGCCTCCGGGCCGGATACGCACACTGGCCTCCTTGACGGGATAAAGCCCGGTGATCGTCTCGCGGATCTCTTGAAGGTCGAGGTCGAAGGAACTGACCGGAAAATCAATCGGGACGATTTCCCGGATATCGCTGGCAACCGAGGGGCCCGCCCCGTCCACGGCCATCAGGTCTACCATGAATTCCGGGCGTTGCTGGATGGAATTGCGGATATCCACCAGCGCCATATTGAACGCATCGCGCCGGTCCTGATCGGCAAGATGGCCGGACACCGCCCCAAAGATCAGCGCAAAGGGCAGGCCGACACGCAACAGAAGCCGGATGCCCGGCGTGAGCATCCAGCGCTGCACACGGTAGCTGAGCCTGGACGGTGCGGGATCGGGGCGCGCGGTATCGTCGGTTATCGGTCGCATGAGGCATCCTCCACCATCCAGCGGCAGAGCTGGCCAAAGCTCATCCCACAGTGTTCGGCCTGTTCGGGCACCAGAGAGGTCGGCGTCATGCCGGGTTGGGTATTGGTCTCCAGCAGAATCAACCCGTCCAGACCGCGTTCCGCGTCCCAGCGGAAATCGGTGCGCGTGACACCGCGACAGCCCAAGGCGTCATGGGCCCGCAGCGCATAGTCCATGCAGGCCTCGAAAATCTCGCCGGGGATCTGTGCGGGAAGGACATGGCGCGACCCGCCTGGCCTGTATTTGGCGTCGTAATCGTACCAGCCAACGGTCAGGATATCGGTTACGGTCAATGCGCGATCGCCCAACACGGATGTGGTCAGCTCATGCCCCGGCGCATACGCCTCGACCATCACCGTTTCGGGCATCTCGTCAGAGAGCGCGGGCGGACCGTTGGAGCCCTCATGCACCAGATAGACACCAACGCTGGAACCTTCGTTGTTCGGTTTGACCACATAGGGCGGGGTCATCACGTGGCGCGCGCGGACCGTTTCACGGCTGGCCAGAACGCTGTCGACGACCGGCAGGCCAGCCGCGCGAAACGCGGATTTGGAGCGGTCTTTGTCCATGGCCAGCGCCGATGCAAGCACACCGGAACTGGTATAGGGCAAGCCCATCCATTCCAGCAGTCCCTGCACGCAGCCATCCTCACCCCACCGGCCATGCAGCGCGTTAAAGACGACATCGGGCTTTGCGTCCAACAGACGGGCACACAGGTCGGCGCCCGCGTCGATCTCGGTGACGTCAAAGCCTTCTTCGCGCAAGGCGCACGCGCATTCCTGGCCTGAGGACAAGGAGACCTCACGCTCCGCAGAGGGACCGCCCATCAACAAAACAACTTTGGGGTCTTCGCCTGACTGCCCCACGGATCCGCCTCGATTTTTCCGGACCTTTGCGGCCCTTGTTATCCGGATCAGCGGCGGGTGTTATTGAGTGCCTGTTTATCGCCCTGCCCGGGTGTTTTCTGTGGTGCCGGTTCGCCGACACGCTTGATTTCCCATTCTAGCGTGATCCCACTGGAATCGTAAACCTTTTTTCGCACCTCCTCACCCAGAGATTCGAGATCGTCGGCCGTCGCGCCCCCGATATTGATCAGGAAATTCGAGTGTTTCTCGCTCATTTGCGCGCCGCCCCGGCGGACACCGCGCAGACCGGCCCGGTCGATCACCGCCCAGGCCTTGAGGTCATGGATGTCATCCGCGCGGCCCGTAGAGCTGAACCCTGCCGGATTGCGAAAGGTAGAGCCCGCGCTGCGCTCTTTGGTGGGCTGGGTGGCATCGCGCTTGGCCAGTTGCTCGGCCATGCGCGCATGCAGCGCGGATGGATCGTCGCGGGGGCCTTGCAGCGTCACGCGGGTGATCACGGCGCCTTCGGGCAGATCACTTTGCCGATAGCGGAAATTGAGGTCTTTTGCCGTCAGCGTGCGGCACTGGCCATCGCGGGTCACCATCTCGGCGCTCTGAAAGACATCCGCCGTATAGCTGCCGTAACACCCTGCGTTCATCCGCACCGCCCCGCCGATGGAACCGGGGATCGTGCGCAGAAAAGTCAGATCGACCCCCGCATCCGCGGCCTTGCGCGCCACATGCGCGTCAAGTGCCGCAGCGCCTGCCGTCACCGTCCGCCCCTCGATCGTGATGTCGTTGAACCCGCGCCCCAGCCGGATCACGACCGCGCGCAGCCCGCCGTCGCGCACGATGAGGTTCGAGCCGACGCCCATGGGAAAGACCGGGATCGCCGGGTCAAGCGCGCCCAGGAACGTCACAAGATCTTCGGTGTCGGCGGGTTGAAAAAGCCAATCGGCGGGCCCGCCCACCCGCAGCCAGGTCAGTTCACTGAGCATACGGTTCGGTGTCAGCCGTCCGCGCGGGTGGGGCATCTGCGCATCAGCCATGGATGTTCAATGCGCGGCGACGGCGCAGCCAGCCCATGACCAGACCGATAAACGCGCCGCCCGCGATGGGCACGATGATCAGCAACGCCACAATCGCGTACCCGATACCATCCCAGCCCTGCATGTCCTGGGCCAGATGCAGGCAGAGCCAGAAACCAAACGCCGCCGCCAGAAACAGCACACCAATCGGTGCGTAGCGCCCGGCGCGCGCCAGCTTGAAGCCAAGCGCTCCGCCGCCCGCGATACACGCCAGCGGCAGGATATAGATCAGAACGTTCATGGTATGAGTTTAACAGTGCACATGCCGAAAGCGAAGCCGCGTCAGGCGTTGCCGCCCAGCCGCCGCCCGATCCAGCGTGCGGCATAGATCATCGGCCAGCGCAGCAGCGACATGCCCGCCAAAAGGACCAACAGACCGATCCATGGCCCGTTCTCATAGGTGACGTAGCCCAGCAGCGGCACACCCACACCGATCAGCGCATAGGCCCGCCGCCAGTGATTGTCCCGGCTGGGCAGCATCGCCAGCACATTGGCGATCACGGCCCAGAGTGCTGCCAGCACCAGCGAGACCGTCATTCGACCCGCTCCATCGGGTGGCCGCGCCATTTGCGCCACAGATAGCGCAGCGGGTTACGATACATCGACGCAAACCCCAGAACGGCCGGGATCACCCAGATCCAGCCATGTTGCGCCCCCAGCCCCAGGATCACCAGCGGAGCAGCCAGCATCAAAGTGGCGCCAGGGATGTATTGATGGCGCATCGGCAGGAACGCCACGATGGTCGAGGCAATCGCCCAGAGCACAGCGATGGCGATCGACAGGCTCATGCGGCGACCTCGCTCAGGCGGGCGGGCAAGGCATTGGCCCAGGCGCTGATGGTGCCCGCACCAAGGCAGACCACCATGTCGCCGGATCGCGCATGGGTCTGCACCAGCGCCAACAGATCATCTTCGGAGGTGACCGCATGCGCATCGCGGTGGCCATGACGGACCAGCCCGGCCACCAAATCGTCACGCGACGCGCCGGGGATCGGATCCTCTCCGGCGGCGAATACCTCGGCGATGCCGACCACATCGGCCTCGTTGAAACAGGCGCAGAAGTCTTCAAAGAGGCTGGAGAGCCGCGTATAGCGATGCGGCTGATGGACAGCGATCACCCGGCCGGACGTGGCCTGACGGGCGGCCTTCAGGACCGCCGCAATCTCCACCGGGTGGTGGCCGTAATCATCAATGATCGTCACCCCGTCAACTTCGCCCACTTTGGTAAAGCGCCGGTTAACACCGCCGAATTTCGAGAGCGCCTCCCGGATCTCGGCCCCTGTCATGCCCAAATGGCGCGCCACCGCCACCGCCGAGAGCGCGTTGGAGACGTTGTGATCGCCCGGCATCGGCAGCGTGCAGCCCTCGATCACCATCTCGTCATTCTGAAGCGCGATATCGAAATGCGCGACACCCTTTTCATAGCGCAGATTGACCGCGCGCACATCGGCCTGGGCGTTAAAGCCATAGGTCACCACCCGCCGGTCGGTGATCTTGCCCACCAGCGTCTGCACATCCGGATCATCGGTGCAGCAGACCGCCAGCCCGTAGAACGGAATGTTGGAGACGAAATCGACAAACCCCTGGTGCAGGGCCGCTTCGGTCCCCCAATGCTCCATATGCTCGGGGTCGATATTGGTGACGATGGCGATGGTCGCGGGCAGCCGGTTGAAGGTGCCGTCGCTCTCATCGGCCTCCACCACCATCCATTCGCCCCGCCCCATCCGCGCGTTCGAGCCATAGGCGTGGATGATCCCGCCATTCACGACCGTGGGGTCGAAATTGCCCGCATCCAGCAGCGTGGCCACCATCGTCGTGGTGGTGGTCTTGCCATGGGTGCCTGCCACGGCGATATTGGATTTCAGGCGCATCAGCTCGGCCAGCATCTCGGCCCGGCGCACGACGGGCAGACCCTGGCGGCGCGCCTCGTCAAGCTCGGGATTGCCGGGCTTGATGGCAGACGAGATTACCACGACCTCGGCCGCCTCCAGGTTTTCGGCGCGTTGCCCTTCGAAGATCAGCGCGCCCTGCTTGGCCAGCCGGTCGGTGATTTTCGAGCGTTTGAGGTCGGAGCCTTGCACCACATAGCCGTGATTGAGCAACACCTCGGCGATGCCCGACATGCCGATACCGCCGATGCCCACAAAATGAATCGGGCCGACATCTCCGGGAAGTTTGGTGGCAGGGCTCATGCGGCCTCCTTTTCGGCCAGGGTCTCGACCAGATCGGCCAGCTCAATGGCGGCGTTGGGACGTCCCGCCCCCAGCGCGGCCTGGGCCATCTTAAGCGCGGCATCGGGATTGCCCAGAACGGTGGCGATGTGCGCGCTCAGGTTGGCGGGGTCAAGCCGATTCTCGGGGATCAGAATAGCGGCGCCTGCGTCAACCAGCCCGCGCGCATTCGCGGTCTGGTGATCGCCCGCCGCAGCGGCAAAGGGGACCAGGATCGCGGGACGCCCGATGACAGTCAGATCGGCGATGGACGACGCGCCCGCGCGCGAGATTACAAGCTGCGCCTCGCTCATCCGGCGCGGAACGTCCTGAAAGAACGGCCGCACCTCGGCCACGATACCATGTTCGGCGTAAAAGGCGGTGACGCGTTCGGCATCCTCATCGCGGGCCTGATGGCTGACGCGCAGGCCCGCCTGCATCGCTTCGGGCAGATCGGCAATCGCCTGCGGGACAACATCGGAGAGGACCCGCGCCCCCTGACTACCGCCCATCACCAGAAGCTGCATGGGATAAGGGCCCGGCACGATGTAAGGAGAGGCCTGCCGCGCCAGCACCGCAGCGCGCACGGGGTTTCCCAGATGAATGGCATTGGCACCGTTGGGCAATTCTGTCGGCCAGACACCGCAGGCCACCTGATCGACACGAGCGGCAAAAATCTGGTTCACCCGGCCCAGAATGCCGTTTTGCTCATGGATCATGCGCGGAAGCTTGAGAAGCGTTGCCGCCCCCATCGCCGGGATCGACGGATAGCCGCCGAAACCCACCACCACATCCGGGCGGTCTCGGCGCATCGCGCGGGCGGCGCTGACGATGCCCGCCAGGATCCGCGGCAGCACCAGCGCCTTGGCCAGCAGGCCGCCGCGCGCAAAGGTGGCCGACGTGACCTCGGCGATCTCGGTCGAATGCGGAAACCCGCCGGTATAGCGCGCGCCGCGCGCATCGGTCGACAGCTTGACCCGCCAGCCGCGCTGCAACAGCGCCTCGGCCAGAGCCTGCGCGGGGAACATGTGCCCGCCGGTTCCGCCAGCGGCGATCAGGCACAGCGGCTGGCCGCTCACCGGACACGCCCGCGCAGAATGTCGCCAATCTCACCCTGCGGCCTTGTGCGGGTAAAGGCCAGCAGCATGCCCACCGCGATGCCGCCCGCAATCAGCGACGAGCCGCCATAGCTGACGAATGGCAAGGTCATGCCTTTGGCGGGCAACAGCCGCACCGCGACACCCATATTGATCATCGCCTGCACGCCGAACATACAGGCCAGCCCGGCGCCCGCCAGCCGCACGAAGGGATCCCTCTCCCGCATCAGCCGCAACAGCGACCGCACCACGACCGAGGCATAGAGCCCGATAATGATCATCACCAGGATCAGCCCGTATTCCTCGGCCGCCACGGCGATGATGAAATCGGTATGGGCATCGGGAAGCGACCACTTCACCTCCCCCTCGCCCACGCCCACGCCCAAAAGACCGCCTTCGCGGATGGCGTTGGTGGCATATCCCAGCTGGGTGGTGGGGTCGATCTCGGGGTTGAGAAAGCCGTCGATGCGGCGGGCGAAATGTTCCGAATTTGCATAGGCGATCGACCCTGCGACAACCACCATGCCGGCCATAGCCACAAGCAGCAGGATCGGCGCGCCGGCCACGAAATACATCACACCCCAGCCGAACAGAACCAGCGCCGCCTGCCCGAAATCGGGCTGCAACGCCAGCATCAGCACGATGGAGATACACAGCGCGAAGGACCACGCCGTTCCTGGCGGGCCGTTGATCTGCTGGCTGGCCGCGATCATCCAGGCGGCCACGACAACAAAGCCAGGTTTGAGGAACTCAGACGGCTGGATGCTGGCAAATCCCAGCGAATACCAGCGCATCGCCCCCTTGCCGAAATCGGTGCCGAAAAACGGCAGCAGCGCCAGCCCCACAAAGGCCACCAGAAAACCCAGCACCGCCAGACGCCGCACCAGCGTCGGCGACATCATCGAGGTGACGATCATCGCGATCAGTGCCAGCCCGCCAAAGAGCGCCTGACGCTCCACATAGTGAAACGGGTCATGTCCGTTGCGCTCGGCCAGCGGCGGCGAGGCGGCAAAGCCCAGAAGCAACCCGATGGCAAACAGGATCAGGACGCAGGACACAGTCCATTTGTCGATAGTCCGCCACCATTTTGGAAGAATAGGTTCGCCGCCTTGCGCGGGAACCGCTCCATAGACCATTTCCGTCATGGATCACCGCCTGATTTTCTGCCTCTGCCGTCCCGTTTTCGGGATCTGTCGCGGCATTCTAGCGTGAAGCGCGGCACCGCGCCAGCTTAATAGCGGTTCGGGGGGCAATTGGGTCGGATCTTTGCCACCGGTCCACGCGCGACGGCCCAATCAGATATCTATCGGCCTTGTTCAGAGCTGCATGCGTTGAACGGTTGCGCTTGGCGGAAATTCGCGGCAGCACGCGGGCGATGGAATATGACACGATCATTCTGGGGGCCGGCGCTGCGGGCCTGATGTGCGCGGCACATGCCGGCGGGCGCGTCTTGGTCATCGATCACGCCCGCGCGCCCGGAGAGAAGATCCGCATCTCGGGGGGTGGGAGGTGCAACTTTACCAACCTATATGCGGGGCCAGAGAATTTTCTTTCCGGCAACCCGCATTTTGCGAAATCCGCGCTGGCCCGGTACACGCAATGGGATTTTATTGATCTGGTCGACGCCCATGGCATTGCCTGGCATGAAAAGACGTTGGGGCAGCTTTTCTGCGACGGCAAATCGACCCAGATCGTGGCCATGCTGCTGGCCGAGATCGAACGCGCGGGCGCGTCCCTCTGGCTGTCGACACAACTCACCGAACTGACCCACCGCGATGGGCGCTTTGTCCTCAGCGTCCAGAAAGAGGGCACAGCGCACCGGATCAGAGCGCGCAATCTGGTGCTGGCCACGGGCGGCAAATCCATCCCCAAGATGGGCGCCACCGGCTTGGCCTATGATGTCGCCCGACAGTTTGGCCTGGCCGTGACCCAGACCCGACCGGCATTGGTGCCGCTGACCTTTCCCGAGGGCCGCTTTGCAGACCTCTCCGGCGTGTCCCTGCCCGTGCGCGCTCGGACCGCACGCGGCTCTTTTGACGAAGCGATGCTTTTTACCCATCGAGGCCTTTCCGGACCCGCGATTTTGCAAATCTCCTCCTATTGGCAGGAAGGGGAGGCAATCCACGTGCATCTGGCGCCGCAAACCGATCTACTCGCCGCCTTGCGGGAGGCGCGGCAGGCGGCAGGCCGGGTTCAGTTGAAAACCGCCCTTGCGCGTCACCTGCCTGGCCGTCTGGTGGAGTATCTGGCCAATGTGCTGCGGCTGGACGGACGGCTGGCCGATCAATCGGATGCGCGGCTGACCGAGATCTGTGACGCGCTGACCGACTGGTCCCTGACCCCGTCCGGATCCGAAGGATACCGCACCGCCGAAGTGACGCTGGGCGGGATCGCAACGGACGGCTTTTCCTCCTCCTCGATGGAGTGCAAGACCATACCGGGTCTTTATGCAATCGGCGAGGCGATGGATGTCACAGGCTGGCTGGGGGGGTATAATTTCCAGTGGGCCTGGGCATCCGGCCATGCGGCGGGCACGGCCTTGCAATCACCGCGATCCGATTGAGCGCCTGCGGCGCAGTCTTTTTGACGTGTTTGCCTCCGGCGGTCGTATTTATGGGCAAGAAGAAGACATGGTATCGCATGCCCCCTACCCGACCAGCCGCTTGCGCACTTCGGCAATGAAATCATCGCCACGCTCTTCGAAATTGTCATATTGATCGAAGCTTGCCGCAGCCGGAGCCAATAGGACCGTATCACCGGCCTCGGCCTCCTCCATCGCGCGGCCAACGGCTTCGGCCATGGTGGTGCAAACCTCGGCCTCGACATCGAGCCAGAGCGCGAAACCCGCCGCCTCGCGCCCGATCACATAGGCCTTTTTCACCGACGCTTGCGCGCCCTTGAGCTGATCCAGCCCACCTTCCTTTTCCAGCCCGCCGCAAATCCAGCGGATGCTGCCAAACGCGGCAAGCGCCTTGGCGGCGCTGTCGACATTGGTGGCCTTGCTGTCATTGACATAACGCACCCCGTCCCGCTCTGCGATCAGTTGGCTGCGGTGGGGCAACCCGGCAAAGCTGCGGAATGCCGCCTCGATGACCTTGGGCGCAAGACCCAGCGCGCGGGTCGCGGCATAGGCCGCACAGGCGTTCTGGTGGTTATGCGCACCGGGCAGACCCGCGATCCCGCGCAGGTCGATCGAGGCTGTCTGGCGTCCCTTGCGCTGTTCTGACAAAAACCCCTTGCGCGCAAAGACCTGCCAGCCCGGCCCCGTCAGTTTATGCCGAGCCGAGATGCGGATCACCCGGTCATCGCCCGGCGTCTCGGAGAGCTGACCCGCGAGAAACCGGCCTTCGGCCTCATCCACGCCGATCACGGCGCGATCCGGGCCACCTTCGGAGAAAAGGCGGCGCTTGGCCGCGAAATAGCCCCCCATGCCGCCATGCCGGTCCAGATGATCTGGCGTCAGGTTGGTAAAGACCGCCACATCGGGGGTCAGCGCGCGCGCCAGTTCGATCTGATAGCTGGAGAGCTCCAGCACGATCACGGCCCCATCGCCTGGCGGGTCGAGATCCAGAACACCGCGCCCGATATTGCCGGCCAACTGGGCCGAACGACCCGCCTGGGTCAGGATGTGGTGGATCAACGCGGCGGTCGTGGATTTTCCGTTCGATCCGGTCACTGCGATCACCCGCGGCGGGGTTGCGAACCGCTCCCAGTCCTGGGTGGCCAGCGAGCGGAAGAAAAGCCCGATATCGTTATCGACCGGCACACCCGCCTCAAGGGCCGCCGCGATGGCCGGGTTCGGCTGAGGATAGAGATGCGGGATGCCCGGCGAGGTGATCAGGGCCGAGACCCCCTCGAATGCGCCCGGTTTGCGCAGGTCGCGCAATGTGAACCCGTCTGCCTCGGCGCAGGCGCGGGCCTCGGCATTGTCGTCCCAGCAGAGCGGCGTGGCCCCGCCCGCCTCAAGCGCGCGCGCGGCGGAGAGGCCGGTGCGGCCCAGGCCCAGAACGGCCACTTGTTGATCCTGAACGCCTTGGACGGGAATCATGTCTCACCTGTGTTTTGTGCCGCGGCGAGAGTGGCTTCTGCGCTTCGGGGGTGCAAGGTCCGGCTCTGCCCCTGGCGGCGCGGACCCCGAGACCCGCCAGGGCCGCCTCGGCCTTCCGGGCAGGCATATGAGCAGGCATGAGGGCAGGATGTTGCAACCAAATCGGATTTGCCCAACAGACATGTCACCACAGGGCATGACGGCAGGAAGGCTTAGCAGCCAGAAGACTTCAGATATCGCGGGGCTGAAAAGCCCTGCCGAGCGATTTCCCAATCACTCAGAAACGAATGCAGCTCGACAAAGCTGATCAGAGCGGTACGTAGGAGACATGACGATTTGGCGACCGCAACAGAGTATACAAGTGAAAGCGCTTGGCCTTGTTTGGCGAGCTGGCCTGTTGCTTGCGAGTGAAATCTATCGTGATAATGGGAGCGTGAAGGGCGTCAGGCCTCTTGGTGGTGGACTGGAATTCGGTGAATCTTGGCGCGATGCCCTTGTAAGGGAATTCCATGAAGAATTGGGCGTTTCGGTTACGTTAGCGGGAGAACCGCTGGTTCTGGAAAACATCTATACTCATCAGGGTTTTGTTGGGCATGAAGTCACTTTTGTTTCAGATGTGACACTCCCTACCGGAGTTTACCAGGGAGATAGGCCAATTGAGTATCATGAGGACAACGGCGAGAAATGCGTCGCGCGCTGGTTTGATATATCCCAGCTGGACTGCGGCGATTTGGAGCTCTACCCGAGTGGCCTCAAAGCCGTGCTGGAGCGGAGAGCCAAGCCAGTCCAGACACTCATTCAAGGCTGAAGGCGCGCCATACATCCCCTAGCTCTGGCTTTGAAGTGCTGGCTCACCTGCCGGTTCCGCGCGCCCGCGTTCATCATACACTTCCATCCTTGAGGGCCGTCCAGGAGGTGGTCGCCCCGTCTCCTTATTGTCGTTCTTTGCGCTGATGGGTTTGACCTTTGGCGGCGGTGCGGACGTCTCTTGTTCTTCTTTGATATGGGCGTGGACCGCCTTGCGGTACAAGGACCGCGCCCCTCTCTCCAAGCCGTTGCAACCGCAGCGGTCAGGCCCGCGCCATCGAGGGCGGAATGGACCTGGAGCGTGATGCAGGCCATCGGCAACGCGGTATCGGCCCCGTCGGCGCGTGCGATGTTCAGCGGTAGGATCAGAGGGGTGCCACCCTATTGGCGGATCATGGCCAGCGCATGCGGGGCAAGCCCGTGCGCCACATCGCCATCTGGCGTGCAAAGAATGGCCCTTCGGCCCGGATGGGCGCATCCCTCAAAATATCGCCGTGGCGTCGCTGACCGTTCCTACCAGGCAAGCGGCTCGCGGTTGCGGAAAAAGCCCCCCGTGGGACCGTCTTCGGGCAGACGAGCGAGCCAGAGCGCGGTATCGGCCCCCTCCTCCGGCGTGCGCGGCGCGCCCGTGCCGCCCATGCGCGTCTGCACCCAGCCGGGGCACATCGCGTTGACCTTGATACCTTCGGGCAAATCGCGCGGCAGCGCATGGGTCAGCGCATTCAGCGCCGCCTTGGCCACGCCGTAGGCCCCCGGCCCCGCCAGCCCTTGAGAGAACGCGCCCCAATCCGACGAGACATTGACGATGCGCCCCCAGCCCTGCGCCTCCATATGCGGACGGCAGGCGCCGATCAGGTGGTAGGGCCCGTGCAGCATGACCTGCATCGAGGTCTCGAAGCCTTGGGGATCCTCCATCATCGAGCTCTCGATCAGCACACCCGCGTTGTTGACCAGCACGTCGATGCCGCCCGCCTGTGTCAGCGCGGGGCCGAAAGTGCCCGGATCTTCGAGGTCGAGATGCACCCACTCGCAATCGAGCGCTTGGGCCGCCTGACGGCCCGACTTCGGATCCCGCGCCCCAATGATAACGCGGTGATCCGGGGTCAGCCCCTTGGCGATGGCATAGCCGATGCCGCGATTGGCGCCGGTGACGAGAGCGGTTTTCATGCAGGCTCCTTTTGAACAGATGGTGTGGGGCAAGGTAGGGCCCGTGGCAAGCGTGGCGTACCGCCCAGGCTCTGGTCCAGCCCATGTGCTAGGGCATCGGCCTGAAGATCTCCAGCACCAGCGCCAAAGTGCCGGGACCAGCGCCCGAGCCTGGTTGGGGGCAAAGCCCTTCCCCGAGGGGAAGGTCGGGGGCTGTTCGGCGGTGCCGACCGGGCAAGGCGGCAGAGCGGAGCGCGTTTGGATTTTCTGGACGATGCCCTGGCATTGGCGGCAAGGGATCTTTGGTGCCTGGCAAAGCTTCTGCGTGCGCACGCAGTGGGCTGTGCCAACTGCATTTTTGCGCAATGCTGGCTAGTTTGGAGGCGTTACCGAACCTTTAAAGTTGCCAATCCGATCATCGCGAGGATCAGCGATATGATCCAGAAGCGGATCACGATCTGGGGCTCCGCCCAGCCCTTTTTCTCATAGTGGTGATGGATCGGCGCCATCAGGAACACGCGTTTCCCGGTGCGCTTGTAATAGAGCACCTGGATGATGACCGAGAGCGCCTCGACCACGAAGACACCGCCGACGACGGCCAAAACCAGCTCGTGCTTGGTCGCCACCGCGATGGCGCCCAGCGCACCGCCCAGGGCCAAAGACCCGGTGTCGCCCATGAACACGGCGGCCGGCGGGGCGTTGTACCACAAGAACCCTAGGCCACCGCCAAAAAGACCTGCGGTAAAGATCAGGATCTCTCCGGTGCCGGGCACGTAGTGCACGTCGAGATATTCGGTGAAATCGACGCGCCCCACCGCATAGGCGATGATCCCCAGCGTGCCCGCCGCGATCATCACCGGCATGATGGCAAGCCCGTCCAGCCCATCGGTCAGGTTCACCGCATTGGCCGAGCCCACGATCACCAGCATACCGAAGGGGATGAACAAAAGCCCCAGATTGATCAGCACATCCTTGAAGACCGGCAGCGCCAGACGCCCCGCCAGCGCGTCGTAATCGGCCACGCGGGCCGCCAGATCGGCATCGTTGATCGCATGGACCGACATCGCCCAGTAGGTCGCCACCGCTGCAATGGCAAACCCCGCCAGCAGCCGGATCCGGCCAGGAACACCCTTGTGATTGCCCTTGGAAACCTTGGCATAGTCATCCAGGAATCCGATCAGCCCGAAGCTGAGCGTGACAAAGAGCACCAGCCACACGAACGGATTGTCGAGCCGCGCCCAGAGCAGCGTCGAGGTGGCCAGCGCCCCCACGATCAACAGACCGCCCATGGTGGGTGTGCCTGCCTTGGCGAAATGGCCTTCGGGGCCGTCCTCGCGGATCGGCTGACCCTTGCCCTGGCGTTTGCGCAGCACGTTGATCAGCGGCTTGCCAAAGAGAAAGCCAAAGATCAGCGCCGTCATGAATGCTCCGCCCGCGCGGAAGGTGATATAGCGAAAGAGGTTGAAAAAATCCCCCCCGTCCGACAGCGCGGTCAACCAATAGAGCATGCTGGGGTGTCCTTAGTGATTATCGTGTGGCCCATCCGTCTTGGGATCGGGGCCATGACCCATTTTGCGGATCGCGTCAACGACCTGGCCCATCCCGGTGGAGAGCGAAGCCTTGACCAGCACCACATCGCCGCTGTCCAGCCGCGCGCGAATGCGGGCGGCCATCTCCTCGGCCGTGTCGCAATGCAGACCACGTTTGTCCTCGGGCAGCGCATCATAAAGCGCACGCATCAGGGGGCCGGTGCAATGGACCTTGTCGATCTCCGCGATCGCAGGCAGCCCGGCCAACGCGCCATGCATCTCGGCCTCCGCCGGGCCCAGCTCCTTCATATCGCCCAGAACGGCGATGCGGCGCCCCTTGGAGACGCGGCCGGTGCTGTCGCGGGGCGTGCAGGCGGCCAGAACCGCCAATGCCGCCTCCATCGAGGTGGGGTTGGCATTATAGCTGTCGTCAATCAGCGTCAGTGCCAGGTCGTCTTCCACCAGATCGAGCGCAATGGTCTCGCGCACGCCGCGCCCCTTGTAGGGCGCCCAGCGGCCCAGCGACTGCACAGCCAGCGCGAGATCCGCGCGCAGCGCCGCCACACAGGCCAGCGCACCCAGCGCATTCATCGCGAAATGCGTCCCCGGGGTTGCCAGTTTGAACAAAAGCGGATCCTGCCCCGCCAGCGCCTGAACGACGGTGACATCGTCCTGCACGCGGACATCTTCAAGCTTGAAATCAAAGCCATGCCAGCCGAACCCGATATCGCGGGCCTGCACGTCATGGGCTTTGGCCTGAAGGATCGCGGCATGTTCGATATCGTTGTTCAGAACGGCGATACCGTTCGGCATCAGCCCTTCGAGGATCGAGGCCTTTTCGATGGCAATGCCCATGATGTTGTCGAACGCTTCGAGATGGGCGGCGCCCACGGTGGTGATCATGGCCACATGCGGACGTGCCATCCTGGCCAGCGGGGCGATCTCTCCGGGGCTGTTCATGCCGATCTCGATCACCGCATATTCGGTGTCGGCAGGCATCCGCGCCAGCGTCAGCGGCACACCCCAGTGATTGTTATAGGACGCGACCGAGGCATGGGTGCGGCCCTGATCGCCAAGCATGGCGGCCATCATCTCTTTGGTGGAGGTCTTGCCGACACTGCCGGTGATCGCGACGACCTGCGCCTGGGTGCGGGCGCGGCCCGCGCGACCGAGTTCTTCCAGCGCGGTCTGGACATCCTCCACGATCAAAAGCGGTGCATCCTCCGCAACCCCCTCGGGGATCCGCGAGACCATGGCCGCCCCGGCCCCGGCACGCAGCGCATCGGCCACGAAGTCATGGCCGTCGCGCGCCGCCGTGAGGGCCACAAACAGCTCTCCAGCTTTGATCGTGCGGGTGTCGATGGAGATCCCCGTGACCTCCCAATCGCCGCGCGCCTCGCCTGCCGTTGCAGCGGCGGCGTCCTGTGATGTCCAAAGGCTCATGCGATCCCCCCATCCAAAGCGGCCACCGCGACGCTGGCCTGTTCGGCATCGTCAAAGGGCAGCACATCGTCCCCCACGATCTGGCCGGTCTCATGCCCCTTGCCCGCGATCAGCAGCGCATCGCCCGGCTGCAACGCATCGACCCCGCGCAGGATCGCCTCGGCCCGGTCGCCGACCTCGACCGCGTCGGGCGCACCTGTCAGAACGGCGGCGCGGATCGTGCCGGGATCCTCGCTGCGCGGGTTGTCGTCGGTGACAAAGACGATGTCGGCGTGTTCATGCGCGGCCTGCCCCATCAGCGGGCGCTTGCCCCGGTCGCGGTCGCCGCCCGCGCCGACAACAACCACGAGACGGCCCAGCACATGCGGCCGCAGCGCCTTGAGCGCCGTGGCCACCGCATCAGGCGTATGGGAGTAATCCACATAGACCGCGGCACCATTGGCCCGCGTCGCCGCAAGCTGCATCCGGCCCCGGACAGTGGTCAGATGCGGCAGGGTCTCGAACACCCGGTCGGGCGGCGCCCCGGCGGCGATCACCAGACCGCAGGCCAGCAAGATGTTTTCCGCCTGAAACCCGCCGATTAGGTTCAGCCGCGCCATATGCGGCGCGCCCTGATAGGCAAAGCGCAAATCCTGCCCTGTGGCGTCAAAGCGTTGGCCCATCAGCGTCAGATCGCCCGGACCGCGCCCGACGGTCAGGATGCTTTGGCCGCGCGCGGCGGCAATCGCGCGCATCGGCGCGCCCTTGGGATCGTCGAGATTGATCACCGCGATGCCATCTTCGGGCAGAACCCGGCGAAACAGCCCCGCCTTGGCGGCGAAATAGGCCTCGAACGTCTCGTGATAATCAAGGTGGTCCTGGCTGAGATTGGAAAACCCGGCGGCCACCAGCTGCACCGCATCCAGCCGCCGCTGGTCGAGCCCGTGGCTGGAGGCTTCCATCGCCACATGGGTGATGCCCTGCTGCGCGGCCTCCGCCAGGACACGGTGCAGCGTGATCGGCTCGGGCGTGGTGTGGGCCAGCGGTTTGGTCCAGGCGCCCTCGACCCCGGTGGTGCCCAGATTGACCCCGGCATAGCCCAGCTCGATCCAGATCTGGCGCACGAAGGTGGTGATCGAGGTTTTGCCATTGGTGCCCGTCACGGCCACGATGGTGGGCGGCTGGGCCCCGAACCACAGGGCAGCGGTAAAGGCCAAGGTCTGGCGGGGATCCTCGCTGATGACAAGGGCCGCGTCACTGCGTGCAAGCTCGGCTTCGGCGATCCGGGCACCCGGGGCATCGGTCAGGATCGCCGCTGCGCCCTGGCGCAGGGCATATTGTATGAACTCACCGCCATGGACACGGCTGCCGGGAAGGGCAGCGAAAAGGTAGCCATCCTTGACTGCGCGGCTGTCCACGGCCAGCCCGGTAATCTCGGGATCGCGGCCGCCTTGCGCGGTCAGGGCCAGTTGGCTGAGTGTCTGTGCCGGTCTGCCCATCTCTGCCCCCCGCGCCTCTAGTTGGATGTGAGCGTTATACCAGTGGGCGCCAGAGGCTCAACCTGGGGCCTGAGGCCCAGCAGCGGCGCGATGCGCCCGATCATTTCGGCGGCCACCGGCACGGCGGTCCACCCCGCCGACCGGCGCGGACGGTCGCCTGAGGTCTCCGCCGGCTCATCCAGGGTGACGATCAGCACATATTTGGGATCGTCGGCCGGAAAGATCGAGGCGAAAGTGGCGATCACCTTGTCATCGTAATACCCGCCACCCCGGGGACGGGGCTTGTCGGCCGTTCCGGTCTTGCCGCCCAGCGCATAGCTGGGCATACGCGCGAAACTGGCGGTGCCATCGGTGACCACCTTGCGCAACATCCGGCTGGCGGCGTCGGCCGCGCGTGGCGAGAGCACACGTGGGCCATATTGCGGACCGGTCTGCCTGAGGATCGTCGGGCTGACATAATGCCCGCCATTGGCTATCGCGGCATAGCCTGCGGCCAGATGCATCGGCGTGGTCGAGATGCCATGCCCGTAGGAGATGGTGACGGTGCTCAGCTCTCCCCAGCGGTCGGGATAGAGCGGCTGACCACCGGCGGCTTCGACAATCTCGAACGGCGTGGGATCGAGCATGCCCAGATGCTCCAGAAACGCCTTTTGCCGTTCGCCACCGATTTCCAGCGCCATGCGACCCGTGCCCCGGTTGGAGCTGTGAACGATCACATCCGCGACGCTCATCTTGCCATAGTTCTTTTGGCGGAACTCCCCGATGGGAAATCCACCGATGCGCATCGGGCCGGACGCGTCGATAATGGTGTCCGGCGTGACCAGCCCCAGATCGACCGCCTGGGCGGCGGCAAAGATCTTGAAGGTCGAGCCCAGTTCATAAACCCCCTGCACGGCGCGATTAAAGAGCGGGCTGTCGGCAGGCTCGCCTTCGGTGGGCGGGCGTGGACGGTCATTGGGATCGAAATCCGGCAATGACACGACCGAAATCACCTCGCCGGTATGCACATCCATCAGGATCGAGGTGGCCCCTTTCGCATTGAGCAGCCTCATACCCCCCCGAAGCACACGTTCGGCGGCGGCCTGAATGGTCAGATCCAGCGAGAGCTGAAGCGGTTTGCCGCCATTTCCGGGATCGCGCAGGAACTGGTCGAACTGTTTCTCGACGCCTGCAACGCCGATCACTTCGGCAGCACTCACGCCCTCTTTGCCAAAGGACGCGCCGCCCAGCACATGCGCGGCCAGCCGACCGTTGGGATAAAGCCGCATCTCCCGCGGACCAAAAAGCAGTCCGGGTTCGCCCAGATCATGCACGGCCTGTTTCTGTTCCGGGCTGATCTTGCGTTTGACCCAGACGAACTTGCGGCTGCCGGTGAACTGGCCGAGCAGGCGCTCGCGGTCGAGATCGGGGAAAATCTCGGCCAGTTTTTCGGCCGCACCCTCGCGGTCAATCATCTGTTGAGGTTGAGCATAGAGCGCGTGGGTCTCGAAATTCGTGGCCAGGATGCGGCCCTTGCGATCCACGATATCGGCGCGCTGGGCTGCGATCTGGGCACCGGGGGCCTGGGCACGCGGCTCCATCGGTTCGGTGGACGCAACAAAGCCCATGCGCGCGCCGATCACGATGTAAGCGCATAAAAAGCACAAGCCCAGAACCAGAAGACGGCTTTCGGCGCGGCTTCGGGCGCGGTCCTGCATCTGTTCGTGGCGCAGGCGAATGTTCTCACGCTCGATGGCATCGGGGTTCTCGCCCTTGGCGCGGGCCTCAAGAACCCGCGCGAGCGGACGCAGGGGGGTGCGGATCATGGGTCGGTCTCCCCGGATTGGCCGCGGTTCATCACCTCGACCGGGTCGGTAATGGGCAACGGGGCGGGCGGCGGGAACGCCACCTCATCCACCCGCCCGAACTGATCGGCGCGCAGCGGCAAAAGACCCAGACGGTCGAAATTGATATCCGCCAGTTCGCGCAGCCTGTCGGGCCGGTTGAGATAGGCCCACTCGGCGCGCAACATATTAAGCCGCGCATGCGACTGGCCGATCTGGCGTTGCAGTGTCTGCAATTCATCCAGCGCCGCCTGGGTCTTGTAATTCTCGCGGTAGGCCCAGAAAGCCAGGCCGATGACCGCAAGGGCGGTCAACATATACATCAGGGTTCTCATCGCCGGGACACCTCCAGCACGGGCATGCCAATGGATTTGGGATCAATCGGGCCTGGCGCGGCGTCGGTGCGGATCCCGACACGCAGCTTGGCCGAGCGGGCGCGCGGGTTCTCGGCCAGCTCCTGCGGATCGGGGCCGATGGCCTTGCGCGATTTGAGGGTGAACTGAGGCGCCACCTCCTCGGCCAGAGGCGCATAGCGGTTGGCCCGCCCCGCCGTGCCCGCGCGGGCCTGGAAAAAGCGTTTGACCATCCGGTCTTCAATCGAGTGAAAGGTGACGACCGCCAGCTTGCCACCCGGTTTCAGCGCACGTTCGGCCGCCATAAGCCCCTCAAACAGCTCCCCGTATTCGTCGTTCACCGCGATACGCAGAGCCTGGAAACTGCGCGTGGCCGGGTGGCTTTGGCCTGGCTTGGGACGTGGCAGACAGCCCTCGACGATCTCCGCCAGCCGGAGCGTTGTCGTGACCGGCGCCTCTGCCCGCGCACGGGTAATGGCGCGCGCGATACGGCGGCTGGCACGCTCTTCGCCATAGTGAAACAGGATGTCGGCGAGGGTCTCTTCGGAGCTTTGCGCGATCAGATCGGCGGCGGAGGGTCCCTGCTGGCTCATCCGCATGTCGAGGGGGCCATCCTTCATGAAGGAAAAGCCGCGATCCGCCTCATCCAACTGCATTGACGACACGCCCAGATCCAGAACCACACCGTCAAGGTCCGATCCATATGCGTCGAGTGTCGAGAACACGCCCTGCCGCATCACCAGCCGGTCGCCATATTGGCCCGCCCAGGCAGCCGCCATCTCAAAGGCAAGCGGATCGCGATCCACCGCGATCACCCGCGCGGCCCCCGCATCGAGCAGCGCGCGGGTATAGCCCCCCGCGCCGAAGGTGCCATCAAGCCATACGCCGGTGACAGGTGCGACCGCCGCGATCAGCGGGCGCAGCAGGACGGGGATATGGGGGACGGGATCGTCGAGGCGCTCTGCCGCCGCCATCGCCTCAACCCCCTCCGACGCCGTCGAGATAGATGAGTGGATCCACATCGTCGGGCAACTCGTCAAGCCAGGCCTCGGTCCGGGCCAGCTCCTCCTGTTCATAGGTTTCCGGCTTCCAGATCTGGAACGTGTCGCCTGCGGCAATGAAGAAGGCCTCATCCTCCAGCCCGATTTTCTGGCGCAGTTTGGCCGTCAGCACCAGCCGCCCGGTCTCATCGACAGAGGTCGGCAAGGATTGGCCCTGAAACAGTTTTTGCAGCATTTTGCGTTCGTTCGAGCCGCGCGGCAGGCGGTCGATCTTTTCGTCCAGCTCATCAATGGCCTGCATGGTGTAGCATTCCAGATAGCTGCGGCGATGATCGCCATAAACAATGACCAGTTCGGGGTTCTTGCCGGTTTCCCAGTTCGGGTCCGACGCTTCGAGGACACGGCGAAACGTGGCCGGGATAGACACCCTGCCCTTGCCATCCACCTTGTGGTGGCTTTCGCCTCTGAACCTTTTTGCCAAGGTCCCTGTCCCTTTCGCGCCCCCGCACCGTGTTGCCCCCGAAAATGAAAACGACGGGTTGATCAGCTGCCATTGATCAACCCGCCGCCCTCGTCCCGCCTTGCGGGTTGTCCAGCTGCGCGCGCCACCTGGGGGGATGTCTGCTCGCCCGCGCGCCGGATCTCTGTGTCTGATGAAGAGCGGCTGCCTGTATGAAACCTTGTTTTTGAGTTTGGGGTCGTTTGGTGCCCCGTGTGCCTCGTCCTCATCCGATGCAACAGGGATGCCATGGGAATTCATGGAAATCAACAAGAATTTGTGGGAATTTTGCGATCACCTCTTAGAAGGCGAGATTGATAATAGGCAGATTGCGCTCGAATTTGGAGAGATCACCTCACAAATTGCGATTGCTTTCATCCCGACCACTATATATTGATCACATGCGCTGAGGCTGAACCGTCCCACGAAATCCCGTATATTTTGCACGAATGGTCAACTCCGGGCAGGAATTGGAGTCCTCGCGGCTGTTTTCGCACCAAACACGGCAGATTCACCCGTGATTCGCATCCGGAATTGATGGGAACGCCCGTGATCGCCCATGCGGTCCCGCCGGTCCCACGAATTCCCGTGTCTTACGGGCCCGCGCGATGCTCGCGTGACAGACCGCTATCCATCGTGCTGATCCAATAGGATGCAGGCCAACGCGCCCGCCGATCCGGCGGCATCTCTCCTCCCCGCTGCCCGGCACGGCGCCAGTGCCGCGCGCCTTGAGAGAGTCGACGCCTGGGCCGCAGATCTGCGCCTTAACCATTGCGCCCGACTCGCTGCGGGCGCATCGCCGCCGCGCCCGGTTGGTCAGCAGATCGCCCATCGGGACCGCCAGACGCCTCTTTAAAAGGCGTTCGGACTGCCGCCTGAGAAGGGGGCCGCCCGGTTGCCCGCAAACAAAGCCGCCCGATGAAAAAAGATGCACCCAATCCATGCATTTTCTGCATAGCAGCATTTCTCATGTAGGTATTGTGCAGCCGCAGCATGATCCTATTCTCTAACCCAACGAGACGACACGCAACCAGATGGAGTGGCACGATGACAACGCTGACCCAGATTTTGCAGATCACGCCCAAGGGCGAGACGCGTCTGGTGGCGTTTGTTGCGGCCAAGCGGACCCAGTTCGCCCGGTGGCGGCTGTATCGTCGGACGCTTGCCGAGATATCGGCGTTGTCAAACCGCGAGCTGGCCGATCTTGGTCTGCATCGGTCAGAATTGAAACGTGTGGCCTGGCAGGCCGCACTTGAGAGTTAAACGGGATCAGGCCCCATCTCCTCCTCCCTTGGGGTCTGTAATCTGCGGCGGCATCGCTTCTCCTCCCTAGATGCCGCCGCACTTTTTATTCAGTCGGGCTCGCCCGACACGAGACAGGCACCGGGGCCTCTCCTCCTCCCTGGTTTCGGTGTCCTTGACGCGCATCGCCCTCTCCTCCTCCCTCGGGTTGGTGCGCAGATGAAGCGGCGGCCCCACCTCCCTGGGGTCGCCGTTTCTCTTTTCTGGCGCCGCGCTAGGCGGGTCCCGGACAAAGCACACGCGTGAGATGGTCTCGATGCGCGCGGTGCAGATCCCGCGCGACAAAAGCGACCCATGTATCGCCGGTCAGAGCGTGGCGCAGGCCCTTCGCTCCTTTCGGCGTTCTAAGCCCTCCGGTCCGAACCATCGCGCGCAACCCCGCACGGCTCAGCGCCACCTCCCGCGCCAACAGCCGGTCCAGACGGCAGCCCGTGGGGCATGGAACGCGCAGGTCGAGGTGCAGAATGCTCCAGTCCCGCGACGGCCCGTCTGCCACGCTGCGCTGCACTGTTACCTCGGCGCTGGTCTCGATCCGGTCGCAGTGACGTCTCAGGACGCTGAGGTCATTCGCGTGACGCCACACCCAGGCAGGGGCGCTCAGATGCATTGCGTCAAGCTCCTGCGATGCGAGATCGGATAGGGTCACCCTCTCATAAACCGGGCAGTTCCAGGTGCGATCGCAAGTTGTGCATTTATAGATGAGCCAGGCATCGAGCTTGCGGCCATTGGCGTTCAGCCTCACCTTGCCGCTGGGATGGAAGGGGCGGGTCGTCCCGCAGGTCGCGCAGTGACGCAGGGGGCCGGGTGGGGTTGTGGGCTGGATAACCCAGATTTGTCGGAAAGCTCCGGTCATGGAGGTCAGATCCTTGGAACGGACGTGAGCCGGAGCGACAGCAGAGAGCACCAAAACGGCGCTTGGCATGGCAATACAAAACGAGAATGCGCGCGATCAGGACGACCTGTGCGAAAGGCATCTGATGAAGGATTGCCAAACCGGTCTCGACCCGATCACCCGGCGCACGAAAAAGGCGCGCCCGGGCGCAAAGCCTGCGGGCGCAATCGTGGGGTTACGTCAGAGACCGGGTATTACGATGGCAAATCAGGACCCTCGGATGGCTGTTACGCGTGGCCGGGTTTGTGCCGGATTTGCGCAAACCTGGCAAGGGTGGGCGCTGCATGGAGGCAGAGCGCAATAGATTGACCCGATAGCCTGCATGCTAGAACGGGATATCGTCGCTGGCCGAAACATAGGAGGCCACGACCTTTTTAGTGCCCGCCTTCTCAAATGCGATCTCCAGCTTGTCGCCTTCGATCCCGGTGACGGCGCCATAGCCAAATTTCTGGTGAAACACGCGCTCGCCCACGGTAAAGGCCGACATGGCGGTGGCGTCAATCACGGTATTGCGCGTCTCGCGCGGTTGCGACAGGCCACGTTCGCCCGCGCGCGCCTGAAGGCGGCGCCAGCCGGGCGAGTTATAGACATTTGCCTCGGCAGCCTTTTCGTGCAGATCCGATCGCAGGGGCGGTGCCGCCGCACCGTACCCGCCACCATAAAGCCCGGGCGGGGTCAGCACCTCCACATGGTCTTCGGGCAGCTCGTCGATAAACCGCGAAGGCAATTGGGATTGCCATTGGCCAAACACCCGGCGATTGCCCGCAAACGAGATGGTGCACACCTCCTCGGCGCGGGTGATGCCCACATAGGCCAGGCGGCGCTCCTCCTCCAGCCCCTTGATGCCGCTTTCATCCATGGAGCGTTGCGAGGGAAAGAGCCCGTCTTCCCACCCCGGCAGGAACACGGCGGGAAACTCCAGACCCTTGGCCGCGTGCAGCGTCATGACCGACACCTTCTCATCCGCGTCGGTCTTGTCGTTGTCCATCACCAGCGCGATGTGTTCGAGAAAGCCTTGCAGATTCTCGAACTGTTCCAGCGCCTTGACCAATTCCTTGAGATTTTCCAGCCGCCCCGGCGCTTCGGGGGTTTTCTCAGCCTGCCAGTGGCCGGTATAGCCGCTCTCATCGAGGATCACCTCGGCCAGCTCCACATGGGTCACGTCCGTGTCGCCGGTCATCCGGCCCCAGCGGGCGATATCGTCGACAAGGCGGGCCAGTTCGGTGCCGCCCTTGCCCTTGATCAACCCGCCCTGGACGGCCAGCCGCGCGCCTTCCACCAGGCTCACGCCATTGGCGCGCGCGGTGCGCTGGATGGTCTGTTGCGCCTTGTCGCCAAGGCCGCGCTTGGGAGTGTTCACGATCCGCTCGAATGCGAGATCGTCCTCGGGCGAGGTCACGACGCGGAAATAGGCCATGGCATCGCGGATCTCCATCCGTTCATAGAACCGCGGCCCCCCGATCACGCGGTAGGGCAGCCCGATGGTCAGAAACCGGTCTTCGAACGCGCGCATCTGATGCGAGGCGCGCACCAGGATCGCCATCTGGTTGAGGCCGATAGGACGCATGCCACGGGTGCCGGTCTGCATCGCCTCGATCTCTTCTCCGATCCAGCGGGCCTCTTCCTCGCCGTCCCAATGGCCGATCAGACGGAGCTTCTCGCCTTCCTGCGCGTCGGTCCACAGCTCCTTGCCCAGACGCCCCTCATTGCCCCGGATCACGCCGGACGCGGCAGCCAGAATATGCGGGGTGGAGCGGTAATTCTGCTCCAGCCGAACCACATGGGCGCCTGGGAAGTCCTTTTCAAAGCGCAGGATATTGCCCACCTCGGCACCGCGCCAGCCATAGATCGACTGATCGTCATCGCCCACGCAGCAGATATTCCTGTGCTGGGCCGCCAGCAGGCGCAGCCACATATATTGCGCGACATTGGTGTCCTGATACTCGTCCACCAGGATATAGCGGAACCAGCGCCGGTATTGGTCCAACACGTCCTCATGCGTCTGAAAGATCGTGAGCATATGCAGCAGCAGATCACCGAAATCGACGGCGTTCAGCTCAATCAGGCGACGCTGGTACTGGGCGTAAAGCTCAACGCCCTTGTTGTTATAGGCCCCCGCATCGGCGGCGGGCACCTTGTCGGGGGTCAGCGCGCGGTTCTTCCAGCCATCGATGATGGAGGCCAGTTGCCGCGCGGGCCAGCGTTTGTCATCAATGCCCGAAGCGGCAACAAGCTGTTTCAAAAGGCGCAGCTGATCGTCGGTATCGAGGATGGTGAAATTGGATTTCAGGTGGATGCGATCGCCGGTGCCGGTGATCAGATCGCCCTGCGGTTCCACCCCGATCAGTTCGGCGTGGCGGCGCAGCAGCTTGACGCAGATCGCATGAAAGGTGCCCAGCCAGGGCATGCCTTCGACCGCCTGGCCCAGCATCGCCCCCACACGCTCCTTCATCTCGCGCGCGGCCTTGTTGGTAAAGGTCACCGCCAGGATCTCATTGGGGCGCGCGGCCCCGGTGGAGAGCAGATGCACAATCCGCGCGGTCAGCGCGCGGGTCTTGCCGGTGCCCGCGCCTGCCAGCATCAGAACCGGCCCGTCACGCCGCTCAACCGCCTCGCGTTGGGCAGGGTTCAACCCGTCCAGGTACGAGGCCGGTCGCGCGCCCATCGCACGGGCCGACAGCGAGGCCCCTTCAAAGGCGTCCATGTCATCGTAACTGCTCATACGCATGATCCTACCCGCAGCGCGGCCCAAGGAAAAGCCGCAAGTTCGCCAATTGTTCCGATCCGGGTATCCATCGTTCGACAAGCCATGCAACAACCACCTCGCAAGGTCTTGCCGGGTCGATCCGGCCTGCGATACCGTCTGCCAAATCCGATCGCCAAATCCAAGGTACAAGACACCATGAAACCCGGCCTGCAAATCCTCTTTCAGACGCGGTATTCGTTTTTTGGCCTGTCCGGGTGGCGGTCTCAAGACAGTCAGGACATGGCGCGGCTGTTTGACCCTGCGCGGTTGGCACAGCGGTTCGATCTGTTCCAGAGGCTGAACCTCGCCTCTCTGCGCGATCAGACGGATGCCGATTTCAAGCTGGTGCTGCTGACCTCGACCGAACTGCCCGAGGACCATGCGCGACTGGTAACCGAGGCGTGTCACGACATGATCGGGGAGGAGCGGACCCATATCATTGCCCGCCCGCCAGGCCGAGCGGGCGCCTGGTTGCAAAAACACATCTCGCGCAAGCTCAATGATATCAGCCATTCCGCGCAGATCGTTCTGGACGACGACGACGCGGTGTCGGCCGATTTCGTGGCGCTTTGCCGGGCTGAGGCCGGCTTTGCCCTGTCCCGTCTGCGCCCGGATCAAGAGGCGGCCTATCTGTCGTTCGCCGACGGGCTAACGGGGCTTTTTCGCGAGGACGGTGGGGTGGATCTGGCCCCACGGTCAGCCCCTTTCACCAATCTGGGGCTGACTCTGGTGGCGCCGACAGCGACCCGGAAAAACCCCTATCTGCTTGCGCACAAGAAGGTCGCGCGCAGGCATCAGGTTCGGGTTCTGCACGATCAGCGGCCCTTCTATATCCGCGCGGTTCATGACACCAATGACAGCCGCGCCCAATATCGCGACGAAATCCTGGGGGCCGATGCGATCAAGGCCGCGCTGCCCTATTTCCCGCTGCTGATGGATCTCGATCTGATCAAGCTGCGCGACAGCAACACCGCCGTCGCATGACCAAACACATAGCCCAAGAAGGGCCGTCGTAATGGATCTGCATGCGAGATATCCTGCGCTCGTTGATCTGAAAAGGCGCGCGCGGGCGCGGCTGCCGCGGTTTGTTTGGGAGTATCTCGACAGCGGAACCGGGCGGGAGGCGACCAAGGCGCGCAACCGGGCAGCTTTGGACCGGGTGGGATTGATGCCGTCAATCCTGCACGGGCCGTTCAAGCCGGATCTGTCGGTGCGGTTTCTGGACCGGCAAATGGCCGTCCCGTTCGGCATGGCGCCGGTGGGCATGTCCGGCCTGATCTGGCCGGACGCCGAAGGGCATCTGGCCCGGACGGCCGCGCGGCACGGGCTGCCCTATGCGCTGTCGACCGTGGCGAGCCAGAGCCCCGAAGACCTGGAGCCGCATTTGGGTGAGCATGCCTGGTTTCAGCTTTATCCGCCCAGGGATGAAGAGATCCGGCGCGATATGCTGGCCCGTGCGCGCGCGGCCGGGTTCGCAACGCTGGTCCTGACGGTGGATGTGCCCGTCGCGTCGCGCCGCGAGCGCCAGACCAGGTCGGGCCTGACCCAGCCACCGCGCCTGACACCGCGGCTCTTGGCGCAGTCGGCCATGCGGCCTGCCTGGGCGCTGGGCATGGCCCGGCGCGGGATGCCGCATATGCGGATGCTGGACGCCTACAGCTCTGCTGGGGGTCGTAACCTGTCGCCCACGGCGCATGTGGGATACCTGCTGCGCACAGCGCCCGATTGGGAGTATGTGCGGTGGCTGCGCGATGCCTGGCACGGGCCGTTCATCGTCAAGGGCGTGCTGCGGGCCGAGGATTGTCCCGGCTTGGCCAGAATAGGCGTCGATGCGATCTGGGTGTCGAACCATGCCGGGCGGCAATTTGATGGGGCCCCCGCAACGATCAAGCTATTGCCCGCGATCCGGGCGGCAACTGATTTGCCGATTGTTTTTGACAGCGGGGTGGAAGGCGGGCTGGATATCCTCCGGGCGCTCGCACTGGGGGCGGATTTCGTGATGCTCGGCCGCGCCTGGCATTTCGCGCTGGCGGCATTGGGCCCCAGGGGTCCGGATCATCTGCATGAGATGCTGACCCGGGATCTGGTGGCCAATATGGGTCAGCTGGGATGGCGTGATCTGGGTGATCGGCGATCGCGGCCTGAACCGCTGGATCTGGGCGATGCGCCGCGCCCCAAATTCTGACGCAGAATATGGGGCAGATTTTGACACAAAATCTGACGCGCTACTGCCGACGCGGCACCCCAGAAACTGCATCAGTTTCTGGCCAGATTTTGCGTCAAAATCTGGTCCGTCATAGGCCTTTGGCTCGGTAGCTGGACGCGACCTTTCCGATCGCGACAAGATAGGCGGCGGTGCGCAGATCATCGACCCTGTCATTCTCGTGCCAAACCTCGCGCATCGACTGATAAGCGATCCGCATAGTATCATCGAGACCCGAGCGCACCAGTTCCAGCTCATCGGCCCCGCGCAGGTATTTCTGCTTGAAATTCGGACTGAGCGTCCATCCGATCCCGGTATCGGCGCTCAGCCGCTCCAGCTCGTCGATCACCAGTTGGTGACGCGCCTCTTCCTGACGGCGCTGCATCCGGCCAAAGCGGATGTGGCTGAGGTTCTTGACCCACTCGAAATAGGACACCGTAACCCCGCCTGCATTGGCGTACATATCCGGGATGATCACTGTGCCTTTCTGGCGCAGGATGTCATCGGCCCCGGCGGTGACCGGACCGTTGGCGGCCTCGATGATCAACGGTGCCTTGATCCGCTCCGCGTTGGAGAGATTGATTACCCCTTCCAACGCCGCCGGGATCAGAATGTCGCATTCCTCTTCCATCACGACCGAGCCTTCGGCGGTATGGGCGGCATCGGGGAACCCTGTCACGCCACCGCGCCCGACGATCCAGTTGCGCACCGCTTCCACGTCGAGGCCCTGAGGGTTAAAGAGCGCGCCGTCGCGTTCGATGATGCCGATGACCACGGCGCCATCCTCCTCCACCAGGAACTTGGCCGCGTGATAGCCCACATTGCCCAGACCCTGCACGATCACGCGTTTGCCGTCGAGCGAGCCGGTCAGCCCGGCCTTGGCCATATCCTGCGGATCGCGAAAGAACTCGCGCAGCGCATATTGGACACCGCGGCCTGTCGCCTCCACCCGGCCCGCGATCCCGCCCGCATTCAGCGGTTTGCCCGTCACACAGGCGCGCGCGTTGATATCGGTGGTGTTCATCCGCGCATATTGATCGGCGATCCAGGCCATCTCACGCTCCCCTGTGCCCATATCCGGGGCCGGCACATTCTGGGACGGGTGAATGAGGTCGCGTTTGGCCAGCTCATAGGCGAACCGGCGGGTGATCTGTTCCAGCTCATGCTCATCATATTGCCGCGGGTCGATCCGCAGCCCGCCCTTGGAGCCGCCAAAGGGTGCCTCGACCAGGGCGCATTTATAGGTCATGAGCGCGGCCAGCGCCTCGACCTCGTCCTGGTGCACGCTCGAGGCGAAGCGAATGCCACCCTTGACCGGCTCCATATGTTCAGAATGCACCGACCGGTATCCGGTAAAGGTGTGCATCTGCCCCCGCAGCCGCACCCCGAAGCGAACCGTATAGGTCGAATTGCAGACGCGGATCTTCTCTTCAAGCCCCGGGGGCAGGTCCATCAGCGCCACGGCGCGATTGAACATCAGGTCCACGCTTTCACGGAAACTGGGTTCGGCTTTCATGCTCATGTTCATGTGTTCTGTCCCTATTGGCGGTGACCTTCGGCCCCTTGGCGATGTCTGAGTCGGTTCCTCTCATCGCACGGCCACTATGAGGGTTTGGTAAATCGGGTGCTACAGATTTAAGCAAACCCGATTTTTGCCGAAACCCGAAGGGACCCGGCGGGCTTCCGCCGCATTGTAGATAGATTTGATACAATCAGTCATATCAGGTCGTTCTATCTGAAAAAGACCTCCCTAAACCCCCTATTTTGAACGCGAATTGCCCCATTTTCGCCATGTTCCAGAACGATAAGTTCTGAGCCGTATTGTGTCCGGCGCCGCGCTGAGGCGTTGGTTGCCAAGAAAGGCTAGGCCATGACGACAACGACATTCAAAGACGCCGCACACCGCGCAGATCGCGTGATACGGCGCCCGGGGAGGCCGGGTCAGTTCTTTAAAGATGACGCCGGGTCGATGACGATCTTCGGTATGTTCATGTTGATGTGCATGATGGTGATGGTCGGTATCGGCGTGGACGCAATGCGTCACGAACGCGAGCGTGCGCATCTGCAATACACGCTCGACCGTGCGGTTCTGGCCGCTGCCGATCTTGACCAGCCGCTTTCGCCTCAGGCCGTGGTCGAGGATTACTTTGCCAAGGCGGGATTGTCGGACGCGTTGTCGAATGTACAAGTGACCGATACGCTTGGATCGCGCACGGTCTCGGCCACGGCCGAAAGCACCCTTCCCACGTTCTTCATGCGCATGACCGGCGTCGACGATCTGGCCGTGGCGACAGCCAGCACCGCGCAGGAAAACATCGACGCGGTCGAAATCTCATTGGTGCTGGACGTGTCGGGCTCGATGAACCGGCACAGCCGACTGAGCAACCTCAAGGTCGCGGCCAAGGATTTCGTGGACGAGATGTTCGACAATTCGGTGCCCGGCACGATCACCATCTCGATCGTGCCCTATGCCACCCAAGTGTCGGTGCCCGAAGAACTGTTTGACGAGCTGAACGTGTCGGAAGAGCACAACTTTTCCCGCTGCATCAACTGGGCGGCGGACGAGTTCAACACCACCACGATCAGCACCACCGAAGCCTATCAGCGCACGATGCATTTCGATCCTTGGAACGATTTCGACGGGCGCGACAATGGCAGTTCCGGCGAACTCGTCCGCGACCCGATCTGTGAAGCTGAGGCAAGCCGCGAGATCCTGCTGCTCGAAGATGACCGCACCACGCTGAAAACCTTCATCGACAACCTCTTTGCCGATGGCAACACCTCGCTCGACGTGGGCATGAAATGGGGCTCGATCCTGGTCGATCCCACGTTTCGCCCCATCGTGCAGGCGCTGGCGCACCCGGATGTCGGTTTAATCGACCCATCTTATGCAAACCGGCCCGTGGCGCACACCGATGCCGAAACGATCAAGGTCGTGGTGTTGATGACCGATGGTCAGAACACCAACCAGTATTACATCGAAGACGGGTTTCGCGAAGGACCCTCAAACATCTGGTGGAATGCGGAGGAGGAAGAGTACTCTGTCTACGATCCCCCGTCCGATCGTTACTTCATTCCGCACCGCGACGCATGGGCCGACCAGCCCTATGGCAACGGGTCCGATACGGTCTGCGACTGGCGGCTCGACGGGTTCTACTGGAGCTACGGGTGCGAAACCGAAGAACAGCCGGGTTCGGCCGTTCAACTCAGCTATCCCGACCTTTGGGCCTATACCTCCATGGAATGGATCGTTGAGGATCTCTATGAGCCCTGGATGAACGACGATCTGGCCTGGAGCCGCTGGTACCATGACGTCCAGAGCAGCTATGGCCGGTCGGTCAAGAACACCCGGACCACAAACATCTGCGGGGCGTCCAAGGATAACGGGACGGTTGTCTTCACCATCGGTTTCGAGGCACCGGATGCAAGCGAAACACTGCTGGAAAACTGTGCCAGCTCGCCGTCGCATTACTTTGATGTGGAGGGGCTTGAGATCTCGGACGCGTTCTCGGCCATCGCCTCGTCGATCCGCGCGCTGAGGCTGACCCAATGATGCGCTTTGCTCACAAGGCGATGCGGCGGTTTGCCCGCAAAGAGGATGGCAATGCCACGATTGAGTTCGCGGTGCTGTTTATGCCGATGTTCGTCACCATGCTCTGGGCGGTGGAACTGGGCATGATCCACATCAACTATGCGATGCTGGAACGCGCGGTCGATGCCACCGCGCGGGACCTGCGGCTGGCCACCGGGACCGCGCCGCAGCATGACGACATTCGCGACGTGATTTGCGAGCGCACGGGATTTGTCCAGGATTGCGCCAATAACCTGCGGATCGAGATGATCCTGATCGACCCAAACAACTGGTCGCCGCCACCTGCAACGGTCGATTGCGCGGATGTGTCCCAGCCGGTCGAGCCGGTCCGCGAATTCGTGAACAACGCGCAAAGCAACGAACTGATGTTCATGCGGGTTTGCGCCAAGTTCGATCCCTTCATGCCGCATATCGGAATGGGCGGCAGTATCATCAAGGACGGGGCCGGCAAATACGCGTTGGTTTCCAGCTCGGCCTTCGTTCAGGAACCGAGGTAAGACGATGCGCCTGTTTTCAGCATGCCGCCGATTTTTGGGGCGCTTTCGCGATGACACGCGGGGCAGCATGACCGTGGAGTTCGTGCTGATTGTCCCGATCCTGTTTTGGGCTTATGCGGCAAGCTATGCGTTCTTCGACGGCTACCGGCAAAGCTCGATCAATCTCAAGGCGGCCTATACAATCGGTGATTTGCTGTCACGCGAAAGGCAGATCATCACTCCGGCCTATATCGATTCGATGTATGCCCTGGCCCAGCACCTCACCCGCACGGATTCCCCTCTGGATATGCGGATCACGGTGATCCGGTGGGATGAAGAAGACGACATGTTTTATTTCGACTGGTCACAGACCCGCGGCAGTGTGCTGCCGCTGACCCAGGCCGATCTGCCGGACATCGCGCACCGGTTGCCGGTGATGCCAGATGAAGAGCGTGTGATACTGGTGGAGACATGGAACACCTGGAAGAGCGTCGTGTCGACTGGAATGCCAGAGCGGTCCTTCGACAATTTCATCTTCACGCGCCCCCGCTTTGCTCCGCAGCTCAAGTTCGAGGACGGAACCTGACGCCAGGGCGCGCGAGGGCCGCTTGCGCGCGGCGGTGCCTGAGGTGAAGCCCGGACGATGGATCACACGGCGTGACAACCTGGCAGGCATTGCGCCTGTCCCGTGCAGGGCTATCGGCGCGTCGTTCACCTCCGGTTTTGGGATGCCCGGTTTGAACTCCATGTGCGACCGGAGCCGACCCGAAACCCCGTCAAGCGTGGCGCACCACCGTCGCCTTTGAGAGGCTGCCGTCACACCCTCTATCGGTCCCTTGCGCCGCATCATCCGTCCTGCACCTGCTTGCAAATGCACAACGGACGCGCGGTCACATGGCAGGACAACCCGTCTTGGCCATCTGCCAAGACACGCTCCTCCACTGAGGGTGACCCGCAAATCACGGCTCAGGTGCAGCCTCTCGATCCTGCGTGCTGGGACAACGCCTTATTCGCGGGACATGATCAACCGCGCGCTGATCATATCCGACATGATTTTGGCCTGTGAGGCCGATGTCACACCGCCCACCCCGATCCTGCGCCCGACCCGCCACCACAGGCCCGGCTCCCATCTGCGAGGCCCTGGTGTCCGGGTCTTGATCAGAAATCCGTTCGAGGGTTTGAATGCCAGAAACCCGCGCTCCACATTTTCGATCTCGTCCAGCCGGGCGATGAGGCCCCCGTTGTGATCGCGGATCACGTCATCGGTCATCTCGATGGACCCGGCGGTGGCCCGTCGCATCTTGTCACCGATCCAGAGCGCGCCCGCACCGGTCACGATCAGAAAGATCTGCCACTCAAACGTGGGCGGCGTGGCCAGGGCCACATAGATCAACAGCGCCCCCAGAAAGAGCAGCATGCCAACGCCAAACCACCGGCGCGGCTGCGACACCTCGATCCTGGCATGAATTTCGTCTGACATCCCCGGCCTATCCCCTGCTCTATGAGCGGGATCTAACGCGGAACTGGCGCGGGTGACAGCCCTATTTGCCAGGTCCCGAACGCGCGCAAAGCCCGGCGACCGCAGGTGGAGGCCCGCGGACAATGCCGACCCCGCACGCCCACCGACCAATCCGGGACGGCGAGGAACCATTGCGCGGCGGTGCCGGGCTGCCATGTATCACCAGATTCCGGCCGACCCGTCACCGGCCCACGGCGGAGACGGTGCGAGGCGGGCCCGTGCATCTGGCGTTTCGCGTTCCGCATCCAGCCCCCCAACGCCACGGGGCGGCTCCGCCCGGGATCCAGCGCTTTTTCTGTGCAAGGTCGGCTTTTCGGCACTCCTGGATATCCAACGACCGGCGCCGGAGGCGTACTCAGTTCCCCTCAGTTCCGCAAAGAGACAGACGCATTGCACGCGCCACCGGATGGCGCATTCCTCGAAGAACCCTTGCATGACGGGAGGCAGGCAGCCTCAGCGCCATATGGCTGTGCGCAGGGTCGTGCGCTGCCCGCATCGCGTCTGATCCGCGTCGTGTCCCCAAAAACCACCCATCCGAAATCGATCGGGGCACGCGCGGGGGCGCAGCCCCCGCGCCGGTCGGATCGGCGCAGCCGATCCGAAACCCCTCCCGCTGTGCAGCCGGGCACATCTGCGGTGCGCGGCGGCAGAATTGTGAGCGGACCCACCGCGCCCTATCTCCTTATCAAACAGAAAACCCGGAGCATTCCCATGTCCATCCGACCCACTCTGGAGGCCCGCAAGGCCATCCCCACCCTCGAAGGGGCCGGTGTCAAACTGCACCGTGCCTTCGGCTTTCAGGATCCCTCCGAGCTCGATCCCTTTCTGCTGTTCGACGATTTTCGCAACGATCGTCCACAAGACTTTGAGCGCGGCTTTCCCTGGCATCCCCATCGCGGCATCGAGACGATCACCTATGTGCTGGACGGCACGGTGGAGCATGCCGACAGCCTGGGCAATACAGGCACCTTGCAGGCCGGATCGGTGCAATGGATGACAGCCGGATCCGGCATCCTCCATCAGGAGATGCCACATGGCAACGCAAACGGGCAGATGCACGGCTTTCAGCTTTGGGGCAACCTTCCATCGGCGCTGAAGATGACTGCACCGCGTTACCAGGACATCGACGGCACGCAGATCCCCGAGGTTATCGACGATGACGGCACGCGGGTCAAAGTGATCGTGGGCGCGTTCTGGGGCAAGACCGGCCCTGTCGACGGCATCGCGGCAGACCCGCAATACCTCGACATCTTCGTCCCCGCAGGGGTGCGAAAGACATTCAGGATCGACACCTACCGCCGGGCCTTTGCCTATGTGTTCGACGGCGCGGGGGCCTTTGCCGATGCATCCGCGCCCTCGGGGGTTCTGTTGGAAAAGGAAGTCGGCGGCGAGGAGCTGAACATTCGCGACCTTTCGGGCAACCGCACGTTGATCCGCTTTGGCACCGGCGATGAGGTGACCGTCCAGGCAGGTCCGGACGGGGTGCGGTTTCTGCTGATCTCCGGGGCGCCCATCGCCGAGCCCGTCGCCTGGCACGGCCCCATCGTGATGAACACCCAGGCCGAGCTGGAGCAAGCCATGCGGGATTTGCAGAACGGGACGTTCATCCAGCCCACCCATTGACCCTCGCAGGGCGCCGAAGGCAGGTTCGGCGCCCCTTCCCTTTTCGCGGGTCCAGATCACACCTCATCCAAACACCAGCTCACAACCAGCAGCGCTGATCGGGGCCGCAAGATCGCAGGATCGCAACGGCAACACCATCGGTTCGGGCATTGATCAGCACAGGCATGCACGGCCTCAGGTCCCCTGTTGGGCACCGGTTCCAAGGCTCGAACCGCCCAGGTCTGCCGCCACCATCTGCCGCGCCATATCCCAATAGATGGTCTGTACATCCTCCAGCGACAGCCGCCCGCCCGCCCGGTACCAGGTGTTGACCCCTGTCAGCATCGCGATCAGCGCCAAGGAGGCGACCTTGGGATCTTGGACCCGAAAGGCGCCTGCGCGCACGCCCTCGCTCAGAATGCCTTCCAGCGCCGTTTCGTAAGCCCGCCTCTGCGCCTCGATCGCGGCGAAATTCTCGCCGGTCAGGTTGCGCAGTTCCATGTACGAGATAAAGACCGCGTCGGCCCGCTCCAGATTGAAACGGATATGAAACCGGGTGAACGCCTCCAGCCGCTCAAGCGGGCTCAGCCCTTTGGGCGCTTCGCGCCACGCGGTCAGCAACGTGGCCATATGCTCCTCCATCAGTGTATAGAGGAGCGACTGCTTGTCGGGGGTATAGTTGTAAAGCGCGCCGACCTGTACGCCGACCTCAGCCGCGATCTGGCGCATGGAGACGGCGGCATAGCCGTTTTGCGCAAAAAGCCTCAACGCGGCCGCGCGGATGCGCGGGCCGGTGATGTCGGAATGGGAACCAGCGGTACGAGCCATGAAACAAAGGCTAACTGAACGGCCGTTCAGATAAAAGCCCTGCTTGCGCTGGCGCGCAGGCTGGGGCATCACCAACGGTATGATACGTTTTTCCGCCCTCCCGATCCGGATATTGCTTTTGGGCTGCCTGTCGACGGGGCTGCTTGCCGCGTGCACCGATCCGCCCGAACTGCCGGTCACCAGTCGGCCAGACCTGGCAAGGGCGGAGTTCCCCACGCTGGTTCCGATAGAGCAGATCCTGGGCGCGCCCACGGACGCGGCTGAAACCGATCAGGACCGCATCGATCGGCTGGATGCGCGGGTCGCCGGATTGCAGGCCCGCGCCAATCGGTTGCAGGGCAGCGGGATCGATCCCGCGCTCCGCGACCGCCTGGACGGGGACACCATCTCCGACTGAGCGACCTGTTGCGCGCACCCGCGCGACCGGCTAGAGGAAGGCAAAGCCCCGCCCCTCAATTCCGAAAGGATCCCCATGACAGCACCGCTTCGCCTTGGCATTGCAGGCCTGGGAACGGTCGGCATCGGCGTCGTCAAGATCATCCGCCAGAAAGCCGAACTGCTGCGCGCGCGGATCGGGCGCGAGTTCGTCATCTCGGCAGTGTCGGCCCGGAACCGCGACACTGATCGCGGCGTCGCGCTTGCGGGTTATGAATGGGAGGATGACCCGGTCGCTCTGGCCACGCGGGACGATGTCGATGTCTATCTCGAGCTGATAGGCGGCACCGAAGGGGCTGCCAAAGCCTCGGTCGAGGCCGCATTGCGCGCAGGCAAGGACGTGGTGACCGCCAACAAGGCGATGCTGGCCATTCACGGTCAAGCCCTGGCCGAAGAGGCCGAGGCGGCAGGCCGCGCAATCCGCTATGAGGCCGCCGTCGCCGGTGGTATCCCGGTGATCAAGGCCCTGACCGAGGGCTTGGCCGGCAATGAGATCAGCCGCGTGATGGGGGTGATGAACGGCACCTGCAACTATATTCTGACCCGGATGGAAAAGGCAGGCCTCAGCTATGACGCGGCCTTTGCCGAGGCTGACGGGCTGGGCTATCTCGAGGCCGATCCAACGCTCGATGTGGGCGGGATCGACGCCGGGCACAAGCTGGCGATCCTGTCGGCCATCGCCTTTGGCGCGCGCCCCGATTTCGACGGGATCGAACTGGAAGGCATCGAGCGCGTCACCATCGAGGATATTCGCGCCGCCGCCGATATGGGCTTTCGCATCAAACTGTTGGGCGTGGCACAACGTACCGGGCGCGGGCTGGAACAGCGCATGCAGCCGTGCCTGGTGCCTGCGAACTCTCCTCTCGGGCAGCTCGAAGGCGGCACCAACATGGTCGTGATCGAAGGCGACGCGGTCGAACAGATCGTGCTGCGCGGCCCGGGGGCCGGCGAAGGGCCCACCGCCAGCGCGGTGATGGGCGATGTCTGCGATCTGGCGCGCGGGTTGCGCCAGCCGACCTTTGGCCAACCCGCAGACACCCTTCAGGAGGCCACACGCGCGCGATCCGAACTGCCCGCGCCGTTCTATCTGCGCATGGCGCTTTTGGACAAACCCGGCGCGCTGGCGAAGATCGCGACGATCCTGGGCAACTCGGGTGTCTCGATCGACCGGATGCGCCAATATGGCCATGACGACACCACCGCACCGGTTCTGATCGTCACACACCGGACCTCGCGCGTGGCGCTGGACGAGGCGCTGACCGCAATGGCACAGACCGATGTGGTGGCGGGTGCGCCCGTGGCGCTTCGGATCGAACATCTCTGAACCCGACGCTTTGAGCCCGGACAAAACCAAAGGGGACAATTTTTATGACCAAGGACATTGAATTTTACGACCGGATGCTGTCGCTGGGCCTGGCGCGGGTGGCCGAACAGGCCGCATTGGCTTCGGCGACGCTGATCGGCCGGGGCGATGAAAAGGCCGCCGATCAGGCGGCGGTGAATGCGATGCGCGAACAGCTCAATCTGCTCGATATCGCGGGCGTCGTGGTGATCGGCGAAGGCGAGCGGGACGAGGCGCCGATGCTCTATATCGGCGAAGAGGTGGGCACCGGGAACGGACCCGGCGTGGACATCGCGCTCGACCCGCTGGAGGGCACGACGCTGACCGCAAAGGACATGCCCAACGCGCTGACGGTGATCGCGATGGGGCCGCGCGGCTCGATGCTGCATGCGCCGGATGTCTATATGGACAAGCTGGCTGTGGGGCCGGGATATCCCGACGGTGTCGTGAGCCTGGATATGAGCCCATCCGAGCGGGTGGCGGCGCTGGCCGCGGCGCGGGGCTGCAAACCCTCTGACATCACCGTCTGCATTCTGGAGCGGCCCCGGCATGAAGCGATGATCGCTGATGTGCGGTCCACCGGGGCGGCGATCCGGTTGATCACTGATGGCGATGTGGCCGGCGTCATGCATTGTGCCGAGGCAGAAAAGACCGGCATCGACATGTATATGGGCACCGGCGGCGCGCCCGAAGGCGTGCTTGCGGCAGCAGCGCTCAAATGCATGGGCGGCCAGATCTTTACGCGCCTTGTGTTCCGCAACGATGACGAACGAGATCGCGCAACCCGTGCGGGTGTCACCGATTTCGACCGGATCTATACCCGCGACGAGATGGTGACCCAGGACGTGATCTTTGCCGCCACCGGTGTAACGGGTGGCAACCTTTTAAGCGGGATCCGGCGCGAACCCGGCTGGGTCACAACCGAGACTTTGCTGATGCGGTCGAAAACCGGATCGGTGCGGCGCATGGAATACCGCACTCCGGTAAGCTGAGCGCCCGCAAGAGGTATTCGCGACTCTAATACAGGGGGCTGTCTTGGCGTTTCTCGGGGTTGAACAGTCGATCACCGGGCGCCGGTGGATCGGCCCGGACATAGAGACCGAACGCGCGGCAGAGGCGCTTGTCCAGGCCTGTGACCTGCCCCACCCCGTGGCCCAGGTCCTGGCCCGCCAGAGCGTGGCGCCAGAGGATGCAGCGGCCTATCTCAACCCCCGCCTCAAGGACCTTCTGCCCGACCCGCGCGGGCTCAAGGATATGCAGATCGCGGCGGCCCGGTTTCTCGGGGCCGTGTCGCGGCGCGAACGGATCGCGATCTTTGCCGATTACGATGTCGATGGCGGCAGCTCGGCCGCGCTGCTGATCTGGTGGCTGCGGGCGCTGGGTCTGTCTGCAACGCTTTATGTTCCCGACCGCATCGACGAGGGCTATGGCCCCAACGCGCCTGCGATGCAGGCACTGGCGCGCGATCACGACCTGATCCTCTGTGTCGATTGCGGTACGTTGAGCCATGACGCGCTGGCCGCCGCGCAAGGGGCGGATGTGGTGGTTCTGGATCACCACCTGGGAGGCGAGACGCTGCCCCCTGTCCTTGCGGTGGTCAATCCCAACCGGCAGGACGAGAGCGGTGATCTGGGGCATCTTTGTGCGGCGGCAGTGGTTTTCTTGATGCTGGTGGAGGCCGGGCGGCAAATGCGCGAGGCCGGATCACGCGGCCCGGATCTGATGGCGCTGCTGGATCTGGTCGCGCTGGCCACGGTGGCCGACGTGGCCCCGCTGACAGGTGTGAACCGGGCACTGGTCCGGCAGGGCCTGACAGTGATGGGGCGGCGTGAGCGGCCCGGGCTGGTCGCCTTGGCGGATGCCGCGCGGCTGGATACCGCGCCGATGGCCCATCACCTTGGGTTTGTGCTGGGGCCGCGCGTGAATGCGGGCGGTCGGATCGGGCAGGCCGATCTGGGCGCACGGCTGCTGGCCACCGCCGACAGCCACGAGGCCGCCGCCATGGCAGACCGGCTCGAAGAGCTGAATGCCGAGCGTCGCGAGATCGAGGCGCAGGTGCGCGCTGCCGCGATGGACCAGGCCGAGATCCGCGGGATGGAGGCACCGCTGGTCTGGGCGGCTGGCGAGGGCTGGCACCCGGGCGTCGTCGGTATCGTGGCGGCGCGGCTCAAGGAGGCTGCAAACCGCCCCGCCGTCGTGATCGGGTTTGACGGCGACGAAGGCAAGGGTTCCGGCCGGTCGGTGGCCGGTGTCGATCTGGGCGCGGCAATCCAGCGCCTGGCGCAGGAGGGGCTGCTGATCAAGAGCGGCGGCCACCGGATGGCGGCGGGCCTGACCGTGGCACGCGATCAGCTGGAGCCTGCGATGGCGCGGCTCGGCACGCTTTTGGCCAAACAAGGCGCGGGCATGGGCGGTCCTGCGGATCTGCGCCTGGATGGCGCGCTCCTGCCTCAGGCCGCCACACCGGACCTGATCACAGCGCTGGAGCAGGCAGGCCCCTATGGCGCAGGCGCCCCCGGTCCCAGGTTTGCCCTGCCCGACATAGCGGTGCGCTTTGCCAAACGCGTGGGCGAGAACCATCTGAAACTGACCCTTTCGGATGGCATGGGCGGGGGTCTGGACGCGATTTGTTTCGGCGCGTTCGAGGGCGATCTGGGTCCGCGCCTGAGTTCCGGCGACGGCGCGCGCTATCATCTGGCAGGTCGGCTGGAGATCAATCATTGGGGCGGGCGTCAAAGGGTGCAGATGCGCCTGGAGGACGCCGCCCCCGCCACAGGTTGAGCGACCTAAAATATGCAGACCGGTGCAAATTTCCGCTTGCACGCGGGGCTACGATTCCATAATCACGCGCTCACGACCAGCGTGGCCCGTTCGTCTATCGGTTAGGACGCCAGGTTTTCAACCTGGAAAGAGGGGTTCGATTCCCCTACGGGCTGCCACTTCCATCTTTTTTTGTTGTGTTTCATGGGGATATTCCTCGTGCTTGCTAGCCCTATCAGGGTGGTTAGCGAATCTTGGGTTTCCATCGGTCCGTTGAAGCTTGTCCAACGCATTATCCGCAAGCCGCATCTGATCGGATTTCTGCGTGTAGCGCCGAACTTCCGCATCAGAATTGTGGCCGGTAATAGATTTGATCTCGTGCAGCGTGCAGCCTGCTTCGGCCAAACGCACAGAACATGCATTGCGTAGGCCATGGGATGTGCACTTAGGCAAACCGGCCTCATCGCATCGCTTCCGCATCCAGTTGCCAAAGCCTGCAACCGCGAACGGTTTGCCGTACTCTGTTGTTACAAATGCAGGTGCATCCCTTGGCAACCCTTCAATCGCAACCTTGAGTTCTGATGCCAATGGGATCATCAGCGGGGTGTTCGTCTTTTGCTGTAGGACCGAAATTCTGCCGTCAGAAACATCCTTCCAGCCCATCCGCACTGCATCACACTTGCGTTGACCCGTGCAGAGCATGAGTGTTAACGCAAGGTGAGCTTTGGTTCCGGCTGGGTGCCGAGCAGTAAATTGCGCAATCTCAGCTTCCGTCCAAGTGTGATAGCCCTCACTATTCGATCTATACGGCTTTGTTGCACAAATCCCGCTAGGGATTCATCCCGTGAATCCAGCATGATAGCTGGAGGGCATGAGCAGTTGGGCCCCTACAAAGCACAAGACCACGAACTGGTCGGCTTACAATGACAGCCTGAAGCGACGCGGATCGCTATCGATTTGGTTTGATCCGGAGATGGTTCGGGTGCCACCGCCGAGCGGCAAGCGCGGCCGGCAACAGAGTTTCAGTGATGCTGCGATCCAGGCGGGCCTCACCCTGAAGGGGCTGTTCGGGGGGCCGCTTCGGCAGACAACCGGTTT
>NZ_JAAWWD010000101.1 GCF_021404545.1 Aestuariivita sp.
GGCGCACGAAGTTCTGTGAACGGTCGAACAACGTAACCTGCAACTCCGCCTCAAGGTGCTGGATCGTGCGGGTGAGGGCGGGTTGCGATATGTGAAGATGTTCCGAGGCGCGTCGGAAATTCAAGTCCTCAGCAAGGACCAGAAAATAGCGGATATGGCGCAGACCGATTTTCATGATACCTTTTATGCATCAGAAACTAATCAATTGATTTTATACTTGCAGGCCTAGCCCGGCTACCCTGATTGGATAACAAAAACAAAAATTCCATATGCAACCGGGAGCGATCATGTAACATTCACCCTTTAAGATCTTCGCCGGGCCACTTGCGGCCCTGACCGTTGTCGCGGGCACGGCCTCGGCGCAAGACGTCACCATCAATCCCGGCTATGCGGCCTCCGAGACCAGCACCTATGCCGTGCTCGCCGACAAGTTCGAGGAGCTGGTTGAGGAATATACCGAAGGCAGCGTTGACGTGAAGGTGCGCTGCTGCGGCCAGCTCATGGGCGAGGACGAGGCATTCAAGGCGATGCAGCTTGGAACCGTGGATATGTTCGTTATCACCGGTAACAACATCTCACCGCATTTTCCGCTGATGGACGCGTTCGTTCTGCCCTACATCTTTCAAAACAAGTAGCATGCTTACCGCGTGCTCGAAGGTGAGGTTGGGCGCGATTTCGCCGCGCAGCTTCAGGCCGCGACAAACGGGCATCTGCTGACCTACGGTTTTGTTGGGGATCGCGATTTCTACAATTCCAGAAGTCCAATCGCCTCGGTCGAGGACCTGGCGGGGCTCAAGGTGCGTGTCCCCAAGAACCAGGGGATGATCGACACCTACGAGGAATTTGGCGCGGCCCCCATTCCGCTGCCTTGGGCCGACACGCCAACTGCGCTTCAGACCGGCACGGTTGAAGGGGAGGATAACGGCACCTCATTCATCAAATCGCAGAAGTTCTACGAGATCATGCCCTATTTCACGGTTCTGGAGCATTTCACCTATTTCTCGCCGCTCTTCGCCAGCGACCGCGTGATGAACAAGCTCGATGAGTCGCAGCGCGTCGCTGAGATGCGGGCGGCCGCCGAGAAGGGATGTTATCCCCCCACGTAAAACGCAAGGCAGACCCGAGTAATTAGCCCACTACTCACGATCCGGGGACACCGCGACGACACCAACGTAGCCCTGTCCGTCCTTTGTGACGCCGGCGTCGAGCGGGAGCGCCCCAGCTACC
>NZ_JAAWWD010000071.1 GCF_021404545.1 Aestuariivita sp.
GGGGGGGGGCGCTGCTCACACCCGCGGCGCCTGTCGCCCACCGGCTTGCTGTCTTCACCCGTGTGGTCTGTCCGCGGCCCTGCAGAACGCCCCCAAGACACCCCACAGCCCAACCCACGCGGGTTGCCCGGCCTTCTCCGGGCCCTGGACACAGGTGCCTTCTGCCCCCCGCCGCAGAGGACACAGACATCTCGTCCGATCGCCCGATCTGCATGACATCGCGCCCTTTCGCTCCGCCCCCGCCCGCCCAAGACCCCGTTTACCCGGATCGAGGCCGCCGAGGTTGGCATCGACAAGCCGCTGGAGTTTTCCTTTCGCGACATGTGGCCCCCGTTCTGGGAGGGACGCAGCCTGGCCGCGGGCGATATCGACCGGGATGGCGATACCGATCTGGTGATCGCCTCGACCGAAGCCGGGCTTTACATCTATGACAATGATGGCACCGGCCGGTTCAACCGCAGCCCCCTGCCCCTGGGCGATCTGGAGGCAATGCCGGTCTTCAACGCGGTGCTGGTGGATATCGACAATGACGGCTGGCGCGATCTGTTCGTGGCAACCTACCGGGCGGGCAATTATCTGATTCTGAACCAGAGCGGCACGCTGGACACCGCCAATCCGCAACCCGTGGCCAACCGCCCGGACGCGGTGATGGCCATGGCGCTCAGCTTTGCCGATCCCGACCGCGACGGCGATCTGGATGTGGCTTTGGGCAACTGGACGGCGGGCTGGTACCGGCGGGTGCCGGGCGACGAGGCGCGCAACCGCATCCTGTGGAACGAGGCGGGCCAACTGACCGGCGCGGCCTATCTGGATCTGCCCGCGATCCCCGGAGAGACGCTGTCGATCCTGTTTTCCGATATGAACGGGGACGGGTTCGCCGATCTGCTGGTCGGCAATGATTTCGAGATCCCGGATGCCTTTTACCTGGGCGATGGCGCGGGCGGGTTCGATCCGGTCACCTATCAGGACGGGCTGATCCCGCAAACCACCACCACCACCATGGCGGTCAAATCCGACGACCTGACCGGCAATGGCCTGCCCGAAGTGTATCTGGCGCAGATCTCGGGGCGCTCGTCGGGCGTGTCGGAAACGCTCAAGATGCAGCCGCTCGAGATCTATTGCGATGGCATCCGCAACCCCGACGCGCGGGCGACCTGCGCGCAGAACATGGAGATCAAGACCTGGTACAGATCGGGCAATAATTTCGATCCGACCTATGCGGCGCGCTGTCAGGACCTGACGGGGCGCTATCAGACCGAATGCAAGGCGATGCTGGTCAAGGATCTGGCGATCCAGCAGAATAACCCTCAGATCTGCGACCTGATCCCCGCGGCGCAGCCCATCGCCAAATCCTATTGCACGCTGCATTTCCTGCCCCCCCGCCCGATCACGGCGGCCGAGGCCGCGGCCTCGATCCCGCAGATCCTGCGCTCGAACGTGCTGCTTGAGGCCCGGGGCGAGGTCTATGCCGATACCGCCGAGACCCGCGGCCTGGATGTGGGCGGCTGGAGCTGGGACACCAAGATCGAGGATTTCGACCTGGATGGCGATCTGGATGTCTATATCGTCAACGGCACCTGGGTCCCGAACGAGGTCAGCCCGTCGAACCTGTTTTTCCTCAATGACGGGGCGGGCAATTTCATCGAAGCCTCCGGCCCCTTCGGGCTGGAGGATTACCTGATGACCGCCTCGGCGGTGGCCTTCGACATGGACGGCGACGGCGATCTCGATATCCTGACCCATCCGGTGAACGGGCCGATCACATTGTTTCGCAACAACGCGCAGGGCGCCAACGTGATCGCCTTTGCGCTGGAGGATCACATCGGCAACCGCGACGGCATCGGCGCGGTGATCGAGATCGAGGACGAGACCGGCCGCGTGCAGCGCCGCGAGATCCAGCTGGGCGGCGGGTTCATGTCCTTTGATGCGCCAACCGTGCATTTCGGCCTGGGGGCGGCCCAATCGGTACAACGGCTGTCAATCACCTGGGCGGACGGGACGGTATCACGTCCGGATGGACCGCTGGACGCGGGCCATACCCATCACATCCTGCGGTCCGGCCCGTAAGAGGGCGACCACTTCAGCGGGGCAAGGTCACTTGTGTTGGCGGGATGGTGCTCAGGGCTTGGCAAGCGGAACCTTTGCAAAGCCCACGAGACACAAGCCGATCTGACCGTCACCACCCACCTCGTTCGCCGTCCCGAAACCGCCGGTCTCACGTTATCGGGCAGCTCCGTTGCTTACCCCCATAGCATGTTTGCGAAAGGCCTCTCATTGGTTGTCACAACCGCCCTGTGCCAGTAGCAAGAGACAGCATCAAGCAGCAAGGCGATCCCATATCATGATCACTCCGGTTCTTCTGTGCGGTGGCTCTGGCACCCGGCTCTGGCCCCTGTCGCGCAAAAGCTATCCCAAGCAATTCGTGCCGCTGACCGGGGAGCAGACCTTGTTTCAGGCCTCGGCCCTGCGATTGACCGGAGAGGGGATCGCCCCGCCGGTGATCCTGACCAATTCCGATTTCCGGTTCATCGTAACCGAACAGCTGACAGAGATCGGCATCGACCCCGGTGCCATCCTGATCGAGCCTGAGGGGCGCAACACCGCGCCCGCAGTTCTGGCCGCGGCGCTCTGGCAACAGGCGCGCGATCCCGACAGCCTGATCCTGGTGGCCCCATCCGATCACGTCATCCCCGACGCGCAGGCCTTCCGTGCCGCCATTCAGGCCGGGGCGGAAGCCGCGGGCGCGGGCACGCTGATCACCTTTGGCATTCAGCCGACCCAGCCTGAAACGGGCTATGGCTATCTGGAACTGGCCGAGGATATCCCGCCCGGCGATCCTGTCCCGGTGATGCTGGAACGGTTCGTGGAAAAGCCCGATTTGGATCAGGCCACCCGGATGGTGCAATCGGGGCGGTTTTTGTGGAATGCCGGGCTGTTCCTGTTTTCTCCGGCGGCGATGATTGCCGCCTTCGAGGCTCACGCACCGGACATGATCCCGCCCGTTGCCGAGGCGCTCGACACCGGCAGATCCGATCTGGGTTTTTTCCGGCTCGCGCCTGATCCCTGGGCCGGAGCCGAGGATATCTCGATCGATTACGCGGTCATGGAAAAGGCCCGGAACCTGAGTGTGATCCCCTATCAGGGCCGCTGGTCCGATCTGGGCGGCTGGGATGCCGTCTGGCGCGAAAGCGGGCAGGACAGCGACGGCGTGGCCCTCAAGGGCCCTGCGACAGCGCTGGAATGTCAGAACACCCTGCTGCGGGCCGAGGATACCGGCCAGCCGGTGGTAGGGATCGGCCTCAAAGACACGATCGTGGTGGCGATGCCGGACGCGGTGCTGGTGGCCGATGCCGCCCGCGCGCAGGAGGTCAAGACGGCGGTGGCGGCGCTCAAGGCGCAATCGGCCAAGCAGGCCGAGCAGTTCCCCAAGGATCACCGCCCCTGGGGCTGGTTCGAAAGCCTCGCCATCGGGGAGCGGTTCCAGGTCAAGCGCATCGTGGTCCATCCCGGCGCGGCGCTGAGCCTGCAAAGCCATCATCACCGGTCCGAACACTGGATCGTGGTGGCCGGCACCGCCAAGGTCACCATCGACGGCACCGAACAATTGGTGAGCGAGAACCAGTCCGTCTATATCCCGCTGGGCGCCGTGCACCGGATGGAGAACCCCGGCAAACTGCCCATGGTGCTGATCGAGGTGCAGACCGGCGGCTATCTGGGTGAAGACGACATCATCCGCTACGAAGATGTCTATGCAAGGGACTGAGGCGGTGGCGGGGTGATCGGCACATGGCCTTGCCGGGAGAAGAGCCGCGGTACCGCCGGACTGCGGGGTGGCGATCCTATCTGAGTTCAGCGCACTTTATGGTTCCCACCTTATAGCCAGATCCATTCGACACGCTGCGGTCAATCAATCGCCGACCCGTCGGCGCGGTCCGGCGATGACGTGGCGGCCTGCGGCCTTGATGCCGCGCTTTGGCGCTCGGCCCGCCGGTGCACGGCTCTGACGGGATCACCCCACGTTTCGCGCTCAGTCCGCTTTAATGATTTCAATGCCTTACAGAAATTTGTTTCGCACGCGAAACATTTCGGCGGGTTCCGGCCCCTGGAAAGCCCGCCCGCCCCGCTCAGCCGCGCGCCAGCCACTCCTTCAGCGCCGCGACAAACGCCGCATCTATGCGCGCGCCGGTCAGTTCCACCCGTTGGCCCGCCGCGTCATAGCGCAGGCGCAGGTCCTCAGCGATGGGCTGGGGCTGACTGCGCGGGTCGGGCGGGGAGGAGGTCGGCGCGCCGCGTGGTTCGGGCCCTGCGTCCTTTGCCCTGCGTCCCGCCACCAGATCGGCCAGCAGGCGCAATTCCTCCTCGGCCGTCGCGGGCGGCCGGGATCTGAGCCTAACACGGGCTTTTTCGGCGAAATCCGGATCCGCCCCGATGGCCTTTACCACGCTCAGGCCAAGCCGTTCGGGGATCGCCGTGGGAAAGCGCAACACCTGATCGAGCGGTTCGACCAGGGTCATGAAGCTGCCGATCTTGGAGCGCTTCGACCGGGTGGCAGCCCCGTAAAGCCCCTGAAGCGCCGCACGCGCTGTCGGGTAGACCCCTTCATGCACCGTGCGCAAAGCGATGCGCGCGCGCTCATAAAGGCTCAGGTTGACCCGGATCTCATTCTCTTCGACCATCGCGACATAGGCCGCCTGGGCAGTCTCGGGCGCGATGATCAGCGCCTTGATCGTGGCGAATTCAGACTCTGATCGCATGGCATAGAGCCGTTTCAGCGCCGTCAGCCGCCGCCAGCCCGAAATCAGACCATAGCGGGCTGTGCCGTCCGGGGCGGGCTCGGGCAGGGCAATGACTTCGATCGCCGTCTGTTGGCCACGGGCGCGCAAACTGTCCATCAGGGAGGCCAGCTCATCGGCGTCCTGTTCGATCCGGTCGCGCATCAGATAGCCTTCGTCGATGGCCTCCAGCGGCAGCGCCTCGATGAGACGGCCTTCGCGGCGGGCGGTGGCCATCCGCGCGCTCAGCTCCTGCAAGGCGGCCGTCGCGCTGGCGTGTCCCGCCACCTGAGCGATGGGGGCAGGGGAGGGGGATCCAAGCGGCATCGACTTGGTCTCGGGGGCGCGCATGCCACCACTGGGACCTTCCAGATATCCGGGGCGGGCCGGGGTCAGCCGTTTGCGTTTCGCCATCTCTCGTCCTTTCTGCCAGACCGTGCATCGGGCCCTTTATCAGGCTCTGTTTAGGGCTTTCTAAAGCATCCGTTCGCGGGCCGCGTCCTGTTCCTCACGCCGCCACACCCCGACCAAAAGCCGCTTGAACGCGGCATAGGTGGCATCGAATGTCTCGCGCCCCCTGGCATAGGTCTCGCGGTTGAAATCGCGGTAATCGGCCTCGTAGATGCCGTTCACCTGTTCCCCCGCCTGACCGATCAGCGCGGTGAAATCCTGCCGGTGCGGGCTGAGCGTGGGGCCCAGATAGGCCTGCATCAGAGCCGCAAGTTCGCCCTGCTGCGCCCCGTCATAGCGGGTGATGACCGCGCGCACCGCATCCCACTGAAAGGCGGTTTCGGGCTGGCCCAGGGCGCGCGCGGCGATATTCTCGCCCTCCTCGATCGAGGCGAAGGTGGAATACAGCATATCGAAGAACCGCCCCGTGCTGTCGAACTCCAGAAACGAGGCGCCCAGCGGCACCAGCAGGATATCGGCCGCCGCCAGCCCGTTGATCGTCAGATAACCCAGGGCAGGGGGCGTATCGATGAAAACCACGTCATAACGGTCGAGGACGCCATCGGCCTCCAGCCGGTCGGTCAGCGCATCCCACAGCTTCCAGCCGCGCGCGGCCATGCGCCAGACGGGGATCTGGAACTCAGCCCAATAGAGGTTCAGCTGCGCCCCGATCAGATCGATATTGGGCCAATGGGTGGATTGGATCAGGTCATCCGCCGACAGGTCCATCGCCGCGCTCAGCGTCTCGTCCAGCGGCTGCGGCGCCTCGCCCCGGGCGGCGCGGGCCTGGTTCTCGGTGCGCAGATGATCGCCGTAATGGCGCGCGATCAGCGGGAAGGCGGTCTGCCATTCATCCTCGACCCGGCCGCCGAAAATCGAGGTCATCGAGCCTTGGCTGTCGAGATCGATCACCAGCACCTTATAGCCGTCAAGCGCCGCCGACATCGCCAGATGCGCCGCCGTGCTGGTCTTGCCCACGCCGCCCTTGAAATTGGCCACCGCCACCAGCTTGGCTGGCAACCCGTCGGGGCGGTAGGGCAGATAGTTCTTGGCCTTGGACCCTTGCGCCCCGAAATGCGCCCGCAGGCGCAGCACCTCGTCCAGGGTGAACCATTTCGCGCCACCCTCGGTCTCGGACCGGCCCTGGGGCAGGTCGGGGGTCTGTTTCAGAACCCGCCGGAAATGGGCCTGCGCCACCGGGATCAGATAGCGGGTGATCTCCCAGGTGGAAAACATCCGCAGGCTCTTGGCGCCCTGATCGTTCAATCCCCGGCTGGCCAGGTCGGTGCGCCCCTGGGTGCAGGCCTGCGCGATCCGGGCAAAGCCCGCAGTATCGGCAGGATCGGCGAGATCGGCCAGGGCAGCGTCCGGATCGATGTTGAAATAAGGGGGCAGGGCGGCGCCTGCCTGTGGGGTGTCTTTTGCCATCTCACTGCTCGATGTGCTGTGTTTTGCAAAAGGTATCACAAAACACAGCACATGGAAGAAAAATCGCCACAAGCAGGGATTTTCTCAGCAATATCAGGCGATAAACACAGCTAAAGCCCGCTGATTACCGGGCCCCAGATTTTTTTGTGACGTTATATATATGTTATATATGTGTTAAGGACAAAATCTGGTTTCTCTAAACTCCTGGTTTGGCTTGCTTTTCCGGCGGTTGGGGAGGGACAGACGACTCTGAACCCCCGATAGAGCGACTCCGATCCCACGCTGGGGGGATTCCGATCCCCCGTTGCGGGCCGCTGTGGATAACTTTAGGCTGGGTGTCATCGAAACCACGATAATCGGTTGGGTATCAAGCGACCATGAACAGGGCAGTGACAGCGGCAGGCGGTGCCTTGGGGCCGGATCGGCACCGGCAGGGCGATTTCTTTCTGTGCGATGTTTTCGATGCGATCCCCAAGGACGATATCGCCAGCATGGAACACCCGCTGTTTTCGCTGGCGACCCGGCCCGACCGGCGGATCCTGTCTTATGCCCATAACGACACGCAGATCACCGTCACGCCCAGCGTCAAGGGGCTGGCCACGATCCACGACAAGGATATTCTGATCTTCTGTATCAGCCAATTGATGGCAGCGCTGAACGCGGGCCGCAGCGTCAGCCGCACCCTGCATCTCAAGGCGCATGACGTGCTGGTGGCGACCAACCGCGACACCTCCGGCGATGCCTATCGGCGCCTGCGCGAGGCGTTCGAGCGTCTCGCGGGCACCCGGATCACCACCAATATCGTCACCGGAGAGATCGAGACCACCGCCGGCTTTGGCCTTATCGAAAGCTGGGAGATCGTACGCCGCACCCGCGGTGGGCGTATGGTCAGCGTGGCGGTCACGCTGTCGGAGTGGCTTTACCGCGCGGTGCTGTCGAAATCCGTGCTGACGCTGAGCCGCGATTATTTCCGGCTCAGAAAACCGCTGGAGCGGCGGATCTATGAGCTGGCGCGCAAACATTGCGGGCGCCAGCCGGGCTGGACCGTCTCGGTGGACACGCTTTTGAAGAAATCCGGCTCCGCCTCGCCCCGACGGGTGTTTCGCAAGATGCTGCGCGACATGATCGCGGCCGACCACCTGCCCGATTACGACATGACCGAAGAGCCCGGCGACAAGATCCGTTTCGCGCCCCGCGCGGGCCTTGTCGATCCCCAGGTCCGCCCGCCGGTCTTGTCGGAAGAGGCGCTGGAGGAGGCCCGCCGCCTGATGCCGGGCTGGGATGTCCACGCGCTGGAGGCCGAATGGCGCGGCGTCTGGGCCCGCACCGGCAGACAGCGCCTGCGCAAACCCGACGCGGCCTTTCTGGGCTGGATCGGGAAGCGCAGGCGCCAAGAGAGTTGACAGCTTTTGCCTGCCGTGGCCGTCTCGGCGCATTATTGCCGGGTCTGGCCGCTTTCTGAGGCGGCACCGCTCCGAAGAGAGCGCTGTACCAGAGTATATGCCGGTGGTTCCCTTGCATCGCGAGTGACCTTGTGGTTCAAGGCACAGAAATGAGATTTTGACCTTCCGGATTTGGGAAAAATACAATGAATTCAGTGCGTCCTGACCATTTTAAACTTCTTGACTGCACGCTGCGCGATGGCGGTTATTACAATAGCTGGGATTTCAGCGAGCAAGAGGCCCAGGATTATATCGACAACCTGACGCGGGCCGGCGTCGATATCATCGAACTGGGGTTTCGGTTTACCCCCAAGTCCGAATTCTGCGGACCGTTCGCCTATTCCAGCGAAGCATTCCTGCGTCGGCTGACCCTCCCCGAAAACGTGCAGTTCGGCGTTATGATCAACGCGTCCGACTATCTGGGCGCCGATTGGAAGGACTGCCTGGAGCGTAATTTCGTGCCCGAAGCCGACAGTGCCGTCAGCCTGGTCCGGATCGCCGCCCATATCGGCCAGCTTCTGGAGTGCGACAAGATCGTCGCCTGGCTGAAGGACCAGGGCTATGATGTCGGTCTGAACGTTATGCAGATCTCCCAGGCCAGCAACGAGATGATCGTTGACCTGATCACCAGCGTCGAACGGGATTTCTGCGATTTCGAGGCGCTCTATTTCGCCGACAGCCTGGGCAACCTGACAACCGATGACGTGCGCCGGATCGTGGGGCTGTTCCGCGCCCATTCACAAAAGCCGATCGGCTTTCATGGCCATGACAATATCGGTCTGGGCGTCGCCAACTCGCTGGCTGCGATGGAGGCGGGGGCCTCATGGGTCGACGCGACGGTCACCGGCATGGGCCGCGGGGCGGGCAACACCCAGACCGAATACCTGGCCCTTGAGATGGCGCAGCGCAATCTGCACAGCTTCAGCATGCTGGATCTGCAACGCGCCGCGACTGGCTGGCTGGCCGATCTCAAACTGAAATGCCAGTGGGGCACGAACCTTTATTATTACGAAGCGGGCCTTCGCTCGCTGCACCCCAGCTATGTCCAGCAGATGCTGGGATCGCAGAAATACCAGCCCCTGGACATCCTGGTGATGATCGACGCGCTGAGCCGTCTGGAGGCGCCCACCTCCTATCGCACCGCCAATATCGACAAGGCTCTGGCCAGCCTGCTGAAGAGCCCCGAAGGTCAGGACGACATGACCGGCCGTTGGGCGGGTCGGCCCGTATTGCTGATCGCGGACGGTCCAAACGGACGCCGTCATCACGAGGCGGTCATGGCCTATGCCCGCAAGCATGACGCGGTCTGCCTGACGCTGAACTATGTCGGTCATCTTGCCCCCGATGAAATCGAAGGCGCGGTCTGCATCCATCCCGCGCGCATGATGCATCTGCTGAGCCAGAAAGACTGGAACCCCGCATCGCTTTTCACCGCGGTCGACTGTTTTCCGCCGAACCTCAGAACGCAACTGCAGGTCCGCAACAGCGTGGTCGATTATGGCATTTCCGTCGAAACCGGAGAGCCGCTCCAGCCCGGCCCAAAAGGGGCACGGATCCCCAAGCCGGAGGTTCTGGCCTATGCCTGGGCGTTGGCCCTGCAGGCGGGCGCCAGCGAGATCCTGCTGGCGGGGCTGGATGGCTATGACGGCCAGTCCAGGGCCTTTCAGACCGCATCCGCCCTGATTGCCGAACTGCGCGACGGGTCCGATATTCCCGTAGCCTCTCTGACCGAAACGCATTTCGACGTGCCGGTCCGTGCCATCTATTCCGTGTGAGACGCCTCATGACCAGCTATGTCGTTGTTATTCCCGCCCGCCTTGGTTCTTCGCGCCTGGCGCGCAAGCCGCTTGCCGATATCGGTGGCAAATCCATGATCCAGCACACCTATGAACGTGCGCTGGAGGCGGTACCGGCCGACAAGGTCTATGTCGCCACCGACAGCACCGAAATCACGGAGGCTTGCGCCGGGTTCGGGGCGCAGGCGGTGATGACCTCGACGGCATGTCTGACCGGCACCGACCGGATCGCGGAATTTGCCGAGAAGATCCCCGCCGATCTCTACATAAACCTGCAGGGTGACGAGCCCCTGATGGAGCCGGTCAGCATCACCCGCGTGTTGGAGGCCAGCCTGGCCGCGCCGGACCAGATCGTGAATGGCTGGGCCTGGATCGAGAGCGAGGAAGAATACCGCTCGCGCAGCATTCCCAAGGTCGTCCTGCGCGAGGACGGGCGCATGATGTATATGAGCCGGTCCCCGATCCCGGGCACCAAATCCGACGCATTCGTCTTCTCGCGCAAGCAGATCTGCGTCTATGGGTTCCCGCGGGATGCGCTCAGGGCCTTTGCCGAACGCGGCGCCAAGACCGCCCATGAGGAGGCCGAGGATATCGAGATCCTGCGCTTTGCCGAAATGGGGTGGGACATCTCGATGATCGAACTGCCCGGCAGCTCGATCGCGGTCGACACGCCGGCCGATCTGGAACGGGTGCGCGCATTGGTGGCCGCGCGCGCATGACACTCGATCTGGCAAGCTGCCGCAGCGTCGTGTTCGACTGCGACGGTGTGATCTTGCAATCCAACAGCCTCAAGAGTGACGCCTTCGGCGCGGTGTTGCAGGAGCACGATGCCAAGCTGGTGGCGGCTTTCGTGGATTGGCACAAGCGTACGGGCGGGGTCTCGCGGTTCGAAAAATTTACCGTCTTTTTCCGCGATATGTTGCAGGTGGCGGATTGGCGGGCGCGCGCCGACAGGGCGTGCGACGCGTTCGGGGAACGCGTCTTTGAAGGCCTTCAGACATGCCCGTATGTGCCCGGCTTTGAACGGCTGATACAGGCCTTGCGCGCCCGCGACATTCCCCTGGCTGTCAATACCGGCGGCGCCGAGGTGGAAATTCGTGAGGTCTTTCGCCGCCGCGGTCTGCTTGATGACTTCGAGCTGGTCCTGGGATCGCCGCAAACCAAGCACGACAATATGAAGGCCTTGCGTGACGCGGGGCTGGTGACCGGGGCCACCGCCTATCTGGGGGATTCGGAACTGGATTATGATCTGGCCCGGGAGTTCGCCATGGCCTTCATCTATGTTGCCCACGAGAGCGAATGGTCGGACGGGGCAGAGACCACCCGCAACGCCGGAGGGACCGTCGTTCAGGATCTGGGCGCGCTCATCCCATTATGACGCATGATCTTGTTACGGCACGATGCGATGAATATGCTCACCACCGCCCCGTTCGGACCTCGACGGGTCCACCCCGCAGAGATATTCTCGGTCGCTGAAAAAGGATCGGACCTTCAGCAGAACACCGTCACAAATGCAGTCTTGCACAAAAGCGAGGCTGGCCCGACCTTGTGACAATACGAACCGCGTCGGATGTGCCGGACGCTCCAACATTTGAGTAGGACAGAGCATCATGCGCAACAGACCGAACATGGCTTTTCCTATCGGAGGCCGTCGCCCCATGCGGATTGGGACGAACGATGCCGTTCTGCCGATCGCAGGCCCAGTTCCGCAGCCGACCTGAAGCCCGAGATTGAATATGCCCTTTTGCGATAAGCGCGCCATTGCTCTGACATTGTTCTACGAGACGCCCGGAAAGAGCACCGCATGGCGCACCTCCAAATTGCCGGGAGAAATATCATGGCCCTGAAACAGACTGTTTCCACAAACCTGTCCAACCTGTCCAAAGGTGCCCTCTGGCGCGCGCATGTTGACGGATTCAAGAACGGTGCCCTGGTAGGCTGGGCTCTGCGGGCCGACGATCCGATGTCGCGGGTACATGTGGATCTCTATGTTCGGGACATCTATTTGAAGACGGCGGTCGTCGATATCGACCGTGTCGACTTGCAGCGGATTACCGGGCTTCCGGTCACGACAGGCTTTGCAATCGCGCTGGACAATTTCTGTGCCAACGGCGCCGAGGCGGTGTTGTTATCACTCGAAGAGACCGCCTTTGATCCGGATGCGGATTTCGAGGTCAGGATCGCCGGGACACCCCACGTATTGCCCGGGGCCAACAAATCCGTTGCGGACCCGCAGGTGCATGAGCAGTTGCGCAAGCATCTTCTGATGGCTTTGGGCAAACGCGCGCGCGACCGCTTCAGATCCGCGCCCCAGACGGTTCCGACCCCGCTCGAACAAATAGCTATTGTCGCAAACAGCCCGCTTTTCGATCCCGACTGGTACTGCCAGACCTATGGCACTTTGGCAGACGGTCTGGATCCCATCATACATTACCTTGAGATCGGGGCGCATATTGGACGGGATGCCGGTCCCTGGTTTTCGACCAGCGATTATCTGGAGGCTGTTCCGGAGGGCGGGCAATCGCTGTTAAATCCGCTGGTGCATTACGAGATGACGGCACCACGCTCGGACTGGTGGCCGGGACGGGCCCGTCTGGCCCAGCCCGCAACTGAAACAGCGGCGTCCGATTATGCGGTTCTGATCCACATCTCGGACCCGGGCCGCCTGAACGCTTTACAGACCCTAAAAAGGCGGTTTCCCGAAACCACCCCTGTCTGTGTCAGCTATGCGGCCGATATGGAAGGCTTTGATATCGAGGCCGTGACCGACCATTTTCCGAAGGCCGAGATTTTCGAAACCAGCCCCTATGGCGATCACGTCGCCGCGTTTCTGGAGGCTGTCCGGCGGACCCGCAAGCAGGGCTATCTTGCCTATTGCGCGATCCATCTGGGGTATCAGGGCCCGTTCAACAACGCGTTTCATCGCCAGATCCTCGACGGTCTGGCGGCAACCCAGGAGCGCGTCAACACCATCGTCGAGATGTTTCAGAGCAATGATCGCCTGCTGCTGGCGGGACCTGCGCCGCTGTGGCTGAACGGGCGCGATTTTCTGGGCAAGAACGACGCGCAGCTCAAAGAGGTTCTTCCAAAGATCGGCTTCGTGCCCAGCGTGACACAAAAAGACTGCTGGGGCTTTTTCCCGGGGGGCTGTTTTTGGATACAGGCGCGGCTGGCCACGATGATTGCGCTTGCCCTGCAAACGGACATGCTCGCAGTCGACGATACCGCTGAAGACGACCAGCAGATGATGACCGAGACCGAACATCTTTTTGGGCTCGCGGTGGCGGTCGCGGACGGGGATGTCGCGCTGTCGGTTCCAGGCGATTGGAGCGCGCCGCCCAAGGTCATACGCGGGGTGGACCATACCGTGCGGCTGAAGGACCCAGAGACCCCCGATGCTGGCCTGTTCACGCTTCTGTCACAGCTGGATATGCCGCGACTGGCCCCGGATGGCGAGACCGGCTCGTCAAAGACCGAAAAAACCAGGCTGCACGACGAAATCGACGTCATGATCTCGTGCTGGAACAGCCAGCCGGAGCTGTTGCACTCGGCCCTGGCAGAGCTGGAAAGCGTGCTGGGGATGCAGGGCCTGACCACCACATTCGTTGTCAGTAGCAAGCCGGTCCGGGATACGCTTGCGCAGAAGAATTGCTCGCGTATCCTGCAGGACCGGATCTATCTGGATTTTCCAATCGCTCTGGACGGTTTCGAAAACGTTCCGGGCGGCCAGCCCTTTGGCTGGGACAAGGCCGTCGCGCTGGTTCAGTGCGAAAGTATTTTTCGCGGATTGCCGATGCTTGAAGGCGCCGATCTGGAGCATGCGGTCGCCCGCGTGCGCCGGGTCTATGCAGCCTGGCGGGCCGCGCTGATCCACCACAAGGTCAAGCTGTTTCTCATATGGGGGGATACCGCCCCCAAAAGCCGTCTGCTTATCAGCCTGTGCCAGGATCTGAGGATCGAATATCTGGTGATCGAACGCGGCCACTTTCCCGGAACGCTGTCATATGACCCCAAAGGTCAGTTCGGTAAAGGTGCGCGCATGCAGCTTTTGGAATGCAGCAAGATCCATACCGAACGCCAGGACGACGATTATGTGACGCGCCGCTTTGACGAGATTGCCAACTGGTATGCGCAACAATCGCATGCATCCTACGCCCACACTCAGAAACACGATACCGCCGAGTTGGCGAAATTACGCCGCGCCCGCGCCGCAGGACGGCCCATCATATTGCTGATCGGCGCAAACGACCCGGGGTCCGGGGTTGCAAGCCCGGGCGTGGATACGCACCGAACCAACTGGTTCGGCACATCCAGAGAGGCGTTTTCCGTGATCCATCGCCAGGTCTGCGATAAATTCCCCGAGGCCCTGCTGGTGATCCGGCCCCACCCGTCGGACAAGCTGGACGACGATATGAAGTTCGTCGTTGTCGCGTCCGACACGTCGCTGGACGATCTGATCGATGTCTCGGACATCTGCATCTCGATCGGCACGACCGCCAATGCACTGTGTCTGATCAAGGGAAAACCCCATCTGGGATTGGGGCTGACCGATTTATCGAGCCGCAATGTCGGCTATGATATCGTCGATGAAACCCATCTTCTGGTTGCGCTGCGCCGACTGATCTGGGGCGAGCCGACCGATCTTTATCCCAATGACGAACACAAGCGCTATATTGTCGATCTGTTCGACCAGACCCTTCTTGCGGTCGATGCGTCGGTGCCTGCGCGGTTTGGAATAGACACGTTCGGCAGATTTCTGTCCCAGCGTATGCTGAGCCGGAAATCGGGTTTCCTGATCGATTACGAAGGCCGCAAGGATCAGATCAGCAAGGCGATGTTCGAAGAGGTACGCGACCGTGGGCGGGCCGTCTTCCGTGCGACCCCCGACCGGTTCGGCGACAGCCAGCGCCCCGGGATCAGCATCGTCATTCCGATCTATGGCGATTACGAGGGGACTCAGGTCTGTTTCGATCTGCTGGCGAAATACCAAAAGCAAAATGATTACCGAGTGATCACGGTCTGGGATCGCGGGCCTGATGAACGCCTGCGCGACCTGTGTCTGGAATATGCGGACAAAGCCGGGTTTACCTATTCGGAGAACCGCGAAAACGTCGGGTTCAGCGGGTCTGTCAACGAAGGCATCATACTTGCCGGACGGGACGACGTGATCCTGCTCAACAGCGATACCATTCCATGCGGCGACTGGGCGCTCAGATTGCAGGATGCAGCCTATGCCCATCCGAAAATCGCATCGGTGGTGCCGTTCTCCAACAGCGCGACGATCTTCAATCTGCCTTTCCCCAATGGAACGCCTTTGCCAGGCTCGGATGCGGACGCCATTGCCTGGATCGAAATGCTGGACCGGACCGCCGCGGCGATGTCCCCCGATGTGGTGGAAATGCCAGTTGCGCACGGGTTTTGCGCCTATGTGAGACGCAGTGTCTTTGATCGTATCGGGTATTTTGACGAGATGAAGTTCTCCAAAGGCTATGGTGAGGATAACGAGTTCAGTCTGCGGATCCGCATGGCTGGGTATTTTTGCGGCTGCGCGTCAAACGTCGTGGTCGGGCATGCCGGATCGACCAGCTTTAGCGACATGATGAGTGACCTCAAACTGCGCGGACGCGAAAAGATGCACCAGGAATTCTCGCATTATGCCACTGAGATTTCACATTTTCTGAAAACCCACGACCCTTTGGCACAAAGACGCGAGCAAATCACCGTGCAAGACGGTTGTTCGTAACGCCTGAACCGGGATGTCCCGACCATGACGGACGACATCGCGCATCGCCGATCGGGTTTGAGCCCAAGAAGAGCGGCCGCGATTGACGTTTCAGATCCGCGTCGAAATGCAGTGGGATCAGGGCGCCTGCCCGGTTCAGTCGCGGCTGTCTGACCGCTGTGTCGGCAAAGAACGGACCGAGTGCGGATCAGGGCGCCTGGAACGGCCCGGCGCCTAAGGGCCAACCCCTTGGAAAAAAATGTAATTTTGGGGGATTGGGGGCGATGTCCTTGGCCGTCCTCCGGCAGGTTTTGTACCCGTGACAGCCCAGTTTGGGGTTGTTATAGAAGCGGCATCTCCACGCGATAGAAATTGAGACCTCATGCAGATCGACGACACTTCACTTCCCGGGGTAAAGATCCTGACCCCGAAACGATTTGGCGATGCCCGCGGGTTTTTCAGCGAAAGCTGGAGTCGCAAGGTGCTGGCCGAGCAGGGCATCGATCTGGATTTCGTCCAGGACAACCATTCGCTGTCGGCCCAGGTGGGCACCGTGCGGGGCCTGCATTTTCAGGCGCCCCCCGATGCTCAGGACAAGCTGGTGCGCTGCGGGCAGGGGGCCTTGTTCGATGTGGCCGTCGATATCCGCAAGGGCAGCCCCACTTACGGCAAATGGTTCGGGATCGAGTTGACGGCGCAGAACGGCAAGCAACTGTTGGTGCCCAAGGGGTTCCTGCACGGGTTTTCCACCCGCGCCCCCAATACCGAGATCATCTATAAATGCACCGATTACTATGCGCCCCAATCGGATGGCGCGGTGCGGTTCGACGATCCGGGTATCGGCATCGACTGGGGCATCGAGGGCGAGGCCGTGCTGAGCGAGAAAGACGCCGCCGCCCCCTTGCTCAAGGATTTCGACAGCCCCTTTGTCTGGGAAGGATAAGAGATGAAACTGATCGTGACGGGGGGGGCCGGCTTTATCGGCTCGGCCGTGGTGCGCCAGGCCGTGGCGGCGGGCCACGAGGTGGTCAATCTGGACAAGCTGACCTATGCGGCGTGCCTGGACAATGTGGCCAGCGTGGCGGAGGCGCCCAATTACACATTCGTGCAGGCCGATATCTGCGACCGCGTGGCGATGGACACGCTGTTCTCTGATCACGCGCCGGATGCGATCATGCATCTGGCCGCCGAAAGCCATGTGGACCGGTCGATCGACGGCCCCGGCGCGTTTATCGAGACCAACATCACCGGCACCTATACCCTGCTGGAGGCCGCGCGCGCCTGGTGGACCACCGCGGGCAAGCCCGAGGGGTTCCGCTTCCACCACATCTCGACCGACGAGGTGTTCGGATCGCTGGGCGCCACCGGGCAGTTCACCGAAGAGACGCCTTACGATCCGCGCAGTCCCTATTCGGCCAGCAAGGCCGCCAGCGACCATCTGGTGCGCGCCTGGGCGGAAACCTATGGCCTGCCGGTGGTGCTGACCAATTGTTCGAACAATTACGGCCCCTTCCATTTCCCCGAAAAGCTGATCCCGGTCATCATCCTGAACGCGCTGGCGGGCAAACCGCTGCCGATCTATGGCGATGGGTCGAACGTGCGCGACTGGCTTTATGTCGAGGATCACGCCGATGCATTGCTGACGGTGCTGCAAAAGGGCGAGCTGGGGCGCAGCTATAATATCGGGGGCGAGAACGAACGCTCGAACCTGGAGCTGGTGACCACGCTTTGCGCCATTCTGGACGAGCTGAAACCGGGGCCGCACCCTTATGCCGATCTGATCACCTATGTGACCGACCGGCCCGGCCATGACGCGCGCTATGCCATCGATCCCACGCGCATCCGCACCGAACTGGGCTGGCGGCCTTCCGTCACCGTCGAGGAAGGGCTGCGCCTGACCGTGGAATGGTATCTGAACAACGAGACCTGGTGGCGCGCCTTGCAGGATCGCGCCGGTGTCGGGGAACGTCTGGGGGTGACCGCATGAAGCTGCTGGTGTTTGGAGAGATCGGCCAGCTGGGCCAGGAACTGATCCGGCGTGCGGGCGATGTGGCGCTGGAAGTGCGCGGGCTGGAAGAGGCCGATTTCACCGACCCCGACGCCTGTGCCGGGTTCGTGGCCGCCACCGATGCCGATGCGGTGATCAACGCGGTGGCCTACACGGCGGTCGACAAGGCCGAGGAACAGGAAGATCTGGCCCTTCAGATCAACGGCACCACGCCGGGCGCGATTGCGCGGGCGGCCGCCGCGCGCGGTCTGCCCCTGATCCATGTCTCGACCGATTACGTGTTTGACGGGTCGGGCGACCGACCGTTCCTGCCCGACCATCCCACCGGGCCTCTGGGCGCCTATGGCCGCACCAAGCTGGTGGGCGAGGATCAGGTGCGCGCGGCAGGCGGGCCGCATGCCATCCTGCGCACGTCCTGGGTGGTGTCGTCGCATGGCCATAATTTCATCAAGACCATGCTGAAACTGGGCGCGGAACGCGACCGGCTGACCATCGTGGCCGACCAGATCGGCGGCCCGACCCCGGCGGCCGCCCTGGCCGATGCCTGCATCGCCGCCGCGCGCGGCCTGCTGGCCGATCCGGGCAAATCAGGCGCCTATCACGTCTCGGGCGGGCCGGATGTCAGCTGGGCCGATTTCGCGCGCGAGATCTTTGCCCAGGCCGGGATCGACTGCGAGGTGGCCGATATCCCCAGCTCGGACTATCCCACGCCGGCCAAACGCCCGCTGAATTCGCGGATGGACAATTCCAGTTTCGAGGCGGCCTTCGGCCTGCCGCGCCCGGACTGGCGCGCGGGCCTGCGCGAGATACTGACTGATCTCGGAGCGATCTAGGATGGCCGCCCGGCGCGCCAGCACAGCCAGAAAGGGTCGGCTCTTGCGTCACCCGCGCACCGACCTGGTGGCGCTGGACAAAAACGCGGCCCATGGCTTTGCCGCGACCCATGCGCTGGTGTGCTATCCGACCGATACGGTCTACAGCTTCATTCCCAAGAACGGCTGTTCGACCCTGCGGCTGAGCCTGGCGATCGCCAATGGCTGTGCGGCGGGCCCCGAGGACTGGCCCTGGATCCATCCCAATAACGGCACCTTCCGAGCCTCCTTGCGCGATCTGGTGACGGCGCAATTCACCTTCGTGGTGCTGCGCTGTCCGTTCCGGCGGCTGGCCAGCGTTTTTCTGGACAAGATCCTGTCGCACACCCCCGAATTCTGGCAGCTCTTTCGGATGGAGCGGGATGCGCTGGATCACGATGCCCTGAGTTTTCGCGGCTTTGTCGAATTGCTGGATCAGCCCGACCGGCTGAGCGCCAATATCCACTGGCGTCCGCAGAGCGATTTTCTGATCTATGACACCTATGATGCGTATCTGACGCTGGAAAATTTCGCCGAAGGCATCGCGCGGATCGAACGCGACGGGTTCGCGGTGCACGACGCCCGCGCGCTGACGCGCCACGGCACCGATCAGTACAGCGCCGAGGCCGAGGGCCCATTTGCCGACACACCGATCATCACGTTGCGCGCCATGCAGCGCGAGGGCCGTCTGCCGGGCTATGCCACCCTTTATGACGCGGATCTGATCGCGGCGGTGCGGAGCCTCTATGCCGATGATATACGGCTCTATGCCGACCATGCGGACCCGGCAGGATTGCTGTTTCCAGACCAATACCAAGATTTGAAAGGGACATTTAATGACCAAACGTAAAGGCATCATTCTGGCCGGGGGCAGTGGCACGCGGCTCTATCCGATCACCATCGGGGTCTCGAAACAACTTCTGCCGATTTATGACAAGCCGATGGTCTACTACCCGCTCAGCGTGCTGATGCTGGCCGGTATCCGCGAGATCTGCATCATCACCACGCCGCAAGATCAAGAGCAGTTCATCCGCACCCTGGGCGATGGCAGCCAATGGGGCATTTCGCTGAGCTATGTCATCCAGCCCAGCCCCGATGGGCTGGCCCAGGCCTATATCCTGGCCGAGGAGTTTCTGGCCGGCGCCCCGTCGGCGATGGTTCTGGGTGACAATATCTTCTTTGGCCACGGTCTGCCGCAACTGATGGAGCAGGCCGACCGCCAGACCGGTGGCGGCACGGTCTTTGGCTATCACGTGGCCGATCCCGAACGCTATGGCGTTGTGGAATTCGACGAGGCAGGAGCGGTCAAGTCCATCATTGAAAAACCCCAGAACCCGCCGTCCAACTATGCGGTGACCGGGCTTTATTTTCTGGACGGGAGCGCCTCTGCGCGGGCGCGTGAGGTCGCGCCGTCGGAACGGGGTGAGGTCGAGATCACCAGCCTTTTGGAGATGTATCTGGCCGATGGCCTGCTCAGCGTCAAACGCATGGGGCGCGGTTATGCCTGGCTCGATACCGGCACCCATGGCAGCCTTCTGGATGCCGGCAACTTTGTGCGCACGCTGGAAAAACGCCAGGGTTTGCAAACCGGCAGCCCCGAGGAGATCGCGTTCGATCACGGCTGGATCAGTGCCGAAGAGCTGGCCGAACGGGCGCAGCTTTTCAAGAAAAACGGCTATGGTGGTTATCTGGCCGATCTGCTTGGCTGAGCGGCGCAGCGGTGGGCGTCAGAGCCGGTTGAGCAGGGTCGTCACCCATAACATGGCCTGATTGGCCCGGCCCTTGCGGTAAAGCCCGGTGTCGCGCAGCATTGCCAGCCGGGCGGGTGTGGCGCCGTGGCGGTCTTTTGCGAACCGGGCCAGCAGGGCGCGCGCCTGGGGTGTCAGATGCGCCTGGCAGGCGCTGAGAGCTGCGATATTGGCGGTGTTCCAGCCCCGGTATGTGCCGCGCAGCATATCGCCTGTCCGCTTGAGCTTGGAGCGCAGGCTGGAATTCGCGCCGATCTGGTTGCTCCGGTGCTGGCGATAGAGGATCTGCGGCGTCTCGTCCAACAGCACGGCGCCGCCCGAACCCGCGATCAGCTGGTAAAGAAACCAATCATGCACCGCCGGGGTGGGCAGGCCGGGCAGGCAGGCCTGCACCAGATCCAGCGCGGCGCGGTTGAGCACCATGGTATTGCCGCCCGCATAATTCTGCACCAGCGCATGGCGAAACTCGTAGGGCGGCGGGACGGGCCGGGACAGGGTGCGTCTGTCGGTCTTGCCGTCCCATTCCCAGCTGCGCGTGCCCAACAGGGCCGGGCGGTCCTGATACGGTGTCAACGCGGCCACTGCGCGCTCCAGCTTTTCGGGCAGCCAGATGTCATCCTGGTCCGATAACGCGGTATAGTCCGTTTGCGGCGCCGGGCGCGCCAGGAGGGCCAGATAATTGGCGCTGAGGCCCTGGCCGGGGCCGGGGGCGTGATGCCAGCGAATATGCCCTGGCGCGTCGGCGGCAAACCGCTCGAACCGGTCCACGGTGCCATCCTTGGACCCGTCATCTGCCGCCAGCACCCAGGCGGGCGCCAGGGTCTGGTCGCAAAAGCTCTGGAGTTGCGCATCCAGATGATCGGCCCCGTTATGCAACCCCAGCAGCACCGCGATGCGCGGACCGGAGGGGAGGGGAGGGGAGGTAGAGTGCGGCATGTCCGCAGCGGGCTAATCGTGCGGCGTGGGGCTGTCAATGCACTGTGCGCGCGTGTCTCTGGACCCCGGGCGCGATTGTCGCTAGGTCGTCGGGGCAAGACGAACGAGGTGGATCTTGCAATATCTAGAACTGGGCCCGCGCCCGCTGATTTTCAGCCAGCACAATATCGTGTTGTCGTTTTCTCCGAAATCGGCCTGTTCGCATGTGATCGTCTGGTTTTTGCTGAAAGAGGGGCTGCTTGGCGCGGCCAATTACTATCATGAATGGCCGCATGCGTTCCGCACGGATGTCTATTACCATACCCGTGTTTACAAGGCGCGCGCGCAGAAGCTGATCAAATCCGAAGGGCAGGGGTTCACCCTGATCCGGGTCACCCGCGATCCGGCCAAGCGGCTGGTGTCGTGTTACCGCCATGCCTGCCGGTGGAACCTGATCGATCATCTGGTGCGCCGCAAGGTGGGCATCAAACCGGCCGAGGACGGGATGTCGATGATGGATTACTACACCGCATTGCGGGGCGAAGATCTGATGCTGCCGTCCAAGGTGGATGTGCATGCCTGTGCCCAGACCCATCCGGTCTGGAAGGTCGGGTTCGACCGGATCATCACGCTGAATGTGGATGAAACCCATCTCAACCCCGGCCTGCATGCGATCGAGGCCGAGCTGGGCCTGGGCCATACCCATTTCGACCGGCACCCCAAATTCGACGCCCTGCGCGAGACCCACTACGCCACCGACACCCCCCATACCGGCCCGGAACCGGTCGAGGCGCTGCGCATCAGACGTAAGCAAACCGGCAGATTTCCGAAAAAACAGCTTGAGGCGCTGCCTCTGGTTCAGCAGATGACGGCCGAATTGCACGGTGCCGATCTGGGTCATGTCCAGTCCGGCGACAGCCAGGGGGTGCTGTTTCAGCCGGGCGCGGCCACGATGAAACCCGCCGCCGCCCGGGTCAGCTGACCCGGGTCAGCACGAAGACATCGCGGAACGATCCAACCACGCCGATGGTGGGATCATCCGGCAAGATCCGCAACACCGACATGCGCGGCTCCCAGGCACGCATCAGATCGCTGATATCCTGCCCGAAATGGAAGGTCACCAGCGCGCCATCGCCGCTGATCGGATTGCCGTGATATTCCGGTTCGGCCAGATGCTCGACCCCGTCCTCGAAATAGATCGCGCGGCGCATGGTGCTGGTGCGGTCCTGATAGATCGGGGTGGTGAAAATCGCCATGCCGCCGATTTTCAGCGTGCGCGCCATTTCATGCAGGCATTTGTCGGGCCGGTTGACATGTTCCATCACATCCAGATGCACGTGCAGATCCAGGCTCTGATCGGGGAAGGTCAGCGCTTGGAGATCCTCGGACTGGAAAAAGTCCCTGGTCTGGCCGCGCGGCACGTCCTCGTAATAATGCGAGCCGATATAGCCGCGGCATTCGCGGGCCAGCCGTTCCGAGACCGGGCGTTCGGCAGGCGAGCTTTCGTGGATCTGCTTGGTGCGCCAGTCGGGGCAGAATCTCTCCAGCGCCCAGTGAAAGGCGCGCTCCCGCGGCAAGGATCCGCAATTGCGGCACAGCAGATGATCGCGAAACCAGCCATCGGCGCTTTCGAACCCTTCGGACGCGGAGCAGACCGGGCAGGTGCCTTCAAATGTGATCACAGATATGTCCTCAAAACCGAAAGATAGGCAGAGCGGTATTGCTCACTGGGTTCCAGCATGGCTTTTTCGGCCCATTCGTTCCATGCATTTATAAAAAGCTCGTTGCGATAGGAGGCGGGAACCCGCCGCGCCAGCATGCCCCGCAGCCAGTGATCGAACCGTGCGGGATTGGCGCCATAAGCGATATGGGCCTTGCGCCCGCGCCGGGCCGTGTTGTCCCAGCAGGGCATGATGCCCGCAATCGTGTGGCGCGGCAGAGAGCGCGCGTAATATTGCGACAGGCTGGTCTGGCGCACGGTGTCGTAGTCATAGATCAGGCCGGAAAAGCTGGGGCTGACCCCGGCCTGCATCACGTCCCCCTCGGGGCCCCCGAACAGATAATCATCCGACCCCACCAACCCGTGGGGCGGCATTTCCACCCAGAAATCAAAGAGGTCGGCAGGCACCGGGCTTTCGCCCTCGATATGAAACAGCACCGCCCCCAGTTCGACCTCGCCCACGCCCGCGTCGCGCCAGGCATCGCGCATCTCGGAAATCGCTGTGGCGGGGTCGGGCATATCCTCGGGGCGGTAGATCACGAAGCGGGGCCGGGTGCCATCGGGGCGCTGATAGCGCGGGTCGTTGAAATAGGGCACCAGGCTGTGCGCGAGTTCGGTGGCAAATCCCGGCGCATAGGATTGCGGCATCAGCACCTCGCCCGAGAGCCCGTCCCAATTGCGCCGCCAGCTTTCATTGGCCCAGCAGAGGTAGAAGGGAAAGTCGATCTCGGGGCGGGTCATCAACTGGTCGATGGGGGTCTCAAGGATGCGTTTGCCGTCAAACCAGTAGTGATAGACGCAAAACGCGTCGATGCCCGCGCCCTTGGCCAGCGCCGCCTGCTGGCCCATCACATCCGTCACCCGCAGATCGTAAAATCCCAGATCGGCAGGCAGCATCGGCTGCACATGGCCGCCGAACTGCGCCTCGGCCCGGGTCACGCTGGTCCATTCGGTGAACCCCGGACCCCACCAGGCATCGTTTTCCGGCACGGGATGGAATTGCGGCAGATAGAACGCGGATACAAGGCCGGGCCGGGGCAGGGCCGGGGCTGGTTTGGCCTCTTTCAATTGCGTGGTTTGCAGGATCTTCATCCCGCCCGCCTCGGCCAGCATCCCCAGCGCGCGCTCCATCGCATGGGCGAGCGTCCCATCGGTCTGGCCGCGCTCGGGCTCGAAATTGTCAGGCCGCAGCTGCAACCCGCGGATCATGTCGATCACCCGCGGTTTCAGCCAATAGATCGAGCCTGCGGGAAACGACAGGTGATCCTCATCGGGCGTCAGCTCGATCCGGTGCAGAAGCTGGGCCACCATGGTGAAGTTCGACCCCCACCATTGCGTGTCGTTGTAATGCTGGCCATCGGCCACCCAGAAGGCGGCCTCGTGATCGGCGGCAAAGCGCGCGACCAGATCGCGTGTGCCGGGACCGGGCAGGATGCCGTCGATCAGATGCTGGCGCCAGCGATCGCCATCCTGGCGGTGCGGCGATTTCTTGGTGTGGAACTTGCACACCGCGTCATAGCCATCCAGCCAGCCGGCATTGACCAGATGCACGAAGGGAAAGATATCGCGCCCGTGATTGGGCATCACCACCACGCGGGCCCGGGGGTATTCTTCGGCGATGCGCGCGGCCAGCCCGTCGGCATCCTCGCCCTTGCGTTCGGTGATTGTGACATAGAGATCGAAGTCGATATCGAGGCTTTCCAGCTTGGCGCGAAACTGGTCCCACAGATCGTGGTAATACATGTGGATGACGATGGCGTAAGCCGCCTGGGCCACCGCCGGATCGCGCAGGGCTGGCACCGAGACGGTGTTTTCCGTCCAGTCGCCCGGCAGGTCCTTGGTCAGGCGGTCTTCATGGCGGCCAATGCGCAGGAAATGATCGAAGGGCGCCATGCCGCTGGCGGCCACATCGGCATTGTGGCGCAGATAGGCATGGGGCGAGAAATCGGGATTGGGATAAAGCCCGGCCTGTTCCCCCATCAGGGCGAAATGGCGCTCGGGCATATAGTGAAAGACTTTGTGGATTAGGGGGTTGGCGCTGAGATAGAACTGGCGGTCAAACAGGCCGCTTTTCTTCATCCGGCGAATATAGAGCAGCTTGGAAGGTGACAGCAACAGCACCTGCAGCGCTTTTTTGAGTTTGGTCACGTCAGGCCCGCATCCCTGTCTTCACGCATCATCCAGCGCGCTTAGCAGGTGTGTTTGCAGGGGTCAAACCGCCGGGGCGCCTGCTGCAAAAATCTCTGATCTGTGGTGTGTTTGACACTTGAGGACGGAGCGGGCATAGGATGCCCAGTTCGCGTGCCAGACGGTTTGTCCGCAGGGCTTTTTTACCGGACTTCAAGGTTCAAACATTTGGATCAGACGCGGATGACACGGAAAATCATTCTTCATATCGGGCCGGCCAAGACGGGGACCAGCAGCCTGCAGGAGGCGCTGTTTGCCAATCGCGCCCTGCTGATGCAGAACGGTTTTCATTACCCTGAATTCGGCCGCCACCGGCAGATGCCGAACCTGCCCGGCCATCACGGCATTCAGGGCGAGCTGGGCAACAATCGCCCGGTGCCGCAGGATATCATCGACGGAATGGCCACGCTGGACCCCGATCTGACGGTGGTGTTTTCCTCGGAAAACCTGGCCAACCTGCCACAGGAGGCCATTCGTCAGCTGATCGAGACGTTATCGCCCGCCGCATTCCAGGTCGTCTATTATGCGCGGCGCTGGGATCACCTGGTGCCGTCGGTCTGGCAGGAGCTGATCAAACACGGTCACAGTCAGAGCTATCTGGAATATATCAACCGGCAGCTCTCGGCGCCGCGCAACAACCACCATCTCAATTACAAGCTGCCGCTGGACCGTTGGGCCAATGTCGTGGGTAAATCGCAGATCGACGTATTCAGCTATGACGGGGTCAACGCGGCGGACCTCGGGATTGTCGCGCATTTCTTCGACCAGGTGCTGGGCATTGCCGCCCCCTATCAGCAAGAGCCGCGGAGCAACACGCGCAACACGCCGATCTTCACCGAAACCCTTCGGATGCTCAACCGGCTGACCTATGGCGGCAAGCCCTCCTCGCCGAAGGTGCGGACCGAACTGATGCGCAACCTGCCGCTGGTCGAGGGCGAGCTGGCAGAGATCGAACAGATGCTGAAGCCTTACGTGGCGCGCGCGCCGTTGTGCGCCCCGTTCGTGTTTTTTCAGATCGAACGGGAATTTCTGGCGCAATACGCTCCCCGGGTCCGCAATCTGGATGAGGATGGACGGCTGTTCGGCAATATCCTTTTTCAGCCGACCGACTATGTCCAGTGTCCCTATCTGTTCGAAACCCAAGCGCTGGCGCTCTATCGCCGTATTCTGGAGCGGCTGGAGCTGAAAAAGGCCCCGGCGTCCTCAGATGTTCAGCGCGTCGCGCAAGTGTCGCCTCAGCAGCATCAGGCCGATTAGGAAAAACAACAGCGACAGCCCCATCACATAGGTGACCGAGATATAATTGGCCTCGTAAGTGGCATAGATGCCCCGGCGCATCATCCCCACGATATGGACGAGCGGATTATACCACAGGAAATCCCGAAACTGCTGAGGGATATCTTCGAACAAAAAGAAGATGCACGAGATGATGAACATCGGTCGATTCGCGATGGCCCAGACCTGCACATAGGCCGGGAACGCCACGAACAGATAACAATTCATCGTGCCTATCCCCAATGTCAGGGCGCCCGCCATCAAAAGTGCCAGCAGGATGGAACTCAGATCCAGGATCAGCTTTAGGTCGTAGATCACGATGATGCCGGTCAGCACGATATAGATGACCATCATCTGGGTCAGCATGTTCAGCATGAACCGCGCCAGAATGGCGTCCAGAGGTGTGACGGCCGGATATTCCAGCAGCGGTCGCGAAAACTGGACCGCACTCGCCACCTTGTTGCCGACAATCATGTAGATCTGGAACATCAGATAGCCCGATGCGTAAAACAGCGGAAAGTTCGATCCAAGCGACGGTGAGCGAAGCACCAGGGCAAACACGATCGACAACAGCGCAAGGGCGGCGACCGGTTCGATCAGGGCCCAAAGATAGCCCATCACCGATCGGCCATAGGTCGTCGCCATCTCTCTCAGCATCAAAGCAAAGATCGTGCGGCCCGAGCGCAGGTTGCGGGTACGAGGGACTTGGGCGGGAGCAACCATCATGCGGCCTTTTTGCCTTGGGCTGGTATTCAACTTGACACAACTGATATAAGACGGAAGGTGCCGCGATATTCAATAAGGCGTCTTCGTTTGAACGATAAACCATCCCAATCCAACGCTGCTTCTGACACACCCAAGCCTGCGGCTCAACCCGCGGGACCCGGCGCCAAACCTGCCGGTCCGAATGCAGGAGCCAAGCCAGGCCCGAATGCCGGTCCCAACAAGGGTCCGGGTGGCGCTGCGCGCCCTGGACAACCGCCGCAAGGCCCCCGTGTGATTGAAATGCCCCCCATGGCCAGCTCGGCCAAGCCCAAGGCGCGGCATTGGGGGATCTTGCTCAGTTTTCTGATCTGCGTGATCGCGCCTACGGCGCTGGCGGGGTATTATCTTTATGCCGTCGCGGTCGATCAGTATGAATCCCGTGTGGGCTTTGCGGTACGCGCCGAAGAGACCGAATCCGCGCTCGATGTGCTCAGTGGGATCAGCGGGCTGTCCCATGCCAGTTCGTCCGATACCGATATCCTTTATAAGTTCATTCAAAGCCAGGAGATCGTCGAACGCATCAACGCCAAGCTGGACCTGCGCGCGATCTTTACCAAGCCGGCTTACGATCCGGTGTTCGAATTGGGTGATGACCCTTCCATCGAATCCTTGCTGCGCTATTGGCAGCGGATGGTGCGGATCTATTACGACAGCGGCACCGGGCTGATCGAAGTGCGGGTCTTTGCCTTTGAACCCGAGGATGCCCATGCGGTGGCCGAGCTGATCTTTGAGGAATCCAGTGACAAGATCAACGCGCTGACCGCCATCGCCCGCGAAGATGCCACCCGCTATGCCGAAGAGGAGCGCGATCAGGCGATTGCGCGTCTGATTGATGCGCGCCGGGCGCTGACCGCGTTTCGGGTCGAAACCCAGATCGTTGATCCCAGCGCCGATATCGCCGGTCAGATGGGATTGCTGAACACACTTCAGGGCCAGCTGGCCGAAGCCCTGATCGAGCTGGATCTGATCCTGGAGACCACGCGTCAGGGCGATCCACGGGTCGAGCCGGCCCGGCTGCGCATCCGGGTGATCGAAGACCGGATTGCGGCTGAACGCACCAAACTGGGGGTTGGCGGCCAGCAGGCCACGGACAGCGGTGACCCCGAGGGCGGCTATGCAGCGGTTATCGGCGAATTCGAAGAGTTACAGGTGGATCTGGAATTTGCCGAAACCTCCTATATCAGCGCGCTGAGCGCCTATGACGCGGCCCGCTCCGAGGCACAGCGCACCAGCCGGTATCTGACGGCCTATGTCCGCCCGACCCAGGCCCAGACCTCGACCGGACCCGACAGGCTTTTGCTGACGGGTCTGGTGTTGGGGTTTGCGCTCCTGTCCTGGTTTATCGGATTGCTGGTCTATTACAGCCTGCGGGATCGACGTTGAGGCGCAGACCATGATCCGGCTGGAGAACCTGAGCAAATCCTTCTATTTCCGCGGCGAGCGGAAAGTTGTCGCCGACAATCTGAACCTGGAATTTCCGGCAGGCATCTCTGTGGGGCTGCTGGGGCGGAACGGAGCGGGTAAATCGACCCTGTTGCGCATGATTGCGGGCAGTATCTATCCGGATGCAGGCCGGATCCGAACCAAGGGGACGATCTCGTGGCCCATCGGCTTGGCAGGCAGTTTCCACGTGGATCTCTCGGGCGCGCAGAACACCCGGTTTCTGGCGCGGGTTTACGGGGTGGATACCGACGAGCTGCTGGATTTTGTCGCAGGGTTTGCCGAACTGGGCATCCATTTCCAGCAGCCCGTGCGCACGTATTCGTCGGGGATGCGGGCGCGGCTGGCTTTTGGCATCGCGATGGGCATGCGGTTTGACACCTATCTGGTGGACGAGGTGACCTCTGTGGGGGACGCGTCCTTCCGGGTCAAAAGCGAAGCCGTCTTTCTGGAGCGGATGGGCAAGTCGGGGGCCATCGTGGTGACCCACGCGCCGCCGATGATGCGGCGAATGTGCCAGGCGGGCGCGGTTCTGGAAAACGGGCAGCTGACCTATTTCGAGGATGTGAACGAAGCGATTCGTTACAGCAATCAGACCATGCTGGGCTGATCCCGCAAAAAGGGCGCCATGATGTGCCACAGCGCCCTTTGCAATGTCAGATCCGGCACTCAGGCCAGCAGGTCGAACACATCCGACGAGCCTGCGATTTGCAGGTTGATCTCGTCCTGGCCTTCACCATCGACCAGCGCCCACATGATCTGGCCGGTGGGTTTGTAGATCACGAAAGCTTCGCGCACATCGTCATCGCCCGAGCGTTCCCCCTCGGAGCTGGCGGTATGGGCGAAATTGACCTGGAAGTCATCCGCGCTGGCCGTGGACTTGCCAAAGAACAGCACATCTCCCGCCGGGGCCAGATAATCCTGCACCCAGTCCGAGCCGTGGCCTTCGACACCCGCGTGAAAGAACTTGTCCGCCCCCGCACCGCCATTGATCCGGTCAAAGCCAAAGCCGCCATTGACGAAATCATTGCCGTCGCCGCCGAACACCAGATCGGAAAACGCCGATCCGGTGATCACGTCGTCGCCATCCTGGCCTTCGATCTCATCCACGCCAAAGCCGCCCGCAAGGATATCGTCACCCGCTTCGCCAAAGATCAGGTCGTTGCCGTACCCGCCATCGACCCGGTCGTCGCCGGCCCCGGCAAAGATGGTGTCGCGCCGGTCGGCCATGGTGTCGCCGCCATTGATCGTGTCATTGCCGCTGCCGCCATTGATCGTGTCGGTGCCATCGCCGCCATTCAGGATGTCATCGCCATCGTCGCCGCGCAGCACGTCATCGCCCGCCAGCCCGTTGATCACATTGTTCAGCGCGTTGCCGGTCAGGTCGTCATTGCCCGCGGTGCCGTCGAAGGTGGTGATCCCGATGCCGATATCTTCGCCCTGCTGGATGATCTCGATCCCGCGCCCGGTCACATCGCCGGTGAAGGTGAGGAAGAAATCGTCGATGCCGTCCTCGCCCGTCAGATCCGCCGACAGGATGGTGTTGCCGCCGGCGAAGTCCAGTGTCGGGGTGCCAAAGAAGCTTTCGGTGCGGATGAAGATCGCATCGCGATCCGACAGATCGGTGATCGTGTCCCCATTGAGCGAGCTCCCGGGCCCTGTAACCAGATCATTGCCGTCGCCCGTGGTGATAATGTCGATGCCGGCACCGGGGCTGATATCGTCATTGCCCGCGCCTGCGTCGATCGTGTCATTGCCGGTGCCGCCGTCGATATTGTCATTGCCGGTGCCGCCGGTGATGATGTCGTTGCCCGCGCCGCCATCCAGCGCGTCATCGGCGCCCAGACCGTCGATCGTGTCATTGCCACCCAGACCCAGGATCACATCCTCGTCCTCGGTACCGGTCAGTGTGTCGTTCCCGGCGGTGCCGGTTTCCGTCACCTCACCGGCGATGGTCGCCAGACCGGCGCGCACCGCATCGGCCACGTCCGAGCTGGAGCTTGAGGTGCGGATCACCACGCCGTCGCTGCCCAGATCCTCGAGGGCTTCGTCGTAATCACCGGGCGACCCGGACGTGCCGATGATCGGGATGGCCCCCATGGTGCGGAACGCTTCGCCCACCGCCATAACCAGCGGGTCGGCGGCGTCCTCGGTGCGCTCGGCTCCGGTGTCGAAGCCGGGATCGTCCGGGTCCCGTTCGTCCGGGGTGAAGCCCAGCGTATCCCCGCTTCCGCCACTGCCGCTGTCGGCGGCCTCGGTCGAGATGACCGACAGGCCCGCAGTCGGACCGCCGCCTTCGGTATCGATGCCTTCGGTCTCAAGGAAGTTCAGAACCTGATCTTCGGTGAGCCCGTAATCGGTCGCGTCATGGGCCGAGGCGTCAGTGGCCATATAGATGATCCGCGAGCTGTCCTCGCGCAGGTTCAGCCCCACGCCATTGGCCGCGCGCCACAGGCCGACCCATTGCGCCTCGGGGAAGTCGCCGCCAAACCCGGTGCTGAGACCGTCAAGCGTGCTCTCGAACGCGGCCACATCATCGGTCAGCGCCAGTTCGGCCCGATAAAGATAATCGCCCGCGCCGCCATAGGGGCTGACCGGCAGGTCGATGAAGGATGCGATGGCGAATTGCACATCCGGATTATCGTCGCGCAGATCCGCCGCGATCTGCTTGGCCGAAGCGACAAAGTTGGGCAGGTCGTCTCTGAACGACCCGGACAGATCCACCAGGAAAGTGAAATCGAGCGGCGGGCAGTCTTCGATCTCAGCCGCGGTCAGATCAATCGTGGTATCCGAGAACCGCGCATTTTCCACATCGACCAGGATGTCGATGCCGTCGCTGCCGGACCCGCTGATATGTTCGATGGTCACGATGCCGGTCAGCTCGTCCCGGGTGATGTCATAGCTGGCGCAGGGGCCCGAGAAATACGCGGTATCCTCGCCGTCGCCACCATCGATGAGGTCGTCGCCGCCGCCGCCGATCAGTTCGTCATCGCCCGCGCCGCCGGTCAGGTCGTCATCGCCATCGGCGCCGGCCAGCATGTCATTGCCCGCGCCGCCATCCAGCTCGTTATCGGCCTCGTTGCCGATCAGCATGTCCTTGCCCGAGCCTGAGCTTGCGTTTTCGATCACCACCCCGTTGGCGATGGAATAGCCGCCCAGCTGGGTGCCGGTGCCGCCATCCGACAGGGTCGAGAAATAGCCGCCCGCGTGATACTCGGCGTCGATCAGTTCGTTCTGCGGCTGGCTGGTGGTGCCATTGCCGTGATCGGTCGCCATGGTGCTATAGGCATCGGTCTTCTTGATGTCGCTCAGCAGGGCCTTTTCCGCCGGGGTGTCGGTCTGCACCAGGGTGGCGTCATTGAGGTTGATATAGGCGTTCTTGGCGCCGCTATAGGCGATCTCATCCATCGTGCCCGCGGTATCCCAGATCGTATAGAAGGCCCGCCCGATCGAGATCGAATTGTCGCTGCCATCGACATCCAGCGCCGTGGTGCCCTGGTCGGTCAGCGTATAGGTGGTGTTGCCGGTATGGGCGGCCTTGGTGCCGTGCACCGCCTGGATCGCCGCGATATCCAAGGCGGCCAGGGTGACGTTGTTGCCGAAATTATCCAGGATCTGGGTGTCGATGCCGCCCAGCTCGTAGGACATCATCGTATAGCGGGCATTGTCGGCCTTGTTATCGGTGCTGACGGCAGCGCCGACCGACCAGGCGGTGGTGCCGCTGTCGCTGTTATGCGGGTGGCTGAGGCCCAGACCGTGACCCAGCTCGTGCAGGACCACAAAGAGCGGGAAGCCGCCGCCGCCGGTTTCGGGGTCCTCCTCAAGCGAGGCACTGCCCATCTTGTTGGTCAAAAAGGACTGGAAGTCATCCGTCTCGCCCGGCTTGGCCTTGGTGCCGGGGCCGTTCATCCAGGCGATCACCCCGTCGGGGATGGTCTGATAGCCGCCCGACCAGACCAGATCGGCGGTGGCCGTGCTGGCGGCGGCGGTGAACGACAGGTTGGTCACCAGCGAGAACGCATCCAGCGCGTCCGATATCGCATCCGACCAGATCTGTTCGGCCGCATCGGTGCTGTTGATCGGATCATGCGGGTTGGTGGCCGCCGGGGCCGAGCCAAACTCTTCTTGATAAAGCGCATCGATGGTGGCGGTGTCCGCCGTTGTGGCAAATGTGTGGGTCAGGGTCGAGGCATCCCATTGATTGGTCCGCTGAAGCCCCGCCAGCAAGGTATTGGTATTTGCGGCAACCGTTTTTGATCCGGCCATGGTATCCCCCTTCGGCAAAGATGCCTTGTTTCTAAGGTTTCATTTCAAATGTCTTTTGAGCCAGGCCTGCGCCTGGGCAGCGGCCCGGGACGGGGCCAGGGTGCAGCGGTCGGGCTGCGTTGGTTCAATCGTAAAAATCTGTCCTGCGGCGGATCCTGCCGCAGACCCCAGATTGCCGGCCAGAGCCGGGTGTGTCACCGCACCGTCGCCTGCCTCTTGCTGGGGCAATCCAACCAGTATCAGCGCGTCATAAAGCGCGTCTTGAGGCGGACGGATCAGGTATTGGGCCTGTGCAGGGGCCATCACGAACGCATCCGGGCGTACGGCACTGTCCAAAGGCCGCACCAACCGCCAGCGCGCATCATCGCCCTGAAACAATGCCGTGGCATCGCGTGCGGCCCCGCCTGGCACACCGCGCAGCTGCGCCTCTAGCATATCGTCGCTCACCCGGTTGAAAAACAGCGCCGCACCGGCGCGAAAATCGTTCGGATCGTCAAACCGGGTATCCACCGAAAACAGCCGCACCTGCATGCTACATTCCTTGGATTGGGACATTGCCGCACCGGCGCTTGCCCAAAAAAGCCCTCCGACCAAAACCAGGGCGGTGCATATGGGTATGGCATATATTGCAAAGCGCGAAGCCATGACTTTTACACTCTTGGACCCGTCACGTTCAGGGCCGCTGAAATCAGTATTGCCGCATAAAAAATCGGCTGCGGTCTCAATAAATTATTAAGGTTTGAACCCCAAGGAATCTCCCAGACTTAAGGAGATGAAACACCCGCGACCCTGCTGTGTCAAGCAAGCCCGCTTCCGCAAACCGGTTCGCGGTTCGTATTCGGCGGCAGATTATATATGTAAATCAGATATTTTTACGTGCAGGCGCATCGAGGCGTCGCTTACACCAGGAGGTCGAACACCTCGCCCCCAATCTGCAAATTGATCTGGGCCTCGCCGCCGCCATCGACCAGGGCCCACATGATCTGGCCGGTGGGTTTGTAGATCACGAAAGCCTCCTCGACCGCGTCATCACCCGACCGCTCGCCCGTGGTTCTCGAAGCGGTGTGGGTGAAGTTGACCTGGAAGTCGTCGGCGCTGGCGCTGGCATTGCCAAAGAGCAGCACGTCGCCATCGGCGGCGGTGTAATCCTGGATCCAGTCCGATCCGTGACCCGCGACACCTGCATGAAAGAACTTGTCGGCGCCGGACCCGCCGTTGACCCGATCAAACCCGAACCCGCCATTGACGAAATCATCGCCCGCGCCGCCAAAGACCAGATCCGACAGGGCCGAGCCGGGGACACCGTCATCGCCGTTCTGGCCATAAAGCTCCCGTCCGCCGAACCCCCCCCCGAAGCCGCCATTGCCACTCCACCCCAGAACATCTTACACTCCGATACCACCCCCCGCGCAACAACCACCCCCCCGCCAAAAA
>NZ_JAAWWD010000088.1 GCF_021404545.1 Aestuariivita sp.
TTTTGCGGCCCCCCGCCTTCGTCCGACAGCACTGGTGGAGACAGCCCGTGGCCTCCGAGAGTGCGGCACAAGCGCACAGGTTCCAGATCGGGCGACGGCTCGCTCTCGTTCAGGGACAATGCGCGTTTCCATTGAAACCGCGCTTCGACCTTGCGGCCTACAGCCCAGAGAACGTCTCCCAGATGGTCATTCACCACCGGGTCAGTCGGCATCAATTCGGCGGCACGCTCCATCTGCACGATGGCCTCTTCATACCGGCCAAGACGATAGAGAACCCATCCCAGACTATCCACAATATAACCGCTATCGGGTTGCGCGGCGACGGCGCGCTCGATCATATTCAGTGCCTCATCGAGATTGATGTGCTTTTCCACCATCGTATACCCGAGATAGTTCAACACCTGTGGGTGATCCGGGTTCAACTCCAACGCACGACGAAAATCGGCCTCAGCCTCGGGCCAGTTGTCCAAGCGTTCGTGGCTGATGGCGCGGGCATAACGCACGAACCATTGATCGTTCCCCCGCGACTGATACAGCTCGAGCGCCCGGTCATAGGCTGGCACTGCGGCGGAAAAATCCTCTTGTGAGCGATGGAGATCGCCCACTGCAACATGAACCTCGGCAAGGTTGGGATAGTCTTTTGCCAATTGCTCCAAAACTTCGATCGCCGCGTCAGGCTTGCCAGCGCGACGCAGCACATCGCTGCGCCCCAGTTCCGCCAGATGGTAAGAGGGGTGATCGCGCGGTACTTTCTTAAACGCCCAGATTGCTAGAACGAAACGCTCCAGATCCTCTAGCAGGTCTGCCGCCATCAGCACGGCATCGACATGGGCAGGTTTGATCATCTCGGCCACGCGAGCATAGATCAAGACATACTCATCATTGGCCTCTTGCATCAGGGCACGGCCAAGCGACAGAAAGACTTCGGCAATTCCGTCCGCTGACCGTTTCACAGGGTACAACAGAGAGCGCTAGCAGTCCGCCGGCCGTTCACGCCGCGTATCAGTCACGGAGCACACACCCGCCCAACCA
>NZ_JAAWWD010000105.1 GCF_021404545.1 Aestuariivita sp.
CTGCATAAAGGCGCCGCGCGACATCCTCCTCCGCGCGGCGCTGTTCCAGAAGGGCCTCGGCCGCGCGTACTTCGGCCGCGCGCTGTTCGACAAGCAGCGTGGCGTTTTCCACGGCGATTTCAGCGCGGCGCAGTTCCGCCACCATCTGGTTGCGATTGGCCTGCAATTGCCGCGTGTCGAGCGTGGCCAGAGGCGCACCTGCCGTCACGAGCCCTCCTTCGTTCACAAGCACCGTGTCAATTCGCCCGGGCAGCTTGGCCGCAACGTCGATTTCGACCGCTTCGATCCGCCCGTTGCCGCGCGCGAATCCTTCCGCGTCCGTATCGGATAGGGGGCTTTGCCAGATCAAAAAGCCGGATACGGCGACAGCGATGACGATCGCGGCCATGATAACGGGTCTGTTTTTTGCCACTGGATACTCGCTTGTTGTGATGATTCGGGCGTGTTTTTTATTCTTGCGACGCGCCTGAACCCTAAATCATCCGCATGCGGTTTCACAACCGGATTGAACGGCGCATCCGTTACAGAACGATGTTGTCCACCCGTCCGAGCCGACCCCGGGCAAAGTCATAGGAAAGGCCCAGCAGGCCCAGAACTGAATCGATTTCGGGCTCATTTCTGGGCGCATAGACCATGACAGCCGGGGGCGGGATCATGCCCGCCGCAGCCATCGGATGTGGCTCTGCCCAGCCAAGATCGACGATCTTCGGCACCGCATCCTCTGGCAGCATCATGTGCAGGCTGCCGTCCTGCGGCGGATGGACATGGGCGAACTCGGTACCGATCATGAACGCCTCACGGCACCCGCAGCCGCGCCCGTGTTCGAGGCAAAGTCCCTCGGCCCCCGGCACCGAGATCATCGAGGGCTGGCGGATGACAAAGGGAAAATCGAAGGCCCTGTCCTTGAAAGCGCGATATGACGCGGCATCAGGGTTCTGACTGATCTGCGTATGCGGGGCACAAGGCGTGGTGACGGGCCTTGGCCCCTCGCGCGGCGGGATATTCAGCATAACGGGGCCTCCGTGGGCGTTGGTTACGCCTGCCCGGTCAGTGCGGGCGTGTTGGCCAGCAGGAAATCGCGGAACGATTGTGGCCTTAGTCCGGTCAGCTTTTCCACCTCATCCGAGGCCATGTCCAGATTCCCCTTGGCAATGGGGACATCAAAGGACGAGAAGACATTCGCCATGAACTCCGGCAGGCCATTCGTGACCATCGCCTCAACCAAGGCGTCGCGCGTGATCGGGACGTAGGGGATCTCCTTGCCGGCAACTTGGGACAGTATCGCGGCGATCTCGGCATGGCCGACGGCCTCGGGTCCGGTGATGTCGCGCAGGGTCGATCTCCTTTCAAACTCTTACCCTTACGCCCAAAACAGGTGTACACGACTATTGGGTAGAGTGCGTGTAAAGTCAAAACACATCAAGTGGCCAATCAGAT
>NZ_JAAWWD010000051.1 GCF_021404545.1 Aestuariivita sp.
GGCAATGCGAGGGTTTGATGTCTACTCGCCCCAGGGGTGCTGGAATTCCTGCAGGGCTGCCGGGTATGTCCCAAGTTAATGGCGGGAGACTTTAGCCCAAGCAAACTGTTCTGGACCATGAGACATACACTTTGAGCATTGGAGTTGGATTTCCCCCGGTTTGAACCGCCCCGGTTTTCCCGGAGACTGTTGAGTTCGTGTTTCAAGCTGCGATTTTGTATGACTTCAAGGTTTGATGATATCTCTCCTCTGCTTCTTTCGGCGTGATGTACCTGAAGGGTTCGAGCAATCTCGCTGTGTTGAACCAATCGACCCAATGAAGGGTTTCCCATTCAACCGGATCTTTGGATTTCCACGGGCCAAGACGATTGATTGTTTCGGTTTTGAACAGATTAATGATCGTCTCGGATAGCGCATTGTCATAGCTGTCACCTACACTGCCGACTGAAGGCTCCAATCCGGCGTCTGCAAGTCGTTGGGTATACTTGATGGACACATATTGGCTGCCGCAACGGTTCATTTGGCGCTGCAGTCAATGCATTTGCGATGACGCATGCGGTGTTGAAAGGGGCCGCGCCCCCGAAGGGGTTTGAGACACCTGTTCTGAGTATCATCCTGGACGCATTCAACTGTAAGGCTCACAGCGTCGTGTCGGGCGCGCAACGGCTGCGTGATGTCCCGGCAACCCGTCCGCTTTGACCTGGGCTCAGCCCTGCAACGCCTTCACCCCTACGTCGCCTTCGGCCTGAGCCTTGATGGCAAGGGCGGCGGCATGACTGGCGGCTGCGGTGGTGTAATAGGGGATCTTGTCGTAGAGCGCGATGGAACGGATGGATTTCGAATCCTCCACCGCTTGTGCGCCTTCGGTAGAATTCATCACCAGCTGCACGCCACCATCCTTCATCAGATCGGTGACGTCAGGACGTCCCTCATAAACCTTGTTGACCACGCCGCAAGGCACGCCCAGAGCGTCCAGCCAGCCTTGGGTGCCGCGGGTGGCGACCAGAGAGAACCCAAGATCCACAAGAGTTCGGGCGGCTTCCAACATCTCGGGCGTCTTGTCGGCGTCCTTGATCGAGATGAACGCACAGCCTTCTGAGGGCAACGTCATGCCCGCGCCCATCTGCGCCTTGAGGAAGGCGCGGGGAAAGTCGCGATCCCATCCCATCACCTCGCCGGTCGAACGCATCTCGGGACCCAGGATCGTGTCCACACCGGGGAAGCGCGCGAAGGGCAGCACGGCCTCCTTGACCGAGAACCACGGCATGTCGGGATCGGCCAGCGTCATTGGATCGGCCAGCGGCAAGACCGTATCGTAAGAGGCGCTTGCATCATAAGCGGGGCGCATTGGGAAGGCTGACAGCTTTTCTCCTGCCATGACCCTTGCGGCGATGGAAGCGATCGCGCTGTCGGTTGCCTTTGCCACGAATGGCACGGTGCGCGAGGCGCGGGGATTGACCTCGATCAGATAGACCGCGCCGTCCTTGATAGCAAATTGCACATTCATCAGACCCACGACATTCAAGGCCTTGGCCAGCGCAAAGGTCTGGCGTTTGACCTCTTGTATGATTTCAGTGGAGAGCGAGTAGGGCGGCAGGGAGCAGGCGCTGTCGCCGGAATGCACGCCGGCCTCTTCGATATGCTGCATGATGCCGGCCACATGGACCGTCTCGCCGTCGCACAGAGCGTCCACATCCAGTTCCACGGCGCCGGAGAGATAACTGTCGAGCAGGACGGGGCTGTCGCCCGAGACCACGACCGCCTCGGAGATATAGCGTTCAAGCTGGGCCTGATCCCGCACGATCTCCATGGCGCGGCCCCCCAGCACATAGGATGGTCGGATCACCAGCGGAAACCCAATATCAGACGCAATTTCAATGGCTTGCGAACCTGTGTGAGCGATGCCGTTCTTGGGTTGCTTAAGGCCGAGCTGTTCGACGAGCTGCTGGAACCGCTCGCGGTCTTCGGCCAGGTCAATGGCATCTGGCGTGGTGCCCAAAATCGGGATACCCGCATCATGCAGCGCATTGGCAAGCTTGAGCGGCGTCTGGCCGCCGAACTGCACGATCACTCCGTGGAGGGTTCCGTTCTCCAGCTCAACCCTGAGGATTTCCATCACGTGTTCAAAGGTGAGCGGCTCGAAATAGAGCCGGTCGGACGTGTCGTAATCGGTCGAAACCGTCTCGGGGTTGCAGTTGACCATGATGGTCTCGTAGCCCGCATCGCTCAGTGCGAAACAGGCGTGACAGCAGCAGTAGTCGAATTCGATCCCCTGGCCGATCCGGTTGGGGCCGCCGCCCAGGATGACAACTTTCTGAGCGTCTGAGGGCCGTGCCTCGCATTCCACCTCGCCCATCATCGGGGCCTCATAGGTCGAATACATGTAGGGCGTCTGCGCCTCGAACTCCGCCGCACAGGTGTCGATGCGTTTGAAGACCGCCGTGACCCCCATGTTATGACGCGCGCGGCGGACGTTATCCTCGTCACGGCCTGTCAGGTGGCCAAGCCGGGCATCGGTGAAACCCATCATCTTGACGGCGCGCAGTCCCTCTTCGGTGGTGGGCAGACCGGATTTCCTCAGAGTGGCCTCGGCATCCACGATCTCGCGGATGCGGGCGAGGAACCAGGGATCGAACATGGTGACGGTATGGATCTCGTCATCGGTCAGCCCCTCGCGCATGGCTTGCGCGATGGTGCGCAGCCGGTCCGGGGTTTGCAGGCTGATCGCCTTGATCACGGCGGCCTTGTCGGGCGCGCCGGGGATGTCGATCTCGTCAAATCCTGTCAGGCCGGATTCCATCGAGGCCAGCGCCTTTTGCAGCGACTCGTGGATGGAGCGGCCAATGGACATTGCCTCGCCCACGGATTTCATCGCGGTGGTCAGGTGCGGCTCGGATCCGGGGAACTTCTCGAACGCGAATTTCGGGATCTTGGTAACGACATAGTCGATGGATGGCTCGAAACTGGCAGGGGTTACCCCGGTAATGTCGTTGTCCAACTCGTCGAGGGTAAAGCCCACGGCCAGCTTCGCGGCGATCTTCGCAATCGGAAAGCCGGTCGCCTTCGACGCCAGAGCCGAAGAGCGGGACACACGCGGGTTCATCTCGATCACCACCATGCGGCCATCATCGGGGTTGATGGCCCATTGCACGTTCGATCCGCCGGTCTCGACCCCGATCTCGCGCAGCACGGCAATGGAGCCGTTGCGCATGATCTGATATTCCTTGTCGGTCAGCGTCAGCGCCGGGGCAACGGTGATCGAGTCGCCCGTGTGCACGCCCATCGGATCGACGTTTTCGATCGAACAGACAATGATGGCGTTGTCGGCGGTGTCGCGGACCACCTCCATCTCGAACTCTTTCCAGCCCAAGAGCGACTCATCCACCAGGATCTGGCCCACCGGAGAGGCATCCATGCCTGACCGGCAGAAATGGATGTAATCCTCTCGGTTATAGGCCACGCCGCCGCCGGTGCCGCCCAGGGTAAAGGCGGGGCGGATGATGGCGGGCAGGCCGATCTCCTCCAGCTCTTCCAGCGCCATGGCAACCCCGGCATCCAGATCGCGGCCCTTGTCGGTCTTGGGCGCGGTGATGATGGTGGCCTTGGGGTTTTCCAGCCCGATGCGGTCCATCGCCTCGCGGAACAGCTTGCGATCCTCGGCCATTTCGATGGCGTCGCGCTTGGCGCCGATCATCTCGACCCCGAATGTGTCCAGCACACCCATCTCTTCCAGCGCAAGTGAGGTGTTCAGTCCCGTCTGCCCACCCATGGTGGGCAACAGCGCGTCTGGGCGTTCCTTTTCGATGATCTTTGCGACGATCTCGGGGGTGATCGGTTCGATGTAAGTGGCGTCGGCCAGACCTGGGTCGGTCATGATCGTAGCGGGGTTGGAGTTCACTAGAATGACGCGGTAGCCTTCCTCGCGCAGCGCCTTGCAGGCCTGGGCTCCGGAGTAGTCGAACTCACAGGCCTGCCCGATGACGATGGGACCCGCGCCGATGATCATGATCGAAGTGATATCGGTTCTTTTCGGCATGGTGCGGCCCCTTGACTTTTTGGGCACCCGCTGCGCCCAAATTGTCCTGCGTTATAGGGATGGCGTGGGTATGTGCAAGGGGGAAGTCTTCGGTGACGCGCGGCGATATGTCGTTCCGTGCGCCGGTTTACGAAAGTATAAGAAAATCCCGATTTATGGTCTTGCCTACCTACTGCGTGAGGCGGTCCTTGTGGGCCGCTGGGTCCCGCTGAAAGGCGGGTTCTGGGTCTGTTGGAGGGGGTCCAGGTGCGGCGCATGGCTCTTGTCTATGCGCAGCAGCTTTGACCCGGTTTGACCGGATCAATGAACAGCAACAAGACCAAATGGGGGGCAATCGCATTGCCCCCCGTTTTTTTGCGGCGCCTTGATATGTGTCAAGTAAAGTTGACAGATTTTGTGATAGGCATGTGGCCAGCAGGGAGGCCGGTATGCGTATTCTGTTTGTCCACCCAAACTACCGCTCGGGCGGAGCCGAGATCGCGGGAACCTGGCCTCCGGCCTGGGTCGCCTATTTGTCAGGGCATCTGCGCAGCGCAGGGTTTGACGACATCGCGTTCATCGACGCGATGACCGACAATATCGACGATGAAGAACTGGGCGCCCGCATCTCGGAGATGAAACCCGATGTGGTGGGGGTGACCGCCATCACGCCATCGATCTATCGCGCCGAAGAGGTTCTTAAACTCGCCCAGACCCACGCGCCCGATGCCGTGCGTGTTCTGGGGGGCGTCCATGCCACGTTCATGTATAAACAGGTCCTCTCCGAGGCGCCCTGGATCGATGTGATCGTGCGCGGCGAGGGGGAGGAGATCTGCACCGCGCTGATGACCGCCATCCGCGACGGTCAGTGGCCCGTGAACCGCAAGGCGATCAAGGGTATCGCCTATCGCGACGGGGATGAGATCGTGGCCACGCCTGCTGCCAGCACGGTCAAGGATCTCGAAGCGATCAAGCCCGACTGGAGCGTTCTGGAATGGTCGAAATACATCTACATCCCGCTGGGCACCCGGGTGGCGATCCCGAACCTGGCGCGGGGGTGCCCGTTCACCTGTTCGTTCTGTTCCCAATGGAAGTTCTGGCGCGACTACCGCGTGCGCGATCCCAAGGCTGTGGTCGACGAGATCGAGGATCTGGTCGAAAATCACGGGGTGGGCTTCTTCATTCTCGCTGATGAGGAGCCCACCATCAACCGCAAGAAGTTCATCCAGTTCTGCGAAGAGCTGATCGCGCGCGATCTGCCGCGTCGGGTGAAATGGGGCATCAACACCCGCGTCACCGACATCTATCGCGACAAGGATCTGCTGAAGTTCTATCGCAAGGCGGGGCTGGTCCACGTGTCGTTGGGCACCGAGGCGGCGGCCCAGATGAAGCTTGATATCTTCAACAAGGAAACCAAGGTCGACGAGAACAAGACCGCGATCCGGCTTCTGCGCGAGGCCGACATTCTGGTCGAGGCGCAGTTTATCGTGGGGCTCGATAACGAGACCCCCGAAACGCTGGAAGAGACCTATCAGATGGCCTGGGACTGGCAGCCGGATCTGGCCAACTGGTCGATGTACACGCCCTGGCCCTTTACGCCGCTGTTTCAGGAGTTGAAGGATCAGGTCGAGGTTTTCGATTTCAGTCGGTACAATTTTGTCACGCCGATCATGAAACCCGCCGCGATGGAGCGGGGGGAGCTTCTCGATGGGGTGATGAACAACTATCGGCGTTTTTACATGAAGAAGGCGCTGTTCCATTACCCATGGCGTGGCACCGGGTTCCGTCGGCGGTATCTGCTGGGCTGCCTGTTCGCGTTCCTCAAGGCCGGGGTCGGGCGGACGTTCTACGATCTGGGCAAGGTCGGCTATACCGGCCCACAATCCAAGCACAAGCTGGACTTCCATTTCGACGAGAGCCGCACCATCGCCGAGGCGCAGATGGAAGACTGGGAGGCCAGCGCCGACAAGGCCGCACGTGCAGCCGAGCGGCGCGAGGCCCTGCGCCAGCAAGGCAAGGAGCGGGCGGTCGCGCGCAACGCGTCGTTCAAAATGCCCAACGGGGCCGAGGTCCGCACGGGTGGGCGGGCCGATGACGTAAGAGCCTGCGGTGGGGGTACGCAACAAATGGAGGATAGCTGACCCAATGGCTGAAACGCCCCCGGCGATGATCGGACCGAATGCCATTTTGCAGATGGTGCCGGTCCTGGACCAATTGGGCGGGCTCAAGCTGCGCACCGAGATTTTGGCACGTGCGGGCGTGTTCGAGCTTCCATCGGGCGATGAGATGATCCCCGAAGGCCCGGCGGCGCGATTGCATCAGGAGGTGCGGCGGACGCTGCCCGATATGGCGCCCGCACTGGCCTGGGCGGCGGGACGGGCAACCGCGGACTATATTCTAGAGCATCGCATCCCGGCCAGGGCACAATGGCTGCTCAAGCGTCTGCCTGCTCCAATGGCGGCATGGGTGCTGGCGCGATCCATACGCAACCATGCGTGGACCTTTGCCGGGTCTGGGCAATTCCATCTGGTTTCCAAATACTGCTTTGAGATTGAGGACAATCCCGTGGTGCGCGGCGAAGTGGCCGACCATCCTCTTTGTGATTGGCACGCGGCAGTCTTTGCGCGGCTCTTCCAGGTGTTGGTTCACCCCGATTTCGTCTGCGAAGAGGTTGAATGCACCGCCTTGAATGGCCGTGCCTGCCGGTTCGAGCTCAGGCGCCTGGATGGGCGGCCCAAGCAGCGCCGGGTCTGAAAGCACTGTTGCCAACCTTGAAGGATCGGTCCTATTCGGCGGCGTGCCGGTGCGCCGCGTCGGGCGCATAAAGGTAATCGCGTGTCAAAGGCACCGCGTCGCGCCGATGAGCCAGTTGCAAATGATAAACGCATTGCGCCTGACCCTCGAACGCCATGATGCACGCAGTCAGGTAATAGCGCCACATGCGGATGAACCGCGCGTCGTACCATCCCTGCACGGTATCAAGATTGGCGTCGAATCGCGCCCGCCATTCCCGCAGCGTGCGCGCATAATGCAACCGCCAGACCTCGATATCCGTCTGCCAAAGTGCTGACGCCTCCAGCGCAGGAAGAAGCTCGGAGAGCGAGGGCACATAGCCGCCTGGGAAGATGTATTTGTGGATCCATGGGCTGTGCGCCATAGGCGGAGAGACCCGTCCGATCGTGTGGATAAGCGCGACGCCATCGGGATCGAGCAACTCCGCCACCTTAGCAAAATAGTCGCCATAATGCGGCAGCCCCACATGCTCCAGCATGCCGACACTGACGATCCGGTCAAACTGGTCCTCAAGCGCGCGGTAATCCATCAGCCGGAAGGCAACGCGATCCTCCAGCCCAGCCGCGCGCGTGCGCGCCTGCGCCGTGGCCAGTTGGTTTTCACTCAGCGTCACGCCGGTAACCCGAGCGCCATAGTCACGTGCCAGCGTCAGCGCCATGCCACCCCAGCCGCAGCCGATATCGAGGACATGCATATCGCGCTCAATCAGCAATTTCTGCGCGATGTGGCGCTTCTTGGCCGCTTGAGCCTCCTCCAGCGACATATCCGGGCGGGCGAAGTAGGCGCAGGAATACTGCATGTCCTCATCCAGCATCAGCCGATAGAGATCATCCGAGATATCATAGTGATGCGCGACATTCGCCCGCGCAGACCGGGCCGAGTTGCGCTGAACGATCGCGCGCGCGTGAAACCGCACCCGATCCAACGCACGGATATAGGCGGGAAACGCCCCCGGTTTGCGGTTCTCCAGCAAAAGCCGCAACAGCGCCTCAAGCTCGGCATTGCCGCCGATCTCGATCGTGTCGTCCATATACCCTTCGCCCAGCGCCAGTTCCGGTGTCAGACAGAGTGCGCGCAGCGCCTCTGGCGTGCGGATATGCATCGCGGCCTTTGCCCCGCCCGGCCCATAGTGTCGCGTCTCTCCATCCGGATAGGTAATGGTCAAACGCCCGGTCCCGATCAGCCGAACGGCCATGCGGTCAAAAAGTCTCTTCCACATCTCTCGCTTACCCCTCAATACGCGCGACCCACCCGCGCGGCCTGAAAAACAGCCAAGTCTGGGACCGAATATTAACAACGAAACCTGATTCGACTCAAATTGTGCTCAACTCCGGGCGCCATTTCCCGCTCAGAGGGGCGGCTGAATAGATCGGGCCGGTGCCGTTTCATCTTGCTCGACAACGGCCAAATCTACGCGCCCCGGATTGGCCCTGGGCCATGTATTTAAAGGCCGGGCGCGATCCTGTGAACACCAGCACCGCTTGACTTCCCAGCCCATCCCATGTGTATCAGCGCGACGCCTATCCCCGAGCCTGAAGGACATCCCAAATGCACGCCTTTCGCAGCCATTCCTGCGCCGATCTGACAGCGGCCCATGTGGGCCAGACCGTTCGCCTTTCCGGTTGGGTGCATCGGGTGCGCGATCATGGTGGCGTTCTCTTTATTGACCTGCGCGATCATTTCGGGATCACTCAGGTGCTGTGCGACCCTGACAGCCCGGTCTTTGAAGCCGTCGAAAAACTTCGCAGCGAATGGTGCATTCGCATTGACGGGGAGGTGAAGGCCCGTGCCGAAGGGCTCGCGAACGAGAAAATCCCAACCGGCGAGATCGAAGTCTATATCCGTGATCTTGAAGTTCTGGGCGAGGCGGCCGAACTGCCCCTGATGGTGTTTGGCGATCAGGAATACCCCGAGGAAACACGCCTGCGCTATCGTTATCTCGATTTGCGCCGTGAGGTAATGCAGCGCAGCATGACGCTGCGCTCGGACGTGGTCGCCTCTATGCGTCGCCGGATGTGGGACAAAGGATTTCGCGAGTATCAGACGCCGATCATCACCGCCTCAAGCCCCGAAGGGGCCCGCGACTTTCTGGTCCCTTCGCGGCTGCATCCCGGCAAGTTCTATGCGCTGCCCCAGGCGCCACAGCTTTTCAAACAGCTCATCATGGTGTCGGGGTTTGACAAATACTTTCAGATCGCCCCGTGTTTCCGCGACGAGGATCCGCGCGCCGACCGCTCACCCACCGATTTCTATCAGCTCGATCTGGAGATGAGCTTTGTCGAGCAGCAGGATGTCTTCGACACCATTCAACCCGTCTTGCAGGGCGTGTTCGAAGAGTTTGGAGGCGGACGCAAGGTCGATACCGACTGGCCGCAGATCTCGTATCGCGACGCGGCGCTCTGGTATGGTACCGACAAGCCCGACCTGAGAAACCCGATCAAGATGGACGTTGTCTCCGATCATTTCCGCGGCTCGGGTTTTGCCATCTTTGCCAAGCTGCTGGAGCAGGAGGGTACGCAGATCCGCGCGATCCCGGCTCCGAACGGGGGCAGCCGCAAGTTCTGTGACCGGATGAATGCCTTCGCGCAAAAAGAAGGATTGCCCGGCATGGGCTATATCTTCTGGCGCGATCAGGGGCAGGGCATGGAAGCGGCTGGCCCCCTCGCCAAAAACATCGGGCCGGAACGGACCGAGGCGATCCGCCAGCAGTTGGGACTGGATGTGGGTGATGCGGCGTTCTTTCTGGGTGGCAAGCCATCTTCGTTCGAGAAAGTCGCGGGCAAAGCCCGCGATGTGATCGGCGAAGAGTTGGGTCTGGCCGACAAAGACCGTTTTGCCTTTGCCTGGATCGTGGATTTCCCGATCTATGAAAAGGACGACGAAACCGGCAAGATCGACTTTGAACACAACCCGTTTTCGATGCCGCAGGGGGGGATCGCAGCGCTTGATGGCGACCCGCTTGACGTGCTGGGATATCAGTATGATCTGGCCTGCAACGGCTATGAGTTGGTCTCGGGCGCCATTCGGAACCACAAGCTGGAGATCATGATCAAAGCGTTCGAGATCGCAGGTTATGACGAGGCCGAGGTGCGCAAGCGGTTCGGCGGTCTGGTCAATGCGTTCCAGTATGGCGCGCCGCCGCACGGGGGCTGTGCCGCCGGGATCGACCGGATCGTGATGTTGCTTGCCGATACAGTGAATATCCGTGAGGTCATCATGTTCCCGATGAACCAGCGGGCCGAAGATCTGATGATGGATGCCCCCAGCGCGCCCACCTCGGATCAGTTGATGGAACTGGGGCTGCGCGTCATCCCGCAAGAGTGATCAAGATACTAGGTCCAGCATCAGATCCGAGATGTCGCGCAGGCGTTTGCCCTCGACCATCATATCAAGCATGTCCAGATATCCTGCATCGGCCAAGGCGGTGATGCTGGCGCGCAGCTCGGTCAGGGCAAAGTGATAGACGCAGTCGATATCGCCCGTCCCCAGGGCCAGGGAAGAGATGCGGCTGGGCAATGGTTCGCCCGTCACCACGGCGATATGGGGCAGGCGGCCCTTGCGGTTGCGCACCAGGTTCAAGCCTTCGGAACGGGCATTCTGGGCGCGGTCGCTGCGCAGCGTCCATTTGCAACTGATCGAGGCATGCAGCAGATCAAGCGGCTGAAACACCCCGCGCAGGGACGAAAGCGTCGCCGTGCGGTCATCGACGAGATGCCCCCGCGCGTTGATTTCCGCATCGCTTGCCGGGCTGCGTGACACCAGGATATCGGGTTTGATCAGATAGTCCGAGCCGAGCGCCGTTGCGATTTCCCGGTTTTGCTTGGCGATCGCTTCGAGATCGTCGAGATGGGCGTATTGATCGAACCGGTAGATGCCTCCGCCCTTGGCTACGTGAAACGTGCCGGGACGCAAATGCGCGAGATGCCCCAGAGAGGCTTCGACAAATCGGGCTGTCGCGGTCTCAAAATCGGCGCCCGCGGTTTGACCGGGCAGTTTCTCGGCCGTGCGGATCGCGCCCAACTGCTCCAGAATGCCGCTGGCTATGGCGCAGCTGGCCTTGCTCGAGCTGTCGGCATTGCTGGGCACACCCTTGGGTGAGCGGGTCAGAATGCCGTCCAGAAGGCTGGCGTGAAAGGCTTGGCGCAGGCTAACAAAGCTGGCCATCTCAGCCCGCGAACACGCTCTTTTTCACCAGAGCCTTGGCAATGACGCGGCCCAGTGCCTCGGCCACGGGTGGTGGAAAGGCATTGCCCACCTGGCGATAGGCCGGTGTCTTGCGTCCGGTAAAGACCCAGTCATCGGGAAAGCCCTGTATGCGCGCGACCATCGGCACGGTCAGGCGAGGCATCCCGACAAAGTCTCGGTCGGGCGGTGCGTTGGCCACACCCCTGCCGTCGACACCCAGCTTGGCCCAGGCCTGGCGCGCGCGGGTGGGGCCCAGATCCGGGCCGCCATGTTTCAGCGATCCACCGACGATTGTGGGGGCGATGCCGCGTGCCTGCGCACGCCAGTCATCCGCGCCATGCCAGCCGTTTTCTGCCATCAGATCGTGCAGCACGGCGCCGACCGACGGCGCAGGTGCCTTTCTGGGCTCGGGCCAGTCAAACGCATCCCCTGTGCCGGTCCTAAAGCCGACGATGGCCACACGCGGGCGCAACTGGCTGACACCGAACTCTGCTGCGGAAAACAGGCGCCAGCCCACCGTATAACCCAGCGCCGTCATGGCCTTTGCGAAATCGCTGCGGAAGCCGTCAAAAGCGCGATCCAGAAAGCCGCGCACATTCTCCACCAGGATCGCGTCCGGCCGGGCCTCATCCACGATGCGCAGAAAGGCCGGAAACAGGTTCCGTTCATCCGAGGCGCCCAATTGGCGACCGGCCTTGGAAAAGGGCGGGCAGGGCAGACCCCCGGCCAGCAAGGGAACCCCGCGATAGGGTGTGGCGTCGAAATGAGTGAGATCGGCCTGATCGCCCTCAAGAACGGTCCAGTTCGGTCGATTGTGCATCAGGGTGGCGCGGCACGCTTTCTCGATTTCCACCAAGGCAAGGTGATCAAATCCGGCCCGCTCCAGGCCCAGCGCCTGACCACCGGCCCCTGCGCAAAGCTCAAGCGATTGCAGGCCTGTCCCCCTGAAGCCGCTTCCGTCCATCATACAGAGCACCACGCAAGCAGGCCCGGCATGACGAGGGCCGCAAAGCCAAAGCATAGGCGCGCGTCGGTCAAGGACGCTGTTGAGCAGACCCAACCGGTCTGACCGCCTTCAAAGCAGCGCAAATCTTGTGATCCAGTTTGGCCCATATCCAACATATAGAAGAACGACAGTTTCTTTGTCATGGTGAACAATCTAGGAACATTGCAGCCCTTGGCCCTCGAATGCAAGGCATTTCGGTGCGCATGCGATGCCATAATGGCATTCATGACCCAGCGGTTCGGGCAATCCGGCGTTCGGTCTGCGGCAAGACGCCTGACTCCCCGTGCCGCGGCGTTCCTCCATATCGAAGCGGCGATCCGGCCATATCCGGGTGAACCGTTCACAGAGCGTTTACGGACCCGTGGCCATCAAACCGCTCATGTTACATTATGCCGACCTGGACCGCCCAAAAAAGGACAGAATATCCTTGTGGCAAAGCGACCCCTTGCTTGCGTTGACCCGAACGAAAACCTCGCCTGCGAGATCCTCGAACTGCATTCCCTGCGCGGGAACGGTCCTTGCTCTCTCATGGAAATGCGGGCGCTTGCACCGCCTTTGACCGCGTTGCCGATCACACGTGAGGGCGCGTTCGCGTTCCGAGAAGGGTTTGTGGCGCCAGCCGCCGAAACGGCACTGTAGAGAGGCATTTCGCGGCCCCTGATCATCTGAAGCGGAAGCTTGCGATACATCTCGTGGCGGACGATCCTGATCCCGCGCGGGCGACGCATATCGCAGTGCATTGGCGTAAGCCGGCGGTTCGGTCGGATGCAGTCAGGGCGCCCGCTCCTTGCTGAGGTTATTGAGTTTGCATCGGCATCGCAGGACTGTCGACTTGTCGCGGTCATCCTCAGAGGTGGGATGGACGGGTCCGATGTCCTACAATCCCGCGGAGCGCCTAGATTCGCGGACGCGCGCCCCCGTATCCGATTGCCGGCCAAAGAATGGGAGCCTCATGCTCGCCAAAGTTGCGGCTTGTCCCGCGCGTTAGCCTGGCTGGCGGAGACCGTTCTGACCTGTCGCGGAGCGATCCGCCGTGGCTGAGATCTTCGGGCCGCGACGCGGGCGGATCGGTGCTGGTGCGGCAGCCGGTTTGATAAGGGGATTGCCTAGGGCGCGATGCTCTTATTGGCTGGCTTGGAGAGGCGCGATGGTAAACTGAATGCCAGAAATGTATCGGTCGGCGCATCACAGCTTCGGCGGCGGTCGCTTGCGGGCGAGACCGCTTTTTCTACACCGTACATATCTCAGATGCGCCGCAAGACAGGCGCTGCGCTTTTGGCCAACCAAGGTCGAATACAGATGATCTCTTGGCCCTGCCGGATCCGCGCGTTAGGGTCGCTTGCATGACCTCCTCTTCCAGTGAAGCGCATTTGGGCGAACCGGTCCCCGGCTGGACATCGCCCCCGCGCCCCGACCCCGACCTGATCCTCGAAGGCCGTTACGTGCGCCTGGAAGCGTTGACGGCAGATCGGCATGCGGCTTTGCTCTACCGGGCATTCGATGGGCAGGATGCGGTCTGGGATTACATGCCGTACGGCCCGTTTTCATCAGCTGCGCAATATCACCGCTGGGTCCGGGATGCCGAAAAACAGCCGGACCCATTCTTCCTGGCCATCTATGACAAGGACCAGGGGCGCTGGGGTGGAGTGGCGAGCTATCTGCGGGTAGACCCTGACGCTGGGTCAATCGAGGTTGGCCATATCGCGATGGCGCCGCTTCTCCAGCGAACCAGGGCCGCAACCGAGGCGATGGCGCTGATGATGCGCTGGGCTTTTGAAGCGGGGTATCGCCGGTATGAGTGGAAATGCCACGCGCTCAACATCGGGTCGCGCAGGGCAGCGCAACGCCTGGGGCTGAGCTATGAAGGGGTTTTTCGTCAGGCAACGGTTGTCAAAGGCCGCAACCGCGACACCGCCTGGTTTGCGGCCATCGACCGGGAATGGCCCGCGCTGAGCGAGGCATTCCGGGTTTGGCTGGCGCCCGGTAACTTCGATGCGGCGGGTCAGCAACGCGAACGATTGAGCGATCTTACCCGGCTGGTGCGGGTCTGTTCCGATCCCAGCCTGTGAAGCTTTGACTTGTCCCGGTGGCCCGGGCGCTTGCTGACTGGGCAAGACTGATGGGCGCGCGTCGCCTTCACATAGGATCCCAACACTGGCCTGATCTGGCTTGCAAGACCTGGCCGAGCGATGCTGTTCTTGTGGGCGCGGAACGAACCGTTCGACAAGCTGGTGCTTAGGTCGCGAACCCATTCGCACTGCTTGGTGACCCGCCGGTTTGATTTGGCCTCTGACCGATTCATGAGTGTGGATTTCAGTTGCGCGCCAAAGCGGTGCCCTGCCGCCAAAGCGCTCTGATATCTCTCACCCGGGCATATCCTTCTCCGGCAATTCCAGAACGGGCCGCGTTGCGCGGATCCGCGCCGCGGTCCTGCGCAGTTTGAGATACCCCGTCAATGCCAGCGCGCCCCCGACACTCAGTAGCGCCCAGAGCATGGCCTCGAAAAAGACGGCCATCTCACATCGCCCATTTCTTTTGTAGACGGTCCTGCACCAACCCCGCGACGCGCGCCGCATGTGCCGTGACCGGCCCGCCCTTTGTCCGGATATCGGCCAATTGCCGCGCCGCCTGGGCCAATGTGTCATCCTGGGCGCTTATGGCCACCCCGTTGAGGAACTGTGCGGCGTAGTCGAGCATCTTGCCATCGCGCGCATCGGTGAGCACCTCGGCGGCATGGGCCATATCATCGCGAAACGCCATCGGATCGGGATCGACCTCATCCTCTGCGATCTGCCGGGGTCCAGGCGGGCGGCGATCGGCAGGCAGTCGGGACAATACCGCCTCTTGGAATACCGAAAGCGCGCGGATCGGTTTGGCAAGAAACCCATCGGCCCCGGCATTCAAAGCCGCGTCCTCCGCCCCATCGTCGCCGGAATTGGCCAGCAGAACCGCAACGCGCGGGCTGGCATGGTTCAGTTCGGCAATCAGATCAAGTCCCGATCCATCCGGCAGACCCAGATCGACGATGATCACAGATGGGCGATAGACCTGCAGATGCCTGCGCGCGGCCCGCAAGCTGTCGGCGCGCCGGATACGGGCGCCACTTCGCAGGCATAACAGGCGCATCGCCTCTGACGCGTATCTGCTGTCCTCGACCACCAGAATGGTGAGCCCCAGCAACGGGCGTGACGCGGTGGGCTGGCGCTGGTGTAGGGCGAATAGGTCCGAATCGTCCATGGCATCCTCCTGAGCCTCTGCCTGATCAGGATTGACCCGGTTCGGCTAACAGGCGGTTAACGTGGGCCATCGTGTCCCGGGGCTCTTGCCCCGCTGCGTACAAATCCGCATAACCCGCACACCATGCGCAAAAGGAGCCCTCTCATGATCGGTCGTCTCAACCACGTCGCCATTGCTGTCCCGGATCTGGAGGCCGCGGCGGATCAGTACCGCACAGCGCTGGGGGCCAAGGTCGGCGCTCCGCAGGACGAGCCGGACCATGGCGTGACGGTGGTCTTCATTGAATTGCCCAACACCAAGATCGAGCTGCTCTATCCTCTGGGTGAAGACAGCCCAATCCAGGGATTTCTCGACAAAAACCCAAGCGGCGGTATGCATCATGTCTGTTACGAGGTCGATGACATCATCGCTGCCCGAGATCACCTGAAAGAGACCGGCGCCCGCGTTCTGGGGTCCGGTGAGCCCAAGATCGGCGCCCATGGCAAGCCGGTCCTGTTCCTCCACCCCAAGGATTTCAACGGGTGCCTGGTTGAGCTGGAGCAGGTCTGAGCACAGGGTCCAATCCAAACCGGTCCGGCATGCAACGCCCTTGCCCAGGCGTGACCACCGAGACGACCGCATCTGATCCCCTTGTCCTGCGCGCCGGGACACATAGGTAGTCCTGTAACATAACCCCGGAGGCCCCGATGGGTATCACCTCGGCTCTCGTCCTATATGCCGTTTTCTGGTTCATGACGTTTCTGATCGTCCTGCCGATCCGTATCGAGACCCAGGGTGATCTGGGAGATATCGTGCCGGGCACCCATGCGGGGGCGCCGGAGCATCATTTTCTCAGGAAGAAAGCCTGGATCACCACCTATGTGGCCTTTGGGTTGTGGGTGGTGACCTGCACGGTGATCCTGTCGGGATGGATCACCGTCGACGATTTCGATCTCTTCCACCGGCTCATGCGCCCTGATTGATCCGGGTCAGCTGCGCCCCTCAAGCCGGTGATAGAGATGGGTAAAGGTGGCTGCCCCCAGAATGGGGATCAAAAGGTTGACCAGCGGCACCGACAGCGGCACCGCCATCAGCGCACCGGCCAGCCAGATCGTGCCGGCGTGACGTTTGCGTAGCGCCTTGGCCCGAACCCGGCCGACCCTGCGCATCGCGGCGAGCGTGAAGTACTCGCGCCCAAGCAAGAATCCGTTGAGCGCCCAAAAAATGAAAGGCGCGGCGGGCAGGAAGATCACATACAGGATCAATGCCAGTGTGTTGGCCGCCACCAAAACCCCCAGGAAATTCACCGTATCGCGCAGGGCGTCGCCGAACGGGATCGGCTCCACGTCCGGTAGGCTGGGATAATGCATATCCTCGACCGCATCCGCGACGGTATCGAGGAACATCGACGTGATGGCCGAGGCCACAGGCACCATCAGAAAGACCGACAGGATCAGCATCAGCACCACGGACGAGAGGCTCAGCACATCGTCGATCCAGGTCACCGGCCCGATCAGCGGCAGCCCAACCTCATCCGTCACCAAGGCCTGAACCAGCGTCAACAGCCCCGCCGTTGCGGCGACCAACAGCGCAAGCGTCAGTCCGATCCCCAAAAACAGAACCCGTCGGAACCGGGCATCGCCCAATTGCCCAAGGGCCGCGAAAAACGCGCTGAGGATCATTCCGCCACCCAGTCGATGATGCTGTCGAGGGCGGGGCGCGGCCGTTCGGGCGGGGCGCTTGTCTCGGTGCCGATATGGATCAGCCCGGCCACGCGCTCATGCGGGGCCAGGCCAAGCCCCTCGGCGCGAAACGCCAGGTCGTGCGACGGCCAGCCCGAGAGCCAATTCGCCCCCCAACCTGCCGCGAGGGCAGCGTTCAAAAGCGCCAGGCAAACCGCCCCCGCCGAATAAGTCTGTTCCAGCGCCGGGATCTTGTCGGAAGCTTTCGGACTTTCCACGACCACGACCGCCAGGTGCCCCAGATCGAATTGGCTGCGCGCCTTGGCGATGTCTTCGGGTGTCTTGCCCAGCGCCGCCCCGCGGGTCTCCACCAGGGCCGACAAACGCGTGAACGCCCCCCCGCTCAGGACAACAAACCGCCAAGGCTCCAGCTTGCCGTGATCCGGCGTGCGGACCGCCGCCGTCAGCAGCGTCTCCAGCGTCGCCCGATCCGGCACCGGCGGTTGCAGCGTCTTGGCCGGGCGGGACCGGCGGCTCAGCAGAAAATCAAGCGCTGCGGGGTTTCTCTCGGGCATATGTGAAGCCTTTTTACATTTACTCCCCGCCAATCTCGGCCCTCCATCGACAGAATTCAAGGGGCCGGGCCAAACCGGTGCCGTCCGTTGTGCATCCAAATGCTTCTTCTTGCCAAAAATACGAAAAAAGAATCAGCGTGCGGATCCGGGTCCGGCGGTCACATAGCCAGAGCGCGGCTGGCGTCAGCGCAGCTCTGCTGCCAGCCGTTCAACCTCATCATCCAGAAACGCGGCAAATCGCCCCCGGGGCTGGCGCACCTGCAATGTCGCGTCCAGAGGGTCTTCCGCGGCGATTGCGCTGCCTGACAGCGTGGCAATGGTCGCGTGGCCACAAAAGGGCACGTAAACCTCCGAATAGCCGCCCTCATGCACCAGCACGAGCTTGCCGTCACACAGATCGTCGGCGGCTGTCATCACGGCCTCGGTCATCGCGGCGAACCCGCGCGCGGTGACCAGCATCCGCGCAAGCGGGTCAATGGCAGCGGCATCGAACCCACAGGCAACGACGATCATCTCGGGTGCGAAACGCTCCAGCGCTGGCGTGACGATCTGTTCCATCACCGCGAGATATGCCGCATCGCCCGCTCCCGCGGGCAAAGGGACGTTGATATTCAGACCCGCGCCTGCGCCCGCACCACGATCCGTGATCGCGCCTGTATCCAACGGATAATTCCCCTCCTGATGGAGAGAGATCGTCAGGACGTCATCGCGATCATAGTAGATTGCCTCGGTTCCGTTGCCGTGATGTACATCCCAATCGAGCACCGCAACACGGTCCAGCCCATGACGGGCCTTGGCGGCCTCAATCGCAATCGCGATATTGGCCATCAGACAAAACCCATTCGGAAAATCCGGCAAACAGTGATGCCCCGGCGGCCGCGACAGCGCATAGGCGTTGCTGAGCGCTCCGGTCCAGACCTGCTCGACGGCCGCCGTGGCCAGGCCCGCGGAGAGGGCCGCGATTTCATAGCCGCCTTGCGCAAAGGGTGTGCGACGGCCCAGTTCTCCGCCACCCGCATCCGAAAGCCGCTTGAACGCGTCAAGATATGCCGCCGGATGAACGCGCAACAGATCCTCGCGACTTGCCTCCGGGGCGCCCTGCACCGCCAGTTCGGTCGTCAGCCCGGTCACATCCATCAGGTTTTTCAGCCGCCGTTTCGTTTCGGGGCTTTCGGGCAGCCCTCCGGCGGCCAGGGGCTGGACCAAACCGCCCACAGGCAGGGTAAAAGCGTAATTCCCGCCGCCATGCCAAAAACAGCGTTCGTCCCAGAAAAACCCTGTGGTCATCGTTGTCTCCCGCCTCCGGCGCTTTACCCGTCCACCTCGGAGGCGCGCAGCGCATAGACGCCTTCCGGCAGGTCGAGGGCCGCGGCCAGATCGCGCAGTTGCTCCGGCGACAGGGTGATCTTCTGCACCCGGTCGGTGCGCGGATCCCATTGTTCCAGCGTCACGCATTCGGCAAAGCTGTTGATGGTGATATCTTCCTGAAGCGGGGCTTCGCCCTCGTCCACCAGGGTGATGACTGTCGCGTCGAATTCATGCTCGATTGTAAACATGGTGCCAGGGTGGCGTGACTGGCGGGGATTTGCAAGCGCACGCCGCCGTGATCTGATCTGGCGCTGTGTCCGCACTAAAGTCTCCCCCCCTTAACTTGGAAAAAACCCGGCGGCCCCCCAGAAATTCCAGCACCCCCGGGGCGGGGAGAAGCCCCAGACCGCGCGGATTTGCGCGAACTTTCTGGACAATCCCCCCCCCCCCACCCCCCGGGGGGGG
>NZ_JAAWWD010000075.1 GCF_021404545.1 Aestuariivita sp.
GCCTTGGGATCGCGGCGGCGCAACCTCGTTCCTGCGCCGCCGCTATACCAAGGATCTGACCGGCGTGGATATTGTCGTAACCGGTGTGCCCTTTGACCAGGCGGTGACCAACCGGCCCGGCACGCGGCTGGGCCCGCGCGCGATCCGCGAAGCCTCGACCCTACAACCCTTCGATCCGCCCTATGGCTGGCCCTATGACGTGCTGAGCACCTGCGCGATTGCCGATTATGGGGATCTGGCCTTTGACTATGCCAATATCCCGGCCTTTCCTGGCGCGCTGCGCGATCATATCGCACATATTCTGGCGCAGGATGTGGCGACGCTGACGCTGGGGGGCGATCACTATATCTCGTTCCCGATCATTCAGGCTTACGCCGCGAGGTTCGGGCCAATGTCGCTGATCCAGTTCGATGCCCATTCCGACACCTGGCCCGATGACGATATGGACCGGGTCGATCACGGCACGATGTTCTACAAGGCGGTAAAGTCCGGGATCGTGGATCCCGCGCGCTCGGTCCAGGTGGGAATCCGTACCACGAACGAAGATAATCTGGGTGTGCCGACGCTGGATGCCCGCTGGGTGCATGAGCAGGGGCCAGCGGCGACCACCGCGCGCATCCGCGAGATCGTGGGCGATCACCCGGTCTATCTCAGTTTTGATATCGACGGTCTCGACCCGGCCTTTGCGCCCGGCACGGGCACGCCGGTCTGGGGCGGGCTGCACAGCTGGCAGGCCGCCGCGATCCTGCGCGATCTGGCAGGCATCAACATCAAGGGCGGGGATGTCGTCGAGGTGTCCCCGCCGTTCGACACCACCGGCGCAACCGCCATCGCGGGGGCGCATGTGGCCACTGAAATTCTCTGCCTCTTGGGATGGACCAAAAGATGACCAAGCCAAACCAGCCGATCAGCGGCAACGATCTTGCCCGGTTTTCCGGGCCCAGCACCTTTATGCGCCTGCCGCAGGCCGCATCGCTTGACGGGTTGGATGTGGCGTTTGTCGGCATTCCGATGGATATCGGCACCTCGTGGCGCTCGGGCACCCGGTTCGGCCCCAGACAGATCCGCGCCGAAAGCGCGATGATCCGGCCCTATCATATCCAGACCGGCGCGGCGCCCTTTGACAGCCTGAACATGGCCGATATCGGCGATCTGGCGATCAACACGTTCTCTCTGGCTGACAGCTTACGCATTATTGCAGAGAGTTACGATGCGATCCTTAAGCACAGCGTGGTGCCGGTGGCCTTGGGCGGCGATCACTCCATCACCTTGCCGATCCTGCGCGCCATTGCGCGCAAACACGGCCCCGTGGCTTTGGTACATATCGACGCCCATGCGGATGTGAACGACGAGATGTTCGGCGAAAAGGAAACCCATGGCACCGTCTTCCGCCGCGCCTATGAGGAAGGGCTGATCGACCCCGAACACACCTATCAGGTGGGGCTGCGTGGCACCGGATACCTGGCCACCGATTTTTCCGAACCGCAAAGCTGGGGCTTTCAGATCTGGCAGGCGCCGGATCTGTGGCACCGGTCGCTGGCGGGACTGGGTGCGGAAATACGTCGCGATATCGGCAATAGGCCGACTTATGTGACCTATGATATCGATAGTCTTGACCCGGCCTATGCGCCGGGCACCGGTACGCCAGAGATTGGCGGGCTGACAACGGCACAGGCGATGGAGCTGATCCGAGGACTGAGGGGCCTGAACATCATCGGCTGCGATATGGTCGAGGTCTCACCGCCTTACGATACGACCGGAAACACTGCGCTGACGGCGGCAAATTTGGTATTCGAGCTATTGTGTGTGCTGCCTGGCGTCACATACAGGTAACACCCCCTGCGCCGCGTCGCTGCAAGGGGACACGGAGAGAAAAAGACTATGGGACGGCTTATGACGACTATCTGGATCCTGATTGCACTGATCGTGGTCGGCATGGGCTATATCCGCCTGGCCCCCAGCAATCCGTCGCACTGGCATGTGTCACCCGACGTGACCGCCGATGCCGATATGCCGGGCGGGGTCAAACGTCTGATCCAGGCGGGGCCCGCCGCTTTGGGCCAGCTGGATGCGATCATCCGCGCCACGCCGCGCACCCGTGTGCTGGCCGGATCGGTCGAGGAGGGGCGGATCACCTATGTCACCCGGTCACGGGTGATGGGCTTTCCCGACTACACCACGGTAGAGGCCGAGGGAGATACCCTCAAGCTCGAGGCCCGGCTGCGTTTTGGCCGGTCAGATCTTGGGGTAAACCGTGACCGCGTTGATGAGTGGCTGGTCCAGCTCGAACAGATTCAGACCGGGGGACAGGGATGAACTGAGGCACCCCTCCGATACTTCGCGCCACATCGGGACGTTCAGCGACATTTGGCATTGCGCCATGAACATGCGCCCATCGACCTGAAGACAGGTCGTCTCACCCAACTCAACCCGCGCACCGGACTTGTCGGTGCAATAACAGTCAATCGTTTTGCCGCCCGGGCCGACAACATCAGCCAAGGCGGGCATGGCCGTCGCCCCAAGGGCCGCCAATACCATAACAAACCTCTTCATGCGCGCTATCCTAGCACAGTGGCGCCCTTGACCAAAGCCCCGCAAACGCTCAGATGAACAAATGATCCCCGAAGACCGCCTTTTGCAGATTGTCGAGCGCTTCCAGTTTCTGGAGGCCAAAATGTCCGATGGGGCCAACGGCGCCGATATCGCGGCATTGGCGCGCGAATATTCCGAACTGAAACCCGTGGTGACCCAGATCGAGAGCTGGCAGCAACTGCGCCGAGATATCGTTGATGCGCAGGAGATGCTTGCCGATCCGGACATGAAGGCATTGGCCCAGGAAGAACTGCCAGAGCTGTCGGCGCGGTTGCCAGAGGTCGAGCATGCGCTGCAACTGGCCCTGTTGCCCCGCGATGCGGCCGATACGCGGCCTGCGATCCTGGAGATCCGGCCCGGAACGGGGGGGGATGAGGCGGCTCTCTTCGCGGCCGATCTGCTGCGCATGTACCAACGCTATGCCGAAGCGAAGGGCTGGCGCGTCGAGATCATCGAAGAGCAAGCGACCGAGTTGGGCGGGATCAAGGAGGTGATCGCCCAGATCAAGGGCGAGAACGTCTTTGCCCGGCTGAAATACGAGTCCGGGGTGCACCGGGTCCAGCGTGTGCCCAGCACCGAATCCGGGGGCCGCATACACACCTCCGCCGCGACAGTGGCCGTTCTGCCGGAGGCCGAGGGCGTCGATATCCAGATCGACGCCAACGATCTCAGGATCGACACGATGCGCGCCAGCGGGGCAGGTGGACAGCATGTGAACACCACCGATTCGGCGGTGCGGATCACGCATATCCCCTCAGGCATCGTCGTCACCTCGTCGCAGAAATCCCAGCACCGCAACCGCGAGATCGCGATGGAGGTTCTCAAGACCCGGCTCTACGATCTGGAGCGTCAGCGCCAGCATGACGCGCGCTCGGCCGATCGGGCCGCGCAGGTCGGATCGGGTGACAGGTCCGAGCGCATCCGCACCTATAACTTCCCGCAAGGCCGGATGACCGATCACCGGATCAACTTCACGCTTTACAAGCTCGATCAGGTGATGCAGGGCGATCTGGACGAGGTGATCGACGCGCTGACCGCGGATGCCCAGGCGCGGATGCTGGCGGAGATGGAGGCATGACCACCGCCGCCGAAGCGATGGTCGCCGCCACCGCCCGGCTGCGCGCGGCAGGGGTGCGCGATCCGGCGCGCGATGCGCGGGTGCTTCTGGCTCATGCCGCACGGATCGAGGCCGCGCGCGTCACCCTGATCGCCCCGGAGGATCTGGAGCCTGAGATCGAGGAACGGTTCGATCAGCTGATCTCGCTCCGGGCGGTGCGCGTGCCCGTCTCGCATCTTCTGGGAGAGCGCGACTTCTATGGCCGCCGCTTCAAGATCAGCCGGGATGTCCTTGATCCCAGGCCGGAAACCGAGACGCTGATCGAAGCGGCCCTGACCCAGAATTTCTCGGATGTGCTGGATCTGGGCACCGGATCGGGTGCGATCCTGGTGACATTGCTGGCCGAAAACCCCCAAGCCACCGGTCTGGGCGTGGATCTCAGCGAAGCGGCTTGCCTTCAGGCTTCGGCCAACGCGGTGTTGCACCGGGTCGATGGCCGCGCCGATATCCGGCAGTCGGATTGGTTCAGTGCCGTTACAGGGCGGTTCGATCTGATCGTGTCGAACCCGCCTTATATCGCGGCGGATGAGATGTCCGCCCTGGAGGACGAGGTGCGCAAACATGAGCCGGAGATGGCTCTGACCGATGGCGGCGACGGGCTGAGCGCCTACCGTGCCATCGCGCGCGGCGCACCGCGTCATCTGACACCGGGCGGACGCCTGATGGTCGAGATCGGCGCGACCCAGGGTGCAAGCGTCGCCCGGATCCTGTCGGAGGCGGGCCTCTCGGGGGTTCAGATTCTGCCCGACCTCGACCGCCGTGACCGGGTGGTCACCGCGCGACTGGGCGAAGAGATGCGGGATTGAGGTAAAAATGACGGGTTTCCGCGCATTTTAGACGAAAAATGCCAAACGCCCCTTGTGTGGAGTGTCAGGACATGTTTACTCAGGGGTATTCGCCAAAGCGGCGCCTTATGGCGCGCGGGCGACATTCCAAACCCGAAAAGTCGTGCAATCGTCGTGGCTGATCAAAGCGCAAGGAACGCGGACCAACGGGTTGAGTTGCAGTGCAAACAAGGCTGACAAAAGTTACATGAGATCTTCAAAGTCACGTTCGCGGTCGAAGTCGAACCGCAACCGGCCCTCAGGCGGAAACGTCGTTAACCGGGTGTTCGACAGTTCGGGCCCCGAAGGCAAAGTCCGCGGGACCCCGCAACAGATCATCGACAAGTACAACCAGCTTGCGCGCGATGCCCAGCTGTCCGGTGATCGCGTGGCCACCGAGAATTTTCAGCAGCACGCCGAGCATTACTTGCGGCTGCTCAGCGAGGCGCAGCGCGAGATTGACGCCCGCCGCGAAGAGCAGGAGCGCCAGAACCGCGAACGCCAGGCTGAACGCGACCGCGAGCGCGCCGAACGGCAGGAGCGTGAAGGGGTAGAGGCGCCTCACGCCGACCCCCAGCCCGAGATCGAGCCCGCCACCAGCGGTCTTGAAGTGGCCGATGGCGATGTCGTCGAGGCTGACAGCGGTCTGGTGGAAACGCCTGAAACCGCCCCGAAAAAGCGCCGCAAGCCGCGCCGCAAACCCGCCGAGGCCAGCGCGCCGGATGGCGATGCCGGCGGATCCCCGGAAGCGGCGGAATAGGATCAGGGGCGCATCCTGTCGGCAGTGGCCCAGTCGGGCCACAGCCCCAGCCATTCAACGCCCGCGATACACAAGCACACAGCGATCAGCGCCAAAACCAGCTTGACCCGCGCCTCGGATGGCGGGTTGCGCGCCCATCTCGCCATGCGCAGGAACCAAATCGGGTTCATTTTGCGGCCTCGTCGGTAAACCGAACCTTGCCGATAAAGGGCAGATTGCGATTGCGTTGCGCGAAATCGATGCCATAGCCCACAACAAATTCATCCGGGATCTCGAACCCGATCCAATCGGCGCGGATATCCACCTCCCGCCGGGTGGGTTTGTCGAGCAGCGCAATCGTGCGCAAGCGCGCGGGTTTGCGGCTTTTGAGCAGCTTGATCACATGGGTCAGCGTAAATCCGGTATCGACGATGTCTTCGACAACCAGCACGTCGCGCCCTTCAATAGCGCCGCGCAAGTCTTTGAGAATACGTACTTCCCGGCTTGATTCCATATCGTCCCCATAGGAGGAGGCCTCTAGGAAATCGACCTCGATTGCGAGATCCAGCTCGCGCACCAAATCGGCGATAAAGACAAAACTGCCACGCAAAAGGCCGACCACGACCAGCTTGTCGGTCTCGGCGAATTCAGACCGGATCTGATGGCTCAGATCCTCGATCCGGGCGGCAATCGCCTTGGCCGAGATCATTTCGTCGATGACATATGGCCGCTCTGGCATGGCTTACCCCTTGATTTTGCGGGCCAACCATACGACATGAGCGCCCCAAGTCACGCAGAAACCAGATCATATCCGATGCCCACCCATTCCGAGACGCGCACCCTGCCATACACGGCCCAACAGATGTACGATCTGGTGGGGGATGTTGCAAAATACCCTGACTTTCTGCCCTGGTGCGCGGCGGCCCGGATCCGGCGTGTGACACCGCAGGGCGCGGCGCGGTTGATGGAGGCGGATCTGGTGATTTCCTTCAAGGTGTTCCGCGAATCCTTTGGCAGCCGGGTGCTGCTGTGGGACGAGGCGCGCAAGATCGACACCGAGTATCTCGATGGGCCGTTCCGCTATATGAAGTCGAACTGGGCGTTTCGAGATGTGCAGGGCGGCTGCGAGGTGTCGTTCTTTGTCGATTTCGAGTTCCGCAATGCGGTTCTTCAGGGCATCATCGGCGTGGTCTTCAACGAGGCGATGCAGCGGATCGTGCGCGCGTTCGAGCGGCGGGCCGATGCGCTTTATGGCGGCAAGTCCTAAAACGGCACCGTCGCTTGTCACATCTCGCGCAGCGCGTGTTCCAGCAGGCCCAAGGCGTGATCGCGCGCCGCAAGACGCACCTTGTCGCGTCCTTGTGCGCCGAACTCGACGGTCTCGACCCGCGTGGGAACACCCGCCCTGGCCAGCCCAAAACACACCCGCCCCTCGGGCTTGTGCTCGGATCCGCCGGGGCCTGCAATGCCGGTGATCGACACTGCGACCTGAGCGTCCGACCGGCTCAGCGCGCCCTGCGCCATCTCTTGCGCGACCTCTTCAGAGACCGCGCCATGTGCCGCAAGCGTTTCGTGGCGCACGCCCAGCATCGCCTGTTTGGCGCCGTTGGAATAGGTGACAAAGCCACGATCCACCACGGCGGAGGAGCCTGCGATATCGGTAAGTGCCGCTGCCACCATCCCACCGGTGCAGCTTTCCGCAGTCGCGATCATGGCGCGCTTTTCTTTGGCCAGCTCCAGCAGTGCGACGACGGTCATTGCCCCAGAACTCCGTGATAGACCCCGGCCATCAGCACAACGCAAATCGCAGCCATCGCCCCGGCAATCAGGTCGTCCAGCATCACGCCCAACGCATCGCCGCGCCGGTCGGCCCAACCCACCGGCCCGGGCTTCCAGACATCGAACAGGCGAAACAGGACAAAGGCCGCGATCCAGCCGGGCCAGAGCGCGCCGATCGCGATCCCGTGCGCCGTGGCGGGCCACGAGAGCGCCCAGAGCGCCAGCCATTGGCCCGCGACCTCATCAATCACGATTTCGGAGGGGTCATGCTCCTGCGATCCGCGTGTTGCGACAGCCGTGGCCCACCAACCCAGCAGGAACGCCATCACGGTGGCGGCGGCCAAAAGGGCAAAGCCGCCCAGCATATGCAGGCCCCAGGCCACAGGAAGGGCCACCAATGACCCCCAGGTGCCGGGGGCGGGCCGCAGGTGGCCGATCCCGAAAACCGTTGCGATCATATGGGCTTGGGCTGTCATCTTGAGGCCAGCGTTACTGTTGCCAGCGCCGCGATGCCTTCGCCACGCCCGGTAAAGCCCAACCGTTCCGAGGTGGTCGCCTTCACTGAGATACGGTCGATCCCGATCCCCATCAGCCGGGCCATCTCGGCACGCATGGCGGGCGCATGCGGCCCTATCTTGGGGAGTTCGCAGACCAGCGTACAGTCCACATTGCCGATCTCATAGCCGCGCGTGGCGGCCAGATCGACCGCATGGCGCAGAAAAATGGCGCTTGCTGCCCCTTTCCACTGCGGGTCGGTGGGGGGGAAATGCCGCCCGATATCGCCCTCCGCGAGCGCGCCATAGATCGCATCGCTGACCGCATGCATGCCGACATCCGCATCCGAATGGCCCTGAAGTCCGCGCTCGAACGGGATCGTCACGCCGCACAGGACGACATGATCGCCGGGGCCGAAGCGGTGCACGTCATATCCGTTGCCCAATCTCATATCCATGCGGTGCCCCAATATGCGCTCGGCGCGGGCGAAATCCGCGGCCCGGGTGATTTTCAGATTGTCCTCGTCGCCCGGCACGATGGTGACGGGCAGACCGGCATGCCGCGCGATCTCGACGTCGTCGGCGGCCTCTGCGTCAAAGCGGCGATGGGCCGCCAGTATCGCGGCGAGGTCGAACCCTTGCGGGGTCTGCGCACGATAAAGGCCGCTGCGGTCCCGTGTGCCCGCGACATGGGTCCCATCCCCCTGCCAAAGCGCGTCGACAACCGCCAGGGCCGGCGCTGCGGCGGGCGCGGTATCGAGCGCGGCCAAAACCGAACTGATCACCTGGGCACTGACACAGGGCCGGGCCGCGTCATGGATCAGGACGCGGTCGAACTGTCCCTCGATCGCGGTCAGCCCGGCCAGAACCGACCCTTGCCGTGTTGCGGCGCCGGTGACGATCTGGGCGCCGGTGTCGCCGGGCCAGGGCTGACTGGGGCGGTCATCGGGATGCACGACCAGCACCAGATGGTCAATCTGGCTGTGCCGGGCGAAGGCGCCAAGCGCATGAGCGGCGACGGTTTGCCCCGACAAGGGGCGCCATTGCTTGGGCACGGCGCCGCCAACGCGGGTGCCGCGTCCGGCGGCAACGATAAGGGCGGCTGTGGATGCGCGCACGGGTCCGATCCGGTCATCAAGAAACTGACCCGTGTTTAGGCTGTGGGTCGGTTGGGAACAATTCCCCCGATGCATTTGCACAATATTTAGGCATATGCTGGAAATTGCACCGATGAAGGCCAGCTCTACATTGAGGGCGGTGCAATGGCGCACTAGCTAGAAGCATAGTCAAAAGGTTTCTTGGATTGTCGATTCACCTTACCGATACAGATCTGACGCCGCCTGTATTTCTTGCACCGCTTGCGGGGATCACCGACCGTCCGACGCGCGATCTTGTCGCCTCGTTCGGTGCAGGTCTGGTGGTCAGCGAGATGGTCGCGAGCCAGGAGATGGTGCAGGCAAAACCCGGTGTCCGCGAGCGGGCGGAGATCGGCGCGGATGTTGCAGGCACCTCGGTGCAGATCGCGGGTCGCGAGGCGCATTGGATGGCCGAGGCCGCGCGGCGGGTCGCGGCAAACGGCGCGCGCATCATCGACATCAACATGGGCTGCCCGGCCAAGAAGGTGACGAACGGCTATTCCGGCTCGGCGCTGATGAAGACGCCCGACCATGCGCTGCGCCTGATCGAAACTGTCGTGGCGGCGGTCGATGTGCCCGTCACGCTGAAGACCCGGTTGGGCTGGGATGAGAGCTGCCTGAATGCCGCCGACATCGCCCAGGGCGCAGAGAAGGCAGGGGTGCAGATGATCACCATCCACGGGCGCACCCGCTGCCAGTTCTACAAGGGCCATGCCGATTGGGCCGCGATTCGCGAGGTGGTCGAGGCTGTGGAGATACCCGTCATCGCCAATGGCGACATCACTGATGCGGCGACCGCACGCCGTGCGCTGGAGCTTTCCGGGGCGGCGGGCGTGATGATCGGGCGGGGTGCGCAAGGTCGACCGTGGCTGCTGGCGCAGGTGGCGCACGCGCTTTACGGCACGGCCGCGCCCGAGGTTCCGCAAGGCGGCGATCTGGTGCGGATGGTCAGCGATCATTATGAGGCGATGCTGGGATTTTATGGCCGCGATCTGGGTCTGCGCGTGGCACGCAAACATCTGGGCTGGTACATGGACGGGGCCGGAACCGATCCGGGCCTGCGCCGCGCGGTTCTGACCGCGCGGGCACCTGCCGAGGTGCTCCGGCTCTTGCCCGATGCGCTCAGCGCACCGACAGAGGTGGCCGCATGAATTCGGACAAATCCATCTGGGCCTCGCTGCCGGTCCCGGCGTTTCTGATCGACGGGGATGACCGGATCACGGATGTCAATTCCGCCGGTGAAGGGTTTCTCAACGCCTCGGCCCGCGCGGTGCAAAACAGCCCCGTCTGGGACCTGATCGCGGTCGATGCGCCCTTGGAGGAGGCGTTGCAGCGCGCCCGCGCCAATGGCACGCCGCTTTTTGTCAACGATGTGGATGTGGGCACCGGAAGCCGCGCGCCGCTGCAATGCGCCTTGCAGATTGCCCCATTGGCCAATTACCCCGGCATGATGATCCTGATGATCTCCCCGCGCGAGTTGGCGGGGCGCATGACGCAGAACCATTCGGTGAAATCAGCGGCGCAATCGGCCATTGGCATGGCCGAGATGCTGGCCCATGAGATCAAGAACCCGCTGGCGGGCATCACCGGCGCCGCGCAATTGCTGAGCATGAACCTTGGACCGGACGATCTGGAACTGACAGATCTGATCGTGGCAGAGAGCCGCCGGATCGTGAAACTGCTGGAGCAGGTGGAGCAGTTCGGCAATCTCTCGGCCCCCGATCTCAAACCGGTGAACATCCACGACGTGCTGGACCGAGCGCGCCGGTCGGCGTTGTTGGGGTTCGGGGCGCATATGAGCATTCAGGAGGATTACGATCCTTCGCTGCCGCTGGCACTTGGCGACCCCGATCAATTGTTGCAGGTGGTGCTGAACCTGCTCAAGAACGCGTCAGAGGCGGCCACCGGAAACGGCACGATCCGCATTCACTCGTATTTCGAGCATTCCTTTCGGTTGCGCCGCAGCGACGGATCGGGGCATTCACTGCCGCTCCAGATCGAGATCATAGATGATGGGCCGGGCCTGCCCGAGGGGATCAAGGCCGACATTTTCGATCCGTTTGTGTCGGGCAAGGAGAATGGCACAGGCCTGGGCCTGGCGCTGGTCAGCAAGATCATATCCGACCATGACGGTTGGATTTCGGTGACGTCCGTGCCCGGGCGCACCGTGTTTCGTTTGTCTCTGCCGCGCGCGCCGCGGGGCGAGGCCACACCGCAATAGAGGAGAGCAAACCATGGACGGTACAGTTCTGGTTGCAGATGACGATCGTACGATCCGCACGGTTCTGACACAGGCCCTCACCCGGGCGGGGTGCAAGGTGCATGCCACCAGCTCGCTGACCACGCTGATGCGCTGGGTCGGCGAAGGCAAGGGCGATGTGGTGATCTCGGACGTGGTCATGCCCGATGGCAACGGGCTGGAGATGTTGCCCAAAATCGCCGAGGACCGTCCCGGCCTGCCGGTGATCGTGATCTCGGCCCAGAATACGATCATGACGGCGATTCAGGCCGCCGAGGCGGAGGCCTATGATTACCTGCCCAAACCGTTCGATCTGCCGGATCTGATGAAGCGCACTGCGCGCGCGCTTGAGATGAAGCGCCGTGCCCCCTCCCAGCCCCAGCCCGAGGAGGATGACCGCCCCGATGAGCTGCCGCTGGTGGGGCGCACGCAGGTCATGCAACAGCTCTACCGGCTGGTGGCGCGGGTGATGAACACCGATCTGCCGGTTCTGATCTCGGGCGAAAGCGGCACTGGCAAATCGCTGATCGCGCGGGCGATCCACGATTTCTCTGATCGGCGAACGTTGCCGTTTCTGACCATAACCGCTGCCGATATCCGCGATCTTGAGGGGCCTGCCCGGGTGATGGCGCGGGTCAAGGGGGGCACGCTGCTGATCGACGAGATTGGTGATATCGAAGAAGAATTGCAGGCCCGCATCGTGCGCATGATGGATGCGCCAGGCGATCACGTGCCCCGGTTCATGGCCACCAGCCAGTCCGATCTGGCCGGTGCGATGGAGGCGGGGCAGGTGCGCCAGGATCTCTATTACCGGCTGTCGGGCGCTTCGGTGCATGTGCCCGCGGTGCGCGAACGGGTCGATGACATCCCGTTGCTGGCCGATCATTTTTTGACCCGGGCCGAGCGGGAGGGCGCGCCCAAGCGCCGCCTGAGTGCCGAGGCTTCGGAGCTGTTTCGGGCCTATAGTTGGCCGGGCAATGTCCGTCAGCTTGAGAATGCGGTCCGCCGTCTGGTGCTGACCAGCCGCGCCGAAGAGATCGCCCGCAGCGAGGTCGAGGGGGTGCTGGGCAGCCAGCCCGAGATGGAGCCGGTACTGGGCGGTGGCGATACCGAAAAGCTCAGCGCATCCGTCGGGCGGCATCTGCGGCGGTATTTCGACCTGCATGGCAACATGCTGCCGCCGCCTGGCCTTTACGCGCGGATCCTGCGCGAGATGGAGATCCCGCTGATCGAGATCGCGCTGGATGCGACGGGCGGAAATCAGGCCAAATGTGCCGAGCTGCTGGGCATCAACCGCAATACATTGCGCAAAAAAATCACCGATTTGGATATTGAGGTGACACGCCGCCGCAAATTGATGTAAATTGGTCACATAACCGTGGCGGCGGTGCCTCATCGGCAAGGTGAGGGGGCGCAAGACCACGATATATGGCGGTCAGCCGCGCAGGCGGCACATCAGGGCGAGGGCATCGGGTGACATCCCGGGCACAGACACATCATTGGTCGGTACGGTTGCGGCGGCTTAGTCGTACACGGCGGTTTCGCAATGCGGGCACGCTGGGTCTGGTTATTCTGGGCCCGGTTCTGGTGCTGGCCACCTATCTTGTATTGGGTCCGCTGGACCAGGGCGTCTCGGCGCTCAGCCTGCGGCTCGTTCTGCTGGCCGATCTGGTCTATGTGCTGGTCGTGGCCGCGCTGGTTTTGGGCTCGGTCGCGCGCTTGGTGTCGGCGCGGCGGGCGCAATCGGCGGGATCCCGCCTGCATTTGCGGCTGACACGGGTCTTCGCGCTTCTGGCGCTGATCCCCACGGTGACGGTCGCCATTTTTGCGGGCCTGACGGTCAATATCGGTCTTGAGGGATGGTTTTCCGACCGGGTGCGCCAGGTGGTGGGGGCGTCGCTGGCTGCCGCGGAAGCCTACGGGCAGGAACAGCGGGAGGATCTGGCCGAGGATGCGCGCGTGCTGGCGCTTTATATCGACCGGTCGCGCACGGTGACATTCTTTATGAACGACGGAGAGATCCGCCGCGTTCTGGGCCAGGGGCAGCAGCAGATCCAGCGCGGGCTGCGTGAAGCCTATGTCATTGACGGCACCGGCGATATCCGGGCGCGCGGTGAGCGCAGTTACCTCTTTGATTTTGAAAGACCCTCGCCGGACCAGATCGTCGAGGCCAGCGAAACCGGCCTCGCCATCATCGAGGATTGGGACAATAACGAGTTTCGTGCCCTGGTGCGGCTCGAGGCGTTTGTCGACCGGTTCCTCTATGTCAGTCGGGAGGTGGACGGGGAGATTCTGAACCTTCTGGATGATACCCAGGAGACGGTGCGGCTCTACCAGCAGCTCGAAAGCGAGCGGGGCAGGGTGCTTTTTCAATTCGGGCTGCTCTATCTGGGTTTCGCGGTGATCCTGATCCTGGCTGCGATCTGGCTGGGCCTATGGTTCGCGGAACGGCTGTCGCGCCCCGTGGGGCGTCTGGCCGGGGCAGCACAGCAGGTTGGATCGGGCAACCTGGATGTGCAGGTGATCGAAGAGGAAGGCGACGATGAGATTGCCATGCTGGGGCGGTACTTCAATCAGATGACGCGGCAACTCAAAGGCCAGCGCGAGACGCTTCTGGACAATACCAGCCAGATCGAACGGCGACGGCGCCTGTTTGATTCGGTGCTGAGTTCGGTCACCTCGGGCGTGGTCGGGCTGGATCCCGAAGGGCGGGTCACCTTCGTGAACCGCTCCGCCGAGCGGCTTCTTGACTGGACCGGGGGCGGACAGTCGCTGGCGCTGAAAGTCGCGATCCCCGAGTTCGGCGCGCTTTTTGATCACCTCACATCGAGCAGGCAGGAGGTTGCGCAGGGCGAAATCCGCCTGACCCGCAATGGGCGGCAGGAAAACCTGCTGGTGCGCATGGCAACCCGGCGCAACGAGGACGGGCGGCTTGAGGGCTATGTTGTGGCGTTCGACGATGTGACCGATCTGGTCAGCGCGCAGCGGATGGCGGCCTGGGGGGACGTGGCGCGCCGCATCGCCCATGAGATCAAGAACCCGCTCACGCCGATCCAGCTTTCCGCCGAGCGGATCAGACGGAAATTCGCGCCCAAACTGGGCGAAGAAAGCGACCAGCTGGAACAGATGACCGGTGTTATCGTACGCCAGACCAACGACCTGCGCCGGATCGTCGACGAATTCTCGAAATTCGCGCGGATGCCGGAACCCGATCGCCATTCCGACGATCTGAGCCAGGTCCTGCGCGACGCGGTGATGTTGCAGCAGACGGGGCAGCCCGATGTGACCATCACCGCCGATCTGCCCGACCATCCTGTCACCGCCGACATTGATGCCGCGATGATCGGTCAGGCGCTGACAAATCTTATAAAGAACGCAGGAGAAGCCATTGAAAGCCTTGTAAAAAAAGGCGTGACAGCCTCGTTCCGCCCGCAGATCAAGGTCGGATTGTCGGTCAATCGGGGCCGGGCCCGGATCACCATTGCCGACAATGGCATTGGCCTGCCGGCGGATCGGGCACGGCTTTTCGAGCCCTATGTCACAACACGCGACGCGGGCACCGGTCTTGGCTTGCCCATCGTCAAGAAGATCATCGAGGAACATGGCGGCACGCTGGTTCTGGAAGACGCCCCGGTCTTTGATGATCACACCCATTCCGGCGCGATGGCGGTGATCCGGCTGCCCGTGACCGACACAGGGCTCGACCCGGCCCCGGACAACCCCCGTGGATTTGAAAAGTTGCAGGATCAAAATGAGTGATATTCTGATTGTCGATGACGAACGTGATATCCGTGAACTGGTTTCGGATATCTTGGAGGATGAGGGCTATACCACGCGCCTTGCAGGCACCTCGGATGAGGCAATAGCCCAGATCAGCGCCGAGCCACCGGGGCTTTTGATCCTCGATATCTGGCTCAAAGACAGCAATATGGACGGGATCGACATCCTCAAGGCGGTCAAGCGCGACATGCCCGATATCCCTGTGGTGATCATCTCGGGGCATGGCAATATCGAGATCGCTGTGGCCGCGATCAAGCAGGGGGCATATGATTTCATCGAAAAACCCTTCAATATCGACCAGCTTCTGGTGGTGATCCGCCGCGCGATGGAAACCTCGCGCCTGCGCCGCGAGAACCTGTCGTTGAAACGCCGGGATCAGGGCGCTGCGCAAATGGTGGGCCAGTCGAGCGCGTTCCGCACGCTGGTCGGTCAGCTTGATAAGGTCACCAAATCGAATGGGCGGGTGATGCTGACGGGGCCGGCCGGATCAGGCAAGGAGATTGCCGCGCGCTATATCCATGCGCAATCCAATCGTGCCTCGGCGCCATTTGTGACGGTCAATTGCGCGGGCGTGGAACCGGACCGGATGGAGGAAGTGCTCTTTGGCCGCGAGGGGGCCGATCGCGGGGTCGAGCCCGGTCTTCTGGAAGAGGCCCATGGCGGCGTGATCTATTTCGACGAGGTGGCCGATATGCCGCCTGGCACGCAATCCAAGATCCTGCGCGTGCTGGTCGATCAGCAGTTTCAGCGGGTCGGGGGCGGAGATCGCGTGCGGGTCGATCTGCGGGTGATTTCGTCCACCAATCGCGATCTGAGCGTCGAGATTGCCGCTGGACGGTTCCGCCAGGAGCTTTTTCACCGGCTGAATGTGGTGCCGATTGCGGTCCCGGCGCTGGATGAACGACGCGAGGATATTCCGGTTTTGGCCGAGCATTTCATCGCATTGTGCAATGAAACCCAAGGGCTGCCGGTGCGTCAGATCAGCGACGAGGCCGCGGCCCTGATGCAGACCATGGTCTGGCCCGGCAATGTACGACAGCTCAAGAACCTGATCGAACGTGTGCTGATCCTGGGCGATGGCACCGGCCCCATCGAGGCGCGAGAGCTGCCGTCGGAGGCCGAAGGCGGGGGCACGGAGGAGGGTCGCGTGGTGCTGTCGGGCGCAATGGCGTCCTTGCCGCTGCGCGAAGCCCGCGAAGCGTTCGAGCGTGAGTACCTGCTGACGCAGATCAACCGGTTCGGCGGCAATATCAGCCGCACCGCGTCCTTTGTGGGCATGGAGCGCAGCGCGCTGCACCGCAAGTTGAAATCGCTGGGGGTTGTCACCTCGAACAAGGCGGGGGCGCGGGTGGCACATCTGGAGGATGAGGAGGCCGACGCCTGATCCCCGGCCCGAACCGGATCCAATCGCGCGCCTGCGGCGCATTCCTTTTGCGTGATTTGGCGCGGTAAGGTCGGCTTTGGCGCGCCGGCCCGGTCCTGGCGCCCAAGGCCAGCGGCGCGTCAGCCGCGGTTGACAATCTGCCAGGTGCCGCCCCGATTGCGGATCGCGCAGCTGTTGGCGGTGAGCGGCGGGAGGGTTGTGGTCGCCGCTGGTGGTGCTGCACTGGCAATGGATTGCGGGCAAAGCGGGATCGTCACCGGGCGATATCCTTGCTGCGCCATGCAGCGATCCAGAAGCCGCGCGCGCAGGCCTCTGTTGACGTCCACGGTATAGATCGCTCCAGGCTCCCAATATCCGCCGCGGGTGACGCAATTGCCATTCGCATCGCAGTACTGGCGCGGTGGAATATACTGCGCCGGGCCCTGGCGCACCTGATTGGCCACCGGCGCGTCGCGCAGCGCCTCGACCTCGCAAGTGAGCCGGTCGTCCTCCATCTTGGCCACTGGAACACCGGCCCGGTGATAGATCGAGAGCGGCGCACAGCCGGACAGAATCAGCAGGATGCAAAGGGAAACAACAACGCGCATGGTCGCATTTTGGCCCAGCCGCGACCGGCTGACAATTGATTTGACCGGACCGGGGCCATCTGCCATTCAAAGGGTTCTGATTTCTTGCCCAAGCTGGGACCAAGCACATGAAGGTCATCATCTGCGGGGCCGGCCAGGTAGGTTGGCAGATCGCGCGCCACCTGTCGGGTGAGTTGAACGATGTGACCGTCGTCGACAGCAATCCCGATCTGGTGCGCCGGGCCACCGACACGCTGGATGTTCAGGGGATCGCGGGCTTTGCCTCCTATCCGGATGTGCTGGACCGGGCGGGCGCGCGCGATGCCGATATGATCATCGCCGCGACCTATTCGGACGAGGTCAATATGGTCACCTGTCAGGTTGCCCATTCGGTGTTTTCGATCAATCGCAAGATCGCGCGGCTGCGCAGCCAGTCCTATCTGGATGCGATCTATTCCGATCTTTATCGCCGCGATCATCTGCCCATCGATGTGGTGATCAGCCCTGAAAAGGAGGTGGCCGCCGCCGCGATGCAGCGCCTTCAGGCGCCTGCTGCCTTTGATATCGAGACCTTCATGGGCGGCATGGCACAGTTTCTGGGGATCCGCATCGACGAGGATTGTCCGATCGTCAACACGCCCCTGCGGCAGTTGACCGATCTGTTCTCGACCCTGAGGACCATTGTCGTGGGGATCCGGCGGGAGGGAACACTTTTCGCCCCCGAGGCGGGCGATCAGCTTTTTGTAGGGGATGAATGCTATCTCTTTACCCATGCCGATGACGTGGCGCGCACAATGGAGATCTTTGGCAAGACCCAGAAAAAGCAGGAGCGTATCGTCATCGTGGGCGGTGGCAACGTGGGGCTGGCCGTGGCCAAGGAGTTGGAGAAACACGCCAGCCGTATCCGGGTCAAGGTGATCGAGCGGGAGCGCAAATGCGCCGAACGCGCGGCCGAGACGCTGGAGCGGACGATTGTGCTGCATGGTGACGGGCTCGATTCCGCGCTGCTGAACGAGGCCGGCATCACTCGGGCCGATGCGATGCTGGCGGTGACCGATGATGACAAGACGAATATGCTGGCCGCCGTGCGGGCCAAGGCCGAAGGCTGCCCGATGGCGGTGGCGCTGATCAACGATCCCACGCTGGTGCCGCTGATGGGCCCGTTGGGTATCGACGCCTATATCAATCCGCGCGCCACGACTGTCAGTTCGATCCTGCGCCATATCCGGCACGGGCGCGTGCGCCAGGTCTATTCCATCGGCGATGCCGAGGCCGAAGTGATCGAGGCCGAGGTGCTCTCGACCTCGCCCATGGCGGGCCAGCGGCTGCGTGACATCGACTTTCCCGAAGGCGTTCTGGTGGGGGCCGTGATGAAGCAGGGTGAGGTCGTGCGCCCGGTCGGCGCCACCCGTATTGAAGAGGGCGATGTGGTTGCCATCTTTGCCATGACCAGCGATGTGCCCGAAGTGGAGCGCCTGATGCAGGTCTCGATCGACTTCTTCTGACGCATGGCGCGCGAGCAAACATCCGGGTTCTGGGGCAGACAGCCGCTTTTTGTGCTGCTGTTGCTGTTTTTTGCGCTCTCGATGTACGTGCCTGCCATCCATGCGCTGGTCCAGGACGATCACGCCACGTCGCGGTCGTTTTTCTATGCCGGGACACTGGGCCTGATCGCGGTGACGCTGGTGGCGATTGTCCTGTCGTCGCGCAAGACCCGCTATGGCGCGTTTGGTCAGCTCTTGTCGCTGCTAGCGGCCTTTATCTTCGTGCCTTTGTTTCTGGCCGTGCCGCTGCATGATGCGCTGGGAACGACGCGGTTCTTGAACGCTTATGTCGACATGGTGAGCGCGCTGACCACAACGGGTGCGGATATCTTCGGCGATCCCGGGCGGCTCAACGATACGCTGCATCTGTGGCGTGCGCAGGTGGCATGGATGGGTGGGCTGATGATGTGGATCGCGGCCTCGGCCATTCTCGCGCCGCTCAGCCTGGGCGGGTTCGAGGTAACAGCCCAGGGTCAGCCGGGACGGGGTGAGCGCGGGGATATGGCGGCCCAGATCGGCGATCCGCGCCTGCGCATCCTGCGCGCCGCCCGGGTTCTGGTCCCGATCTATTCGGCGCTGACGGTGGTCTTGTGGATCGCGCTGTTGATGGCCGGAGATCGCCCACTGGTGGCGCTTTGTCATGCGATGTCGGTGATGGCGACAAGCGGGATCTCTCCGCTGGGCGGGGTCGAAGAGGCGCAGGGCGGAGTGCCCGGTGAGATGGTGATGGCGCTGTTCATGTTCTTTGCGCTCTCGCGATTGACCTTTTCCAGCGACACGGTGACCAAGGGCAATGCGCGGCTGGATCGCGATCCTGAGTTTCGCATCGGTCTGGTGCTGGTGATCGGCGTGCCGCTGGTTTTGTTTTTGCGCCATTGGCTGGGGGCCTATGACGTCGATCAGGCCGAGCAGGGCAAACAGGCGCTGCGCGCGCTCTGGGGCAGTATCTTTACCGTGCTGTCCTTTCTGTCCACAACAGGGTTTGCCAGCGCGGACTGGGCGCAGGCGCAGACCTGGTCGGGCCTGGGTACGCCAGGGCTGATCCTGATGGGGCTTGCGCTGATCGGGGGCGGGGTCGCGACCACGGCGGGGGGCGTGAAACTACTCCGCGTCTACGTGCTCTACCTCAACGGTCTGCGCGAGATGGACCGGCTGGTTCACCCGTCCTCGGTGGGCCGCGAAGGCAGCGAAAACCGGCGCATCCATCGAAACGGAGCCTTTATCGCCTGGATCTTTTTCATGCTCTTTGCGCTCAGCCTTGCGGCGGTCACGGTGATCCTGACGCTGTTTGATGTGGGGTTTGAGGATGCGCTGGTGCTGTCGGTGGCCGCTCTGTCGACCACCGGGCCGTTGATCGAAGTGGCGGGCGAAGGGACGATCCGGCTGGTCGAGCTCAGCGCGGGCGCCAAGCTGGTGTTGGCCGGTGCCATGGTCTTGGGCCGGTTCGAGACGCTGGCCATTATCGCCCTGGTCAGCGCCGATACCTGGCGACGCTGATGCGCGTCTGAGCCGGTTTTTCAGATGGGTCCGTAACGGACTGTTTTTTGGGGTGGAATCTCGGCCCGCCCCGATCCATACTCGGCCCGAGGGTCACACCGGTGCGCGGTGTGTGGCAAGAATAATGGCGAGTATTTCAAATGGCTTCGGACAGACAGAACCTTCAGGACGCCTTCCTGAATCATGTGCGCAAGACCAAGGTTCCGGTCACTATTTTTCTGATCAATGGCGTCAAGCTTCAGGGTGTCATCACCTGGTTCGACAATTTCTGTGTGTTGCTGCGCCGCGACGGACAGTCGCAACTCGTTTATAAACATGCGATTTCCACCATCATGCCGGCTCAGCCGATCTCTCTTTACGAGGGCGAAGACGCCTCTTGATGGAGCATGAGCGGAGCCGCACCCGTGCGTGGGTGCTGCACCCCGATATTCGGAGCGATGCCGACCGCCGTGAGCCCGAACCGGCGCTGGAGGAGGCCGTCGCCCTGGCCGCGGCGCTGCCCGATCTGGATGTGATCGGAGCCGATATCGTCCGCTTGGATCGTGCGCAGGCCGGGCTTTTGTTTGGCAAAGGCAAAATCGAAGAGTTGGGCGCGCGGTTTTCTGCCGCAGAGGTCGAGCTGGTTCTGGTCGACGGGCCGGTCACGCCGGTGCAGCAGCGCAACCTCGAAAAAGCCTGGAAGGTCAAGATCCTCGACCGAACCGGCCTGATCCTTGAAATCTTTTCGGACCGCGCCCGCACGCGTGAAGGTGTCTTGCAGGTCGAGATGGCCGCGCTGAGCTATCAGCGCACGCGGCTGGTGCGCGCCTGGACCCACCTGGAACGGCAACGCGGCGGGTTGGGATTTGTCGGCGGTCCCGGCGAAACCCAGATCGAGGCGGACCGTCGCGCCATCGACGAACAGCTCGTGCGGTTGCGCCGCCAGCTCGACAAGGTGGTCAAAACCCGCGAGCTGCACCGCAAGGCGCGCGCCAAGGTGCCCTATCCGATCGTGGCGCTGGTGGGCTATACCAATGCCGGGAAATCGACGCTGTTCAATCGGCTGACAGGGGCCGAGGTGATGGCCAAGGACATGCTCTTTGCCACGCTCGATCCCACGATGCGCCGGGTGCAATTGCCCGATGGGCCTGAGGTGATCCTGTCGGATACGGTGGGGTTCATCAGCGATCTGCCCACCGAGCTGGTCGCGTCCTTCCGCGCCACGCTGGAGGAGGTGCTTGCCGCCGATCTGGTGCTGCATGTGCGCGACATCCATCATGAGGATACCGACGCGCAGGCGGCCGATGTCAATGCGATCCTGGCCACACTTGGCGTTGAAACCACGCGCCCCCGCATCGAGGTCTGGAACAAGATCGACCTGCTGAGCCGCGAGGAACGGGACGCTGCCCTGGCGCGTGCCAGCCGCGATGACGATGTCTTTGCCATCTCGGCACAGGACGGAACCGGGCTGCCGGAGCTGCTGGAGGCTGTTGCCGCAATCCTTCGGGGCGCGCGGCATGAGACAGAGCTGCGTCTGGGATTTCACGAAGGGCGCAAGCGGGCTTGGCTTTTCGAGCACGAAGTGGTGCTCTCCGAACGGCAGGACGAGGCAGGATTTCATCTGACGGTGTTCTGGACCGACACCCAAGAGGCCCAGTTCGCGGCGATTGCCTGACGGCGCTTACGCGGCACCGCCAGAGGGCCGAGACAGGGATCGCACCGCATTCACCTCAATCGATGGCATAGAGGGAGATCACAACCTGCGCCGCATGCCTCTGACCGGTGCCCAGAAACAGCGTCCGGTTGACCCACTCATAGCGCGCATCGCCCGTTTCCAGCCGCGCCTGCGTGCGCATGTAGTACCGGTCTGGAGCCACATCCTCCCCGCGCGCCAGTGCGGCGATCACGTCGTGCGGGCCATGGCGATAGCCGTAATTGATCACCTCGATCACCGCGCCATCGCCGGTGTGTAATGCATAGCGGGTGTCAAGCTCGGCCACGCCGCTCGGCCAGAGTGTCTGCCAGTCGGCGCCCAGAGGAAGGATGCGGCCGTTCAGCCGGGGGCCGGTGACTGTCCCGCCGGTGATCGGGATGATCCGCCGCTCTCCGGCCCGGCCCGGACCCAGCGGCATGGCCGGATCAAGATCGACGATCAGATCGCACACATGGCTCAACCCGGGTGCGGGCAGGGCGGAGCTCATTGGGCTGGTTCCAGAACCGTGATCCCCACCGCTCCCGCACGGGCCAGATTGATGTCGAGGCTCATGGGGATGTATTCGCCCCGCCGCCAGAGCTGAGCCAGATCGTCGTAATGGCGCGACAGGAAATGCCCCGACTGCCCGGTCGAGGTGATAAAGACCGAACTGTCGGGATCGGCAAAGTCATAGACGCCGCGAAACGCCGCCCCATGGACGTTGTGGAACGGGTCGGGGTCGCGCCCCGAGGTGCGCCCGCGCTGTAAGGTGTTGTCGCCGCCGCTGGTCGATTGCCGGATGTTCACGAAATAGCGCAGGACCGGAACGGCCCCAAGCTCCGGGTGATCATGGGTGGCCTGATGCGCGTCTCCCCAACGCAGCGATTCCAGCGCCGTGCCATAGCGCTCACCGATCCAGACCAATGCATCGTCCAGCGCCAGCCGCGCCATGTCGGTGCAGGTCTCGACCGGGGCGCTTTGGACCACGTCGCACCACACCGCAGCACCGTCGATATCGCGATAGACGCGTTCGATGAATACCGGCTCGAGATGGGTGAACTCATCGGCCAACGGTCCCAGTTCGTCGCGGATTAGGCGGTCCTGCAAGGCGCGCAGCCAGGCGGCATAGATCAACGGCTCTGGCAGGTGTTCGTTCATCTCACCGTTCCATTCGGACAAAAGCGCAAGGGCGCGTTGACGCTGGCTGGCGGGGGTGCCGCTGGGGGCGGCTTGTCCGGTGAACCACAGATCGGCTCCCACCAGAGGCAAAAGCGAGCGCGCGGTAAAGCTGACCGGATCGAGCTGCGCCTCGATGAAACTGTCGCGGGTATGGACCTCGCGCGATTGCATCAGGCGCTGCCAGCGCTTCACGCGCTGGGTGTCGCCCCATTTGAACGAGAGGTGGTTGGGAAACGGGCGTTCCACGATCTTGTTGTTGGTGTTGCCCAGGATACCGCCGCGGGGGTCGATGAATTGCGGGTTGGAGGCATAGGGCATCCACCCTTGCCAGCGGTTCTCGGCCCGCCAGCCCTGGGAGGGCAGGCGCCCCTGGGTTTGATGGCCGGCGGCGCGGCGCGGCACCCGCCCCAGCATTTTCATCGCAATGGTGTCTCTGTCCACCAAGGTCAGCATCTGGCTGGGCGCGACAAAGAGCTCGGCATGGGCCAGCGCCTCCTCCACATCGGCCGATTGCATGATCCGCATCGCCGCCGTCAGGGTGGTGTCGTCGGGCGCCAGAAGCGTCCAGGCGACCGAGGCGACATGCCCGGGCGGCGTGATCGTTCCCAGCGCATATTGTCCGGGCGGCAACACGGGGCCGTTTTCGGTCCAGCGCAGGGTGAGGGTGATGGGAGCCTCATCCTTGATCTCGACAATGCTCTGGCGCGTCTCGAAGCGCTTGTAGCCTTCCGGGGTGCGGTATTCTTCGGGATTTTCGGGGTTCAGCCGTTCGATAAAGACGTCCTGATCGTCCAGATAGGAGGACGTCAGACCCCAGCCCAGATTGGCGCTTCGTCCGCTCATGACAACGGGCACGCCCGGCAATGTGCCGCCGATCACATCGCCCGCTGCCAGGTTGAGCCGCGCCAGATACCAGATCGTGGGTGCGGTAAAGCCCAGATGCGGGTCATTGGCCAAGAGCGTGCCGCCCGCGGCGGAACGGGCGGGCGCCGCGGCAAAGGCGTTTGAGGCCCCGACAAACGGCAGCGCCTGCACCGGGGAGCGGGGATGATCGAGGAGTGGTTCAGCAGCGGCATGACGCGGCAGACCAGGGAAGATCTGTGCATATTCGGGCAGGGCCGCGATACCTGTGCCGGGCGCATCGGGCAGGATATCGGCCAGCCGGTCGGGATCGTCCAGGGCCAGCGCCGTGCGCGCCCGCAGCACCTCGGCCTGGAGATGGCCGGAGAGCTGCACCGCCATCAGTTTGATGACCGCGATGGAATCGGCCGGCTGCCAGGGCGCGACGGGCGCATTGAAAAAGAACATCTCGGGCGCGCCGCGCCCCAATGCGTCGCGGTTGATCTCATCCAGGCGGGCATTGACCCCCGCCGCATAGGCCACGAGCGCCGCGCGTGTGTAGGCGTCTTGCGCCGCCACCGATTGCTGTGCCTGACGATAAAGATCCAGCCGCCGCATCAGCGTGTCGATGCGCGGGGTGTGGGTTCCAAACACCTCCGAGAGGCGGCCCTGAGCCACGCGCCGCAACACGGTCATCTGCCAGAGCCGGTCCTGCGCATGGGCATATCCCAGACCAAAAAACACATCCTCGTCCGTCTCACCCAGGATATGCGGCACATTGGCGTTGTCGCGCACGATCTCGACCGCGGAGGTCAGGCCCGTGACCGTCACCCGCTTGTCGTAGTCGGGCAGGGATTGCGAGGCCAGGTACCACGCCAGCACAATTGCCAGCACACCCAACGCAATCACCCCGCCGGTGAGGCGAACAAGCCATCTAAACAGTCCCCGCATCCTCGCCTCTTTGGTTTGACGCTGCCTGCGCGCCTGTTAGGTACATCGGCAAGTCTAAAGCAAGTGTATTTAGGGAGAAAGCACATGGCGCGAGTGGCGTTTCTGGGACTGGGTGTGATGGGGTATCCGATGGCAGGGCATCTCAAGGCCGCCGGACATGATGTGACGGTCTATAACCGCACCGCGACCAAGGCCGAGGCCTGGGTCGCCGAACATGGCGGGGCGATGGCCGCAACCCCGCGCGAGGCCGTGGCAGGGGCCGAGGTCGTGATGGCCTGTGTGGGCAATGACGATGACCTGCGCGCGGTCTGCCTTGGGCCCGATGGCGCCTTTGGCGCAATGCAGGCGGGGGGGGGCTTTTTCGGTCACACAACGGGTTCGGCCCAGGGCACGGCCCGGCTGTACTCGATCGCCCAGGGGCGGGGCGGGGGCCTTTTGCGGTGGCCGCGGTACGGGGGGGCGCGGGGGGCGGGGAAAGGGGCAGTGTGGGGGGGTGGGGGGGGGGGGGGGGGGCGGCCGCGGGGGGGG
>NZ_JAAWWD010000028.1 GCF_021404545.1 Aestuariivita sp.
CCGAGGCAAACGTCTACGCGGCTCTGGAAAGAGCAAACATGGCCGCGTAACTAAGATCAATCAGCCTCCGGCAAACCCGGCGCGGTTCATAGGTCTCACTAAGAAGTACGCTTGCTAACTTTGTCAGACCCAAGGTTGCGATGCCTACGGAAAGTCTGTGCCGCGTGACAAGCTCGAAGGGGAGGTTGGAGAGATGGTCAAGTTACTTCAACCTGCTCCAAAGCTGATTGAGATGGCGACGGCTATGTTCAAAGCCGCGTGGGGCGCAAGACGCGCGCAGGTAAAAAACATCCAAGCCTCCGCCAAACGTGAAATTCAGCGTCTCGAGAAAGAAACCGAGACCGTTCTTGCCCGTATCATGTCGACTGAAAACGAAATCATCATTCGGCGCTACGAGGAGAAGGTGGTTACGCTCGAAAAACAGAAGGCGCTAATGGTTGAAAACCTAGCCCAACAAGCCGAACCAGATGGGGCGTTCGAAGAAAAACTAGAACTGGCGTTTCGTCTCCTATCGAACCCCTTTGAAATATGGGATCAGGGAACTACCGCAGCCCGTAGATTGGTGCTGAAACTGGCGTTTGTGGAGCCAATCGAATACCACCGAAATAAGGGTGCTAGAACTGCCGCTTTGTCGTTCCCGTTCAAAGCTTTAGGGGGAGATGCAGAAAGCCAGTTCTGCTATGGTGCTGCTGGAGAGAATCGAACTCTCGACCTCTCCCTTACCAAGGGAGTGCTCTACCTCTGAGCTACAGCAGCGCCGTGGGCGGCCTATTAGACCCAATCTTGTAGGCGCGCAAGCGTAATCTGGACGCTGTGCTGCCGCTGGGATAGACAGGCTATATGGCGCAGAATACACCACCTGAGAAACCGGCAAGACCGGGAAAAAACCGCGAAGATCGGCTCAAGGCGGCGCTCAAGGCCAATCTGGCCCGGCGCAAGGCGCAGGCACGGGCGCGCAACACAGATGACAGCAGCGCCGAGGCAGCAAAAACAGGCAAGGCCAAAGGGTAAAGCAATGGATCAGATCATAGTCACGGGAAACGGGGCGCTTTCGGGGCAGATCCCGATTGCGGGGGCCAAGAATGCCTGTCTCACGCTGATGCCCGCAACACTGCTGAGTGAGGAGCCGCTGACGCTGACCAATGCACCGCGGCTCAGCGATATCCAGACGATGACGGCTCTGCTCCAATCGCTGGGTGCCGAGGTGACCAGCCTGCAAGACGGGCAGGTGATTGCGATGTCGAGCCATGCAATCGACAACCACACAGCGCATTACGATATCGTTCGGAAAATGCGCGCCTCGATCCTGGTCTTGGGGCCGATGCTGGCGCGGGAGGGGCACGCCGTCGTCTCGCTGCCCGGGGGGTGCGCGATTGGAGCGCGGCCTGTCGATCTGCATCTCAAGGCACTGGAGGCGATGGGCGCGGAACTGGAACTCAAGGACGGCTATGTCCATGCCTGCGCTCCGGGCGGGCTTAAAGGAGGCGTGGTCGCGTTTCCGTTCGTATCGGTGGGGGCGACGGAAAACGCGTTGATGGCCGCGACCCTGGCCAAGGGTACCACGGTTCTCAAGAACGCCGCCAAAGAGCCCGAGATCGTGGATCTCGCCCAGTGCCTGAGGAAGATGGGGGCGCAGATCGACGGCGAGGGCACCGAGACGATCACCATTCAGGGTGTGGATCGGTTGCATGGCGCCACCCATCCCGTGGTCACCGACCGGATCGAACTGGGCACCTATATGCTGGCTCCTGCCATTGCGGGCGGAGAGGTTGAACTGGTCGGCGGGCGCCGCGATCTGGTGGAGGCATTTTGCCAAAAGCTTGAGGCGACTGGCGTTCATATCAATGAGACCGACGCAGGTCTGAAGGTCTCGCGCAATGGCAACGGGATCCAGGCGGTCGATGTGACAACCGAGCCGTTCCCAGGCTTTCCCACCGATCTGCAGGCCCAGATGATGGCGCTTTTGTGCACGGCGGACGGGGTAAGCGTGCTTGAGGAGCAGATCTTTGAGAACCGCTTCATGCATGCGCCGGAACTGATGCGCATGGGCGCGCAGATCGACGTGCATGGCGGCACAGCGACCGTCACGGGCGTGCCACGGCTCAAGGGCGCGCCGGTGATGGCCACCGATCTGCGCGCCTCCGTTTCCCTGATCCTGGCCGGCCTTGCGGCGGAAGGTGAGACGGTGGTCAGCCGGGTCTATCACCTTGACCGCGGCTATGAGCATGTGGTGGGCAAGCTCAAGGGCGTGGGCGCCCTGATCGAACGGGTACGGGAGACGTGACAGACGCACGTTTTGAGGACGGACATGAGGCCCCTCTGCACCTGGGCGCGATGGAGGAGGAGGATCTCAAGGTTCTCTCGAGCCTCGTTCAGGATGCCATCTTTCCCGTGACCGAAATGACCTGGCGGCCTCGGGAAAGGCGGTTCGCGCTTTTGCTCAACCGGTTCCGATGGGAGGATGCGGGCCGCGATCGCCACGGTGCCGAACGGGTGCAGTCGGTGCTGGCCGTGGATCAGGTCCAGCGCGTGGCCAGCCAGGGGATCGACCGATCGGATCGGGACCTCGTGCTGTCGCTTCTTTCTGTCGCGTGGGAGCCGGCCGAGGAGGGTGCTGGCCATGTCCTGATCACGTTGGCCGGGGATGGGGCGATCCGCCTTGAGGTAGAGGCGCTGGAGGTCACGCTCAAGGATGTCACGAAACCCTATCGCGCGCCATCTGGCAAAACACCCGATCACGGGGCCTGAGCGATGCGCCATGAAGTCCGCACTCTCACCCCGGCCGATCAGCCCGATTGGCGGCGGCTGCGGCTTGACGCGCTGGAGCGTTACCCGGCGGCCTTTCTGACCACCGCCGGAGAACAACGCGCGCGCCCCTCATCGGTGGATCGGGCGGCCTTGTCTGGAGGCACCTGGCGCGGGCTCTTTCTGTCGCATGAGATGATCGGCATCGGGTCGTTGAGACCGATGCAGCAGCAGGCCTGTGCGCACCGGATGGAGCTGGGCGCGTTCTATGTCGTCGAGACGCATTGGGGGTCGGATGCGGCGCAGCTTTTCATCGACACGATCGAAGCCGAAGCGCGTCGTCGTGGCGCCACGCAACTTGAGTTGTCGGTGGCAGAGGATAATCCGCGCGCCATTCGGTTTTATGAGCGCAACGGGTTTGAACGCTTTGGAGTTCAGCCGCGCGCGATCATATTGGACGGCGTGCCACAGGACGATTTCTTCTACGTCAAGATGCTTGACCGTTGAGGCTTGGGGACCGCTGGAGTAAAGCCTTGCCATGGTACAATTTCTCGATACCTCCCGGCCCGATTTCGACGCCCGCTTTGCGGCCCTTCTGGGTGCCAAGCGCGAAGACAGCCCGGACGTGGACGCGGTCGTGGCGAACATCATCGCGGATGTACGGGCGCGTGGCGATGCCGCTGTTATCGAACTTACACAACGGTTCGACCGGCTTTCGCTGACCCCTGAACGCCTGGCTTTTTCCGCGGAGGAGATTGCGGCCGAATGCGCCCGGGTCGGTTCCGAGGATGCGCAAGCGCTTGAATTGGCCGCTCGGCGCATTCGTGCATATCACCTGCGCCAGATGCCGACAGACACGCATTGGACAGACGAGACGGGTGCCATGCTGGGCTGGCGTTGGTCGGCGGTGTCGGCGGCGGGGCTTTATGTGCCGGGCGGGTTGGCCTCCTATCCGTCGTCGGTCCTGATGAACGCGGTCCCGGCCAAGGTCGCGGGTGTTGAACGGTTGGCCATTGCGGTGCCCACGCCGGACGGTGTGGTAAACCCGCTGGTGCTGCTTGCGGCGCGGATCGCGGGCGTGGATGAAATCTATCGCATCGGTGGTGCGCAGGCGATTGCGGCGCTGGCCTATGGCACCGACACTATCGCGCCGGTCGACAAGATCACCGGGCCCGGCAATGCGTTCGTCGCGGCGGCCAAGCGGCGGGTCTTTGGCAAGGTGGGCATCGACATGATCGCGGGCCCGTCCGAGATACTGGTCATTGCAGACGCAGATAACGATCCCGACTGGATCGCCCTGGATCTGATGAGCCAGGCCGAGCATGACGAAAGCGCCCAGGCCCTCTTGATCACCGATGATGCCGCCTTTGGTCGGGCGGTGGCCGAAGCGGTCGAGGCGCGGTTGCAAACGCTCGAACGTCGGGCCATCGCCGGGGCCAGCTGGCGCGATTTTGGCGCGATTGTCACCGTGCGCGATATGGACGAGGCCGTGGCGCTGTCAAACCGGATCGCGCCCGAGCATCTGGAGCTATGCGTGGCCGATCCCGACGCGTTGGCGGCCGGTTGCACGCATGCCGGTGCGATCTTTCTGGGTCAGTGGACGCCCGAAGCGATCGGCGATTACGTGGGCGGGCCGAACCATGTGTTGCCCACCGCGCGCTCGGCCCGGTTTTCGTCGGGGCTGTCGGTGATGGATTTCCTTAAACGCACCACATTGGCGCGGATGACACCGGACGCGTTGCGTGCTATTGGCCCCGCGGCTGCGCGGCTGGCGCAATCGGAAAGCCTTGAGGCGCATGGCATGTCCGTGCTTGCAAGATTGGACAGGTTGAACAGGTGAGTATGATGTCGCGCATTATTGAGATCGAGCTGGATGACGCGGGCCTGCCTCCTCCGACGCCGGAGATCGAACAGGAACGAAAAGTGGCGATCTTTGACCTGCTTGAAGACAACACCTTTGTGCTGCCGCAGCGCGAGGACCGGCAGGTGCCCGAGGGCCCTTACAAGATGAACCTGTCCATCCGCGACAAGCGGCTGGTTTTTGATCTGCTGACCGAGGCTGACGACAAGGCGGCCGAGTTCCATCTCTCGCTCAGCCCGTTCCGGCAGGTGGTCAAAGACTATTTTCAGATCTGCGAAAGCTATTTCGACGCGGTCAAGAACCTGCCGCCCAGCCAGATCGAGACCATCGACATGGCGCGGCGCGGGATTCACAACGAAGGCAGCCGGGTGTTGCAAGAACGGCTGGAAGGCAAGGCCGAGATCGACACCGACACCGCGCGCCGTCTCTTTACCCTGATCTGCGTTCTGCATTTCGGGGGCTGAGGTGACCGAACCCCTCCCTCAATCGGTGCTGTTTTGCTGCGACCACAATGCAGTCCGGTCACCGATGGCGGAAGGGATCATGAAGAAGTTTTTCGGCACCGGTACCTATGTTCAGTCGGTTGGCGTCTACAACGACATGGAAATCGACGGCTTTTCCATCGCGGTCTGTCAGGAGATGAATGTGGAGCTGTCGCGGCACCGTTCGCGCTCGTTTGACGAGATGGAGGAGTGGGGCGACGATCTGAGTTCGTTTGACGTGGTGATCGCGCTCTCGCCCGCGAGCCAGCGCCGCGCGCTGGAACTGACACGGTTCTATCATCTGACGGTGGAATACTGGCCGATCATTGATCCATCGGGTTTGGGTGAAACGCGGGAGGCCAAGCTGAACGCCTATCGCCAGGCCCGCGATCAGATCATCGGAAAACTGACGGGAAAATGGGGCGAGCCCACGGAGGTGCAATGAGTGCGGTTGTCGACAGGTATTTCGCGGCGTTTAATGCAGCCGATGTGGCGGGGATGCTGGACTGTCTGACTGACGATGTCGCGCATCACGTGAACGAGGGGAAGGTGCGCGTCGGAAAAGAGCTGTTTGAGAGGTTCTGCATGCATATGCGCGGGACCTACCGTGAAGAGCTGACCGATATGGTCATCTTTCAGACCGGTGACCGGGCTGCGGCGGAATACATCGTGAACGGCACTTACCTCAAGACCGATGACGGCCTGCCCGAAGCCAAAGGCCAGACCTATTGCCTGCCTGCCGGGTCCTTTTTTGATCTGCGCGACGGCCGGATTTCGCGGGTGACGACCTATTACAATCTGGCCGACTGGATCGGCCAGGTGTCGTGATCGAAACCCGCGTGCTGACCGGCGCGGCGCTGGCGGCTGCGCTGGAGGATGTCGCACGGCTGCGGATCGAAGTGTTTCGCGACTGGCCTTATCTCTATGATGGCGATCAGGCTTATGAGCGCACCTATTTGCAGGCATACCGGGACAGCGCGCGGGCGATCCTCGTGGGGGCTTATGACGGCGCGCGATTGGTGGGGGCGTCCACCGGCGCGCCACTGGGCGATCATGCCGTTGATCTCGCGGCGGCGTTCGCGGGGCAGGCCATGGCATTGGAGGAGGTGTTTTATTGTGCGGAATCGGTTTTATTGTCTTCTTACCGCAGCCAGGGCATAGGGCATCGGTTTTTTGATCTGCGCGAGGCGCATGCGCGACGGATGGGGTACGTTTGGTCGGCGTTTTGTGCAGTGGAACGCCCTGCGGATCATCCCGATCGGCCGAAAGCCTACCGCCCGCTTGACACATTCTGGACCGCGCGCGGATATCGGCCTCTTTCGGGTGCGGTTGCGTCATTTAGCTGGAAGGATCTGGGACAGGCAGCAGAGACCGCAAAACCGTTGCAGTTCTGGATCAGGCGGCTTGAAGAGGCGTGACGTGATCCAAAGGCGCGCGCTTTGCGCGCATTCTTTTTGTTTTGTGCCTCCGGCGGGGATATTTCCAGGCCAGAAGAAGCAGGGAGCGAGACGATGAAAGTGGCGGCTGCGGCCTATGCGTTGGATGTACTGGAAAGCTGGCAGGCGTACGAGGACAAGCTTGCCGCCTGGGTTGCGGAGGCCGCGGGGGCCGGAGCGGAGTTGCTGGTATTTCCCGAATATGGCGCGATGGAGTTGGCGACGCTGGCGGGGCCGGAGGTCGCGGGTGATCTGGAAGGCTCCCTGCACGCGGTGGCCGACCGTCTGGCGCGCGCCGATGCGGTTCATCAGCGACTGGCGGCGGATTATGGCGTGCATATCCTTGCCGCCTCCGGCCCTGCCGCAGGCAATCCTCGCCCCGTTAATCGCGCGCGCCTGATTACGCCAGAGGGTGCGGTGGGCGTGCAGGACAAGCAGATCATGACCCGCTTCGAGCGGGAGCCCTGGGATGTCGCGCCGGGCGGGCCGCTTCGGATTTTCGAGACCGATCTGGGGCGGATCGGCGTGCTGATCTGTTATGATGCGGAATTCCCCTTGCTGGCGCGCGCGCTGGCGGAGGCCGACATCATTCTGGTGCCCTCGTGCACCGACGCGTTGTCGGGCTATTGGCGGGTGCGAATCGGGGCTATGGCCCGCGCGTTGGAAGGGCAATGCATCACTGTCATGTCCTCACTGGTGGGCAAAGCCGATTGGTCGGAGGCCGTCGACATCACAACTGGCGCGGGCGGCATTTTCGGCCCGCCTGACAGGGGGTTTCCTCCCTCGGGTGTTCTGGCTGTGGGCGAGATCGGCCAGTGCGGCTGGACCTATGCACAGATCGATCTGCAGGCTATTGCCGCAGTGCGCCGTGACGGTGATGTCTTGAACCGCGCCCATTGGGAAGATCAACCCAGCCGCGTTCAATCCGTCACAACCATACCGCTGCGCGCAGAACGTCCTTGAAAAATGTGCGGATTGGCCCCATTTAAAGGCGCGCTCGCAGATTGGCGGGCGAATGAGAGAAGGAGAGACCATGGCCAAGGAAGATACGCTCGAATTTCCCGGTGTCGTGAAGGAACTCCTGCCCAATGCGACGTTTCGGGTCGAGCTTGAGAATGGCCATGAGATCATCGCGCATACGGCAGGAAAGATGCGTAAGAACCGCATTCGTGTTCTGGCAGGCGACAAGGTACAAGTTGAAATGACGCCGTACGATCTGACCAAAGGGCGGATCAATTACCGGTTCAAGTAGCGCGACCCGCGGGGTCGCGCAGTGCGGGGACAGCGATTTGCGCAGCAAATTGCGACCCGTCACCCTGAAACGAGTCTGGGCGCGATGATGTTTGGCCATGTCGTGGCCAGCGATTAGCTTTCAAGGACTGGGCCTTTGACCGGCCCTTCATTCCGGGGTCCCCAATGACCAGCCAATTGCACAAACCCGCCCTGATCCTGGGATCGGGCAGCCCGCGTCGGCGCGCGCTTCTGGCTCAGATCGGCCTGGAAGCAGAGGATATCCGCCCCCCGGATATCGACGAAGACCCGATCAAAGGCGAGCTTCCGCGCCCCTATTGCGCGCGCATGGCGCGGCAAAAGGCCGAAGCGGTCGTGGCCGGTGTGGATGAGATTGTCCTTTGCGCCGATACCACCGTGGCGCTGGGCCGCCGTATTCTGGGCAAACCTGCCGATGCGGGCGAGGCGGCGCAGTTCCTGCATCTGATGTCGGGACGCAGGCACCGCGTGATCACGGCTGTGGCAGTGCGCCGGGGTGAGCGGATATGGGAGAAAGACGTGGTGAGCCAAGTGCGGATGAAATGCCTTTCGGATCGCGAAGTGAACGCCTATATCGCCACCGGTGACTGGCAGGGAAAGGCCGGCGGTTACGGCATTCAGGGACCTGCGGGCGGGTTTATTCCCTGGATCAGCGGTTCGTTCACCGGGATTGTCGGCCTGCCTTTGACCGAGACGGCGGGCCTTTTGCAGGCGGCGGGATATCCGGTCTGGGGGATCTCGTGAAGGGGCGGAGCATCCTGTTGGATCATCTGGGGGCGCGCAAGGCTGCGGCCCTTATGGTTGATGGGCAACTGGACGATCTGCTTGTCGAAGCCGATGCGCCTGCGCCCGGTACGATCTATCGCGCCGTCGCCGACCGCCCCGTCAAAGGGCAAGGTGGCGTGTTTCTCAAAACCCCTGATGGCGCAGCTTATCTGCGCCAGGCCAAGGGGATCAGGCAGGGTGAGACGCTCACCATCCAAGTGACGGGTTACGCCGAGCCCGGCAAAGCCATCCCGGTAACGACGCGGGTCCTTTTCAAGAGCCGCTATGCGATTGTCACACCGCACGCGCCGGGTCTGAACATCTCGCGCCGCATTCGTGACGATGACGAGCGTGACCGTCTGCTTGTGCTGGCACATGAGGGGATGGAGGGTGAGGACATGGGGTTGATCCTGCGCTCGGCCTGTGCGGGGGCGGATGCGGATGACATTGCCGCCGACATCGCGGAAATGCGGACCATGGCGGATACCGTGATGGCCGATCTGAGCGACCATGCAGAGGTATTGGTGCTGGGCGATGATCCCTGGCAGCTTGCCTGGCGCGATTGGAGCGATCCGGCCGAGATTGTCCAAGACCCGGGCGCGTTCGATACCCATGGTGCGACCGATGCCGTTGCCGCGGCACGCGATGCGCGGGTGCCTTTGGGCGCGCAGGCGTCGATGTTCGTAGAGCCGACCCGGGCCCTGGTCGCTGTCGACATCAATACTGGAGCGGATGGATCCTTTGCGTCCGGTCTCAAAGCGAATATCGCGGCTGCGCGGGCGCTCCCTCGGGCGCTGCGCATACGTGGATTGGCGGGACAGATCACGCTGGATCTGGCGCCCATGGCCAAAAAGGATCGCCGGGGGTTTGAGGCCGCACTTCGCGCCGCGTTTCGCGCCGATGAGGTGGAAACGGTACTGGCCGGATGGACTCCGCTTGGCCATTATGAGTTGCAGCGCAAACGCGCGCGCATCCCGTTAAGTGAGGTGATCGGATGAGCTGTCCCATTTGTCAGGCCGAAACAGAGCCGAGGTTTCGCCCGTTCTGTTCCAAGCGCTGCGCGGATGTCGATCTGGCGCGCTGGTTCAACGGTGGCTATGCTGTGCCCTCGGAGGATCCCGATGATGCCGAACGGGCCTTGGATGAGGTTGAAGCGTTGATTAAGGCAGAGGATCGCAAGCCGCATTGAAGGCGATGCGTGCGCCGGGTGGCGGACAGAACCGACCGCCGCGTGACCCGTCGGCCCTGTCCCCTTGGCGCCCAGCGGGCGGGTGGCTTTTTCTCTGCCCAATCGACCCTCGCCCAGTGGCGGGCCCCTCTAAGGCCATACCGGGTTCAGCGCCCAAGGCTCCCGGTTCGGCCTGGCCCCGTGTTCACGGAAAGACCGTTACCCAAGGGGTGTAATTCGCGCGCTAAAGCGTCCGGCCGAAAACCTGAATCGTTGGGATTCCCATGAATGCTGATTTGTGATTCATCCTGTT
>NZ_JAAWWD010000096.1 GCF_021404545.1 Aestuariivita sp.
GGCCGGGGGGGGGGGGGGGGCGACGCACCGCCGGTACACGGGCCCGGGCCGCGTCCCATATGGTCCCGCCTCAAAGAAAAGGCAAGATTCGTCGACCCAGCGACCTTCCGTGGGGGAGATGGGCAGGAAGGGGATCACGCTGAACAAGGCGATGTTCAAGGATGGCCGCCGAGAAAGGGTCGACGCAGGCGCCGAGCTTCCGGCGGTGTAGACGCGCCGCTTTAGGGTCTGTTGAGATTCACTTTGAGTTGAGCAGTGCTGCGCAAGCGTTGATGATTGCTGCGAAGCTGAGGTCGGTTTTGTCGGTTCGCAAGGCGATCCGTCGGAAGTCTTTCAGATCGCAAAAGAAATTCTCGACCAGATGTCGCCATTTGTACATTTCCTCATCAATGTGCAACGGCGCCTTGCGCTGCGGCCTCTGGGAAATGCAGATGGTCGTGCCGCGCGCGTTCATCTCTTCAACGATCCAGTTGCTGTCAAAGGCCTTGTCGGCCAGCAACGCGTCAAATGACAAACCATGGATCAGGGGTGCGACACCCACAGTGTCGTAGCGGTTTCCCGGCAGTAGAACAAACCGCACGAGGTTTCCAAGCGCATCCGTCAGTGCCAGGATTTTGGTCGTCCAACCGCCCTTTGATTTGCCTATAGCCTGACGGAGAGTCCCCCTTTTGCGCCCTGTCCGGCGCGGTGAACCTTAACGATGGTGCCGTCTATCATCGCCATCTCCATGTCGGGTTGATCCGACAAGTCATTGAACATGCGCTCAGAAACACCTGCTCGTGCCCAATCCCGAAATCGGCGATAGATGGTATTCCAGTTTCCAAAGCTGGTTGGCAGATCGCGCCAGGGCGCGCCGGTGCGCGCAATCCAAAACACCGCCTCCATAAAAAGCCGGGCATCGCTACCCGTGCGCCCCGGATGCGCCTTCAGCCCAAGGCAATGCGGCTCCATCTTCGCCCATTGATGATCTCGGATGACAAACCTGCTCGTGTCCATTCAGACCTCCCTTTTGGGAGCTTGAATCAGAACTTAAGCTGTTAGGGAATCCTGAATCTCAACAGACCCTAGACTCACAAAAAAAAAACGGCGCCCCGCGAGGCGCCGTTTTTCATGGGTTGGACAAGGGCCCAGGCGTTCACATCGACCACGACACGGCCCTTGACCTGACCTTTGAGGACATCCCCGCCAAGCTAGGGCGACACGGCCCACGGTGAGGCGGGAGCCCAGATTCACAGCTGTCCCC
>NZ_JAAWWD010000109.1 GCF_021404545.1 Aestuariivita sp.
GTGGTGTGTGTCTCGTCTGCTCCAGTGTTGGGGGGCCCCTCGGTGTCCGCGTCTGGGTTTATGGAGGAGTGTGAAGCTGGCCCCACAACACGCCGCAGAACAGAAGACCAGAAAACAGGGAGCCCGGGCGACGGGCATTCTCGGGCCGGGTATTCCCGCCCTTGACGCCGGCCGGGTTCATATCCTCGCGGATGGCGGCCTGCCGCGCCTTGACCCGCTGCCACAGCGCATCGTCGACGATCTGCAAATGGGGGACCGCCTCATTGACCAGCCCCTCTACGTCGTTCAGCCGTGATTGCCGCCTTTGTGTCTCGGGGTTCTTAGCATAGTTGAGCCGGTCCCAGATCAGCCGCCCGATATAAAGCTCGTTGTTCAGGATCCCGGTGCCCCGCTTCCAGTTCCCTGAAATCGTCGATGGCCCCCAGGTGCCAGAGCCCCTATTGCTTCTGGGACTGGAAATGCCCTCCTCGTTCAGCCTGGCCGCAATGGCACGGGCCGAATGACCGGCATCATACTCCCGAAAGATCCGTGCGACGATTGCGGCTTCTTCGGGGATGATATCGCGCTCGCCTGTCACCGGCGTGCCGTCTGCTTTAAAGGCGCGTGTTACGCTATAGCCGTAGCTGACCCCGCCCGCCGATTTGCCCTTGCGGGCGCGCCCTTCCAAACCGCGGTGGGTCTTTTGGGCGAGGTCTTTGATAAACAACGCCGACATCGTGCCCTTCAGGCCGATATGGATCTCGCTGATCTCTCCTTCCGCGACCGTCACAACCGGAATGCCAAGATACTTCATCTGCTTGTAGAAGGCGGCAATGTGTTCCTGATCCCGGCTGATCCGGTCGAGGCCTTCTGAGACGACCACATCAACCTTGCCGTTGCGCGCATCCTCGAGCAGGCGCTGATAGCCGGGCCGCATCAGCGAGACGCCGGAAATGCCTGCATCAGAATAGGCAAGCGCCAGAATCCAACCCAAATCGGGGACCAACAGCTGCCAAACGCGCTGGCTAATCCCCACTCGGGCCATTGACCTGCAGGGCGGGGGGAAAACGGGCAAGGGGGGGCGGG
>NZ_JAAWWD010000049.1 GCF_021404545.1 Aestuariivita sp.
GGGTGGGGCCAAGGCCACTTCCCCCGCCCGCCCCCCGGCAACCAGCCAAAGCGCGTCCGCGCCAGCGCCGTCACCAACCGCAATTTCGCGGATTTTGCGGCCTTCCACCGGACACAGCTCGGCAAACCTGCAGCACTTACCCCTTGGGGCCGCGTCATCACCTACCTGCCCACGCCCGAACAAAGCGCCTACCGGTTTTCGTATCACGAGCAGGGATCGCCCGACAAAGAACCCACCAGCGGGCATACCCTGATCATGGGCCGGCCCGGGTCGGGCAAATCGGTGCTTTCCGCATTCCTCATGACGCAAGCCCGTCGAGCAGGGGCGCGGATCTTCGTCTTCGATTACCGTCTCGGTATGGAGATGGCGGTCCGCGCCAATGGCGGGCGCTACGCCTCCCTGAAAGCCGGGCAGCCCACGGGCCTCAACCCGCTCTGGACAGAGACCGATGCGCGCGGCACCGCCTGGCTCTCGGACTGGCTCGCCACCCTACTCTATCGTGCCGACAAGCCGCTGACGCCCGCGCAAACAAATCGCATTCAGGAGGTCGTGCGCCAGAATGCACAGGCCACGAACCCAGCCTTGCGAAACTGGCGCGACTTCGCATCTCTTTTTGTGTCCACCGATGATGGCGGCGATCTGCACCAGCGCCTGATCGAGTGGACCGAAGAGGGCCGCTACGGCTGGATCTTTGGCCAGACCCTGGAAGACACCTTCTCACTCGAGGGGGATGTGGTCGGCTTCGATCTCACCGGCATTCTCGACAGCGAGGCCGAGAAGGAGCGGATGGCGGTCCTCTCCTATCTCTTCCGCCGGGTCGAGCGCGAGATCGAGGACCGCCGCCCCACCATCATCGTGATCGACGAGGCCTGGAAGGCGCTCGACAATGCGTATTTCGCAGAGCGGCTGTCGAACTGGCTCGTGACCGCGCGCAAGCAGAACACCGTCGCAGTGATGATGACGCAATATGCCAGCCAGCTTGAGCGCACCCGGACCGGCAAGACCATCGTCGAAGCCGTTCCGACGCAGATCCTGCTGCCCAATATCCGCGCGCAGCCTGCGGATTACGCCATGCTGAACCTAACGGAGAAGGAGCTCGACGTCCTTCTCAACACGGGCAGCAACAGCCGTTTGGCGCTGATCCGCGACGATCAGGGCTCGATCGTGGTCGATGCCGATCTGAGCGCCCTTGGGCCCAATCTCACCATCCTCGGCGGCATGGAGAAAGGCGAGGCGCTCGTCGGCGCCGATTACCGCGACCGCCCCGACTTCTGGAGACTCTCATGATTCGCATTTTGTTGCTTCTCACCGCGCTCGGCGCTTTGGCCTCCTGCGCCCAGTATCAGGAACCGCAGGCCAATTGCTTCACGTTCTTGGCCTCGACAACACCCATTGCTCCGGATTGCACTTTCACGCCCCTTGGCACCCCGGATCGCGACATTGAAGTCTAGCCTGCCTCATATCCTGGCCCTTTGCCTGCTGCCCGGTCTCGCCTTGTCTCAAGGCGTGCCGACCAATGACAGTGGGCTGACCGCGCGTGACATCGTCGAGACAGGCGATCGCGAGGCAGACTTGGCTGTTCAGGCCGACAAGCTTGCAGTGCGCGAACTCATCGCCGAGATCGAACGGGAGCAGCTGGAAACTCTCCGACGCATCCTCGATGCCCAGACCAGCTTCGGCGGTCAGGGCTTGCCGGCTATGGTCTCGGGGCTGGAAAGCGGCAGCGGCGATCCCGACCGCGCCGTGGAAGCCGTCTATGGCACGGGCGAGATCGATCCCAATCCCGGCGGTGCGCAGATGTTCGGGGATGCGTCTGAGAACATCGAGCAGCTCATCATCCGGGTCGCCCAGGAGACCAGCGGCTTTGCGGGTGTTGGCCGCGCAGGGCTCTCACCCGTCCAGTGGCGCGCGTTGCTGCAAGCGCTCATCTGGCAGGAAAGCCGTTTCACCATTGGGGCACGGTCTCCCGTCGGCGCCTATGGTCTCACCCAGATCATGCCGGGCACCGCCAGCGATCTGGGCATTAACCCGGAATACTATGACAGCCCTTACCTGCAGGTGCATGGCGGCGCGCGCTATCTCGCGACCCAGCTCAACACATTCGATGGCAACATCATCAACGCCCTCGCGGCCTATAATGCCGGACCCGGCCGGGTTTTCGAGTATGGCGGGGTTCCACCCTTCCGCGAGACGCAGCACTACGTCCAGGTTATCCCTGAACGCTACAATCTCTATCTGACCCGTATCGGCGGGATCGAAGCGCTTGGCACGATCGACCCCGCGCTTTTGGCCAATGCCAACCTCTCAATCACCGGGCACGGCGCGGCCTTCTATGGCAACAACTCACCAGCCGCGATCCGCCAAGCCGCCCTGCGCATCCGCGATATCGTCGAACGGATTTCCGAGACTGAAGACGTGCAGGAAAGCATCGCACTCAACACCTATGCCCTTCATGGATTTTACGATCAGGGAGATTGAATGATGGGACATCTGCTCTTGAGGACAGCTTTGGTCACAACGCTTGGCATTGGCTTGCAGTTCAGCGCCCTACCCCCTGTCGCAGCACAAGGCGTGCCCGTCGTCGATACCCAGAACATCGCGCAAAACATCCAGCAGCTCCGGCAGATGATCGAAGACGAGATTCTGCAAAACGAGCAGCTGACGCAGCTCCGCGAACAGCTTGCGACACTCACGGACCAACTCGCGGAGCTGCAAAGAACCTACGAGGCCCTCACCCGCCTCGCCGAACTTCCTGAAATCATCCGCACCGAGATGGAAGACGAGCTGAACGGCCTGCTCGATCAGGAGTTCGGAGACATCCTCGCCACGATTGAGGCCATCAAGACGGGCGATTTTTCCGGCCTTTCCGGTTCCGGCGCGGGCGAGATCGAAACCCAGATGGATCGGGTGCTGGCCGATCTCGGCTTTGACGACGATACCCTCTCGGAAATGGCCACCAGCGGAAATCCGGGCGCGAACCGTGTCGCAACCCAGGCCACGACCGGCGCACTCGTCTCGGCCGCTGCCCAGCACAGCTATGAAGACGCCGGGCAATCGCTGGAACGCGTCGACCGGCTGGTCGGGCTGATCGATGACATGGACGAACTGAAGGAAAGCATCGATCTCAACACGCGCGTGACGGCGGAACTGGCCATTGCGCTGGTCGCCATGTGGCAACTCGAAGCCGTGCAAACCGTGGGTGACGGCACCGGCGGCGTGATCGATGCCGCCACCATCGCCGAGGAGCAGCGCTTCATGGATTTCACCTTGCCGGACCTTCGGGCCGAGTAATCGTGGGGCATGAATGGTGGCGAGTGAACAAGAAATCATCGAGGAAGAACTGGTCTACGGTGCCTTGCGCCGCGAACGGCTCTGGCAACGCCTTGGCCTGATCGGCCTGGTCTTCGGTGTCATCGGCTGCCTGAGCGCCGCGGCTGTCGCAATCCTCGATGTCGACCCCCCGCCCGTTGTTGTCCCCTATGATCCCGCCACCGGCTTTGCACTCCCCGAAGCCTCGGTGGGCGCTTCCTCGGTGACCGCCAACCAAGCGATCATCGAGGCGGAAGTCTTCCGCTATGTGACCGATCGGGAGGTCTATAACCAGCTCGACAACGATCTGCGCATACGCAGCGTTCTGCGCCGCTCGGACGGGGCCGCCGAGAGCGGGCTGCGCCAAATCTGGAACAGCGCCAACGAGAATTACCCGCCGACCGTCTATGGCCCCAATGCCCGGCTCGACGTGGAAATCCTCAGCATCAACCGGATCGGAACCAACCGCGCCACGGTCCGCCTGCGCAAGCGCCTGACGTCTATCAATGGCGTTCAGACAGGCCTCTTCACTGCCACGCTTCTCTTCGAGTTCCGCCCCGAGACCCGCCGCTCCATCGATGAGGTCTGGACCAACCCCTTCGGCTTCACGGTCCTCGAATATTCCATCCGCTCCGACAGATTGGAGAATTAGTTTGATCAATAAGTTCTTTGTTGCTGCCATATTTGTTTTGCTGCCTGCCCTTGCCTTTGCCGAAGCGATCCCGCGCGGTGGTCCAAATGACAGCCGCGTGCGGCTGGCAACATATCAAGAAGGTCAGGTCTACCGCCTCAGCGTCTCGCTTACCCATGTCACCACGGTCGAATTCGGTGAGGGTGAAAGCATCCGCTCGATCATCGCGGGCGATACCGAGGGCTTCGAGATCGATGGCGTGCCGGGCGGGCAGGCCTTCGCGATCAAGCCCGTCGCGCGCGGTGTCCATACCAATGTGACGGTCTACACGAACAGGCGCAGCTACTATTTCAACGTCGAGGAGGTCCGCAGCCCAACCTTCTACGTGGTGCAGTTCCGCTATCCAGACGACGCTGCGCGCCCGACCCGGGCCATCGCCGCCCAAGCGCCGAACTACAACTACGGTGCCAACGCGCGGACCGAGTTCACGCCAACGCGCATCTGGGATGACGGGACGTTCACGTATTTCGCGTTTCCAAGAAACGCGCCTGTGCCCGCGATCTTCCGCTACGCGGGTGGCCGTGAACGCACGGTCAACACGCAAACCCCTGAGGACGGTGTGATCCGCGTCAGCGGCGTAAACCGCCAATGGGTCCTGCGACTTGGCGAAGAGGTGGTCTGCATCGAGGCGATCCCGCCCGCGGAGGCCGCCTCATGAGCGATACCGAGAACACCGAGCTGGAAAAACGCCTCGCCGCCCTTGAGAAAGGCAGTGCCCGCGCCCCCACGGCGGCGCAGCGCCGGTCGCCCCTTCTCGCGCTGATCGTGGTCCTCGTCATCGGCGCAGGTGGTGCCCTGCTCTATGTCCTCTCACAGCCCGACGAAGAGGAAGCCTTGCCGACGGCCACTCCGGACGTCTTCCAAAGCGAAGGGGATGGCTTTGGCGCTATCGAGACCTTGCCCCCGCCCGAGCCCGAGGTTGTATTCGTCGGACCAGACCCCGTCGAGCCCAACGCGGAGCTTCTGGCGCAGATCACCGCGCTGCAGGCTCAGATCGAGGAATTGCGCAACGCCCCCGAACCGGTCGTCGAGGAAGACACCGCCGCCGCAGAGGCGATCGACGCGCTGACCGCTCAGATTGCGGCGCTGCAAGCCGCCTCGGAAGCCGCACAGCAACGATTCCAGGACGAACTGACGGCGCGGGATCGCAGCCTTGAGCAATTACGCATGGATCTGGAACTGGCCCAACTCGAGGCCAGCCGACCGCAAGCCGCGCCAGCGGGCCCCACGGAAGATGAGCTGCGCGCACGCGAGCAAGAGCGACTGCGCCGCGAGGAAGAAGCCCGGCGCATGGCCGAGCTGGAGCGCCGCGCCGCGGAGGAACGCGCCTTCCAGGAGCGGCGCATCGCCTCGCCCACCATCGCTTTTGGCGGTGCCTCCGGAGCGAATGAAACGGCTCTGACTGAACGCACTTTTGGCGAGGTGACGGATTTCGTGCTGAACGGTGCGCTGCCCTCCACCGTGACGCAGGCCGAGGTGATCGCCAATCCTTCCAACACCATCATCCAGGGCACAATGATCCACGCCGTCATGGAAACCGCCCTCGACAGCTCGCTACCCGGCCAGACCCGTGCCGTGGTGTCCGAGGATGTCTACAGCGTCGATGGCGTGCGCCTCTTGATCCCCCGCGGATCCCGTCTCATCGGGCGCTACCGCGCTGGCGTCGATATCGCGCAGCGCCGCGTCACGATCGCCTGGGACCGGATCATCCTGCCCGCGGGCCAGACCGTCCAGATCAGCTCATTCGGGGGCGATGAACTGGGACGTTCCGGTGTCACGGGTTTCGTGGACACGCGCTTTGCCGAGCGTTTCGGGTCGGCCGCCCTGATTTCGCTGATTTCCGCGGCACCTGGTGCCGCCGTTTCCGAGGTCCAGGATGAGACTGCCGCCGACGTTCTCGAAGACGTTGGCGATGATCTGGCAGATGCCACGGACAGCGTCATTGGTGATTACCTCTCCATCGGCCCCGTCATCTATGTCGACCAAGGCGCACGCGTCACGGTCATGGTCGATCGCGATCTGGAGATATTCTGAGCCCATGTCGCTGAGCTATCTCGAAACCTCGCTCGACCGGATTAACGCCGCCGCCCGCGACGATGTCATCGAGATCTGCATCAACCCTGATGGCACCTGCTGGGGCGAATTCCAGGGCGATCACTTCATGCGCGCGCTGGACCAGAGGCTGACGGGCGTTCAGGTCAGGGACCTCGGCAACCAGATCGCCTCTTCGGCCAATACAACGATGAGCAAGGACCGCCCCATCGTCTCGGTCTCGATCACCTACAAGGGGCGCCCGATCCGCGCACAGGTCATCACCCCGCCCACAGTGCTCTCGGCCATGTCGATCAGCCTGCGGTTCTTCTCAAGCCTGCCACTCGAGGGCATCGCACTCGATTTCCTCTACGGAAAAGAGCGCAAGCTCGAAGACCTGCGCGTCGAAAAAAAACGCGCCTTGCGCGCCGTGGTGGCCGCGGGTTTGATCGATGATGCGCTCGCCTTCTGCGTCGAGAACAAACTCAACATGATCGTCTCGGGCGGCACCTCCACCGGCAAGACCGTGGCCGCGCGCAAGATCCTCTCTCACGTACCGGCCGAGGAACGCATCGTCACCATTGAGGAAGCCGCCGAGCTGCTGCCGACCCAGCCGAATGCCGTGACCCTCATCGCCAATCGTGACGCGGAATTCCAATCCGCCGATGTGCTCCTCACCGCGACGCTGCGCATGCGCCCCGACCGGATCATCCTCGGCGAGGTGCGCGGCAAGGAGGCCATGACCTTCCTCGAGGCGATCAACACCGGTCATGGCGGCTCCATGACCACGCTCCATGCCGAAACCCCGCAACTGGCCGTCCAGCGGCTCGCGATCGCAGCACTCAAAACCGAGATCCCGATGACCTATGCCGACATGATCCAATACATCGAGAATTCCATCGACGTGATCATCCAGGCCGGTCGCCATGACGGCAAACGCGGCATCACCGAATTCTACCTCCCCGGCGCAACTGAGATTGGAATTTCCCAATGAAGACGTTTGAATACGATATCTTGTTCTTTGAGGTGAAAAAACAAAAGGACTACGACGCGATGCGAAGCGCCTTGAATGAGCGCGGCGCGGAGGGGTGGGAAGTCATCACCGCCGAAGCGGGTGACTACGGCTACACCACGTTCTTGAAGCGTGAAACAGTTGCGACGAAGGCGGCTTCAGTATGATGCGGGTCGTTGCAACGGCAGGCCTGCTCGTCGCTCTCTGCCCAACCGCTGGCGTGGCCGAGCGGAACCTGGTCCCAACGCTCGACAATCAGCCGGATGTCTGCCCAGACCAGCCTCCCGAGCCACAGTGGATGCAAGACATCGATGTACGCGAGTCCCACAAACGGCTCCTGATCCAACAAATCTATCGGGCGCTGAGTATGCAACGCATCGTTGAAGCCCAAAGCTGTGAATGCCCCACGCGGTATCCATCTTGGGCAGCAGCCAAACGCGTATACGTTGAGCGCTTCGCCTCGTCCGAATACTGGGACATCGTGGAAGCGACGTCCCAATACCGGCGCCAAGCAAATGAGCTTCGACGCAAAGCCATGCCAATCTGCGAAGCCGCTGGAAACTGGTAGGGATCCATGAGTGTCGTCACCTACTTCGTGGAAACGGCCGAAGGCTATCTCAATACCGCTGCCGAGACGCAATTCGGCGCGGTCGCAGCAACGGTCGGAACGATGCTGGTACTTGGCACAACACTAGTTGTCATCCTGGTCTTCATCAACACGATCTACCAGTATCGCGCCATGGACGGGCGAACGGCCTTTTGGCTCGCAGTGAAAGTGGGGTTGATAGGTGTCTTCGCGACAAACTGGGTCCAGTTCAATGCGCTTGCCTCAGCAATACTGAACGGAATTGACAGCATTGCCGGCGCCCTTGTGGCTTCTGTCGGCGGCGGATCACCTGGTCCGTCCGGTACCTTTGCAGAGGAATTTGACGAACTGATTGCAGCGCTCGGGGACTATCTGAATGCTGCGGGATCTGAGCTGAACTGGATGGCGGGTGCCTTGCTTGACACACTTGGGGTTCTGCTGCTCTCGATTCTTGGCGGGTTGGCGGCGTTCATTGTTGTGGCGTCCCGGCTCATGATCGCTCTGCTAATTGGCATTGCGCCAGTGATGATCTTCTTGACCCTGTTCGAGGTGACCAAGGATTATTTCGCGCGCTGGTTATCCGCGCTCATTTCATTCGCGATGTATCCGATCGTCGTCGCCGGAGTGTTCGCGACGATCACGGGGGTCTCTCGGGCGCTTCTTGCCGAGCTTGGCGACCCAGAGGGGGCCTCGAACATAGGGGCCCTTATCCCATTTTTCATGATGGTGCTGATGGCAAAGGGTTTCATCATAGCAACGCCTTTTTTGGTTCGGGCGATTTCCGGAAACATCATGATGCCAGCACTCTCAGCCGGGTTCGGGGGAAGCTATGCCTTCGCCAGAGGGCTTGCAGGTAGCCAACAAGTTTACAATCGCTATGCCATCGGTGGCGCAACTGGGGCTGAATACGCAGCCCTTCGAGCGCGACAATTCTTCGGCGTGCAAGCCTTGCCGAGCCGGCCAAATACTGCTGGAGGGCCAACTGCGGCTCGTCCGGGTGACGCAACCGGAACAGGCGCCCGAATGCTGGCACAGCTTTCGAGACTTGGTAGGTTGGGCAGGCGGTGACAGCCAGGTGCCAAAAACTTGCCAAAACTGCAAAGGTTTCGCCGCGGGTTTTTGTCATTGCTAAACGGTTGATCCCTCGCGACACAAGGCACGTGGCCAAACACGACCGTTTCTGCCACAGGCGGAATCGACAATTTTAGCACCGTGCCACGGCCCTGCGCATCGCCCGATTGCCAACTGGCTCAGGCTCTTCGCCGGGGTGTTGCCCTTCACCTTTCCAGTCGTCTGACCAAAGCCAATCTTCGAAATAATAGAGCCAAAGGTAAGTCCACGGAATGATGGTTTGGTCGATCCGCTTCCGCGCGTCCCATTCCCTGGCACCTGGAAGATAAAGACAAAGGCGCAGCGGATCTCTGTAGACGTGAGGCAAAGGACGCCCTGCCGCCAGCAACTCCAGATCCGGGTCGTCTATCTGAACACCGGGCGTTTGACCCGGCTGAAGCGTGATAGTGGCAAGGTAGGAGCGCGCCAAGGCGGTCGGTTGTATAGGCTCTTGCCATGTCAATTTGTTTGCGCGGACCTGCCCCACACCACTGATAGCCGGGCTTGCCTTCAGGAACAGCAGCTGCTGCGACAGGGTCAGGTCGTATTGCCCGCCTCGTCCTATCATCAATCACCGAAGAACGTATTTGTGGGCACGGTCGTTGATGCTGCGACCTTCGATGTCGTCAGCCCGACCACAGTTGCGACAGAAAGCAGACCCGATTTGCGACCATCCGACACCGCATTGACGCGGTTGCCGAGAACCCGTCCGGTGACACCGGAACCGAACGAACGCTCCATGTTCAATGACACACGGTCCTGACCAACAGCATCGCGAAGGACTTCAAAGTCGGACAGAGCTTGTGCGTGCCACGCATAGAATGCTGGTGCCCGGCGTTCATCCTTGTTCCAATTGTCGGCGAAGTTTTCCCCGTTGGTTGTCTCGTTCAGGATGGCATAGCCCCGCCGCCCGTCCAGAATGGGGCGGTCGATGAAGTGCGGCATCATCCGGATCGTTTCGACCAACAGATCCATTTCGTCATGGAAGACGTGGTTGCGCACGCAATAGGCATAGGACTGCATCGCAAGGGTGGTAATGATAACGGAAATCGGGGCCACGTCTTGCGTGTTGTTCTGATAAAAAACGTCGCGGTGCCGTTTGAGCAATTGCACGATGCGGCGCAGGATGCCTTTCACTGCTTCTCGGACGGGGAACGGCTCCACCGTCGCCTCGTCCCGCTGCATGGCGATAAACTTGCCCACAAAGGTAGGCCGGAGTGCGGCGCGCTCATCGAACAGGGTCTTGTAGGCCCGCGGGTTTGTCGGATGCCATTCCTTCAGAGCCCGGTCGGGCACCAATTCGCCCCGGTTGCCGCAGACCGGGTTTGCTATCGTCGGGGATAGGTCGAGGTGGAAGTCCCCCGCATAGTTGAGACGCCAACAACGCTTTTTTTCTTCGAGAAGGCGCACATAGGTGGCGTGTTCCTTGAGCCGGTTTCCAACCGCCGCCTTCAGGGTCGCTGGTGAGATGCCGGACGCGATACCTGCACAAAGGCAGATCAGATCGACATCGAATTCCCGCCGCCCGATTGGCTTCACGGCCGTTCCAAGCGCACTGGACCCTTGGAGATAGACCAGAACACTGACGAGTAGGGGATCAGTTGAACCGGACAGCCAGTCTCCGACGGCACCATAGCTCTGGCGCGCACGATCAAACTGGGTTTCGGTGAGGTCCAGATCCTCGCCTATCTCGTCCAGGATGGTGAATATCTGCGTGCGCCGCCGAATATCACTGTCGGTCAGTGGCTGTCGCAACATCTGATTCATGCCGCTTTCTCCTTGAGTTGATAGACCGGCACGAAGGTATCGGCAGGCTGGGTGAAAAAGATCGGGGTCAGGTGGGGCTTTGCTTTTCGGGCTTCTGACATACCGAGGCCCTTGAGGCGGCCGATCTTCGTGGTGTCATCCAAGGTAAAAAACCCGCTCGGGACAGACGGCGAAATGCGGTAGATGCGATCCCCATCGTAAGGGTGTCCCGTCAGAAGTTTTGCCATGCCGAGGGCGCCATGTGATTGCCCATCCGCGTAAAGGTTGAGGACTTTGAGGCCGATTCCGGCAAACCCTGGACTTTCGGGCAGCATGTAGACTTCGTCCAGACACCCCAGGCTCAGAATGCGCAGGTCTGACGGATGCCACCCCAGAAGAGTGATGGCTTCGACGACAGCAATGGCTGTGGGATTGTTGGCCCATGTCCCGCCATCGGTCAGGCCAATATCATCAGCAGTGCGATGTCGCTTGAAATACGTAGGTGCCGCTGCCGTAGCCAGGGCGGCATCAAGCGCAGTCTTGCGATAATCGGTTTGCAGGCGTGTGTGATGCGCGGTCTTGTAGATATAAGGGCTGCGGAGATCGGCATCCCACGCCGGGATCACCAACCGGGTCTGTGATTGCCCGATCAGATCGTTGTTGAGAACGGCCTTGAGTTCACGGGCAAGAATTGCCGCATCGTGCTTTGGACCGACTACGTGCCGACCTGTGGCGGTGAGGGTGCGCCATGCCTGCCGTATCCTCCCCAGCGGTTCATCATCCGCATTGTCCTGACCGAAGATGACAGGCCCGCGACGCTCGTAAAGCTCGAGCAGTTCCTTTGCCGTGCGGCCGAGGCCAAGGCCGAGTGCGATGATGCCACCCGTCGATGTGCCCGCGATGAGATCGAAATAGCGCCCAATGGGCTGGCCCAGATCTTCCTCGAGCCCCGCGAGGAATGCAGCGGGCATCGTGCCCTTAATCCCGCCCCCGTCGATGGAGAGGATGCGACGTATCTGCCTGTTGTTCCCACCGTTGCTCATCCTGACATCCATTCCGCTTATGCCCTTCAGCCTTTCGGCGGATACGGGTCCTTGCCATAGGTGTTGCGCTCGCGGATGCGACCGTTCTCGCCGTGGATCAGCATCTCGCTGCCCTGACGAATGGCGGATTCCCGCGCGGCCGTGATGGCCTCGCGCTGCGTGCCGTGGACGGAAGACGCGCGGGAGTTACCCGCCCCCTTCACTGCCCAACCGCTTTCATGCGGCACAACATGCTGATTTTTCTTAGACATTTCAAGCCTCACATGTCGATTTCGGTTGACGATGCGACAACCTTGTGTTTAAATATACAGGAAGAAATGGCGTTTATCAACCACAACAATAACCGCCGGGAGAGGATCATGTTCGGACAAAGACTCAGGCTTGCCCGCAAGCGGGCGGGTCTATCCATGCAAGCGCTCGCGGAGCGCGTAACCCCAAGCGTGTCAGCGCAGGCCATCAGCAAATACGAGGCGGACAAGATGATGCCGTCCTCGTCGGTGCTGGTCGGCCTCGGCAAGGCGCTCGGCGTGTCACTGGACTTCCTGCTCGGCGGTCAGGTCGAAGCTCTGGAAAGCGTCGAGTGGCGAAAGAACTCGACCGCCTCGGCGCAGGATCGCGCGATGGCGGAATCCATCGTCATCGAGAAGCTCGAAGACTATCTCGCCATCGAGGACATCCTCGATATGCACCCCGCTGAAGACCCCTTCGCCGCGCTGCGCGTGGAAATGGTGGCCGATGAAGAGGCCATCGACGCCAAGGCGCGGGACGTGCGGCGCGAGTGGCAGCTTGGGATCGACCCGATCCCGAGTATGACCGCCCTGCTCGAAGACAAGGGACTCAAGGTCATCGAGGCCGATCTCCCGGAACGCATCAACGGGCTGGCCTGTCATGTCGAACGGGCGGAGGGCGCACCGACTGAGGTGATCGTCGTCTCACGGCACACCAATGTCGAACGCAAGCGCTTCAACCTCGCCCACGAACTCGCGCACCGGATCATCACCGAAACCGGCAATGCCGCACTGAAAAAGGAGCCCTCGATGCACCGCTTCGCGGGGGCGTTCCTCATTCCGCGTGAGCATCTGGAGGAGGAAGCTGGCCGAAACCGTCACGGCATGACCTGGATAGAGATCATGCGGCTCAAGCGCACCTATGGCGTCTCCGCCGCCGCGATGCTCGTGCGGCTCGGCCAGGTGGGCATCCTGTCGAAGAGCGCTGTGGAATATGCGTTCAAGACCTATGCGCGAAGCTGGCGGCGCGAGGAGCCGGAGCCTATCGGTCCAGGCGAGGGCTTTGCGGCCTTCGAGAAGCCGCAGCGCTTCGAGCGCCTCGTCTGGCGCGCGCTCGGCGAGGAGATGATTTCCCCCGTGCGGGCGGCGCAGATGCTCGGGCTCCCCTTGAGCGTTGTCGAACGCGACATCAGGGGGCCTCGTGACCAGTGACCTGTGTTGTCGTCAATGATGCGTCCTGTCTGATCGACTTGAAGAAGGGAGAGTTGCTGCACGTCCTGCTGCGGCTGCCCTATCGCTTCATCGTGCCCCTGCCCATCCGTGAGGAGGAGCTGCTCGATTTCACGGCGCAGGAATGGCGGATGCTCGAAGACGGTGGCCTCGCCACCTACGATCTGCCGGGGGAAGAAGTCGCGCGGGTTTTCGCTCTAAAGCGGGAACATAGCCGCCTGTCGGCCAATGATTGCTTCGCCCTCGTGACGACAACCTGCCAGGAAAACGGCATCCTCCTGACCGGCGACAACCTTCTACGCAAGGTCGCCACCGCTCGCGCGGTGCGCGTTCATGGCGTCCTCTGGATCATCGACGAGCTGCACGCCGCCGAAGCCTGCGATGTCGGGCTTCTTGTCTCCGCCCTGCAAATCTGGCGGGCGGATGAGGCGGTCTTCCTACCCCCCGCCGAGATCGACAAGCGGCTGCGCCGTCTCGGGGCATAATCTGAACAAGGTGGAGATGGCTGGACCCTGCCCACGACGTTCCGAGCGAAAGATCGAACGGTCATGCAAACCAGCCCCTTTTTTCGGCGTCAAAAAGCATCGTTTGTGACATTCAGCGTTACGGAAGCTACGCGCAGGTCGCCATGCCCGCCACCCTATCGCGCAACCAGCCTTTCACCATCCTCCTCTCTCAGCATCGCTTCCATTTCGTCCAAGCCATCGACTGCAGAGCGCATCTGCGCCTCATCAGCTACGCTCGCAGCTTCAGAATCCACGACGCTGCTGCCAAAATCCATCTCCATCTGGCGCTGTTCCTCGGCGATGACGGCTTGAACGACAGGCGCGGTCTTCTTTGGAGCGGCGTCGGCTTGGCCTGACGGTTGACCATCGCCAGCCTGGCTCGCCCTCTCCATATCGGCTTCTGTTCCCCCTGGCCCATCCGACGGCGGCGTCATCGGCATGGCGCGCACACTGAGCGGCAGGTTCCCCTGCAGCCCCCCTCCCCCCGGCTCCGGAAACGGCAACTCGCCCGTCTGTGCCGCGTGGATCGCCTTGAACAGCCGATCATCAAAAAACTGGATCCGCTTTGCCCGGACCGGCATCTGGGCATCGATCACCATGACAATCTCGTCGAGGGGCAGACGGCGCGCCTCATCTTCAGGGAGCAAGGAACTCTCTTCGGTCCGTGTGGATTGGCTGCGGCCCTCAAAGGGGTTCTTGCCGATGGACTGTGAGCGCGTGACCACGGTCTTTGTGGTCTTGCCGACCGCCTTGCTCAGCTCCTCGACGGTCTTCTCATCCGAGGGCGTCAGGTAGAGCTTCACGCCGGCATTGCCCTGCAGGGCGCGGCGGGTGTTCTCGCCATAGATTTCATCGAGGGCGGGGATGGTTTGCGTGACCACAGCCAGGTGGCCGCGATAGGTGCGCAGGGTCTCGATGCTCTCGACCACGATGGGCATTTTTCCGAGGCGATTGAACTCGTCGAGCATGATCATCACGGGCCACGGCTCGTCTGGCCCGGGATCCTTTTCCTGCATGGCGGAGAGCAGGTCGGAGAAAAACAGCCGGATCAGCGGCGCGAGCGGCTTCACCATCAGCGGCTGGACCACGAGATACACTGAAAAGGGCTTCTTGCGGATCGTGCGGAAATCAAAGTCCGACACCGCCGTCGCCTCATCGATCGCGGGGTTCTGCCATTGATCGAGCCCCGAGGTCATCAGGAGCGAAACGTAAGACGTCAGCGTATCGTTGTTGGTCGAAGCCAGCCGCGTGAAGATCAGCTTGGCCGCCCTGTTGTCGACCTCGTGGCCCCGCGCGAAATACTCCTTCTGCTTGTTCCCGCCCGAGGCCGCGATGCGGTAGATCTCGCCCAAGGTCGGGCGCTTGCGCTGGAAGGCCAACAGGCCTGCTGCCACGAAGAGATCGATCCCGCCTTTGAGCAGCCCCTGAACCCGGTCATTGTCGCTTTGCAGGAAGAGCGTCGCAAGAAGCTGCAATTCCATCTGCTGGCGCGCGGGATCTTTCAACTCATAGATGCGCAGGAGCGGGTTGTAACGATGCGTGCGCTTGCCCTCCCAATCGGTGGGGGCAAAGCGATAGACCTTGTCGCCTTGGGCGGCGCGGTGCCGGGCCGTGGCCTCGAAACATTCGCCCTTCACATCGAGCGTCACGGCGGAGCCTTGCCAGGTCAGCAGGTTCGGAATGACAAAGCCCGTGGTCTTGCCGCGACCCGTGGGGGCCACGATCAGCGCATGGGGGAAGACCTTCGAGCAAATGTAATTGGCGCGGGAGCCCGGCGTCCCCAGCTTGCCGAGGATGAACCCGGTGCCCGGCGCCCCGAAGAAGCCGTTGGCCTTCATCTCGCGCGCACTCTGCCAATGGGTCTGGCCAAAGCGTGTCAGGGCGGATCCTGAGAGGGCGAGGCTCAGCATCAGGCCGGCGGCGGCGAAGCTGCCGACGATCAGGTGAATAAGTTGGGCGTCCTCCGGGCGGCGATCGAGGATCGCCAGATAGTTCTGCGCGATATAGGCAAAGTCGATCTCGGCGCCGAAGCCGAGATCCTGGTAAGTCAGCACCGCCGAGGCGATGGTATAGCCCATGGCCCCGGTCACCAGCGTTACCAGAAGGACCCCTGTTGCGATCCGCGCTTTTCCCATGGAAGCGCTCAATGGACCTGGCCCCGCTCAGTCTCGCCATCCACGTCCGCGGCGCGGTGTTTTTCATATTCGGCATCGGCAAGATCATCGACCACCTGGCGCAAGGCCTCCGTGTTGGCCGTCGCTGCATCCGATTGCAGGTAGACCTTGGCGACATAGAGCCGGTCGAGGCGGTCCTCGAGAACCTTTTCCAGCGCATCGGCATCGCCGGATGTGAGCCGGTCTAGTTGGCGAACGTCCAGCACCCGCGCGATCTCGCCGCGGAAAGCGTCCCGCTCCGTCTCGGTCTCGAAGGGCGCGGACAACTCCCCCGCCCGCTCATGGTCCAGGACCCGCGCAATCTCGTCTGCAAGGCGGGACTGCGGCGCAGTTTCACCGCGGGCTGCGAGGAGTGAGTCGCGCGTGCCAACCCCAATCCCCTCGCGCATCTCATTTTCGCGGCGGACCTGGTTGATGGCCTCCGTGTCGCGGATCTCGACGACGGCCGCATAGGTCGCGCCAAGCCCGCGGGCGAGGTGGGACGGCATGTCAGGATAGCGCTCCCTGAATTCATCCGTGACAGCATCTGCAACGGGCGTGCGGACGTCGCGTCCCTCCATGATCCGGTCGACCTCGCGGGTGATCTCGCTGGCGCGGGCCGCATCGGTAATGGTCTCCCTGTAAGGCTCAGACCGGTCAATCACATCGCCAGGGCGTGCGAGCAGATCCGGGTGTGCCTCGAGATATGCACGCTGCTCCGTCTCGATCCGGCGCTCCGCCCGTGAGACAACCTCCCAGTTCCGGTCCTCGATCTGCTGCGCAGTCAGGCCGTCTGCGCGCATCTCCTGACGGATTGTCCCTTCCATCGCCCGGACCGCGCCCTCATGATAATGGAACCGCTCGCTGACCGGTTCCGCTTCCATGACGCCATCCCGGCGCAGCACGTTCTCGCGCTCCAACAGCGTGCCAAGTTCCACATGCACGTCATTGAGAATGTCGCGGGCCTGTTCCAGATCGGCGCGGCGCTCGAGGTTCAGGTTCCGCGCCTCGGCCACTTTGGAGAGATCATTGGCGATCCATTGATGCTCGAGCGCTGCATTTGACGCGCCCGTCTCGATCCGGGCCACCACTTCCGATGTGCTGATCCCGGTGCCCCGTAGTGCCGCGTCAATGCGCGATCTCAGGTCGGGCTCCGCCAGTCGCTCGCGCTGGCTGGCGTCGATATTGGCTTCGGAATAGATCCCGCCCTCCGAGGGGGTCTCTGACAGCGTGGATGATCGCAGCCCCAAGGGCTGCATGTGCTGGACCTGCGTCTGGATCTCGATGAGGCGCTTTTCCAGCACGGGACGTTCCGCGTCAGATTTTTCGGCGATCATGCCCTGGACCCGCGCGAGCTTCTCCGCATAGAGGCTTCTCAGGTCCTCGAAACTTTGATCCTCGGCCATATACACATCTCCTGTTCGGTCCACCTGCCCGCCATGCGCCAGCACCTCGCCCGCGCGAAATAGCGCCGCGGCAATATCCTCGCGGGCCTCGCGGGAGGCCTCCGTGGCAAGCGAATGGTAGACGGTTCTGGTGTTGGCGATCTCCGCCAGCGTCCGGGCTAGGTCGGTCCCAACGCGTTCCCGCTCGCGGGGCGCGCGGCCCTCGTCTTTCGCGGCGTAGACCTCGCGGGTAGGGGCTGGGTAATGTACAGCCCCGCGATCCACCCGCCGCGTGGCTTCCAGGCGCACACCATACTTTTCCGCCTCCTCGACCATGGCGAGGCGAAAATCATCATAGTTGAAGCGATGGTTGCGCCCCAGAAAGAAGAACTCGCCTTCCTGCGAACGGCGGTTCAGCACTAGATGCGCATGCGGGTGATCGCGGTCCTCATGCACCGCGATAATGTAGTCGAAATGCCCCGCGTCGGTCTGGAAGAACCGCTCGGCCACGTCCGTCGCAATGTCGCGCACATCCTCGCCGCGCGTGCCGATGGGGAAGGACATGAGCATATGGGTGGTCTGTCCGAGCTTGGGCTTGAAGCCCGCATCCCACCGTTTGGCAAAGCGCTCGGTCAGGTCCTTGATGTCACCGGCCTCGAGCTTCGCCTTGCCGTCCAGAAACCCGCTACTGTCCACGATATGGGTGGACTTGGTGGTGAGGTAATCGAGCTGGTTTGCGAGCTGTGATTTGGTATGCGTACCCCCGCCCCGGATCGCCTTGAAGACCGCTGGCCGATGCCCCGCTGCCGCGCGCGTAAGCTGGGTCTGCTTGGCGACATGCAGCCCCTGCATCGAGCCCCGGACGCGGCTCCAGCCATCCCGAAAGACCTCGCCCGTGACGGCATGGACGGCATCATTCAGCCGCATGGGCAAACTCCCTCAGCGCGGCCGTGGCCCGCAGCTGCATCGCGTCTCGACGGCGGCGCAGGAGCAGATCGATCTCGTCTGCAGAATCCAGAATGAACCTCGCCAGCCCGCGCATCTGCGCAAGGCGCAATTCGGTAAACTCGGCACTCGCGCCCCCCACGGCCCCCTGCTCCCGCCGGTTGGCCCGCGTCATCTGCTTGGCAATTTGCGCGACCCCATTGCCGACCTCATGCAGCGAGGCGCGGTAGCGCGCCATCTCGGCCGCCATCTGCGCGTCCGGAACGAACACCCCGCCTGCCGCCTGAATGAGCCGCCGCAGCCCCTCGGCACGGCTCTCGATCCCCGCCTTCGCCAACACCTCGTCAAGCGCCGCAAGCTCCGCAGCCGTGACCTTCACACTGACCGCTGAGACCGGAATTGCGACATCCGTCTGGCGCTCGGCATCGGCTTTGAGCGTGTACTGGATCGCCCGCACGGACACGCCAAACCGTTCCGCCAGCACTGAAGTGGAAACGCCTTCCGCGGCTTCGCGAACGATCTCCATGCGGTCCGCATCTGTGAGACGTTTTGAGCGCGACATGCGAAGAAAGACCCCCTATTTCCTGCCACCTTCCACCAAGGCTGCCCCTACCTTACGATAATATACCTAGCTGTCAATTATATACTTACGTCGCATTCAGTCTCAGGCAGCCTTGGTGTCCGCTTCACGCCGCGGCCCGCAGGGACGCGGCTCTGCCGCCCTCACCACCAGCACAGCCTCCAGCTTCAAAGGCCCCTTCTCCAGCACCGCCCGAGGGTCTGGACGAACACGCATGTGTTCGGACGGAACCGCGGGCGGGCGCAAACCCCACCGACAGGGCGGACAGGCAGGGTCAAGGCGGGCCAGATTTGGCTTGCCAAATCTCTGCCGCAAAAACCGGGAGGCCCTGGCCGATAGGTTTTTGTGGATGGCCCCCTTGAGGCTGACTGGCCGGTCTGTCGCGGCCTGATCATTTCGGGGGGAGTGCGTCCGTTGAACGCGCAGCGGCCGACGGCTTCGTGAAGTCGCCTCGGGCGATCTGACCGCCGGACGCGGCATCCCTGGAACAGGGATCGGGCCGCCCCAAGATCGTCCTGGGGCAGCCCATCCTCGTCAGAGGATTCAGTCCTGGGGATCTTTCGCGCTCGGCGGGAACATCACCAGCTCCGAGACCGCGACCGGGAAGTCGAGCTTGAGGCTGAAGAACTCCGAGCCGTCCCCGTTGCGGGTGTTGCGGAACATAGCGCCCACGCGCTGAAAACGGGTGCGCTCCTGGCCATCGGTATCGGTGAACTTGACGGGGACGGTGGCGACGTAGTGGTTGGTCATTTGGGTTACTCCTTGTTGCGATGGGGATCACCCGGCACGGGGGCAAGAGGCCCGGTCGCAAGCGCAAATGCGGAGGGTCCGCGGCTAGCCGTGGAAACCGTATTTGTACTTGCCGAAGCGTGAGCTGAGGGCACGGACGGGCCGACCCCGTGCGATCCACATCTATGAGCAAAAAGGAGTGATCCGGATGACCCTTGCCATCACGCAGCCGCCACCATCCGCGTCCGCGTCCCACCGAGCCTGGCCGGGGTGCTGACGGAGCCCGCCCGCGTAGATGCGATGTTCCGAAACACGCCCCGAGGGACGTGCAGGTCTTCAGCCTCATGTGCGACGTCTCGACCCCTCGCGTCTTGTGCTGCTAACGATGTGCGTGAGGTGCGCACCATCCCCAGCTCATACCGATGCGGATGGGCCGCACTCTGACGGACCGGGTAGAGGGATAACGGTGCTGGCCGCAGCAGACTGCCGATAACGCGTGACCGACCGCACGCGCCATGAGACATGACGAAAGGGCCGCGCCAAGCGCGACCCCCTCTCTTCAATCCTGCGACGCCTTCTTCGCCGGGTCCGCAACCCGCATGACCGTCAGACCTTTCGCTTCCGCCTTCTGCCCGAGGTTCAGCGCGACCCCGTTGCCGCCGAAGAGTACAACCCCCGTCGCTGCGAACTTGTCGTCCAGCATTTCGTCGTTGCACTTGAACGGTGCCGCCCGTCCATGCGCGGACCAGCGCGGATCGAAGCGCGCCTGCGCGACCCCGCGTGCCCGGGCCCACCGAGCCGCAATCATCTCCGCCCCGTGCTTGCCACCCTTATGGCAGAGGAAGATCTCCTGATTGCGGTTCTGCTTGATCCGTTCGCGAACCTTGTCGAGCGTGTTGAAGATCACATCGACATCGGTCCAGTCGGTGGCGCCTGAGACGATCAGGGGCACCCCCTCGACTTTGGATTTCTCGGCAGTCTCGCGGTCGTGCTGCTCCAGGAGCTGCCGCGCCTCGAAGACCGCCCCGGTCTCTTGCGCCCGGACGCTTGCGCGCGACCCGGCTGCCGGGATGAAGGCGTGGCCCGTCTCAATCTCGTAGCATTCTGCCGCTGCCTCGCTCATCACCTCGATGGCGCTGACAATCTCGCGCAGCTGCAGAAAGCGCGCCTGCGCCTCTTCGAGCGCGGTCTCGGCGATCTCCGATCCGTCGTGAGATTTTGCCAGCGCGCCGATCTTGTCGGCGGTGCGGTCGACCTCCTTGCCAAGCGCCACCTTGCGGCGCTGCAGGATCGTGGCGAGCCCATGGGCCAGCGGTTCGATTTCGGCTTCAAGCCCGGTCCCGCGCAGCTGCCCGAGCAAAGCCTCGAAGCTTTCGCGGATGATGCGGTCGGTCAGGATGTGATCTTCCGGGATCGGCAGCTGCGCGTCCTTCTCGGTCAGCCCGAAAAGCTCGATGGTCTCGTAGGTGTTTGCGTTATCGTAAGCCATGTCTGGTCTCCAGTGTTCGGTTGCAAGGCCACCACGTGAGTGTGGGGGCATGGCCGAATGCCTGGTTTCCGAATCTGCCCGGGTCAGGGACGGCGCAGTCGCCGGCTTGCCGGGCGCAAAAGTTTTCCGTGCGCAACACCCGACACATGCGCGCCCTCACCCACGGGAACGCACCGCGCCACGGGCCCCGCCCTCGCCGAAAAGTTTTGCGATCCTTGACGCGGGCTGATTTGGGGGCCATCCGGAGGATATGCTTCCACGCTCATGTGTGTGTGTTTTGACGGTAGGTTTGCCCGACACGAGCAGGCAAACGGCCCGACCGGACGCGGGAGACGGATGGAGCGGCGGGATCGTTTTGGCCTCAGGCCAAAACAGACCAGAGCGCAATCCGGCGGAGCGGCCGGGGAGGGACGTGCTCGCGAGGCGGGCAAACCGGGGGTCTGGGTGCGACGCCGCGGTGAGGCCGCATGGCCGAATGCGCGACGGACCGAAGGGCCGTTCTCCCCTGCGACACGCGAAGCCGAGCAGGGGAGGCCGCAAGGCTCTGGCCACGGTTGATGTGCAGGGACTACGCTGCCGACTATAGGGATTGCTTGTCCAGGCATTCGACGTGATCGGCGGAAAGCGGACATTCACTGCGAGTGCGAAAGGCTCTGTTGCACAAAGCCTCTGATGTCCGGAGTTCCCCTTTCCCCGGACGGATTCATCCCACGGTTTCTGTGACAGGGATGCCAAGCGCGGGGGGCGCGTCCATGACGGGGGGGGGGCC